>VGES01000028.1 GCA_016869765.1 Alphaproteobacteria bacterium
CCAAGTGACGTGCCTCTTCATAGGTTAGCGCCGCAGCCTCGCCCAAGAGAAGGCTTGTCACGGCGAGCGCTATCGCAAGGCCCAATCTCAACATGCGAACTCCGTGAACTGACACCTCCGGGTCATACTACACCTGAGCTGGGGTGGATGCGTTCTCGGCGCCTTGAAGAGCCCTGTAGCGCCATGTTAACCACGACCGCGATGGAAGCTTTGCTCGCGCACGAACCTTGGATTCGCGGAATTTGCTCAGCCGCCGTTCTCGTGAGTGTCGCAGTGTGGGAGGCCGTTCACCCGGCCCGCCAGCTACTTTTCTCGCGCTGGCGTCGCTGGCCGTCGAACCTCGCGGTGATGGCGATCGGGGCCTTCGCCGTGCGTGCGTTGTTCCCCATCGCCGCCGTCTCGCTTGCGGCGGTATGCGGCGAACGTGGCTGGGGCCTACTCAACGTTCTGGAGCTCCCTGGCTGGGCCTCCTTCTTGATCGGGTTCGTTGTACTCGACCTTGCGATCTACTTGCAGCACGTCATTTTTCACGCGGTGCCCGTGCTGTGGCGTCTGCACCGAATGCACCACATCGACCTCGATTTCGATGTAACGACGGGTGGCCGCTTTCATCCGTTCGAAATACTGCTATCGATGCTTCTAAAGATGGCCGTCGTTTTGGCGATTGGCCCCAGCGCTGCGACCGTTTTGATCTTCGAGGTCGTCCTAAACGCGACGTCGATGTTCAACCACGCCAATAGCGAACTGCCAAGAAACCTCGATCGTGCCCTGCGGTGGCTCGTCGTCACGCCGAACATGCATCGGATACATCATTCCGCCGAACCAACCGAGACCAACAGCAATTTTGGGTTCAACCTTCCTTGGTGGGATCGTCTGTTTGGAACCTACCGACGGGCTGCGTCCGCTGAGACTGCCGCGATGAAGATCGGGATCGACGAGTTTCGTGAACCGAAGGAGCTGACACTCGGCGTAATGCTCCTGCGCCCTTTTGCGGGTTCCGTTGGGAAATACCCGATTGGACGAAGGGGGAGCTAGCCAGCGCGGCCAGACCGGGGACGAGCCCGGGCTCTTTCCGGCGTCCCCTGAGCCGCAATCGAGTCGAGCTCGCGTTCGACGTCGGCGGTCTGTGCCTCTTTGAGGGCGCCGCTCGCCCAAGGGCCTCTCCCGCTTGGGTATATGAAGCCATACGTCTTGTAGGGTGACCCATGCTCGGCGACTGGCCCATACCATACCCGCACCGTCGTCCAATCATTGGACGAGGAGACGTCGACGACGGAAACTGCGCGGCTAACGCGGCCGCGCGAACCACCCCAGTTGGCATGGTCGACAAGAACCTCGCGCGGACCAAGAACCCGGCGCACCACTGCGACGTGCCCGTAGCGCATCGAGCCGGTGCGTTTGAATACGAGAACGGAACCCGCGGTCGGCACCGGCCCGCGCTCAAAGCGGCCCTTGGCGTTTTCCCACCACATCCAGGCATCACCTCGGATGGGCAACCCCGTGGCCGCTTTGGCAAAGTCGACACATTGGACATAGAGGGAGCGAGCCGGAACCGAGGCTGAGGCCGCCATCGGAGCCGACACAATGACGGCACACAGCAAGACAAACGCCATCAACGAGCTGCTACCGCGGTAGAGCAGACGTCCCTCCCCTGTTGCGCCACCATTCCCCAACGGCGACGCCGCTGTGTCGCTGCTCCAGCTATTTGAGTCAAGGAAAAAGACCGGATCGAACGGAGTTATGCACAGGCCCGCGACAGCGGAGCGAAACCGTTCGAAGCAAGAAACGCCACCCGTCGACTAGCGCTCCGCGAGAAACCGATCGAGCACTTGTCGCCGAGACTCATAGCCGGCATCGAGTGTTGCGATCTCGGCCGCTCGGAACAATTTCGCGACCTGTGGCATTTTCGCGTGGGCTGGGTGCCATGGCTCCGCGCACAGCATGACAGGAACGCGAACGCGCCGGAAACGGGACGCCGAATCGTAGCGCAGTGAAGCGTCGATCGGTAGATGATATGTGGCGCCACTCTTGAGGATCTCTAGAGCACGCCGGTGCAGGAGCTCGGGCGAAAAGTCAAAGGGACGCTTCAAGGCCGTTACCGCCGTCCGCGCGAACCAAGGCCAGAAAAGATAGTGGTCTCGAACCATCAGCCAGGTCCGATAGAGGTGAGCGCCGTCCCACTCTGGTTTGATCGATGGACAGTATCGATCGAGAAATTCCCTTCGCTCGCGAGTGGTCAACACGACGACATCTTCGAGCACAAGCCGCCCGACGACCTTCGGAAACGCAGCGGCAAGTTCTACCGCAATTGGAACCGCTAGCCCTCTGGCCGCAATGTCCACTCGGCGTATACCGAGGCCGCCCAAGCCTCGTCCGATTGCCTGTGCAAAGTCGAACACCCTCGGCAATCGTTGTGGAAGAGGATCGGAATCGCCGGTCCCCGGCAGATCGAAAGCGAGCACAGGCCGATCACGTGCCAACTGTCTGACCGCCTCTGTCACCATCGCGGATGAACCGGGCAAGTCATGAAGGAGCAGCAGTGGACGCCTCTCTGCTCGCCCGAAGAAACCTCTTACCCTCACCTGTCCGGACGGCAGATCGATGTAGGTGACGCCCGGTCGCCCAGCGAGTTTCAGCGACTCGATATCCTCTGGGGGCGTACCTCTGGCATATTTGGCGAAGGCCCGTGCAATCGCGGCGTAGATATCCTTCGGCCGCGACGACGGCACCCAGACCACCTGTTGGTGACGCCGTAAGCTCTTGAGCGTCTTCAGGGCGGGCGAAAGCAAGGTATCGTCCCTGCGCCCCAAGAACGTGATCGGCCCGAGCACCCGTTTGATTGTGGCGACCGCATCCTGGCCGAACGCGGAATTGTATCCGTGCCGGTAATGGTCACCGGCACGAAGAAAGCCCATCGTGCGGTCTTGCAGTTCTTCCGCCTGCGGCATCCCTCGAAGTCGACGACCAGTCTCGTCGCGACGATACCAGGGGAAGAATGTGCGGTGGTCGCGAATTCTCGTCCAGAGGGCGGCCAAGTGACCTCCATCCCACACAGGCCGATATCTCGGCGCGTAGTAGCGTAAGAACTCTCTCCGATCCCGCGGCGAAAAGATCGGCAACCCGTTCAGAACGAGGCCCGTGGTCAGCGTTGGGTGTCGTGCCCCGAACGCGAGCGCGATTGCCGCTCCGGTATCGAGCCCGTATATCGGACATGGCGGCATGGCGAGCACAGCAAACGTTTCCGCCAATGCGTCGGCAAAGACGCGAGCATCGACCCTCGATACCGAGAGCGGATCAGAATCGCCGAACCCCGGCGTATCGAACGCAAAGACCGTGAACCGCGGGGAGAGTGAGCGAATAAGGTCGACGTAGGCGCCCGAATGCATCGGCGATTCGTGCAGCAGTACGACAGGCGACCCGTCGCCAGCCCGCCGGTAATGAACGAACCTGCGCCCGACCGGCACATAGCGTCGAGCGATCTCATGTCCCATGACCTTGACCTCCGCCCCAGAAACAAGAGTCAGTCTATCGTCATTCTGCCCGACGTTGAGCGAAGTGCCCCTGCCCAATAGTATTCTTCGGTGCGAGCCATTCAGTACGAACAGTTCGGCGATCCGGCGACGGTCCTCGCGATCGTGGAGGAACAGGTCGAAGCGCCGCGGCCAGACGAAGTCGTGATCGCCGTCGAAGCAACCCCGGTGATGTTGAACGATCTGTATCACGTCAATGGCAAGGCCGACTTTCGGCGCCCGTTGCCGGCGGTGCCGGGAAACCAGGGCGTTGGACGGATCGCCGCGGCTGGCGCCCAGTCGGGCTGGCGAGAAGGCGATCGAGTCTTCTTGCCGAGCAAAGGGGGCACGTGGCGCGACCGCATCCTATGTCCAGCGACTGGATTGTTCCGAGCCCCTGAAGGAGGCGACCCGGTTCAGTTGTCGCTGGTATCAGGGAATCTGCTCACTGCCTATCTGATGCTGCGATACATCCGCCCTCTCCACGCTGGCGAGTGGATCGTTCAGAACGCCTCCAACTCGAACTGCGGCGGATATGTCATCCGCCTTGCACGCGCCTGGGGAATGCGGACGGTGAACATCGTTCGGCGCCCTAGCTTGGTCGACCCGCTCAAGAAAATGGGAGCAGACGCTGTGGTGCTTGACGACGAGCATCTGACGGAAGCTGTCCAAGCTGCAACGGGTGGCGCTCCCATCCTCCTCGGTCTTGACGCCGTTGCCGGCGCCGCCACGGATCGCATGGCAAGGTGCCTAGCGCCAAACGGTATCGTCGCCACCTACGGATTCATCAGCAGCACGGAGGCCCGTATCTCGGTCGCGGCTATGATGTTCAACGCGATCTCCCTGATCGGGTTTTTCAAGAGCCGGACCTTCGCGGAGCAAACCAGGGAGCGGCAGCGCGAGATCTATGACGAGATGGGACGAATGGTTGTCGACGGACGAGTTTGGGGCGAGATAGCCGGAGTGTTTCCGTTTTCATCGTTTGGTGAGGCGGTGAGGCTCGCGGCCCAGACCGGAACAGGACGACACGGCAAGGTCATTCTCGTCCCGCAATGACTCTTCGGGTGAACGAGCGAGGGAACGATCGTGTCAGCAAAGGATATGGGCCATGATTGGTCGGAGAGCGCCGATGTCGTCGTGCTTGGTTTTGGCTTGGCGGGAGCTGTTTCGGCCATTGTCGCAAGCGACCAGGACTCGTCGGCCGACGTCCTGATCGTTGAGAAAATGCCGGAGCGTTTCGTTGGCGGCAACAGCCGCGCCTCTGGCCAGACGATCTTCTGCCCGACGGACCGGGATGCGTTGCGACGTTACAAGATGGCAATGGATGAGCCCAATCCGCTTCCTGGCCCGGTGCTCGAGGCCTGGCTCGACGAGGTCGTCGTGCTTGAGGGTTGGCTCACGACGATGGCCTCCGCCGTAGGCCATCGTTACGTTCACACCAACCGCGGCAATGCCAATAGCGTCTTGGTCGAGTTTCCGGAGTTTCCTGGATCCGAATGCGTGAAGTTCAATTCGACCATCGAGCCGAACCCGAGCGGCGTTTGGAATTGTTTTCATCGCCACGTCGAAAAGCGGCGCATCCGGACGCTCTTCGAAAGCGCGGCCACCAAACTCGTCCAAGATCCAGACACTCGGGAAGTCCTCGGCGTTGAGGTCACATCTGGAAGCGTGCGCCGAGCTATCCGCGCCAAGCGCGGTGTTGTCTTGTGCACCGGCGGTTTCGAGAACAACCTCGCTATGCAGCGGAACCTATGGGGCGTAGATCGCGTCTACACCCTCGGGACGCCAGGAAATACTGGGGACGGCCTCAAGATGCTACAGCGCGCGGGGGCGGATCTCTGGCATGTGCGCAACGTCACGCAGTCGGGAGGCTTCTGGCCTGCGTTCAAGGTGCCGGAATTCGAGGCAGCGTTCATGCGCCGGAGCCGGCTCACGCACTTCAGCTTCATCGAGATCGCGCGCGATGGTCGCCGGTTCAACAACGAGACCACGCCTTATCGACTGCGCCATGCCAAGCAACTGATTCATGGCCGTTGGGTCGACGCGCCACACGCCTATGTCACGCCAGCCTACATGATCATGGACAAAGCCATGATGGACGCGGCCCCCCTCGTCGGCTGGTTCAGCCATCCGATCGGTTGGAATTCCGTCGTCCTCGGCTACGAGTGGAGCGCCGATAACCGAAAGGAACTTGGTAGCGGTTGGATCAAGCAATGCGACTCGATTGCCGCGATCGCCCAGGAGACCGGGATCAAAGAGGCTACTCTTGGGCGGACTATCGCGGAGTACAACCAGTCCTCTGCAGAAGGAATAGATCGGGAATTCGGACGACCGGCAGGCGAGATGCTCCCACTCGCAGGGCCGCCCTATTTTGTCATCGAGATCGTACCCGCGATCGTCTCGACCACCGGGGGCGGCCGCCGCAACGCCCATGGGCAAGTTCTCGATCACGATGGCAGGGTGATCCCGCGGCTCTATGAGGCAGGAGAGCTCGGCGCAGCCAATCCCAATCTCTATCAGTCCGGTGCCTTCTTGACGGACTGTTTGGCCTTCGGCCACATCGCCGGACGGAATGCTGTCAGAGAGCGTCCCTGGGCGAACTAAGGAGGCGTACAGCGCCGATCCAGGATGCTGCGTCACGCCTCGAGGTGGCGTGGCCGAAGATGTTCGACGATGATTCCGCCTCGGCGCCCAATCACGAGCGACACGACGTATAGCGCTCCCGCGCATAGGACGATCGCCGGTCCCGACGCTACGTCCCCATGAAACGAGATCAATAGCCCCGTGTAGCTGGATGCCAGGGCCATTGCGACGGCTGAGAGAATTTGGCCGCTGACCGAGCTTGCCCAGAATCGTCCCGAAGCAGCCGGCAGCATCATCAACCCGACAGCCATCAGCGTTCCCAACGCCTGGAACGCAGCGACAAGACTCAAGACCACGAGTACGAGAAACGCCGCATGATACCGCCCACCATGCGCGTGGACCGATTTCAGGAATTCGGGGTCAAAGCACTCGGCCAGTAGCGGTCGGTAAATGATGGCGAGACCTACGATGCTGACAGAGCCAATTGATGCCACCAATAGAAGAGCATGATCATCGACCGCAAGGATCGAACCGAACAGAAATCTCATTAGGTCTACGTTGGTCCCGAAGGAAGAAACGATCAGGACGCCGACCGCGAGGGAAACCAGGTAGAATGCGGCGAAGCTCGCGTCCTCGCGCAGCGGGGTCCAGCGCGTGACGAGACCGGCCAAAACGGCGACTATCAGTGCAGCGACCATCCCGCCAATCGTCAACGCAGAAAGCGAAAGCCCCGCGACAAGGAATCCCACCGCCACGCCGGGCAGCAACGCATGGCTCATTGCGTCGCCGACGAGGCTCATTCGGCGCAACACGAGCCACACGCCTACCGCCGGACAACAGAACGACAGGGCGATCGTCGCCGCGAGGGCACGACGCATGAATGCGTAGTCGATGAATGGGGCGTATAGGATGTCCACTTAGGGTCGCTCACAGATCTCGGCATCCTGGCGCCAAGCCTCGGCCATGGTCCGTGCCCGCTGTTCGTTCTCCGCGGTCAGGACGTCGTGGGTTGGACCCCAAGCAAGACACTCGCGTGCGAGATAGAGGGCATTGGGAAAATAGGCACGAACCTGATCGTGGTCATGGAGTACGGCGATCACGGTCCGCGACTCTCCGTGCCATCGTTCCAGAACAGCGATCAAGTCCTCCGTCGTCCGACGATCGAGAGCGGCGAACGGTTCATCGAGGAGAATGATCGAGGCGTCCTGCAGAAGTAGGCGAGCGAAAAGGACGCGCTGCAATTGTCCCGTCGACAGTGTGCCGACGGGGCGCTCTTGAAACTCGTCTAGTCCAACAATGGAAAGAGCGTGGTTAGCGTCCTCGACCATCCGCCGCGAGTAGCGACCAAATGGCCCCACTCGGGTCCAATGTCCGAGGAGCACGACTTCTAGTACCGATATCGGGAAGCTTCGGTCCAACGCCGACTGTTGAGGAAGAAAAGCGACACCTGCCCCGTGCTCACCGACATGAATGCGCCCCGAGTCGACGGGATGCAGACCGCTGATCGCCTTCAGGAGGGTGCTCTTGCCCGCCCCATTGGGCCCAACGACGGCTGTAAGGGTCCCCGAATCGAATGTGCCCGAAACGTGATGCACCGCAGGGTGTCGCCCGTAAGACACGGTCACATCGGTCAGGCAAAGCGAGGCACCCATGACTAGGTCAAGGCCCACCACACGCTGAGCCAAATCACGGCTACCGCGAACGTGAGAGCCAAAGTCCGACGGACAGTGCCGGCTGCGAAGACGGCTGCGCCCATGCGGAGACCGGATTGCTCCATTGCCCAATGCTCCTGGCGTCGACGTTATATCATAATTCTTGCGGCAAACTTTTTTGCCTCATAAAGAGAAGCCTCGCCCAACCGTAAGGCATAGGCAGCCTTCACGGCCAACGGCACGGGGGCCAGAATCCTGACCCGTCGCGGTCGCCCACGACGCGAAAGTTCCAACCTCCCAAGACGTGTTGGCCAAGCGCATGGAGCCTGCGACGACGTATGCCCAGCCGCGCTCGGTAAACGTGAGCGACAGATTGCGAGATGGCCACGACGGGGGAAGGTAAACCAAAACGACCGGGTCGATGCCCCCGCCTCCCGGCGACTCTCGACTGAGGACTTTGGTCGAAACCCCGTCAAGACTCGGATGATCCACCCAGTCCAGACTCTCGGTGTCGATTACGACCACTTGAGTCGCCGAAAACGGAGCCACACCGGAGGGGCCGCTGAACGGTACCTGTTCACTCTCGAGCGGATCCGCCTCGAACTCCCCCCCGTGAGAGGTCCAGATGAGGAATTCGCATCCTGTCACCGACTTCGCCTCGGGGTGCCGCCCGTGGATGCTGAACGGAGGCCGATCCATGAACGTACCACGCCGAAACTCAACGAAATGCCCTTCGGTGTCGGCCACGTCGTTGAACTCCCAACTCGGGAGGTGCCCCCATAGGAACAAGAAGGTCTCTCGAACAGATCGATGATATCGACGTGCGGGCTGCGGAACGGACCCAGGAAAGACGTAGCGACGATGGACGTAGCTCCCGGTGCGTTTGTCGGTCGCAAGCACCTTGCGAATGGACCCTGGCAAGGCATGGGGCTCCCAAGGAATTCCGTCGCTTTGACGTATCATTAGACCGGACATGCGCACAGTATTGCCACCGCGCTTGTCTAGAGGGCAATGAAAATCCGGATCAGTCCGCGCGCCACACGGCGCGCTCCAGGTTGGTGATCCGGCGGCCGTGCTCCTCGAGGGAGCGGTGGTCGGCGGCGGCGGTGATGCGGTCGGCGGTGACGACGTCGATCAGCTTCTTGACGTCGCCGCGCAGGTCCAGGAACGCCCAGACCGCCATGGCGGCGATGATCGCGGCCAAGGGCACGCCGACCGAGGCCATGGCGCGGGCCATCAATTGCAGTTGCGGCGAGCCGTTCGCCTTCTCCACCTTGTCGCGCAGGCTCATGTCGTCCCCCCGTCTTGGCGCCAGGCCCGCCCGGTGGCGAGCACGCAGGTCGCGCCGTAGCGGTTGGTGGCGGTGACGGTGAACCCGCCCAAGGGCGAGGTCCAAAGCTCGATCACGCGCACCCCGCCCTCTTCCAGGCCGCCGGCCGCGGCGCGCTCGCCCGCCTGGCCGAGGATCTGCGCCATGGTCGTGCGATCGCCGCACAGGCCCACGGCGCTGGGCGGTGGGGCCGCGGCGCAGGCGGCGAGCGCCACCGCAAAGAGCACGAGGCACGATGCCCCCCTCGCTCGCTGTCGCGAGCTTCTCCCCCCGGAACGGGGGGAGATCAAGAGGGGGGAGCCGTGCGAGAGCAGGTGCGTCATGGTTTTGGATGCGCCGCTTTGATCGCGGCGATGTTTCCCAGGAGCGCCTCGAACTCGGGCGTGCGATTCGCGGCCAAGGAAACGCGCATCGCCTCGACCTGCGTGATCAGCACGTCGAGTACGTCACCAACGACGCGCTCGAAGCTGCCGGCATCCGTGGGCACCTTGGCCAGCTCGCGCTTGTAAGCCGCGGCGCGGCGAGCGCGATAGTCGGGCGCCGGCAGTTTGGCGAACTCGGTCAGCGTCGCCCCGATCAACGGCGCCCCGCCCTCGCGCCATTTCTGTTCGAAGTACGCATCTATTTCATGCGGCGCGAGCGCCCGCCCAGCGATGGCGCGCTCGGTAGCGGTCAGGGTGTAGTCCATAAGGGGCTCTCCTTCCTTACCCGATCAACCAGCCAGCGAAATACGCGTGGTGCACCAGCGAACCACCAGCATCGTGACCCACACGTAGTAGCTGGTGTTGGCCGCCTTGGCGCCGGTATCGAGCCCGCCCTGGTTGGTACCGACCGCCCAGGCGGCATCGAGCTGCTTGACCAGGGTCGACGACAGGATCATGTCGACCGTGTCGGCGCCATCGCGGCACACGCCCGAGCCGATGTCGATGTCGTTCGAGGGGTCGGTGCCGTTCAGCGCGAGTGACAAACCGACCAACGCATCGCGACTGTTGGCGGCGGCCAGTGTCTCGCGGCCAGCAGCGGCGGTGGCGGCGCCGAACAGTGACTTGCCCGTCGTCCCGCCGCCCAGCGTCGTCAGCGCCGCGTCGGCCGAGGCATCGTCGACCACGGTCTGCATGAACGTGCTGATCGGCACGCCCGAGCCGGGCGGCGGGCCCCACAGCAGTCCGTTGGCCGCGGCGTTGACGCCCAGGAACTGCGAGGCGACCAGGGTCGGCAGTTGCAGCGAGGTCGTCCCGGTCGAGGGCGGCTGCACCAGCGTGCGGTCGATCAGCTCCTTGAGCTGGAGCACCTGCATGATGGTCTGGTCGAGCTGCTTCTCGAGCGAATCGGACGACAGGGGCCCCTGGGTCGGGATGTCGGTGGGCTGGGTGTAGGGCACGGCGCGGATCAGCGTCACCTTGGTGCCGTTGGCCGGCGCGGTGGTGAATGTGACGTTGCCGCCGGCATCGTTGCCGACGCCCGAGACCGAGAACCCCGAAGACTGCAGCACGTCGGCCAAGTAGACGCCGAGGTGCGTCGCATCGTCGATGCGGAACTGGTAGGCGAACGCGGTCTGCGATCCGTTCGCCGTGTAGTTGTTACGGTTGGTGGGGGACGTAAGTGTCATCGGACGGCCTCCGTCGGTCGCAGCCAGAACGTCTGGCGGTTTTGTTGTTCGATGCGGCGCTCGAAGCGGCGCAGGAAGCCGGGGTTCAAGGCTTCCTGGACCTGGTAGAGCACCAGGTAGTCGAGCGCAGGCTTGACGTAGAACAGGTTGAGGAACGGCGTGTGGCTCAGCGCCGCCTGGAACGCCTCGGCCGAGGGGTCCTGGCCCTGCTTGGCCTGGTTCCACAGACCGACCACGTCACCCACGGTGCCGGCGGTGGGCCCGAGCGCAGTCTCCCAGAACGAACGTCCGAAGCGCGAGAACTCGCCCACCAGAAAATCGCCGTAGATGCCGGCGCCGCCGCCCTGCAGGAACGCCGCGGCCCAGGTCTTGGGGTCGGTGGGGTCACGCGGGTTGCGGCCCTTCACGAGATCCTTGGCGCTCATCGCCAGATAGCCGAGCGCGGTCGCCGCCACCATCATGTGGACGATGCCGGCGGTGGCGCCGGCGCCGCCCTGGCCGCCGTAGAGCTCTCGCCCCCAGGCCTTGGTGATCACCGCGGTCGGGAACGCCTTGAACTGGGTGAACAGACGCAGCGCCGAACCGACGACTGTGCCCGGCCGCTGACCCTGCAGGAGAATCGCGCGTTCACGCGCCCCCGGCCGGATCACGGCGAAGTCGGCGCGATCGGCGTAGTAGCCCTGCAGCGCCAGGCCGAGGTCCTGGCGGTACGCCTCGCGGAGCTGGACGGCACGCCGCGGCAAGGCGCCTTGGAGTTCGGCGACCCGAGCACGTCTTCAATAAGCGAGTGCGCGCCGAACGCGTCGTGGTAGTCCATCCACGCATCGGCGTCCTTGAAGTGCAGCAGCCGGCTCTGCGACAGCCGCTTGGCCAGGTTGCCCGGGCCCTTGAACGCCGGGTCCTTGAAACCCTGGAGGCCGTCGGGGGTGAGGTGGATGCCCGAGACCAGCGCGTCGTAGACCGAGCGCAGGAAGGCTTCCGGCTCGGCAATGCCCTCGACGGTGCGGGCCTCGAGCAGCGGTGTGATCGTGTCCCGCCAGGCGGTGTAGCCGGCGCGGCGCAGCCGATCGGGGTCGTGGCTGGTGCGGGCGATGTAGCCCTCGTAGCGCCCGATCCAGGCGCCGGCACGGTTGAGGCCGTCGACCGCCAGCACCTGGTAGCGGTGGACGACCTGGGCGATGGTGCGCGCCTCGACCGAATCGGTGACACCCGTAGGATCACCGCGGGACAGGGCATGCAGCTCGCGGGCGATCTCGCGATCGAGCGCGCCGCCGCGGGTCGCCTCGAACAAGTGCGCGCGGTCGAGGTCGGCCGCGAGCCCGGCCAGGTAGGTGCGCTCGAGGGCCAGGCCCTCGGCATCGACCGAGCGGCGGGAACCGGCAAACGGCGTATTGACGCCGGCGAGGCGCGCCGCCATGCCGCGCACCGGGTTGGGCGTGGTACTTCGGGCACTATCGGACCACTGAATTGAGCCGTCGCCCCATTTCACCCGCCCGGTCATCGCGCCTTGCGGATCGCCACCTCCCACGGGCTGCCGACCCGTTCGACCTCGCCCGAGAACGTCCCGAGGCGGTCGGTGTCCAATCCTTCGGGCACGACCAATTCGAGGCCGAGCGCTACCCTCAACGGGCGAGCGAACACCCGCTCCTTCCCGTGCATGGTGGCGAGCACGGCTCGGCGTTGACGATAGCGCTGCAAACCCCGATCCCCCTCAGGTGTGCGCAATCGAATGGAATACGATCTTAGCCCGACATGACCGCGCCGCCCAGATCACTCGGCCGCGTTTTTGGCCTTCCCGGCGTGGCGGTCGATCTGGACCTGTTGAGCATTGCGGCCCGCCGCTTTGAAGTGATCCTGACTGCGGCGCACCCAAGCGTAGGATTGCTCCCGCAGGGTGTTTTGTCCCTGGAACCTCGGGAACACGTGGCGCGCGATCAACTCGTAGGACTTGAGCTTGGCTTCGAACGTCGCCCAGTTCGTATCGGTGATCAGAAAGCACCCGAAGCCCCCCGACGCCTGCTCGAGTTTCTCGACTTGGCGAATGCAGTCGTCCGGCGTTCCAACCACCGCGCGCCCGATCGCGACGAGGTGAGCGATCGGGTCGCCCTTGCGTTCCGGTGGCACCATGGGATGGGTCGCAACGTCGTCGAAGTACTGGATCCATTCCCCGATGCCATGACGAACATCCGCCAGCGCCTGCTCCTTGGTTTCGGCGATGTGAACGAGACCGACCATGCGCCAGTCCTCGCGCGCCATACGGTGGCCGTGCTGAGCCGCGGTGTCATTGGCGATCTGCCAGTTCTTGGCGGCCGCGGCGAGAGCCTCGGGGGCCGTCGCACCGAGGGAGAGCAGTCCGGTACCGAACTTGCCGGCCGCGCGTGGGCCGGAGGGGGTCACGACGCAGGCGGTACACACCTCCATGGGTTTCCCACCGTAAGGCCGCAACTGCAGCACCGCGTCCTTGAGCTCGAACCAGTCCGTTTTATAGGTAACGGTCTCCCCGCGGAACAGGCGCATCATGCAGTCGAGCGCCTCTTCCATCATGTCGCGTTGGCGCTCGGGCTTGAGACCCATCATCATCGCGTCGGAGACAAGCGCTCCCGGGCCGGCCCCGAACATCGCCCGGCCGCGCGTCATGTGATGCAACTGCATCATGCGGTCGGCGAGAATGAGCGGATGGTGATAGGGCAGCGAACTCACGCCCGTGCCCAGCTTGATCCGCTTGGTGCGCTCCGCGAGCGCGGCGATCACCAACTCGGGCGAGGCGATCACCTCGGCGCCAGCCGAATGGTGCTCGCCGATCCACGCCTCGTCGAAACCGAGCGCATCAAGATGCTCGACCAGCTGCATGTCGCGTTCGATGCACAATGTCGGGTTTTCACCAACCGGATGGATCGGTGGAATGAACGTGCCGAAGCGCAAGTGACCCATAGCGTTTCTCCAGGAACCTCTGCTCGCGGAACCGGCGCAGGTTCGCGACTATCGTGGTCCGGCCGTACCCGATCGGACAAGGCGCCCGGGAAGAGCGCCGGTATGTTCGCCGTTCTCGAACACGGGCGTTCCCGCGACCGTAGTCATTCGGTAGCCGTCGACGTACTGAATCAAACGCCGCCCCCCGGCTGGAAGGTCATAGGCCAGCTCGGGCGCGTGGAGTCGCAATCCCGCGTAGTCGATCAGGTTCAGGTCGGCGCGGAGGCCGGGTGCGATCGTGCCGCGATCGGTGAAACCAAAAAAAGCCGCGGTGTCCTGGGTCTGGCGTTTGATCACCCACTCCAGCGGTAACCGCTCGCCGCGGTGCCGGTCGCGGGCCCAATGCGTGAGCATGAACGTGGGAACGCTGGCATCGCAGATCACGCCGCAATGCGCCCCGCCGTCGCCGAGGCCGACGACCGTGCCCGGCTCGGTGAGCATGGCGCGCAGCGGTTCGTGATCGCCCGTAACGTAGTTCGTCACCGGGAAGTACAGCAACCGTTCGCCGTTGGCACCGGTCAGATAGTCGTAGGCGAACTCGGCTGGGGATTGGCCGGCCTTGGCCGCCAGCGCCATGATGCTGCTCTCGGCCCCAGGTTCGTAGTCGGGCGGATCACCCAACACGTATAAGCGGTCCCACCGCGTCGCGGTATGGCGATGCTGCGGCTGCATGATGTCGAGCAACGTATCGGACAGGCCCTCGGCCAAAATCGCGCGCCGGATCGCCGGATCACGGAGCTTCGCCAAGCGCTCCTTCGGGTCGAGCTTGGCCAACGAGGCAAACGTTGCTTTGGCGGTGAACGGCGTCAGCGAGGTCTGCAGACCGAGAATGAGGCCAACCGGGCGACCGGCAATCTGAGCGCTGACGGGGAGTCCGTCGGCCTTGGCGGCGCGTACGCCATTGAGCAAGCGCCGCCAGCGTTGCGGATCATTGAGACGATCCGTCAGGAGGAACCACACCGGTCGCTGCGTCTCCCGCGCGAGATCACGGAGCCAGGAGAACTCCTCGGCCTCGTCGGCGAAATCGCTCAGCATGCCGAAAGCCCCGATTCCGGTCGTCTTGATGGCTTCGGCGATCCCCAACAATTCTTCAGTTTTCGCGAAATAGCCGGGAACGTGAGCCCCCGTCATCGTCTTGTGCAGCTCCGTGCGCGAAGTCGTGAACCCGAAGGCTCCCGCGCGCAGCCCTTCTTCCGTAAGTTTGCGCATGACCGCGATGTCTTCGGGTGTTGCGGCCTCGTGACGTAGCGCCCGTTCGCCCATCACGTAGACCCGCAACGGGTGGTGCGGCATCTGGGTGCCGATGTCGATCGTACGCTTTCGTCGCTCGAGGGCCGAGAGGAACTCGGGGAACGTCTCCCAATCCCACTCCAGGCCCTCGGCGAGCGCGATGCCCGGAATGTCTTCGACACCCTCCATCAGGTCGATCAGTGCGGCATGGTCCCTCGGACGACAGGGCGCGAACCCGACACCGCAGTTGCCCATGAGGATCGTCGTCGTGCCATGCCAGGACGATGGCGCCAACATCGAGTCCCACGTCGCCTGGCCGTCGTAATGCGTGTGAACGTCGACCCAGCCGGGAGTCAGCAGGAGGCCTTCGGCGGCCACCTCGCGTCGTCCTGGCCCGGCCTTACCGCCGACCGCGGCGATACGCTCGCCGTCGATCGCGACGTCACCGGTGAATGGAGGTCGCCCCGTGCCATCGACGATGGACGCGCCACGAAAAACGATGTCGTGCATTATGGCCTCGATTGGCTGTACGGCGGCTAGCCCGCCCCGAGCCCAGCTAGCCTATCGCAATCCACGGCACCACGACCAGCAGGGCTATCCCCCGCCGATCTTGGGGATCAGCACAATTTCGCTGTCGGGTTTCAATTGGGTCGCATAGGCGTCCTGGAAAATCTCTCCATCGATGGCAATCGCCATGCCTTCCTCGACCTGTCGGCCGAGACCGGGAAACCGACGATCGAGTTCGAGGACGAGGCGGCGAAAGGTCGTCGCCTCGACCGCGATTTCGTTCTCCCCGCCCGTGAAGCGTTGTGCCGCCGATCCGGCAAACACGACGCGCGGCATCGGCCGCTATTTCGCCTTGCGCAGCGCCGCGCGCAGGTTGGGCGGGGACATCGGCAATTGCGTCATACGTATCCCGGTCGCCGCGCGCACCGCGTTGGCGACGGCGGCCATCGGTGGAACGATTGGCACCTCACCCACACCGCGCGCGCCATAAGGATGCGACGGGTTGGGCACCTCCACCATCACCGCATCGATCATCGGCAGGTCCGAGGCCACGGGGATGCGATAGTCGAGGAAACCCGGGTTCTCGAGACGCCCCTTGGAGTCGTAGACGTACTCTTCGTTGAGGGCCCAGCCGACCCCCTGGGCGACGCCGCCCTGGATCTGGCCCTCGACGTAACTCGGGTGTATCGCCCGCCCGACGTCCTGCACCGCCGTGTAGCGCAATACGGTCACATAGCCCGTCTCGGGATCGACTTCGACATCGCACACGTGCGTGGCGAAGCCCGCCCCCGGGCTCTGGGCGTTGAGCGAGACTTCGGCCCCGATAGGTCCGCCGGTCTTGCCTGCCTTCTCAGCGATCTCTTTCAGCGTCAACGGCTGGAAATTGCCGGCGTTGGCGCCGGCCGGGTGGGCCGCCCCGTCACGCCAATCCACAGCCTCAGGACTGATGTCCCAAATCATGGCCGCTCGGCGTTTCAGGTCCTCGACCACCTTCTCGGCCGCTTGTATCGTCGCGAGCCCGGTTGCAAAAGTCACGCGGCTGCCGCCGGTCATGAAGGTGAATCCGATCGACGCCGTGTCGCCGACGATGCAGCGCACCCGTTCGATCGGGATCCCCAGCACCTCGGCCGCCTGCATCGCCATCGAGGCGCGCGAGCCCCCGATGTCCGGGTTGCCCGAGACCACCGTGGCAGTCCCGTCTTCCGCGATGTGGACAGCGGCACTCGACTCCCCGCCGACGTTGAACCAATAGCCCGAGGCGACACCCCGCCCCTGATTGGGCCCGAGCTTGATCCCGTAGTGCGTGTGCTTCTTCGCGGCCTCCAGCGTTTCCACGTACCCGATGTTCTTGAGCATCGGACCGTACACGGTCTTGGTCCCCTCGCGGGCTGCGTTCTTCTCCCGCAGAGCGATCGGGTCCATGCCGAGCTTCTGGGCCAATTCGTCCATCGCACTCTCGACGGCATAGGACGAAATCGGCGCCCCGGGCGCGCGGTAGGCTGCGACCTTGCATCGATTCGAGACAACGTCGTAGCCGGTCACGCGTACGTTCTTGAGATCGTACATGGCAAATGCGGTCATACAGCCAGGACCAACGGGCGATCCCGGAAACGCACCGGCCTGATACTTGAGCAACGCTTGAGCCGCCGTGATGCGACCGTCTTTCTTGGCACCGATCTTTACCTCCATCGACGCACCCGACGTCGGGCCAGTGGCGCGGAACACTTCTTCCCGATTCATCACCATTTTCACGGGGCGTCCCGAGATACGCGCCATCGCGAGCGCCAACGGTTCGAGATAGACCAAGGTCTTGCCGCCGAATCCGCCGCCGATCTCGGCCGGGATCACCCGCAGATTGGAAATCTCGATACCGAGCAGCTTGGCGCAGTACGCCCGCACCATGAACTGCCCCTGGCTCGAGGTCCAAACCATGGCCTGGGAGTCGGCACCCACGGTCGCCACGCAGGCGTGTGGCTCGATGTAGGCCTGATGCACAGGCTTGGTCGTGTAACGACCTTCGACCACGATGTCGGCTTCTTTGAAGCCCTGATCGACGTTGCCGATTTCGAAGTGAATCCGCTTCGCGACATTGGACGGTTTGTTCGGCTTTGGCTCGACCCCCGCAGTGATCAAGTCGTCATGCAACAGCGGCGCGCCCGGCGCCATCGCCTCGTCGACATCGATCACGTGAGGCAACACCTCGTAGTCGACAGCGATCAGCTCGATGGCCTCGTCGGCTATGGCCGCCGACGTCGCGGCGACCGCGGCGAGTGCGTGCCCCTCATAGAGCACCTTGTCGCGCGCCATGCAGTTGCGCGAAAGATCGCGGAAGTTCATCGGCCCTTCGCCCATGAACGCTTCTTCCGAGGGAATATTGGGGAGATCGGCCGCAGTGATCACGGCGAGGACGCCTTTGAGCGCCTTGGCCCTGCTCGTGTCGATCTTGCGGATGCGGGCGTGCGCGTGCGGGCTGCGTTTGACCTTGCCGACCAACATTCCCGGCATGGCCAGGTCGGCGCCGAAGGCGGCTCGGCCGATGACCTTGTCGACGCCATCGGGCCGGATCGGCCGGGTGCCAACGACTTTCAGTTCGTCTTTGCGCTTGATGACGGTCATCGCTTTGCCCTCATTTCTGCGGCCGCGTCGAGCACGGCCCGAATCACTTTGTCATACCCAGTGCAACGGCAGAGATTTCCCGCCAGCCAGTAACGGGCTTCGCTCTCGGTCGGATTCGGGTTCCGACCCAGGAGCGCCTTCGTGGCAACGATCAGCCCCGGTGTGCAGAAGCCGCACTGCAACGCGGCATGCTCGAGGAACTTGCGCTGGATGGGGTGCAACTCCCCGCCGTTGGCCACACCCTCGATCGTCACGATCGAACGCTCGCGCGCTTCCGCCGCCAACATCAAACAGGCGCACACGAGACGACCATCGACGATGACGCTGCAGGCCCCGCAGTCGCCCGACCCGCATCCCTCTTTGCTGCCCGTCAGGTTCAACTCATCGCGCAGCACATCGAGAAGCGTGTGATCGGACGCGCAGAGAAACTCGACCGCTTCGCCGTTGACCGTAGTGGTCACATGAATCTTACTCACCGTCGTTCTCCTGCGCGCTGAAATGCGATCGCCGCCGCGCGCCGGGCGAGGACGCCCGCCACCTCGGTACGGAACTCGACCGTGCCGCGTTTGTCATCGATGGGCTTACAGGCCCGCCGCGCGGCCGCGTCGAGCACGGCTAGCACCTTGTCGTCGAGCTTCTTGCCAACGAGGGCTGCGGCGGCGTCCGGCACGAGCACGGCCGTGGGCGCCACGGCGCCAAGGGCAACATGGGCCGCAGTGCACACGCCACCTGCGTCCAACGTCACGTTGACACCGGCGCCGACGACGGCAATGTCCATTTCGGTTCGTGGAATGAAGCGCAAATACGCGTCGGCCGATCGCGGCGGGCGTTTCGGCAGGCGAAACTCGATGACGAATTCATCGCGCGCAAGCGAGGTTTTGCCCGGGCCCGTGGCGATCGCCTCGACGGCGACCTCGCGCTGACCCTTGGGCCCGGCGACGACCGCCACGGCGCGCGCAGCGATCAGCGCGGGAACACTGTCAGCCGCCGGCGAGGCATTGCACACGTTGCCGCCGAGTGAGGCGCGTCCTTGAATCTGAGTGGAACCGATGAGGTTGGCCGCTTCGACCACCCCGGGCCAAGCACGAACCAGCCCATCATGGTCGCCAAGCTCGGCGCCTGGTGTCGCAGCACCGATCACAAAGCTGCCGGCCTGTTCTCGAATTCCGATCAAGCCCGGGACTCGCTTTGTGTCGATTACGACATCCGCCTTCGTGCGCCCGGAACGGACCTGGACCAACAAGTCAGTCCCGCCGGCCAATATCTTCGTGACACCCTTGGTCGAGGCGAGCAAACCAACGACATCCTTCACGGTCGTCGGTGCCTCGTAGCGGAAACTAGGCATTCCTCCCCCTCATTGTTCGTTCGGCTCCGCCGCGCCCCGCGGGCCGCCGGCAACTCTCGTTGATGCGACGAGAAAACACAATCTAGATGGTTTGGGCCCTGCCCACCTAAAACTTGGGCGGTCGGCCGAAAACGCGCCTCACGGCTGGGAGGAAGTGATCGAGCGGCGGCACCTGAAACGACGGATCGAACGCACGCTGATCCCACGTCGCGAAACGCACCGCCGCTTCATACCAGGGCTCACCCAAGTGCCGCTCGCGAGCATGGCGATCGCGTCCAAGATGGTGCGCCGAATAGTAGCTCTGAAAAACCGTGTGGTTGACGAGGAGCCAATAGTTCGTGTCCGAGATGAACGGGCGCAGCATCTCGGCCACCACCCGGCCGTGGGTATAGGGTGAGACGTAGTGCGCAACGTCGTGGAATAGGGCGCAAACGACAGTCTCTTCGTCGGCACCGTCCCGTTCGGCGTAGGCCGCCGTCTGCAGATTGTGCGTGTACATGTCGACCAGCAACGGTCCCTCATGCCCGCGTTGAGTGTGGAGTAGGTCGATGAGATGCTCCCAGGCCCGCTCCTTCTCCTCGGCCAAGTAAGGGGCAAGAATCTGATGATCCTCCTTGCTCGAATGTTCGAGCCAGGAAAATGCGACTTTCTTGACCATGTCCGGCATGAGTCGGCCTCCATCCCGCTTGGCCAAGCTACCACGACAACCGCGGCAGTGCTCATTTGCTGCACTGCACCAAGGAAGCCCCGCCGTGCCAACCAGTGAAGAACAAGCGTATCCTCGACGCGCACGTCGATCGCCAGGGGGAAACCATGAATGGGCGTAAGGCATGGTGGGCAGCAATGGTCGCTGCCTTGGCCAGCGGGCTGAGCGCTTCCGCTTCAGCACAGCAACTTCGCGTCGCAATCGTCGAGACCCCTGCGGTGCCCTGGAAGGGTGCCGCGTTCGGTTCCCCCGCTTGGTACAACGCCGCCCTTTGGGAGACGCTGACGCGGCCGGGCGATGGTGGCGTGACGCCAATCCTGGCGACCCGTTGGCGCAACCTCGACAAGGACACTTGGCAATTCACGATTCGGCCCAACGTCTCGTTCACCAACGGCAAGCCGATCGACGCCGCGGCCGTTGCGGCCAATATCAACGCTTTCCTCGACGACGGAGGAAGAACGACCCCCTTAGGCGGCGGCGCCCCGCCATTGCGACGCGTGCTCGGGCCCGCGCGCGCCGTGGATGCCGCAACCGTCGAAGTGAAGACCCGCGTCCCTAGTCCGACCTTCGACAATGAAATCGGCCTCCTGCCCATCATCGAAGTCTCGGCCTATCAGGAGATGGGCGAGCAACGCTGGGCGGCGGCGCCAGTGTCCTCGGGACCCTACAAGATCAAAGAGATCCGAACCGGTGAGACCGAGTTCGTACCGCATACAGGGTCCTGGCATCCTGGCAAGGTCCCGAGTCTCCTCATTCGCGAGATCCCTGAGCGTGCCGCGCGCATTCAAGCCGTTCAATCCGGACAGATGCACGTGGCTCTCGGATTGAACATCGATGCGTTCACCAACATCGAAAGCGCTGGCCACGCCATCTATACCGCACCGGCCCCGAACGTCGCGGCCATCGCCCTGATGACCGAACGAGCAGGATCACCCTTCAAGGATATCCGCCTTCGCCATGCCGCCAACCTCGCGATCGACAAGGACAACATCGTCAAGAACCTGCTGCGTGGACGGGCGGTGCCTGCTAGTCAGCCGGCCCTTCCTGGCATGTTGGGTTACAACCCGGATGTGAAGCCCTACGCCTACGATCCCGATCGCGCGAAACGCCTTCTGTCGGAGGCCGGCCACCCGAACGGCTTCAAAACGACGATCGAAGCCGTGACCGGAAGCGCAACCGCCGATACCGAGATCTACCAGCAGGTCGTCCTCGACCTGAAACGAGTGGGGATCGATGCGGAGGTGATCCCGCTACGTCTCGCCGACTGGGTTGCGAAGTTTTCAGGCGGGGGGCCGACCGCGACCGACGTGACGTTCAAGGACTGGGCCTTCGGTTGGGGCTACACGTTGAACAATGGCGATCCGATGCAGGGCTACACCACCCACTGGTGCGACCGCAAGCCGACCTGGTACTGCAACGAGAGCCTCAGACCTCGGGTCGAGGCGGCGCGCAACGAGTTCGAGACGGACAAGCGCGGAAAAATGATCCAGGAACTAATGAAGCTGAGCGCCGAGGACGCGCCCGTCATCTTCCTGGTGAATCAGATCGAGGTGGTGGCCCTGCATCGGGACGTTCAGAACTTCCAGATGCTGTATCGCTACATCAACTATGGCGAAGTCAATCTGAAAACCCGATAGGCACAGGACGACCATGGCCAAACAGAGTTATCCGATCGTATCGGGCGTGACACGACACCCGATGATGGCGCTTCCCACCCATGACGATCATTCACGTCAATTGTTTGCCCAGTCGTTCATGAACGAGATGAATGGATCCTATGGCGCCGGCAACAAAGTGCTCTGGGACCGCAAAGTCCGTTCGCAGTACGTCCGTGAACATCGGCGTGAGCCGGAGCATGTGGGCGACGTCCGCCGAGCGTTGTTGCGCGAGCCCTACACGCAGTACTGGAGTTCCCTGAAACGTTGCGCCAGGGAGATGTCCTATGAATCCGTGGGACCGATGGTCGAGCGCCAACTCCCGACGTTGATTGATCGCGCGCGCGCCTACAGGACGTCCAATCGTCGTCTCGGCAGCCTCGCGCTCGATCCCAACCTAAGGGCCCCTCGCTACGTGAGCGCCGTGCATTACCACGCCAAACCCGGCGGCTATCTCAGCGAACTCACGGAAGACGATGTCTTTGCCGGCGCCGAGTACGACTGCACATACTTCCTGACCGGCACGCGACCAGCGCTGGTGGGCGGCAAAGCGGAAGCCGAAAAGACCGCAGCGCGCCAACGCTGGGGGGCCTACGGCCCGTTGGGCGATGGCTATGCGGCCGCCGTCGGAGCCTGGGCCGAAGTGGAGTTTCCATCGTTTCGCCCACGTCGCATTCTCGATCTCGGTTGCACCATCGGTCACAACACCCTGCCCTGGGTCGATCTCTATCCGCGTGCCGAGGTTTACGCCATCGATGTGTCGGCGCCTTGTCTACGTTACGCTCACGCCCGCGCCGAGGCGCTAGGGCGTCGGGTACATTTTTTTCAGGAGACGGCTGAGCGCACGACATTCTCCGATGGATATTTCGACCTCGTTGTATCGACAATGCTGCTCCACGAGCTGACGGTCTCCGTCATTCACCGCATCTTCGCGGAATGCTTCCGCCTGCTCGCGCCGAACGGCCTCATGCTCCACGCCGACATGGGACCGGCCAAGGACATGGACATGCTATCCCAGATTTTCCAGCTGGATTGGAATACCCATTTCAACGCGGAACCGTTCATCACCAAGCTCTCGGAGCTTGATCTCAGCGATGTCGCGGCCAAAGGCGGATTCGCGACCGATGACACGTTTCGCGGCTACGCCCCATCCACACAGCCCGGATCGAGCGCCAAGTACCACTTCTTCGGCGCCAGGAGGCGCTAGTAGCGGTCGGCGTCGACCTGGCGCACCTGCCAGGCCTTCTCCGCCATTGGACGAGCAAATACGGCCGCCTCCCAGCGCTTCAGATTGGGGTATGGCCCGAGGTCGATCGGCCCACCGCGGCGAGGCCGGAAGAACATGGCCGCCACGTTGAGATCGGCAATCGTGAACCGATCACCGACGAGGTAGATCGTACGCGCCAGTTGAGCGTCGAGAACGGCGAACAGCGGCTGCAATTCGCTCCACGCCTTTCCGGCGACCTCGGCGTTTCGGTCGGGCGGATCGTTGATGTAGGTGTTGTAGGCGAACTGGCCGAGTGGTCGCTCGAGCTGCAAAGCAGACCAGAAACTCCACTGGGTCATGAGGGCGTCCTCACGCAGGCCCTTCGGCGCCATTGCCCCGCCCTGCTTCTTCGCAAGGTAGAGATTGATCGCCATAGTCTCCCACAGGATGAAGTCACCGTCCTGAAGGCAAGGGACACGTCGGTTCGGGTTGATGGCGCGATAGGCTTCGCTGTAGATCGAGTTGTCGTGCCAGCCGATCGGCACACGTTCGTAGGGAATTCCAAGCTCCAACGCCGCCCAGATGTTGGCGATCGAACGCGAAAACGCGACTCCATAGATCTTGACCGTCGACATGGGGCCTCCTTCAGGCGGTACGCAGTTCGGCGGTTTTTGTTCGCGCCGCGCCGGCTTGTTTCGAGTCACCGAGCGCCTCCAGAACATCGGCATAGTTCGCCCAGGTTGTGGCGCTCGTCGGTCGCTGGGCCAGTCGCTCGGCGAGGAGCGCCCTAGCGAGAGGATTCCGTTTACCCCTAATCGCCGCCTCGATCAGCATCAGAACCCAAACGTCCCGCTGCGCATGGCTTCCGCCGATCGGTTGCAGGCCATAGCGGATCGGCAGCATGCGGTCGATCACCGAAGCGAAGTCGCCGCGACGGTAGGCGATGATCGCCTCGGCCAACGGCTTCCCCACATGCCGCAGCGCGCGCTGCTCGTAGTGCGCCTCGTCATCGGGCAAGGTCGCCATCGCCCCGACCATCGCGCTCGCCGCTTCGAACTTGCCGCCCGCCACCAACGCCATCACGTAGTGCATGTCGGGAAACGCCATCAAGTGATCCCTGGCACGCGTCTCACAGCGCGTCGTCAACTCGACCCAGCGATCGCCCACCGCCACGCCGCGATCCTCCAGACGCCACAGCAACGCGACCGCGTTGGTGATGTCGAGGTACTCATCGGATTTGTCGGCTCGCACCCGCGTATCGTAGAGCTCGAGGCACGCCTCGTACTGACCGAGTTCGTAGTGGTAGAGGCAACGATGCCACCACATGTGGTACGCGAAGTTGTTGCAAGCCGACCAGTGACGTTCGAGCCCATCGAGGAACGACAGTCCCTCGCGGACACGTCCCGTCATCTCGAGAACGTGTGCGACAGCATGGACCGACCAGGTGTCGTCGGGGTGCCGCGCGACCGCTAGACGCCCAAAGCGCTCGGCCGCCGTGTAGTCGCCGCACTCCTCGAGACCGAACGCATACATGCCGTGGAGAAACGGAAGGTCCGGATCATCGCCTGCCCAATACGGCAGGACGCGCGCGATCGAGTCGCGAACCCGGGCCGATTGGCCCATGTAGAACTGGGTGAAGTGTCCCAGTCGGAGCGCGAGCATGTCGTGCGGATGGTCGACGAGAATCTGATCCCAGCACGCGATGGTTCGTGCGTAGTCCCCAGCTGCCCACGCGGCCAGCGCTGCGACGTGGCCACGTTCGCGTTCCGTTGCTCCCTGCTTGGCGATCCGCGCCTCGGAATCGGCCACGGCCTTACGGGCCCGCTCCTCCAGCCCCGGTACGGCGAACAATTTGAAGAAATAACCGCGAAGAATGTGAGCGAGCGGCATGTCGCCGTCGGCAGCGAACAACGCCTTCAGCTTGTCGCCGGTGTCGCGACGAAACTCGAGGTAGGCGAGAACCGCATCACTGAAACGGTCAGCCGCTTCCTGACCTACGGTCGTCAGCGGGTTCCCCCAACGGTCGACGGCCATCATGCACTCCACTGTCCTGTTGCCACGGAGATCCGGATTCCATGCTATGGCGAAGCATGGCTTTCAGGTAAGACCGCTTGTCGCGGGCACAGGGCACCAAATGGCGGAACGGCACGACCTCACGTCGATCGAGTCCTCTTATTCCTGGCGCCGCCTGGGCGCCGCCGCTGCGATCGGTACGGTGGGTGGCGTGGGCATGTGGTCCGTCGTGGTCATCTTGCCGGCCATTCAGGCGGAGTTCGGAGCGGCCCGCGGTGATGCTTCGATGCCCTATGCCGCCAGTATGGTGGGATTCGCAATCGGCGGCGTCCTCATGGGACGGCTTGTCGACCGCCTCGGGATAGTTCGGCCGCTGCTTGCCGGGGTCGTGGCGCTTGGGATCGGTCATCTTCTCGCGGCTCAGGCGTCGTCGCTGTGGCAATTCGCCCTGGCCCACGCCCTGTTCGTCAGCATGGTTGGCGGCGGGGTCATGTTCGGGCCGCTGATCGCGGATACTTCGCAGTGGTTCGATCGCAATCGTGGCATCGCCGTGGCGCTGTGCGCGTCCGGCAATTACGCCGCCGGTGCGGTTTGGCCGCCGCTCATCCACTACGCGGTCGAACAATTCGGTTGGCGCTTGTCGCTGATTGGATTGGGAGTGATCTGCGTAGTCATTGTGTTGCCACTCGCGTCCGTGCTGAGGCGGCGCCTCGATACCATGGCAACGACGACAACCGTGCCAATGCCCCTTGGCGACCTTGGCCTAGCTCGGTCACGACTGCTCCTGCTCCTCTGTCTGGCTGGAGTCGGCTGTTGCGTCGCGATGTCCATGCCACAGGTTCACATCGTTGCGTACTGTGGCGATCTCGGTTACGGGGTTGCGCGCGGCGCCGAGATGTTGTCGGTGATGTTGGGCTTCGGGGTTACGAGTCGCATCATTTCCGGACTCGTGGCCGATCGCATCGGCGGCCTCACCACGCTTCTGATCGGGTCGTTGCTGCAGATGTCGGCCCTCGTCCTCTATTTCTTCTTTGATGGCTTGACGTCGCTTTACGTGATCTCCGCCCTGTTTGGGCTGTTCCAGGGCGGCATCGTGTCGACCTATGCCGTCGTCGTACGCGAGTACTTCCCGCCGGCAGACGCGGCAACGAAATTGGGCCTGATCTTGATGGCGACGCTGTTCGGGATGGCCGTGGGCGGGTGGCTATCCGGATTGATCTTCGATTGGACGGAGTCCTACCGCGCCGCATTCCTCAACGGCATCGGCTGGAACATGATCAACGTATTGATCGTCGCATGGTTGCTGTGGCGAGTCCGCGCGCCAGGGTCGCGCCGCCTGTTGGCCGCTTGACAAGTATTACCGTGACTCGGCGCGGCCGATCCGCTACGGTTCGCCGCCAATTTTGATCCGAGGGGGACCATGAAATTCGTATTTCGCGCGTTCACACTGACCGCCCTGCTGCTGTTGGCTCTGCCTATGGCGGCAAACGCCCAACAGACCTGTCCGATCAAACTCGGCGGGATTTTGCCGATCACGGGATCGTTGGCCTCGATCGGCAAGCCGATTTCGGATGCCGCGCAGATGGCGGTCGACGACATCAACAAGGCCGGCGGCATCAAAGGTTGCCAAGTCGAGTTCATTCTTCGCGACGATCAAACCCAGACGCCGGTGGCTCTGGACGCCGCCAAGTTCCTGATCGAGGTACAGAGAGTGCCAGCGATCATTGGACCGGTCCCGAGCGCCGCCGCGATCCCGATGGCGAGCACCTTCGCGGTGCAGTCGAAAGTCGTACTTTCGACTTGCTGCGCCACGTCCCCCACGCTGACGACACTCGCGCAGGAAGGAAAGTCTGGCGGCTATTTCTTCCGGACCCTGCCGACGACCAAAACGCAGGCCTATTCGCTGGCGCGGATCGCCATCGAGGCCGGCTATCGTCGAACCTCCGTGGTCTGGGCCAATAACGACAACGGCCGCTTTACGTTCAGCGATTTCCAGAAGGCGTTCGAGAAGTTGGGCGGCAAAGTCGCTGCCGACGCTTCGTTCAACGAGAACCAACCGTCCTACCGTGCCGAGGTACAGAAGGCACTCGGCGGCAACCCCGATTCAGTGTTGTTCATTGCGTTCCCGCAGGATGGCGCAACGGTCGTCCGCGAGTGGCTGCAACTCGGCGGCACGCAGAACATGCTCGTGATCAATGGCCTGCGCTCCGAGGAGTTCATCAAGGCCGTCGGTCCGCGCTTCCTGCAGAAGATGATCGGCTACGACGTGGCCCAGGTGAAGGGCCCGTCGGTCGATGCCTTCAACGCGGCTTGGAACACGAAGTTCGGTCGTGCCCCGGCGACGCCAGGCCTGCACTCGACCTACGACTCGGTTATGGTCGTCGCCTTGGCCATGCAGTTGGCCAAGGAGGTCAACGGCACCGAGATTCGCGACAACATGCGAAAGGCTCTCACGCTCAACGGTGAGGTGGTCTTCCCAGGGAGCGACGGCTTCAAGAAGGCCAGTGACCTGATCAAGGCAGGTAAGGCCATCCGCTATGTCGGCGCCACCGGGCCGCTGCAATACGACCAATACGGCGACGTCTCTGCCCCAACGATGCAATGGAAGATCGATGCCGATGGCAAGATCGTCGAGGGCGGAACTCGAACTTTGGACCAGGTGCAGGAGCTGTTCAAGCAAGTCGACGGCTAGCGGCGACCTCCGGATGCCTTGGTCGCCGCCACGCGCGTCGCCCACCCGCCATCGAGGATCGGACCGGCGTTTGAGCGCCGGTCCAGTCCGGCTTGCCGACCCAACCGATACGCTGTGAGAAACCCGACGGCCACCCGAACTCGTGGTTCGGCGCCCTAGCGAGTACCCATCGTGCTGTCCGTCGAACACGTCAGCAAACAGTTCGGGAGCCTTCGTGCGGTCGATGATGTGACCCTGACGGTGAAGGCGAACACCATCACCGGCCTGATCGGCCCGAACGGCGCGGGAAAGACCACCCTTTTCAATACGATCGTCGGCTCACTCCCGGTCGACCAAGGAACGATTCGGGTTCATGGAGAACGGATCGACGGGCTGACCACGGACCGAATCTACGGCAAGGGTCTCGCACGGACGTTCCAAATCCCGCGACCTTTCCCCGAAATGACGGTTCTCGAGAACGTCATGCTGGCGAGACCACACCAAAGCGGCGAACGCTTCTGGAACAGCTTGTTCCGCTACGGCCTCGTCAGGCGCGAGGAACAGGAGAACCAGAACCTCGCTCAAGGGGTCCTCAACTTCTGCGGCTTGGAACGGGTCACCAATGACCTCGCCAAGACGCTTTCCGGCGGGCAGCAGAAGCTTCTCGAGCTCGCGCGAGTCCTGATGGCCAAGCCCGCCATGATCCTGCTCGACGAGCCCGCCGCCGGCGTCAATCCGGCCCTTCTCGAGACGCTGATCGAGAAAATCCTGGAACTGCATCGCGGCGGCATCACGTTCATGATCATCGAGCACAACATGGATATGGTCATGAGCATCTGCCGGCCGATCGCCGTCATGGCCCAGGGCCGGCTGATCGCGGAAGGTGATCCGGATACGATCCGAACCGATCCGCGGGTCGTCGACGCGTATCTCGGAAATATTCCTGGCTGACCCGATGTTGTTGTCTGCCATCGATGTCATCGCGGGATACCAACCGGACTTGCCGATTCTTCATGGCGTTTCGGTCGACGTTGCGAAGGGCGAAATCGTCGCCATCCTCGGTCCCAACGGCGCCGGAAAATCGACTCTGATCAAAGCGATCGCCGGGCTTCTGCCGTTGACCGGGGGCCGAATCACCCTGGCTGGCCAGTCGATCGGTGGACTGCCGGCCCATCGGCTGCTCCACGCCGGCGTCAGCTACGTTCCCC
This sequence comes from Alphaproteobacteria bacterium, assembly GCA_016869765.1. GTDB lineage: Bacteria > Pseudomonadota > Alphaproteobacteria > SHVP01 > SHVP01 > SHVP01. The sequence goes on from VGES01000028.1 coordinate 28,812, forward strand.
AGATCGGCAATGTGTTCACGACGCTGACGGTGCACGAAAACCTCCGTGTCGCAGCCCATACGCTGTCCGGTCGCTACGCCGATCGCTTGGAACGTATGTACGCGCTCTTTCCTGACCTCGCGGCAAAGCGCCGGCAACCGGGCCGTCAGCTTTCGGGGGGGCAGCGCCAGATGCTGGCGTTCGCCAAAGCACTCGTCACCGAACCGAGCGTGTTGATGTTGGACGAACCCAGTGCCGGCTTGGCGCCGAAAGCCGCGGAAACGATCTTCGAAAAAGTCCGGGAGCTGGCGCAGGGCGGCGTTGCCGTACTGTTGGTCGAGCAGAACGTCAAGTCCGCGTTGCGCTTTTCCGATCGTGCGTTCGTACTGGCGGAGGGGAGGAACCGCCTCGCCGGAACCGCCGATTCGCTCCGAGCTGACCCTGCTGTTGCCGACATTTATCTCGGGAAGCGCTGATGTTCGGACAAGCCTTGGCTGACGGAATCTTGACCGGTGCGATCCTGTCGCTGGGCGCCATCGGGATCACGTTGTGTCTAACGATCTTGCGGTTTGCCAACTTCGCTCACTCGGAACTCATGACCTGGGGGGCGTATTTCGCATTCACCTTCACGTCGCTCGGATTGATGGGGTCTCCCCTCGGGCCGCTTACCTTTGGTTGGGGCTTTCTGCTAGCGACCCTCATTGCAGGTGCGCTGACGGCTTGTCTGGCGCTTGTGGTCGATCGCACAGTCTTTCGGCGCCTGCGAAACAAGAACGCTACCCGCTTGACCTTGATATTCGCGTCGTTCGGTGTGGCTCTCGTCTTGCGCCACGTCGTCGTGCTCATCTTCGGCCCGCAGGTCGAGTACTACAGTCGGGAGCTGCAGATGGCGGTTCTACTGCTCCCGGGCGTTCGGGTGATGCCCGACCAGTTCTTTGTCCTAGGTCTGACGGTCGCCCTCGTCGTGCTCTTACAGCTTTTCTTGACCCACACGCGGCTGGGGCTCGCCATGCGCGCGACCGCGGAGAGCCCGATGCTGGCACAGGTCTCGGGCATCGAGGTCACGCACGTGATCGCCTGGACCTGGGTCGTGGCGGGATTGTTGGCGGCCGCAGGGGGCGTGTTCTTCGGTCTCACGGTGCAGATGCGGCCGGAGATGGGCTTCAACCTCCTGCTTGCCGTATTCGCAGCCTCGATCATCGGTGGGTCCGGCAGCCTGTTCGGCGCCGTACTCGGTGGTCTGATCGTCGGCCTGTCGGAGAACCTCGCGACACTCGTCGTACCAACCAGTTACAAGCAGGCGGTTCCCTTTCTTTTGCTCGTGGTCATCCTCTACTTCCGACCGCAGGGCCTGATCGCGGCGAAGACCTAGGTGTTTGCGTGATTGGCGAACTCTCGTACCTGATTTTTTTTCTGATATTCGTGAGCATCTTCGCGATCGCCGTACTCGGCTTGAACCTGCAGTGGGGCTTCACAGGACAGTTCAACGCCGGTGTTGTCGGGTTCTTCGCCGTCGGTGCATACGCGATGGCCATTCTCACTGGACCCACGCAGCCACGCCTTCCCGATCAAGCCTTCCAGGTTTCCGGAATTGGACTCCCCTTCGCGCTCGGTTTGTTGGGAGCCATCGGTGTTTCGGCAGCCATCGCCTACGTCATCGGGCTGGTGACCGTTCGCCTTCGCCACGACTATCTCGCGATCACGACGTTCGGGATCGCGATCGTCATCCACCTGGTGACGATCAATTTCGAGTCGCTGACCGCCGGTACGCTCGGGTTCGTCGGCATTCCCCGGCCGTTGGCCTCGACCTTCGCGACTCCTTTCGCCCACAACGTGGCCTACCTCGCAATGATGTTCGCGATCACGGGCGCCGTTTTCTGGGGGCTCGAACGGATCGTGCGTTCGCCCTGGGGACGGGTACTGAAGGCCGTTCGTGAGGATGACGTGGCCGCGATTGCCGTCGGCAAGAACGCCGATCGCTACCGCCTCGAAGCATTCGTCATTGGATGTGCGTTGATGGGTCTCGCCGGAGCGCTCTACGCCGCCTATATCGGATCCATCAGCCCGTTCGATTTCCTGCCCATCATGACGTTCCAGATTTGGACCATGATGATCGTGGGCGGCAGCGGCAACAACCGCGGGGCCCTGCTCGGGGCGCTCGTGGTCTGGGGCCTTTGGACCTCCTCGGGGGCGCTGGTCTCGCAGGTGGTGCCCGCCAAATTCCAAGCCCAGGGGGGCGCCATCCAGGTCATCCTGATCGGCTTGGTGCTGGTGGGGACTCTCCTGTTCCGACCCCGCGGCCTGATCGGCGAGGAGCCCAAGGTCTCCCGCTACGTGGACTAGCAGGCACGCCGCCCAGGCGCAGTGGTGCTAAACTGGCGCCCTGAATCAACGCGGAGCGCCCATGTCCAACCTCAAGAACATCGACGACGTTTTCGAGCCGACGCACGACGAGGTGTCACGCCAGCGCTTCGTATCGATCCTACGCAAACGCGTCCTCGGGGAATTCGCCAAGGACATGCAGACGGTATACAGCCATACCGTCGAGCCCCGATGCGAACGGAAAAACGGACGCAAACCCAAGACTGGTATCGAAGTTCGCAAGGCGATGTTGGACCAGCCGATCTTTCAGGAATGGAGCGCCCTACGTCACAACGCTCAGCTCATGACGTGGTGGTCCGTCCAGCCCGCAGTGGAGCGCAAACTCCCGGAGTTCATCCAGGTCGCCAAAGACGCGGCGGCGGCGACCCCGGCCGGCGGGTCCCTGCGATTGAACCCGAGCACCGCCATTCCTGCAACGGTCACCGAACTCGACGTCCACCTGATGCCGGGCTGCTTTCACAGCGAGCACTTAGCAGATGATGTCGCACAGGGTGCGGTACTGCAGCACGGCGGCAGGGTCTTTTCCGGCGCCCTGACGCGGGGCGGCTCCAACAGCGGGTGGGGCGCGACGACGGCGCGGGCCTTGAAGATCAAGTTCCCCGACTTTGCGCCCAAGTCCTACCTCGACCTCGGCTGCGCGGTCGGCAAGGAGATGTTCAAGGTCATCGAGGTCTATCCGGGAATGGACAATCACGCGATCGACGTCGGGGCGCCCGTGTTGCGCTACGCCCATGCGCGCGCCGAAGCTACAGGCGTCCGCGTGCACTTCCGCCAACAGAACGCCGAGACGCTGGACTATCCCGACAACTCGTTCGACTTCGTGACCTCGAGCTTCTTTTTCCACGAGATCAGCGTCAAGTCGAGCAAGGCGATTCTCAAGGAAGTGTTCCGCGTGCTGAAGCCGGGTGGCTTGATGATCAACCAGGAACTGATCCCGGTCTCGCTGGTCACCGGTCCATACGAGGACTTCGTGATCGACTGGGACGCCTACTACAACAACGAGCCGTACTACTATCAGTTCCGCCACCAGGACCTGCGCACGCTCTTTGCCGAAGCCGGGTTCAAACCCAAGAACTATCTGCAGTTCCGCATCCCGATGTACGGCACCTGCCCCGATGCCACGTTCGCAGCCGCCGTGCGTGGTGAACCGGTGCCGCCGAGCGGCGCCCATGGGCCGCGCTGGTTCTCATTCGGGGCCTGGAAATAGCTACAGCGTCGGCGCGGTGCGGCCCGGCGGAAGTTGGGCGGACCCGATCGGAGCCGGATCGAATGCGAGATGGAGTGCTAACGCCAGTATGGTGATAGCGGCAACCGGCCAGACGATAAGGCGCGGGGATTCGAGCAGGAAGGCGCGGTACACCCAGACCATGCCGCCCCAATCGGGCTGACCGGTGTCGGCCCCCAGTCCGAGAAACGCCAAGCCAGCGTAACTGACGACGACCTTGGCGAGATCCTAGCTGAGATGGGACCGAAGGTGCGGGACCACGGCGGGAAACACGTGGCGCCACGCCAATCCGGTCTCTCCAACGCCCAGCGCGGAAGCAGCCAGGAGGTAGGGCTCACGTCGCAGCACCATTGCGCTCGCTTGTTCGGTTGAGACCGTGCGCCACCTCGAACGCCGTAACCAGGCTTCCATCGGAAAACCGCCGACCATCGGCAAGGTGACCGCGCCACGAGCCGTCGCTTTCCCGCTGTAAGGATTTGGCGAGCGACGGAACGATCTGACCCAGGCGATCGACGGTGAACAGGTTTTCGGCAACTCCGTGAGATACCAGGGCCCAACCCGCAGATCCTTCCGCGGGATCGAGCCCGGTCGCGAGAAAGGTCTGCCCAACGATGAGCCATTCAACGCCCGAGGCCGGTCCGATCGTCGCCGAGCTCAGCGCTAGAGACACTGCCGCCCCAACGACCAGCGCAACACAGGAACGCCACTTCCGCACGGCTTGTCTCACGGCCTTTGGCTCGTGCTCGTCAATCCGTCCTCGTGAAACGGCTTCAGCGTAGAACGCAAGAGGTCCTCATCCATGTTGCGGGTAATGAACACGATCCGCGTACGCCGATCGGCGCTCGGCCAACGCTCGAGCGCGACCGCGGGATGGAAGACGTGTTGCACCCCGTGAATGACCACAGGGGCCTCGAGACCTGCCACGTTGATGACGCCCTTGACCCGCAGGAGGTCGGCCCCACGGAACAACAGAAGCGTTTCCAGCCAGGCCTCGAAGGCGCTCGGCGCCATCGGGCGATCGAGGGTCAGGCAGACAGCCCGAATTCTCTGGTCGTGGCGATTGACGTCGTGACCAAGATGATCATGGTGGGCATGGCTCGACACCGCCTCGGCTCTGAGCCAGGCCTGGACATCGGGGTGTTTTGCCCCCGGGTCGAAAAGACCGACGCCGAACAAAGCCTCGGCATCGACGGAGCCATTACTGACGGGCAACCGAGGCGCTGCCGCATTAAGGTCGGACAGACGACGGTGAAGTTGTTCGATGGCTGCGACGGTCGCCAGATCCGTCTTTGTGATCAAGAGGCGGTCGGCGACGGCGGCCTGCTTTGCCGCCTCCGGTTGGCGCGCGATCGTGTCAGCGCCGTTGACGGCATCGACGGTCGTGATCACCCCGTCGAGCCGATAGCGCCGCGCGATCGCCGGCTCGGTCATCAACGTGTGAAGGATCGGCGCGGGGTCGGCCAAACCCGTGGTCTCGATCACGACGCGGCGAAACCAGGGTTTTCCCTGGCGCGCAAATCTCCACGTGGCCTCACGCAGGCTTTTGCTCAGATCGCCACGAATCGTGCAACACAAACAACCGCTCGACATCTCGACGACGAGATCGTCACGGCTTTCACTGACCAGATCGTGATCGATGCCGATTTCGCCGAACTCGTTGATCAGCACCAGCGTATCGCGCAAGGCCGGCTGACGAACCAGATGATTGAGAATCGTCGTCTTGCCGCTGCCGAGAAAGCCGGTCAACACCGATACCGGGATCACTTCAGCGCCCAAAGGCATTTCCGACGCTACCACCAATGTCGCGCCCCTTTCCCAACCCACCAGGGTCAATTGGTTATACTATAACAGTTCCGGGCCATGAAGCGCTCTGAGGATCGCATCCAGACCGTCCGTCAGCGCAGCGGGGCCTGGTTGCAAAATGAGCGGCGACTTGATCTCGTGAATCCGTTGCAGACGCACGGCTGGGATCGTATCCCATCCGGGGCGCTCGGCGATCCGCTCCGGTCGAACCCTTTTCCCACACCACGACGCGAGAATCACCTCCGGAGCGGCGGCAATCACTTGCTCTGTCCGCACAATCCTGTCGGTCGCCGCCTTCCTGAAGCGCAGATCGGGAAACACGTCGATCCCACCTGCAGCGTCGATCAACTCCCCCACCCAACCGATCCCGGAAATCATCGGATCATCCCATTCCTCGAAGTAGACCCTTGGCCGAGGGCGTGCCGAGACGCGTTCACGAACGAGCTCAAGACGACGTTCAAGCCCGGTCGCAAGGGCTTTAGCCTCCTGTGCGCGATCGACAAGTGCACCCAGGGTCCGGATCATGCCGAGAATTCCGGCGACGTCACGCTGGTTGAAAGCGTGAACCGCAACGCCGGCGCGAATCAGATCGGCGGCGACCTCTGCCTGAAGATCGGAAAAGGCGAGCACCAGATCGGGGGCGAGCGCCAGAATTTTGGGAATATCGGCCGAGGTGAAGGCGGCGATTCGGGGTTTCTCACGGCGAACGCGGGCCGGCCGCACCGCGTAACCGGTGACCCCGACGATTCGCTCTTCCGCCCCCAGAAGATAGAGCGTCTCCACGGTCTCCACCGTAAGGCAGACGATTCGTTGTGGAGGAAAGGCCATAGTCACCTGTGAGCCGACGTGGGATGAGCCGATGTTCGAGTAAGATCGAGCGCGTCGGACGAGTCAACGGTCTGGCCACGCCAGGAGGAGACTATGAGCTTCACGGCGAATCGTATCGTATTGGCGTCGCGCCCCAGGGGCGCACCGACGGCCGCCAATTTCCGATTTGAACAGTTTTCGCTGCCCGAGGCTCGATCAGGCGAGGTGGTTCTCCAAGTCCTCTACCTGTCGCTCGATCCCTACATGCGTGGCCGGATGGACGAGGGCCCATCCTACGCCGCTGCGGTCGGCGTCGGCGATCCGATGCCGGGGCAGACTGTTGCACGGGTGATCCGATCACAGGACACGCGGTTCGCTCCAGGCGACTTCGTCGCAGCCATGACTGGCTGGGTTAGCCACGCGGTCGTTCGGGGCGAGACGCTGCGCAAACTCGACCCCGCCCGCGCCCCGTTGACGTCGGCTCTCGGGGTGCTCGGCATGCCGGGCCTCACCGCCTACGTCGGGCTACACGACATCGGCCAGCCGCGAGCCGGCGAAACCCTCGTGGTGTCCGCTGCGACTGGCGCCGTCGGGTCCGTGGTCACGCAACTCGGCAAGCGGAGCGGCCTTCACGTCGTCGGAATCGCTGGCGGCCCTGAAAAATGCCGCCACGCCACCGAAGTGCTCGGAGCCGATGCTTGTATCGACCATCGGGGCCCTCACCTCCGTGAACGGCTGGCCGAAGCCTGCCCCAGGGGAATTGACATCTATTTCGAGAATGTCGGGGGTGCCGCCTTGCGCGCCGTTCTCCCGCTCATGAATCAGAACGGTCGCATCGCCGTCTGTGGCCTCATCGCCTGGTACGACTTGGGGAAGCTCGGGGCCGGCACCGCGGACGGCCCCGACCACCTTCCCGCCGCTTGGCGCCATATCCTGGTCAAGCGTCTGACCGTGCGTGGCTTCATCGTCTCGGACCACTTCGACCGTTTTCCGACGTTCCTCAAGGAAGTCGCCCCCCTCGTACGCGACGGACAAATCCGCTATCGCGAGACGATCGCCGAGGGGCTCGAACGCGCCCCCGATGCGTTCCTCGCGATGCTCAAGGGCGGCAACCTGGGAAAACAGCTGGTGCGCCTCACCGCCGACCCGATCCCTGGTGCAGACTGAGGCGCGCATGAAGATATCGACCACGGCGCTCCCCAGCGGCGAGAAGATCCCGACATTCGGCATTGGCACGTGGCGGATGGGTGAGCAACGCGCCCATCGTCGGGCCGAGACCGACGCCGTTCGCCTGGCGATCGACCTCGGGGTGACTCTGATCGACACCGCCGAAATGTACGGCGATGGGCATGCCGAGGAAATCGTGGGAGAGGCCATTCGACGCCGTCGCGATGGCCTCTTCATCGTTTCAAAAGTCCTGCCGAGCAATGCGAGCGCCAAGGGAACGATTACCGCGTGCGATCGCAGTCTGAAGCGCCTGGGGATCGACTGCATCGACCTCTACTTGCTGCATTGGCCCGGCTCACACCCACTGGCCGCAACGATCGGGGCCTTCGAAGAACTCAGGACGAGAAAGAAGATCCGGCATTGGGGTGTCTCGAATTTCGATCTGCCAGACATGAAGGAACTCTCGGCGTTGGTCCCTGGTGCCGCGTGTGCGAGCAACCAGGTTCTCTACAACCTTGCCCGACGCGGGATCGAACACAGCCTCGTACCGTGGTCGCTTGCCCGCGGCATGCCGATCATGGCGTATTCGCCGATCGACCAAGCACGCCTGTTGTCGCACCGATCTTTGAAGGCGGTTGCGACTTCGCTGAACGCGACGCCATCCCAGGTGGCGCTGGCTTGGCTGCTACGGCAGCCCGCGACCATCGTTATCCCGAAGGCGACCGACCCCGACCATCTCAGGGAGAATCTGGGGTCACTCGGGATCGCTCTCACCGACCAGGCGCTGCGCGACTTGGACCGCGCGTTTCCGCCCCCTAGGGGACCGGTTCCTCTCGAAGTCCTTTAGGCGGCGACCAATCACAACCGATGAAGTCGGCGAGCGCCTTGGCGAACTTGTGGCGTTCTGTCGTCACGAGCGCCGGTCGGGCACCGGCGATCACCGCGTGGCGCGCCCCAGGGATCGATCGCGCCGCATCCGCATCGTCGCTTGCCATCGGATCATGCTCGGCGGACAACACCAGAATCGGACAGCTCAGCGACCGAAGGGCGGACGATAGGTCGTAGTCGGCGAATGCCCGCACGCCCCAGTGATAACGGGGATAGACGTTGTGGTTTTCCGTGAAGGCCATCCGCAGCATCGCGTTCTCGCCGTCGGTTCCCCAACGCCGTTGAAACCGGCGCCAGATCGGCAGGGCATGGCGCCCGTCGATCGTTTGCGGCTCGCCGATCTCGGCGATGTAGGCTCGTTTCTTCGCGCCATCGAGCGGTGGCACGGCCATCGCCACGAAATGGCTGACCCTTCCCGGCCCGACCTGACGGGCAATTTCGGCGGCGACGGCGACTCCGATCTCGAGCCCGACGAGGGCAAACGTCTTGGCCCCGATCACCTCGATCGCCGCGATGAGGCGGCGCGCATACTCGGCGATCGTCAGCGGCCCTGGCGGCGGCGGCGAGCTGCCGTAGCCGGGCATGTCCAAGCCATAAGCGCGGCAGAAATCCCCCATGACCGGGATCGCCCGCTCGTATTGCCGGCAGGACAGCGGCAATTGGTGCGCCAGGATGACGAACGGCCCACGGTCGCCGGCGTAGCGGCAGTGAATTTGCTCCTGGGGAGGAGCGGTACGAAGGTAGAGCCGCTGTTGCTTGATCATGCGCGCCAACAATTGGCTGGTAATGGACCCAGGACTTCGACGGATGATGGCCCAAATTGCCTGGGGACACCATCCGGGTGCGCTAGCCGTTCCTTAGGCGTAGCGGCGCACGACCCGAAGCTCCATTGCCCGATCCGGATGTTCGAGGCCGGAGAATCCGAACTTTCGATACAACGCGTGCATGTCGCGCGTGGACAGAGACAATTTCCGAAGTCCCTGGAGGTCGGGGTGTGCCAGAACGCACTTGATCATCCAGGTCGCCAGTCCCCGTCGTCGATGGCTCTGCAAGACATAGACGTCCATGACATAGGCATAGGTGGCGCGGTCTGTGACCACTCGGGCAAAGCCAATTTGCTTCCCGGCATCCAATAGCCCGAAACTCAACGAGTTCTCGACCGACTTTTCGACCAGATCGAACGAGATATTCCTCGCCCAGTAACTCTCCTGCGACAGGTACGCGTGGATCGCGGTGACGTCGAACCGTGCCACGTCGGTCGTTACGAGGAAATTGCCGTTGTGCCATTCCATGGCCATTTACTCATCGTGACGTTGGTGGTAGCTGCCAAATTGAAGCAGCCGTACTATCTCACGACCTCCAGGGGCCGGTGCCACAATGACGGAACTAAAACAGGCGTACATCCAAACTCCCGCACCGCAGGAGCAGATACACGCGCGCTTTCTGGGGGATTCGGGTCCGTTCATCTTTTTCATGCACCAGTGGCCGCTGTCCTCGCGCCAGTTCGGCCGCGTGATTCCGTTGCTCGCCGACCGCTACCGGGCCTTCGGGCTGGATGCCCCCGGATACGGCATGTCGCCCTCGACCCTCACCCAGCAGGACTTCATCGAATACGCCCGCCGGGTCTTGGATGCGATCGATGCCCTGGGCGCGCGGCAGTTCGTGCTGGTCGGCGCCGAGATCGGTGTCGGGATCGCCGCCGAGGTCGCCAGGTTGGCTGGCCCCGGACGGGCAACCCACCTCTTGGCCCTGGCGGTCCCACCCGTGGACCCCGACGAGCACCGTGGTTTCGTGGCCGAACTCGGCGAAGCCAAACCGCAACAGGACGGCAGCCATGTCGTCCTCGCGTGGCAGCAGCTCGAGCGACGGCTGGGCAATCACGACCCTTTCCAAATGCAAATGGCCTACACGGAGAAGATGAACATCTTCGGCCGTTACCATTGGGGCCTGCGCGCCTACGCCGGCTACGATCTCGCGGCTGGCTTACGGTCCGTCCACTGCCCGACGCTGTTCCTCAGCGCCGAACGCGACCCGATGGCCAAGCATGCGCCGGCCGCGGCGGCCCTGGTGGCGGGTGCCCGCCATCAGATCGTGCCGGGCGCCCGCCAGACCCTGGCATGGACGGAGCCGCAGACGTTCGTCGAGACCCTCCGCCGCTTCATCACCAACGACTAGTCCCTCGGACGAACGATGTGGGACTCCGTCTGCAAGTGGACACGCGCCTTGATGAACGGGCTCGTGTTTGGACTCGGTGCGACCGCCGCCCAGGCCCAGGTCCCGCTGGTGAAGAGGGGGGCTTGTGGCAGCGGCTATCACAGCAGTGGCAACTACTGCACGCCATCGACCTTGGGCGCCCGCCCGGCCATCCCTAAGAGCGGGAGTTGTCGGTCGGGATATCACAACTCCGGCAACTACCGTCTCGCGAGCAGAGACAACGCGAAGCCGGCGGTTGCCAAAGCTGGTGCCTGCCCCAGCGGTTATCACACGAGCGGCGCCTACTGCCAAAATAACTGAGGGACCAGATGATCGACCACGTGCCGTCCACAGCTGCCATCATCGGCCGCGGCCTCATCGGCTGCGCCTGGGCGATCGCGTTCGCCCGCTCCGGCTTCGACGTGGTGTTGGCTGGCGCCGCGGGATCAGCGCGTGATCAAGCGATGAGGCGGATCAGCGACGGCCTCTCCGCCCTCGAAGGAGCCGGGCTGATCCCGTCGGCACGTTCTGCCCTGGCACGCGTGCGGTCGGTTGCATCGATCGACGAAGCGGTTGCGGTGGCGGCAATCGCGATCGAGAACCTGCCCGAGAACGTCGATCTGAAGCGTGCGTGTTTTGCCGCCATGGATCGGGTGGCCGCTCCAACGTGCGTCCTGGGAAGTTCGACGTCGGGGATTCCCGCGTCGCAATTTACCGAAGCTCTGGCCGGGCGGAGACGCTGCCTCGTCACCCATCCCGCGAACCCACCGTTTCTACTTCCCGCCGTCGAGTTGGTGCCCTCGCCTTGGACCGACCTTGAAGCCATGGAGCGCTGCCGCCAGTTGCTGACCATGGCCGGCATGTCCCCCGTCGTGATGAAGAAAGAACTTCCGGGCTTCGTCATCTCTCGCCTGTTGGCGGCAGTGATCAACGAGGCGATGGGATTGGTGGCGCAAGGCTATGTCGATGCCGATGGCGTCGATCGGGCGATGCGTGACGCGATCGGCCTGCGTTGGTCATTCATGGGTCCCCTCGAAACGATGGCCATCAACGCCCCCGGGGGCTTCGCCGACGCGGCCAACCGTTATGGCCCAGGCCTTCAAGCGATGGGCAAGCAACTGTTCGTAGCCCAGCCTTGGGATTCCAAGACCATCGCCGCGATCCACGACGTGCTCGTTGCCCGCATTCCCGACGTCGATGCGCGCCAGCGTTGGCGCGACCAGCGGCTGGCCGCGCTCGCGGCCCACAAGACCGAAACCACAGGACGCCTCGGCAAATAGCGCGCAACGTTGACCGATCGCAATGGCGGGCCGTGAGCGGCGCGCTATTGGTGCAGCTCAAGCAGCCGAGAGGTATTCCCGTGTCCCACTACCATGCCGTCGTCTGGATCGACCATCGCGAAGCGCGCGTCTTCCACTTCAGCGTCGATGACGTGGAGCGTCAGGTGATCCATCCGGACCGCCCGCACAAGCATCTTCATCACCGTGCCGGAGCGATTGGCCCGGGGCGCGCAGCCGAGGATCAAGACTTCTACAAACACGTCAGCTACGCCGTTTCGGATGCCGGCGAAGTGTTGGTCGTCGGCCCCGGCCGGGCCAAATTGGAGTTGATCAAACACGTACACGCCCATGAACCGCGCCTGACCCCGAAAATCGTCGGCGTTGAAACCGTCGATCATCCGACGGACAACCAACTGGTGGCCCACGCCCGGGCCTATTTCAAGGCGGCGGATCGGATGCGGCCGCAACGGCCCTGAGCGGGCCGCGCGGGACGTTCAAGCACACGCCGGACTAGGCTAGGGTTCACCCCAGGTGATGGCCTGCGACTCTGCGGGCCGAGGGGCGATCATGGATCACACTGCGACTCCAGACCACGAAGCGCTGGCCAAGGCCGTGGCCGATCTCTGCCGCCCGTTCGACGACGCCTACTGGCTGGGGGTCGATCGCGACGCGACGTTCCCGGAGGATTTCTATCGCGCCGTCGCCGATGCTGGCTGGCTGGGGATCGCCATGCCGGAGACCTATGGCGGCGCCGGCCTTGGAATTTCGGAAGCGGCCGTCTTGATGCGCGCCGTCACACAATCGGGTGCCGGCATGAGCGGCGCCTCGGCCGTTCATATGAACATCTTCGGCGTCCAGCCCGTTGTGGTGTTCGGCACCGAGGAACAGAAGGCGCGCATGCTGCCGCCCCTCATCCAGGGCCGCGAAAAAGCCTGCTTCGGTGTCACCGAGCCTGACGCCGGTCTCAACACGACGCGCTTGAAGACCCGCGCCGAACGCAAGGGCGACGTCTACCGCGTCACTGGGACGAAGATCTGGGTTTCGACAGCCCAAGTCGCTCACAAGATCCTGCTGTTGGCGCGCACGGCGCCCGCCGAAGGAACCAAGGGCCTCAGCCTCTTTTACACCCTCCTGCGGCGACCGGGCGTCGAGATCCGGGAAATCCCCAAGCATGGCCGCCATGGCGTCGACTCGAACATCATTCACTTCGACAACGTCGAGATCCCGACCAGCGACTTGATCGGGGTCGAGGGAAACGGCTTTCGCCAGATTCTTCATGGGTTCAATCCGGAGCGGATCCTGGTCGCCGCGGAGGCCGTCGGCCTGGGACACGCGGCGCTGCAGCGGGCCACCCGCTATGCCAAAGAACGCATCGTGTTCGATCGGCCGATCGGTCAGAACCAGGGAATCCAGCATCCGCTCGCCCGGTGTTGGATGAACTTGGAGGCGGCCGACCTCATGACCAAACACGCGGCACGCCTCTACGACAGCAGCGCAGATTGTGGTGCCCAGGCGAACGCCGCCAAGTACCTGGCCGCCGAGGCCGCCTATGACGCTTGCCAGACCGCCGTGATGACCCTGGGCGGCATGGGTTACGCGGCCGAGTACCATGTCGAGCGTTACCTGCGCGAATGCCTGATCACGCGCATCGCGCCGGTGAGCCCGCACATGATCCTGAACTTCATCGCCGAGAAGGTTCTCGGCCTACCGAAGTCGTACTGACCCGACGGAGTCCCGATGCGCAGTTACCTGGTGCCGGCCACGGCGCGTGGTCTCGACGATCTCCGTCTCATCGAACGGCCGAGCGTCAAGCCGGGTCCGGGGCAGGTTCGCTTGCGCCCGCGCGCCGCGACCCTCAACGGCCGGGATCAGTATATCGTCCACGGCACCTATCTCCTGTTCCGATTGCAGCGCGACACCGTGCCCCTGTCGGACGGCGCGGGCGAGATCATCGACGTCGGGCCGGACGTGACCCGGTTCAAGCCCGGGGATCGCGTCATGACGACGTTCTTTCAGCGCACGCCGGCCGCGATGCCCGAGGAAATCGAACAGCAACTCGGTGGCCCCCTCGACGGCGTCTTGGCCGAGGAAGTCGTCCTAGATCAGGACGGCGTCGTGCCCATCCCGGGCGACCTCAGTTTTGCGGAGGCCGCCGCCCTGCCCTGCGCGGCGCTCACGGCCTGGAGCGCCCTGATGGAGACCGGCCGACCGTTGCGCCCAGGGGATACGGTCCTCGTGCTCGGAACCGGAGGCGTCTCGGTGTTCGGCCTCCAGTTTGCGCGCGCCGCCGGCGCTCGGGTCATCGTCACGTCGTCGAGCGATGCCAAGCTCGCCCGCGCCAAGGACCTCGGCGCTTTCGCTGGGCTCAACTATCGAACCACGCCCGACTGGCACCAGGAGGTCCTGCGCCTGACCCAGGGGCGCGGCGCCGATTGCATTCTCGAAGTCGGCGGCTATGGAACATTGAGTCGCTCGATTCAATGCCTGGCGCCCAACGGACGCATCTGCCTGATCGGCGTCCTCGCCGGACCGGGCGAGACCAACAACCTTCACCTGCTGCGTCCCAAACGAGGCAGCATCCATGGCATCGCCGTCGGCCCGCGCGACATGCTGCTACGGATGAACCGTGCGGTCACGGCCCAGGGCTTGCGACCGGTGATCGACCGGGTCTTCCCGTTCGACCGCGCCAAGGAGGCCTATCGCGCCCAGGCCGCGGGCGACTTCTTCGGCAAGATCGCGATCGAAATCCCCTGACGGGCGACCCGCGACCGCATCACCTCTTGCGCGGCCACCAGGGACGGCGGCCATCATGATCGGCGAGCGGGTGGCGGACCTGCTGATGCGCCGTTCATGAGAGGATCGAATACCCACTGCCCGGCATGTCTCGATCATCGAGGGTGAGACGGATACGTGACCGCAACCAACAGGTCGTTCTCCGTCCCGAACACGAGTGTGTCGCCGTCCACGAAAATGTCCGTCGCGATCGCGCCCGGGAGGGGCGTTCGCACGATCTGACGCAAGCGGCCCTCGCTCAGGCCGAAGGCAATGAGGGTCGTTCGCGATTGATCCGGGACGACGATATCCGGCAACCCGTCGCGATCCACGTCGAGGAGAGCGTGCAACCCGAGGGCCGTCGATCCGATGGCATGGTTGGAGACGCCGGGCACCGTGTCGCGGTGCACGAGGCCGCGACCATCGAACTCCCACACCCGCAGCCTGCCCCCGATGTGGGGCGTTTCTACGTAGACGACGTCCCGACGGCCATTGCCGTCGAGGTCGGCGACCCCCACAGGATTCAACCACCGGCCGGGCCGCCCGATCGGCGGGATCGCCGCGCGCTCAACGAGCCGTCCCTCGACCAGACCATAGACGACGATCGCCGCGCCGCCGGCTTGGGTCGATCGAACGACCAGAACCTCGTCGCGCCCGTCACCCTCCAGGTCCACGAGCCGCGGCCTCAAATCCTCGAAAACCGCATCCTCCGGCAGGTGCACCGACAACGTGTTTCCTTCGGTGGTTGCCACGCGTAGGGCACCCGCTTCCACATCATCGCCGAGCACGCCGTGCTGGTATCGTCGCGTGGGAGCGGCGAGCCAAGCCCTCGCGATCCTGCTTCCGCCGAGCACAACGTCGCTATGGGGAATCTGATCGGCTTGCCGTTCGGTCGTCTCCCGGACACAGTCCTGATGAACGGTC
>VGES01000029.1 GCA_016869765.1 Alphaproteobacteria bacterium
CGATGCCCGAACCCCCGAGGCGACCTGGCGAGGCATCGGTCAACTCCTCGAGGCCTTCTCCCCTCAAGAGTGCGCCAACTACCTCACCAACGCCGGATATGCTTCAACCTAAGAGAATCGCGCTCTAGTCTAAAAAAATAGAGCGTGGAGGGTGTGGGGGATAAGGGAGTCGAACCCTTACGCGGCCTAGGCCTCCACGCATTGGCAATGCATTGCGGCTGCCGTTTCGCCAGTCCCCCACAGCGCACTGCACTATCTCCTATGCAGGGGTTAGGGCGATTTTCGGCCGGGAGCCGCTCCTTATGCGCGACCGTGGGGCTGGGTGAGGTCGATCGACGGTCCTTTGGGAATGATCCCCGAAGGGTTTCGTTCCGACAGCGAGTAGTACCCGCGCTTGTAGGTGTCGAGGTCGACGGTTTCGGCGACTCCGGGCAACTGATAGAGCTCGCGCAGATAAGGCCAGAGGTTCGGGTAGTCCACGATTCGTTTCTTGTTGCACTTGAAGGCGCCGACGTAGGCCACGTCGAAGCGGACGAGGGTCGGGAACAACCGCCAGTCAGCCTCGGTCATCTGGTCACCGCACAGGTAGCGGGTCCGGCCGAGTTGCTCTTCGATCGCATCGAGCGTGGCGAACAACGCGTCGAACGCATGCTCGTAGGCGGTTTGGGTCTTGGCGAAGCCGGCGCGGTAGACGCCGTTGTTGACGGTCTCGTAGATGCGCGCGTTCCAGCGGTCGATGTCTTGCCGCAGCGCCAGCGGATAGAGATCGGGTCCGCCCGCCCAGCGATCGAACGCACCGTTCAGCATGCGGATGATCTCGGAGGATTCGTTGTTGACGATGGTGGCGCCCGCCTTGTCCCACAGCACCGGTACGGTGACACGCCCGGTGTAGTCGGGATGGCCGCGGGTGTAGATCTGATGGAGGTGCTCGCTCGTGAACAACGGGTCGGCGTAGACGCCGTCGCGATCGAAGGTCCAACCCTGGGTGCCCCGCCGCGGCGCGACACACGAGAGCGATATCACGTCCTCGAGCTTCTTGAGTTTGCGCACGATCATTGTGCGGTGCGCCCAAGGGCAGCCGACCGCAACGTACAGGTGATAGCGACCCTTCTCGGCGATGTAACCGCCTTCACCCGATGGCCCCGGGGCCCCGTTGGCGGTGACCCAGGCGCGGCGCGGCGATTCGGCACGGCGATAGTGCCCGCCCGAGTCGCTCTGGCGACCATCGTCGTCAGTCCACTGTCCCGCCGCCAGCATGCCCATGACTGCCTCCCATCGGACGCCCAAGCGGCGCCGTGACGCATAGTCTAAGGCTTGTTCGCGGACCGGGCATCGGTTCCAATCGGGGCCATGGGTAGGAACGACAAAGAACGCATTCTCATCGTCGGCGGCGGTCCGATCGGGCTCATCACCGGCTATCAGCTTGCCCGCAAGGGTGTGCCCGTGTTGATCGTCGATCGCTCGACGGAGATCCCGACCGATCTCCGCGCATCGACCTGGCATCCGCCGACACTCGATATGCTGGAGGAGCTGGGGGTTACGCCGCACATTCTCAAAATGGGGTCGAAGGCGCCGACCTGGCAGTACCGCTATCGCGACAAGCCCGGTCGCGTCGTGTTCGACCTGAGCGTGCTCGAGGGGGAAACAGGTCACCCTTACCGCGTCCAGTGCGAGCAGTTCCATGTCGTCCGTCACATGGCCGAACACGTGGCGGCGCTCGACAACGCCGAAGTCCGCTGGGGCACCGAGTTCGTGTCCTTCGAGCAGGGGGCCGATTCGGTGACGACCACCCTCAAGCAAGGCAACGAGACCTACACGGTGACCTCGCCCTACCTGATCGGCTGCGACGGCGGGCGGTCGCAAATCCGCGAGCAGTTGGGCCTCAACTTCGTCGGCAAGACCTACGACTCGGTGACCTTGGTCGCCATCACGGACTTTCGCTTCGAGGATCATTACGAGGGGCTGTCGGGCGTCAACTACATCTGGACGCCGGACTCGAATTGCTCATTGCTGCGTGTTCCGGACCGTTGGCGCTCCGGCATCACGCCGCGGCCCGGTCAGACTCCGGAGGAGGCGCTGGCCGACGATTCAATCGAGGCTCATTTTCAGTCGATTGTGCCGCGGCGCGAGCGCTACAACATCATCGCGCGGGGGATGTATCGCACGCACTTGAGGGTCACGGAGACGTTCAACGTCGGGCGGGTTCTGCTGGCCGGCGATGCCGCGCATCTGAACAGCCCGAATGGCGGGATGGGCATGAATTCCGGCGTCCACGACTCCTTCAACCTCGTGGACAAGTTGCTGCGCGTGCTGAAGGGGGCGAGCCCGGCGCTGTTCGACCTCTACACGCGGCAGCGCCGCGGCGTCGCTACCGATTTCGTGCAGAAGATGTCGGACGCCAACCATTTCCGTATGCGCGAGCGCGATCCCGCGAAGCGCGAGGAAATCATGGAGAGCTTCCGGCGGATCACCGGCGATCGTGCCCGGATGAAAGAGTACCTGATGAACTCCTCGATGATCACCTCGCTCAAACACGCGGCGGCGGTCAGCTAACGGCGCACTTTCCTGTGATCCCGGCGCCCAAGAACGGAAATCCCGGCCCTTTGGCGTGATAGTCTCATGCCAAGGAGGTCGTCATGACTCTTCCTATCAAGATCGATTCGACGTCGAACGGCGAGTTCACCCCGATGCCGCTGCCGGCGCCCCTGCGCGCCGCGAACGCCGAGGCCCGGCGACGGGCCGTCGAGCACGCCGGTCGCACCGGCCGTAGCCGACGGGCGTTCCTGTCGAGCCTCGCCGGAGCCGCGACGGTACTGACCACGCTCAACGAAAGCTTCGCTGCTCAAGGGCTCACGGGCGGAAGCTTCCGGCTCTTGCCCGACGCGGTGCTCGACGATCAGATCGCCCAGGCGACGCTCGCGGGCGACGAATTCATCTTCGATATCCAGACCCACCTCGTCGATCCCCAGGGACCGTGGCGTAACAACGCCGGGCGAGGCTTCATCGAAGCGTTGCGCGGTTGGCCCCAGGGCAAATGCGGCAAGGCGGACGTCGCCGAGTGCTATTCGGGCGATGCCTTCATCAAGGAGGTGTTCCTCGATTCCGACACCCAGGTGGCCGTGCTGTCGTTCGTCCCGGCGCCGCCCGAATTCAACCCGCTGTCGCTCGAAGAAGCCGATCGTGTCCGACGCCTGGTCGATCGCCTCGAAGGTCATCAGCGGCTGTTCCTGCACGCGATGGTGATGCCGAACCTACCGCCGCTCGCTGTGCAACTCGCCGGCATGGAGCGGGCGGCCGCGCAATGGCCGATTGCGGCCTGGAAGGTCTACACCCAGTGGGCACCCCGCGGCGGCAAGGGGTGGCGTCTCGATGATCCCCGGGTCGGCATTCCGTTCCTCGAGAAGGCACGCGCGCTCAAGATTCCCATCGTTTGTATCCACAAGGGATTTCCCTTGGGCGTCGGCGACTATGAGAACTCGACGTGCACCGACGTCGGCGTCGCCGCCAAATTGTTCCCCGACATCAAATTCCTGATTTATCACTCGGGTTACGACTGGCAGCGCCGCGAGGGGCCCTACAACCCGGGAGACGCCCGGGCCGGCATCGACAGTCTCGTCAAGTCGCTGCAGGACAACGGCATCGCCCCCAACAGCAACGTCTACGCCGAATTGGGCTCGACTTGGCGGGCCGTGATGCGCGATCCGACCCAGGGGGCGCACCTGCTCGGAAAGCTGCTGCGGCATGTCGGCGAGCGCAACGTGCTGTGGGGAACCGACTCGATCTGGTACGGCTCGCCCCAAGACCAGATCATGGCATTTCGTGCCTTCCAGATCGCCCCGGAGTTGCGTGAGCGCTTCGGTTATCCCGAACTCACGTCCGACCTGAAGCGTCGCGTGTTCGGGCTCAACGCCGCCGCGGCCTATGGCATCGACGTGCCGGCGCAGCGCAAACGTGCGGCGGCCGATTCGATCGGGCAGGTCAAGGCGGCCTATGCCGCCGATCCGCGCCCGACATTCGCCACGTACGGACCACGTACGCCGGCCGAGTTCGCGACTCTCGCGCGGCTGCACGGTGGCTGGCCGGGGTGAAGCCCGCGGACTAGGGGGAGCGTTTGGCGACGGCGCGCATGATGCGCTCGCGCAGTCCTGGTTCGCGCGCCATCAGTTGGTCGAACGACGTGCGATGGAGCGCCAGGAACCAGCAATCCGTGACGGTGCGAATCGTCGCGTTTCGTGGCTGATCTTTGATCAGCGCGATCTCGCCGAAGAAATCACCGTCGTGCAGCGTCTCGATGCGCTTGGCTCCGCCCTCGGCTTCGCGCAACACGTCGACACGCCCGCGTGCGATGACATAGAACTTTTCGCCGGGATCGCCCTGGTGGAATACGTCGCGGCCCTCGGGCAGCCGCTCCGAGACGAAACGTTCGGCGAGATGGGCAAGCGTGTCGTCGCGGCACTCCGAGAAGAACGATATCGCACGGAGGCCTTCTGCGGTGATCGTCGCGTCGGCCGAGGTTTCGCTGACGGCGACGCTGCTCACCTTTTGCCAGAGCCGAGCGTAGAGGCCGCCTGCGGCCAGCAAGGCGTCGTGGCGACCCGATTCGACGACCCGTCCGCGATCGAACACGACGATGCGATCGAACTCGGCGACCGATGCCAGGCGGTGGGTGACCGAAAACACCGTGCGTCGTCCGGCCAACGCCGCGATCGACTGATTGACGAGCGCTTCGGACGCCGGATCGAGGGCGGCCGTCGCCTCATCGAGGACGAGGATTGGGGCATCGCGCAGCAAGGCGCGGGCGATCGCGACGCGTTGGCGTTGGCCGCCCGAAAGGGCGCCACCACCCTCACCGACCGGAGTGTCGTAGCCCTCCGGCAATGCGGTGATCACGTCGTGAACGGCGGCCGCTCGCGCCGCTGCTTCGACCTCCGACTGGCTTGCCGAGGGGCGAGCGATCACGATGTTTTCTCGAATGGTCCCCTGGAACAGCACGGGCGTTTGCGGCACCGCCGTCATGATGGCGCGCAAGGATTCATCGCTTGCCCGTGCGATCGGCTGATCGTCGAACAGCACCGCGCCCTGCTGTGGCTCGTAAAGATGAGTCAGGATGCCCAACGCGGTCGATTTCCCCGACCCCGACGGCCCGACGAAGGCCACCAGTTCTCCGGGCGACACCGTGAATGAGGCGTGATCGATCACCGCCGGGGCTTGGCTCGCCGGCCGCAAGACGGTCGTGTTCTGCCAGAATTCCGGGCTCGGCAATGCCGTAAACCCGCTCACCTCGCTCAACCACCCGTTCCGAATCCCGAGCCTCCTGCTGGTGACGTGGCGCGGGCAGCCGGGCCTTCCCGACGAACCGCAACATGCGGTTATGGGCGAGCTTACGCATCAGTTGCTGACCACGATCCGACTGCCCCATGCCGATCTCGTGGCTGATGCGGCCGGATTTGCCGGACAGATCGCGACGATCGATGTCGCCCTGGCGCGGGATCCCTTGCCCTTCGCGTTGGTCGTGGCCCGCGACGCCATCGCCGGTGATGCTCAGACGGTCCCGCCCGATGGTCGCCCACCCCGGGGCGAGGTCGTCGAGCGACGGACGTCCGCCCGGCCCACCACTCGTCATGCCGTGCTTCGGCGGTTTCTCGATGTGGTTCCCGAGGCCGCCGCGGTGATCGCCACGACCGGAAAGTGCGGCCGAGAACTCTTCACGCTCGCGGATCGGCCACAGCACCTCTACCAGGTGGGTTCCATGGGTGGGGCGAGCGCCATGGCGCTCGGCGTCGCGCTCAACACGCTCCGCCCGGTGGTCGTGCTCGATGGCGACGGCGCCGCGCTGATGAAGCTAGGCAACCTGGCGACCATCGGGCGCTATCGCCCGAGGAACCTCGTCCACATCGTGCTCGACAACGGCGTCCACGATTCAACCGGCGGACAGGCCACGGCGTCGGCCAATGTCGACTTCGCCGACATCGCGGTCGCATGTGGCTATGCCGCCGCGTTTCGCTGCAATGATCCCGAGGGCGTCGCCGCGGCGCTCACCGAGGCGTTGCGCCGCCCCGGCCCCAACCTGATTCACATCGCGATCGGACCCGGGTCGCTCGCCAATCTCGGCCGGCCGACGATCACCCCTGAGGCCGTGGCGCGACGTTTCAGGAGCTTCGTGACGGGCTCGTAAATATCACCGCGACGGCCGCGAGGAAGCGCTCGATGTCATCCGGGGTCACTTGCCCGATGCAGCCGACGCGAAAACTCGGGGCCGCGGTGAGTTTGCCCGGATAGATGGCAAAGCCGAGCGCCAACAGGCGGGCGTGAAACTCGACAAAGTCGAACGTGGGTGAGGGCCAATGAAATGTGGCGATCACCGGCCCGCTGCGTTCTTCGGCGAGGTAAGGGTGAAAGCCCAGGCGCTCCATACCCCGGCGCAACGCCGCCATGTTCGCCTGATAACGTCGATGGCGCGCCGCGATCCCACCTTCGGCGTCCAGAAGATCGAGCGCGCGGTCGAGTGCGGCCACGATATGGGTGGGCGGGGTAAAACGCCACTCGCCGCTGGTCTCGAGGCTGCGCCACTGGTCGTGGAGATCGAGCGCGAGGCTCGGGGCTCGGCCAGCGGCCTCGCCGATCGCCGAGGGGCGGGCAAGCACGAACGAGAGGCCGGGCAGGCCCTCGAGTCCCTTGTTGGCCGACGCGGCGAGGGCATCGATCCGCAGGTCGGATGCGATCGGCACGGCCCCGAAGCTGCTCATGGCATCGACCAACAGACGCCGGCCGTGGCTGGCGACCGTCGCGGCGATCGCCGCCAGCGGATTGAGGATGCCGCTCGTCGTTTCGAGGTGGACCACGGCGACATGGCTGATCCCGGCCTCCTCGCGCAAGGCCGTTTCGAGGGCGGCGGCGTCGACGACTTCGTCTTCGGCCCAGATCATGGTTCGGTGGGCCCGACCGATGCGCCGGCAGATCTCCGCCATACGACGGCCGTAGGCGCCGTTGACCAGGATCAGGACCTTGCCATCCGCGGGGACGAACGACCCGAGCATCGCTTCGACGGCATAGGTGCCGCTGCCCTGGACGGGAATGCACGTCCTGTCGCTGCCGCCCGCGAGCTGCACAAGCCGCGCCCGCAAGCGTCGCGTGAGGGCGACGAAATCACCCTCCCGCGAACCCCAGTCCCGATGGGTTGCCGCCCGAACCTCGGGCGCGGTCGTGAGCGGCCCTGGCGTCAGCAACAGGGGAACGTCGTCGCGCACGTGGACGCTGTTCATTCTATTTCGCTCTGCGCTAGAGCAAGCCCTCGGCGGCCGCGATGTGTTTGCGCACCGACGCCGCGAACCAGTCGAGCCCTGGGTAGCGGAACGGCTTGTGGCCGATGGCGTTGACCGCACCGGCGAAGCCGCAGAAGTAGCGCATCTCCTTTCCGGCCATGAACAGGGGTTCGAGCCGGCGCTCTTCGAGCGTGCGGGGGCGCACCGAATCGTAGCCGTCGAGGAAGGCCTGGATGGCGGGAAGCGGGAAGCCGTTCTTGCGCCCGGCCCAAACGAGGCTCACGAGCTCCTGCGCCATGAAGTCCTCGCCGCCCGAGTCGAAGTCCATGATGATCATGCGGCCCTGGCCATCGATCAGCGCGTTGTGGGCGTGGATATCGCCGTGCGTGTGCGCCCAGGGCAGGGCGGAGCGATCCAAGCGTTGCAGGCCGTCGGCCACCGCGGTGATCGCCTTCTCGTAGAACCTGAGATCGTCGGGGCGATGGCGACACAGCCGCTGCACGTTCGGCCAGCCGCGCCGGATCTTGCCCGCGTAATCGGCGAAGCGCGTCGGCGTCGGGTGGAAACGGGCCGTCGCCAGGTGCATGCGGGCGAACAACTCGCCCAAGTACCGGGCGTAGGGAACCGGGTTCGGGTGATCGTGGAGAGGACCACCGTTCACCCAACGGAACAACGCGACCGGGCGCGCGCCCTCGGGGGCCATGACCTCGGTCGACCACGAGCCGTCCTTCGCCAGCACCGGTGCCACGACCGGGAGGCCGTCGCGATCGAGAAAATCGAGGAGCTTCAACTCGTAGTCGACGCCGCCGTCGGCGAAGCCTTCGCTGCGCCAGCAGCGCGCGGCGTAGCGTGTCTGGCCGCTGCGCACGAGGTAGACGTCGTTCATGCCCCGGGTGAGCAACTCGCAGTGGAACGGCTCGGACAGCCCCCAGTGTTTCTGGATCACCCGGCCGAGCGCCGGGGCGTCGAGGATCGAATGGATGATGGGCAGCGTTTGGTCGTCCATGAGGTCTCCCCGAGCGTTGCTGGCGCCGACGCAAATCTACACAATCGGCGGTCCGAATGTCCGACCAGCCGAATGCCTCGACCGGCGAATCCCACGATGCCGCGGCCTTGACCCGGGGGGCTGTCCGGCTGCTCTACGACCATGGCTATGATTGCCTCGCTGAATTTCCCCTGCAGAGCGGCCGGCGGGCCGATCTCATCGCGCTCAATCGCGGCGGCGAAGTGCTGATCGTCGAGGTCAAGTCCTCGCTGGCCGATTTCCGCAGCGATCAGAAATGGCCCGAATACCTCGAGTGGTGCGATGGGTTCTTTTTCGCGGTGGCCGCGGTTTTCCCGCGCGACGTGCTGCCGGCCGATCATGGCCTCATCGTCGCCGACGGCTACGGCGGTGCCATCCTCCGCGATGCGCCGCGCCGAAAATTGAGTGCGCCGCGCCGCCGCACCATGACGCTTCGCTTCGGACTGGTGGCGGCGCGGCGGCTACAATGGTTGCGCGATCAGGTCCCCGAGGTCTCGGGCGGACCCAACGGGGAGGATCGATGAAGAGCCTTGCGGTTGTCGTGGCCCTCGTGGTCGGGATCGCGGCGGGACCGAGCACGGCCCAGCCTGCGGTGCAGCTGGAGCGCGTGCATCGCGATGTGTCCCTGTCTCGACCGCTCGCGGTACATGTCGTGCCGGGCGATGACAGCAAGCTCTATGTCGTCGAACAGGTGGGCCGCATCACGATCCTCGATCGCGATCCGGCCGCGACCGCGCCGCGTGTGTTCGGCGACATTCGTCAGCGCGTCGAATCGGGGCCGAACGAGGCGGGTCTTCTCGGGCTGGCATTTCACCCCGACTTCGCACGGAACCGTCAGGTGATCCTGTCCTACACGCGCCCAGGTACCCCGTTGGTCTCCGTGGTGTCACGGTTTCTGGTCGGAGCGAACGGGCTCCTCGACCCGGCGAGCGAGCAAGTTCTGTTGAGCCTTGCCCAGCCCTACGCCAATCACAACGGGGGCGACGTCCTGTTTGGCCCCGACGGATTTCTCTATGTCAGTTTCGGCGACGGTGGCTCGGCGGGGGATCCGCTCGATGCGGGCCAGGATCGCAACACGCTCCTGGGCAAAATTCTGCGGCTCGACGTCGACCGCGGGAGCCCCTACGCCATCCCGGCCGACAATCCGTTCGCGCGGGGCGGCGGGCGACCGGAGATCTTCGCCTACGGCCTACGCAATGTCTGGCGCATGACGTTCGATCGCGCGACCGGCGAGCTGTGGGCGGCCGATGTCGGACAGAATCGCCTCGAAGAGGTCGACATCATCGTCAAGGGCGGCAACTACGGCTGGAACATCAAGGAGGGCACCAGCGAATTCCGCCCGCGCGGCCGTTCGTTCGAGGGGTTGATCGACCCGGTCGCCGAATACGGCCGCAACGACGGCTGTTCGGTCACGGGGGGTTATGTCTATCGCGGGCGCGAGATACCGGCGCTGGTCGGCATGTACGTGTTCGGCGATTACTGCTCGGGCAAGATCTGGGCGGTGGCGCGCGAGGGCGGGCGCTATCGCACGTTGCCGCTGACCCAGGCCGGTATCCGCATTTCGTCGTTTGGCGAGGCGAACGACGGCGAACTCTACGTCGTCGATCACGGCGGCGCGCTCTATCGCCTGCGGCCGCGCCGCTAGAGATAGCTGCCCGCGAGCGTGTAGGGCGTCCCGCCGAGGCCGAGTTTGAAGCGCGCGATTCCCGGCTGGCGGGCGGTATCGAGGCCGCCCAGGTCGATCCAGCGCACCCCCACCTGCTTGAGTTCGAGAATCCCGCGCCATAGCAGCAGGTTCTGGGCGTGGGCCTTGCGGCCTGATTCGCTGGTCCAGCCCACGTAATACGTCGCGGCTTGGCCGTGACGAAAGAACAACGCCCCGGCCACCATCTCGCTCCCCTGGTGCGCGCTCGTGACGAGGACATCGCTGCGCGGCTTGGTCGCCGCCGCGGTCGTCCGCAGGAACGCAGAACCGACCGCGCGGAATCGCCGCCGTCGCCGCTGTTCGTCATCGCGGGCAAGCAGGCGTTCGAAGTCCTGGCCGCCGTGGCCGGTCTTCACGACCAGGTCGTTGCGTTCGGCGCTCGTCACCATATTGCGCCAGGATCCGTCCAGGGCGCGGCGCAGATCCTCCGCCGTCGGCGCCAGATCGAGCCAGATCGAACTGTAACCCGTCATCACCCGGTGCAGACGAACCGTGCGCATCTCCTGGGCGGCGCTCGCGTCGAGTTCCGGAACCCAATAGAGGAATCGGAGTCGCTCCGAGGTGAACCGGGTTTTGATCGCGTGCAAGAGCGTCGCGCGATCCTCGGCGGTGATCTCGTCACTCAGCCACAACGGGCCCCGCAGCAACTGGGTCACCTGGACGAGCCCGGCATAACGGCGGGTGAAGGCCTGCACGATGGCGATGGCTCGGTCTTGGTGCATGGCGACGCCGCGATCGACACGAAACCCGCCGATCGCCACGGCGGCCTCACCGTACGCCCACGCCTGCTCGAAGGCGCTTTTCCCGGCGCTCGCCAGATGGCGCCGCCAGTCGACCTCGCGGACGTCGTTCCATAGCCAGTGCGCCATCGTCGTTTCGCTTTTTCGTCTCGGCGGCTAGGCTGTTCCCATGCGGCGAAAGGGCAAGGCTGTCAACGGCGTCGTGGCGCCGGGGCCGCGGTTCACGTGGTGGGCCGCCTATTACGTCGTCGTCTATCTCGTGATCCCGATCGTCGGCCTGGGGCTCGTGCTCGACGTCGCGCTCTATTTCGTGATGCGCGAGGTCGGGCGATGCTACGGGGTGCTTTGCCTGTTTTCGTGAGCCAACGAAAAACCCCGGGGCGCGCGGCCCCGGGGTTCGTCGTCAGCCAACGCGATGAAGCGTCAAGAGCCGAGGAAGTCCGAGATCTTCGTCCAACGGCCGCTTCTCACCTGCGAGACGTAGGTGATCTCCGTCCCGAGCCGCTTGCGCGGTCCAAACGTGAGCTGTGGCCCGCCGAACTTGTCCTCGTATTTGGTTTGCTCCAACGCGGCGATCAGCGAGTCGACCGTGAGGTTGCGGCCCGCCCTGTCGACGCCGCTGAGGAACAGGTCCATCGCGATATAGCCCGCCATCGCCTGGATCGTGCCGTCGGCGTTGAACGCGGCCTTGTAGCGATCGAGCCATTCCTTCACGGCCGGAATCGGCGAGTCGGCGTAGGGCGCCTGGATCTGGGTCATCGAGTAGAGCCCCTCGGTCGCGCCCTGCGCGGCGGCGATCGTCTCGGTGGTGTAACCCGCCACCGACACGAGGAACTCGACGTTCCAGCCCATGCGCCGGGCGGTCACCACCGGAAGGATGGTGTCCTGGACGATCGTGCCGAGCGTGATGAGATCGCAGTTGGCTTCCCGCATTTTCAGGATTGTCGCCGAGAAGTCTTTTTCATCGGCCTTGTGCGAGGCCGAGGCGACCAACGGCAGGTTCATCGCCTTGAGCTGATCTTCGACGCCCTTGTGCACTTCCTGGCCGAAGTCGTTGTCCTGGTAGAGCGAGCAGACGCGCGCCTTGTTCTTGGTCTTGACGAAGTATTCGACGCCTTTGCGCATCTGCGGGTAGTAGGGCGACAGGAACGAGAACTTGAGCTTGTGGAATGGCTCGAACATCGACGTCGCCGGCGAGAACGGGAACAGGTTCGGGACGTTGCGGTCGAAGGCCTCTTCCATGACCACGAGGTTGGGCGGGGTGCCGAGTGCGCCCAAGAGCGCGAACACGCGATCGGATTTGATCAACTTCGAGCCGACCTGGGCGGCGCGTGACTGCACGTACTGGTTATCCTCGACGATCAACTTGATGGTGCGGCCCTGGACGCCGCCCTTGGCATTGGCCTCGTCGGCCCGCATGCGCATGCCGTTCGTGACCTGGGTGCCCCAAGCCGCGACCGGGCCGGATAGCGGCTGGTGCGACCCGATGACGATCTCCTTGTCGGTCACACCTTGTGTCTGCGCCAACACCGGCGCAACGATGGCGATGGTCGCCGCAGCGGCCACGCCCGCAAGCAATGTACGAATCATCTTTGACCTCCCTTAGGGCGGCCCCCTGTAGGCCGCCGTATTGCCGTCATTCTAGCCGAGCCGTTCGACACGGCCAAAAGCCGTTCGCTCGGCCTTACGCCGCGCGGTACATCGACTCGATCAAATCGCCGTAACGCTTGTTGACGAAGGCGCGCTTGAGCTTGAGCGTCGGGGTCAGTTCCTCGTCCTCGGGCGTCAGTAGGCGGTCGATCAGGCGGAAACTGCGGATCGATTCGACCCGCGCGAACTTCTTGTTGACGGCGTCGATCTCGCGCTGGATCAGGGCCACGACCTCGGGCGCCTGGGTGAGGCTCGCGTAGTTGGTGAACGGAATGGCGTTGTCCTGCGCGAAGCGGGCGACGTTGTCGGCATCGATCATCACGAGGCAACTGAGGAACTTGCGGCCGTCGCCGATGACCACGGCATCGGAGATGTAAGGGCTGAACTTGAGTTCGTTCTCGATCTCGGAGGGCGTGATGTTCTTGCCGCCGGCCGTGATGATGATGTCCTTGAGGCGGTCGGTGATCTTCACGTAGCCGTCGGCGTCGATCGACCCGACGTCGCCGGTGTGCAGCCAGCCGTCCTTGAGCGCCTCGGCGGTGCGATCGGGTTTGTTGAGATAACCCATGAAGATGTGTGGGCCGCGCACCAGGATCTCGCCATCGCGCGACACGCGAACCTCGGACTCCGGCAGCGCTTTGCCGACGCTGCCCAGGCGATAGCGGTCGAACGGGTTGATCGTAATACCACCGGTCGCTTCGGTCATCCCGTAACCCTCGACCATGTTGATGCCGAGCGCGCGGAACCAGCGCAGCAACTCGGGCGAAATCGGGGCGGCCGAGGACAGGCACGTGCGGCAGCGATCGATGCCGATCATCTGGCGCACCGTGCGCAGCACGGTCCAATAGGCCACCCAACGTGCCAGCCGCAGCCCGACGTTCGGTTGCTTGCCCGCCAGTTCGGCGTCGGCGGCGCGGTAGGCGACGGCCAACGCCAGTTTGTAGGCCCAGCGCTGCAACGCGCTCGCGTCCCGGACGGCGAGCGTGATCGAGGAATAGAACTTCTCCCAGACGCGCGGCACGGCGGCGAAGATCGTCGGCTGCACCTCGCGCAGGTTCTCCGGAACGGTTTCGCCGTCTTCAGCAAAATTGACGACCATACCGTGGCCGATCGACAGCCAAACGCCGAACAGGCGTTCGAACACGTGGCAGGCCGGTAGGAACGAGAGATGATTGTCCGTGTCGTTGACCGGGTACGCATCGGTGACGTGCGTCATTTGGTAGACGATGTTGCGATGCGAGATCATCGCCCCCTTGGGCGGACCGGTCGTTCCGGACGTGTAGATCAGCACGGCAAGATCGTCGGGTCGAGGAATGGCGTTCAACTGCGCCCAACGCTCCGGATGCTTCGTATCTTGTTCACGTCCGAGCGCCAGGAGCTCGGCGAAACTCAGGACCTGGGGGTCACGAAACTCGCGCAGGCCTTCCATGTCGAAAACGATGATCTTCTCGATCGAAGGCGTGTCGGCGCGCACTTCCAGCATCTTGTCGAGTTGCTCTTCGTCCTCGACGAAGATGAACCGGGCCGCGGCATCGTTGACGATGTAGGCGACCTGGCGGGCGACGCTGGTGACGTAGATGCCGACGGATACGCCGCCGGCCCCGATCGCGCCGATATCGGCCTCGACCCACTCGACGCCATTGTTGGCGAGGATGGCGACGCGCTCGCCAGGTTTGAGACCGAGCGCGGCGAGGCCCAAGCCGACCCATCGGACGTGCTCGCCGTACTCCTGCCATGTGACGGATCGCCATATCCCCTTGGTCTTTTCCCGGAGTGCTGTCCGCCCGGACCACGTCGTCAAGGCGCGAGCGAACAACTGCGGCACGGTGCTACCCGCGGCGTCGTTTGCCGCCGTCGGTACGGTGGAGGATTCGCTTAGCGCTATCGCCATTGCTTCTTGCGCCGCCAGCGACGTTCGCCGCGCACCCCTTGCTGCTTGTTCCCGAGGTAGGCCTCGCTCACGTCTTCGCTCTCCATCAGTTTCGCCGC
Organism: Alphaproteobacteria bacterium; assembly: GCA_016869765.1. GTDB lineage: Bacteria > Pseudomonadota > Alphaproteobacteria > SHVP01 > SHVP01 > SHVP01. The sequence goes on from VGES01000029.1 coordinate 14,371, forward strand.
TGTATTCTCCATCACGATGCGGCCGAGTTCCAAGACGTAGCCGAAGTCGGCGACCTGAAGGGCCATGCGTGCGTTCTGCTCGACCAGCAGCACCGAGACGCCCTGTTCGCGATTGATGCGCTGCACAATGCCGAAGATTTGTTTGACCAGCAGGGGGGATAGCCCGAGTGAGGGTTCGTCGAGCAGCATCAGCTTGGGGCGCGCCATGACAGCCCGGCCGATCGCCAGCATCTGCTGCTGCCCGCCCGAGAGCTGGCTCGCCGCCAGTTCCGCCCGTTCCCGCAGGATCGGGAAGTAGCCGAACACGAGTTCCAGGTCCTTGGCGACGCCGTCCGGATCGCGCCGGGTGTAGGCGCCCATGCGCAGGTTGTCGCGCACGCTGAGGAACGGAAAGACCTCGCGCCCCTCAGGCACATGGGCGATGCCCTTGAGCACGATGGCATCCGGATCGGCGCCCTGGATCATCGCCCCCGCAAAGGCAACGGTGCCCTTCTGGGGGTCGACGATGCCCGAGATCGTGCGCAGCAGGGTCGTCTTGCCGGCGCCGTTGCCGCCGAGCAGCGTGACGATCTTGCCCTCTTCGACGTCGAGGCTGACGCCGCGGATCGCGGCGACCGGGCCGTAGTAGGTCTCGATGTTGCGGATTTCGAGGAGCGCCACCGTCAGCTTCCCAGGTACGCTTCGACGACGGCGGGGTTGGACTGAACTGCGCTCGGCGTTCCGACCGCCAGCACCTTGCCTTCGTTCAGCGCCAGGACGCGGTCGGACACCCGCCCGACCAGGCCCATGTCGTGCTCGACCATCATGACCGTAATGCCGAGGTCGTCGCGGATGTCGCGAATCCAGAACGACAGATCCTCGGTTTCTTCCGGGTTGAGGCCGGAGGATGGCTCATCGAGCAGCAGCAAGCGTGGCGTGGCGGCCAAAGCGCGGCCGAGTTCGACGACCTTGCGCACGCCGTAGGGGAGGCCGGCGACGCGGGCGTCACGGTGATGCGCGAGGTCGAGGAAGTCGATCACGTCTTCGACGATGGACCGGTTCTCGATCTCCTGGCGCCGCACCTTGGGCAGGAACAGCAGTTCCGAGAAGACCGAGGTTCGGCGATGGGCATGGCGCCCGAGCAACAGGTTCTTGAGCACCGAGGCATTCTCGAACAACTCGATGTTCTGGAATGTGCGCGCGATGCCCGCCGCGGCGATGCGATCGGCCGACAGGCGGCTGATGTCGCGACCCTCGAACACGATACGACCGGCCGTCGCGTCATAGAGACGGCTGATCAGGTTGAAGACCGTGGTCTTGCCCGCGCCGTTCGGGCCGATGATCGAGAAAATCTCGCCCTTCTCGACGCCGAACGACACCTGGTCGACCGCCCGCACCCCGCCGAAGGCGACCGAGAGCCCCTCGACCTCGATCATCGTCGTCATCGTCGCCCCGACTTCAGGAACGCCTTGGTGCGCCGGAAGGTGGCGCGGCGATACAACGGAAAGAGCTGGAAGTAGAGCTTGAGCTTGAGCCATCGGCCGTAGATGCCGTAAGGCTCGAAGATGATCGTCAGCACCAGGATCAGGCCGAAGATCAGGGGCTCGAGCCCGGGCTGCTCGGCGATGACGCGGGGCAGTTCGCCGCGCAGAATGCCGATCACCGAGGGCAGCGCGCCCACGAACAGCGCTCCGAACACCGCACCGTGCAGCGAGCCGAGGCCCCCGACCACGATCATCAAGAGAAGTTGGATCGACAGGATGATGTTGAAGCCATCAGGCGACAGGAAATTCAACTTGTGGGCGTAGAGCGCGCCGGCGAGCCCGGTGATCGCGGCCGAAAGCGCGAAGGCGAGCGTCTTGTACACCGTCAGGTTGACGCCGAGGCTCTGCGCCGCGACCTCGCTGTCACGGATGGCGATGAACGCCCGGCCCGTGGGCGAGCGCAACAGGTTGAGCACGCCCAGAATCACGACCACGAGCACGGCGAGGCTGATGTAGTAGAGGTGCCAGTCCTGGCGCAGCGTCTCGCCGAACATGACGATGCGGGGCACGCGGAACCCGTTGAAGCCACGGGTCACCGATTCCCACTTGGCCAGGATCTCCGAGACGATGAGCGCGAAGCCGAAGGTGGCAATCGCGAGGTAGACCCCCGATAGGCGGAGCGTCGGCAGGCCGATGAGAAAGCCAGTGGCCCCCGCGATCAGCGCGGCCAGCAGCATCGAGATCGGGAACGGCACGCCCTTGGACAGGAGATAGGCTTCACCGTAGGCGCCGATGCCGAGGAACGCGGCGTGCCCGAGCGACACCAGCCCGGTGTAGCCCGTGAGCAGCATGAGGCCGACGCCGGCGATCGCCAGGATGAACACGAACGCCGCCTCACCGACCAAATAGTCGCTCAGGACCAGGGGCGCGACGAGCACGAGGACAGCGAGCACCGCATACCAGAACACCTGGCCGCCGTGCTGGAACAGCCGGACGTCCTGTTCGTAGTTCGTCTTGAACAGGAAGCGCATGTCAGGCGCGCCGCTTCTTCGGTTCGGCGAACAGACCCTCGGGGCGGATCACCAGGACCGCGAGCAGGACGACGAATGGCGCCAGATTGCGCGCCGTATCGGAGATGTAACGGCCGCTGAACACTTCGATCAGCCCGATAACCACCCCGCCGATCACCGCGCCGGGCAGGCTGGCAAAGCCGCCCAGCACGGCGGCCGGAAACGCCTTCAACACGACGAAGCCCATGTTGGCTTCGACCAGGGCGATGGGCGCGAGCAGGACGCCGCCCAAGGCGGCGACCGCGGCGGCGATCGCCCAGGTGGCGGCCGACACGCGCTTGATCGGAATGCCCATATAGGCGGCGGCTAGCTGGTTCTGCGAGGCGGCCTGCATCGCGATGCCAAAGCGCGTGTGGCGGAAAAATCCGTAGAGCAGCGCACACAGGATCACGGTCGCCCCGATGATCGCGAGATGCTCCTGGGCCATGACGAGGCCCGCGACGTCCAGCGTCTGATTCGAGAATGGGGTCGGCAGGGCCTGGCTCGAGGTTCCCCAGCCCGGAATCATGGTTGCGCCCGAGCGGAGGATGAACCCGACGCCGATGGTCACCATGATTACGGCGAACTGCGGCTGGCCGAGGATCGGGCGCAGCACCAGGCGCTCCATGATCATGCCGACCGCCGCCATGCCGATGATCGCGAGCGCCAGGCCGACCCAGAACGGCAGGCCACCGAAGGAGATGAAGGTGAGGGCGAAAAACGCCCCCAACATCATGAGGTCGCCCTGGGCGAAGTTCACCGCCTCGGTCGCCTTGTAGATGAGCACGAGTCCGAGGGCGACGAGGGCGTAGATACAGCCCACGGCGATGCCATTGATCGCCAGTTGAATGATCAGCACATTGCCTGCGCACGCGGCTCGCGTGCGTCCCTCCCACCACCCGCTAGGCTAGCAGAGCGTGGGTGCTCATCCCAGCGGGGAGCGGTGTACACTCGGGCATGTTCGATTCCGACAGCGTCGTGGCGGCGATCGGCCGGTGGGCCGCGGCCTGGCAGGCCCGCGACGCGGCCCTCCTCGGCCGTCTGTGGGACGAGGCGGGGCCGGTGTTCATGCTCGGACGCGAGCATCGGACGCCTCTGTTCACGCTGGACGCCATCCGGAACGACATGGCGGCAACCTGCCGTCGTGCGAGCGCGATCGTCTATCGCCCGGAGCGGATCGCGCCCCGCGTTCTCGACCGCAACCTGGCCTCGGCGTTCTTCTTCGTGCGCTGGGCGATGACCGAACCCGAGCGCCCGGCGATCGGCGGAATCCTGAAAACATCGGCGGTCTTCGTGCTGCGCTCGAGCGACTGGCGCCTCGCGCACTACGCCGAGGCGAGTTATGCGCCCTACCGCTTCTTCACCGAATACTTCGAGGCCACCGCCGAATCGGGGTTTGCCGGTCAGCCACGTCGCGGGGCCCTGCCGTGAACTGGGCCGATCCCGAGCTGACGCGAACGCTCGCGGACTTGATCGACGAATACGTCGGCTACTCCGCGACGATGAACTTCGCCGGCAAGCGGGCGATGTGGGACAAGGACGACCCGCAGGTTCTGCTGATGCCGGAGGAGAACAAGGAACCGTTGATCGGCTGGGGCGCGATCGGTCCCTACTGGAAGGACTGGTCGAGCGTGATGGAATACATCAGGTCGCATGCAGCCAATCACGCGGCGCGGTTCCTGACGCCGGAGATGGCCGTTTGCATCTACGACATGCGGTGGGTGGCGAAGCTGCATCGCTCGCCCAAGCCCGTGTCGGCCGACGTGCGCGTCACCTCGTTGTGGCGCAAGAGGCCCGAGGGCTGGCGATTGTTCCATCTCATGGAATCGCCGATCGACGGTGAAGCGCTCATGCGCATGGCCTACGAGGCCGAATACCGCCGCGTGTTTCCGGCGAGTCGCTAGGCGCGCACGAAGCGCAGGCGCTGGCGCTCGACCGGGCGCGCCGCGAGACGCGCCCGCATCGCCTCCGCGGATTCGTCCTTGGGATCGAGGTAGCGGCCCTCAAACACGATTTCGACCCCGTCTTCGCGCCACGGGAACGGATCGAAGGCGTAGGTCTTGGGATCGCGCTCGCGGACGTTGACCGTGGCGTCCTCGCGCCGGTTCCTGGGCACCGAGCGGAACGATCCCTCGCCCCGACCTCCTGGATAGCGCAAATTGAAATAGAGCGCGGTAAGGTCGAAGAACTGCAATTGCTTGTAGTTGAGGAAGATCTGCTCCTCGTCGGCCAGGCCGGCGGTCTCCGGGAAGGCCTGCAGTTCTTTCTTGAGACGTTCCTGGCGCTGTTCCTGGTGGCGCTGCATCGCCTCCATCTGGTCCTTGAACTCGGGGGGCGGCACGTTGCGCACCGCGGCATCCGCCAATCCGTAACGCGCGTTGTAGAGCCCGTAGATGTGCATGCTCGACAACAGGCCGCAGTAGGGGTGCTTGCGTTCGTTCCAGTCGGGCGAGCCGTAACTCGTGCGGATCACCTGCTGGCGGGGCGTGCCGACAAGGTTGTAGGGCAGGTGTGTCTTGGGATCGACACCGATTTCGGCATCGATCGGCGCCCAACCCGCATCGTGGTGATCGATGACATAGAGCACGAGGTCTCGCGGCGCGATCGGCTCGAAGTTGTCGTTGCCGAAGGCCCGCGCCATCGCCCCGGCGAAGGCGGTGTGCTGTGCCATGGTGATGACGAAGTGCGGCTGTCCCGCCGCCGCGGATTGCACGATCATGGCGCCATGCTAGCACGGACCATCTCCTGATGGCCCCGCATCCGGGTACGAGTCTAGGGCCCCTGACCCTTGCCGAGGGCCGCTGGGTCGCTGCCGGGCGAACGCACGTCGGGCATTGGCGGGAGCGCAACGAGGACTCGCTCGTCATCGATGCGGCGACCAACCTCTGCGCGGTGGCGGACGGCATGGGTGGGGCTCCGGCAGGAGACCTCGCCAGCCGGCTGGCGATCGAGGCGTTGCGCACGTCGCTACCGGTAGGGCCCGAGGCGCGCGATCTTGCTCCGGGCTTCGCGGCCGCAAACCAGGCGCTGCTCGATGTGGCGGAACATGATCCGGCGCTTGCCGGGATGGGCACGACGCTCTCCGCCCTGCTGCTCGGGCCGTCCGTGGTCGCCATCGCCCATGTCGGGGATAGCCGCATCTACCGCTTTGCCGGCAGGCAACTGACTCAGATCTCCGTCGATGAGACGCTCGGCATGGCGGCGGTGCGCGCCGGCCGCCTGAGCGAGGCGGAGGCGCGTCACCGTCACGACTGGCACGTGCTGACCCAGGTCATCGGGTCGCCCGGCGGCGTCGTGCCGCAGCGATACGCGTTTCGCGTTGAGCCGGGCGAGATGTTTTTGCTGTGCAGCGACGGGCTCAGCGACATGCTGAGCGACGAGGCGATCGCGACCGTATTTGCCGATCGTCCGGGCGACCCCGCGGCGATCACCGCGGCCCTCCTCGGTCAGGCCCTGGCAGCGGGTGGACGGGACAACATCACCGTCGTGGTCGCCGCCTACCGCGGTTAGGCGTGGACTCATGAGCGCGGGTCCACAGGCGGGTTGCGGCCGTCAGGACGGTGGCGAGATAGTTGCGGGCGGGGTGGCCCGGCCGACGGAGATCGGGCCACCGGGCTGTTCCCGTGGTCCGTCGGCCGGAACTGTTCGATGCTGTACGGGGGCGTGGGCAAGCCATCGTATCCAGCCGACAGCAGCGATCAGCGCCGGCCACGCGGCGCACAGCGACACCGAGCGTCGATGAACTGGTCGAGCGCGCCCGCGCGCTCGTCCCCTTCGTCAAGGCCCACGCCGCTCGCAACGAGCGTCGGCGCAGCCTGATGCCGGCAGTCGTCGCGCGCCTGCGCGGGGCCGGCCTCTTTCGTTATTTCCAGCCGCACCGCTACGGCGGTTTCGAAATGGCATGGGGAACCCAGTATTTGCTCGCCAAGGAACTCGCCCGCGGATGTCCGTCGACCGCGTGGGTGGTGGCGCTGTGCGGCCAGCTGTCGTGTCACGCGGCGCGCTTCCCCAGGGAAGCGCAGCAAGAGATCTGGGGCGCGACCGACGATGTCGTACTCTGCCAAGCGTCGCCGCCCAAGAAGGGCGCGCGGGTTCGGCGGGTACGGGGCGGCTTCGTGCTCGACGGTCCACAGGGTTTCACCAGCGGCATCGATCACGCGACGTGGTGTCTCGCCGCCGGCCGCATTGAAGGCGAGGGGCCCGAGATGTGGCATTTCCTGCTGCCGCGCCGCGACTACCGCATCCGTGACAACTGGCGCACGATCGGAATGCGCGGCACCGGCACCAAGGACATGGTGACCGACGGCGCGTTCGTGCCCGACCATCGCGCGCTGCGCTTCGAGGATTTCCAGCGTCGGCCGCCCGGTGCGTCGTGCAACCCGGGCTACATCTACGCGATGGAGATGGGTCCGCACGTGCTCGGGTCGAGCCCGCTTGGCCCCGCCGTCGGGATCGCCGAAGCGGCGCTCGCGGATTACATCGCGATCACGCGCCAGCGCGTGTCGCTTGTGTTGGGGACGCCGGTCGGCGATAGCGATCTCGTTCAGGTGCGGCTCGCCGAGTCGGCGGCGGAGATTCATGCCGCCGACCTCATTGCCCGCACCGACCTCGCCCTGCTGCATCGGCGGGGCGTGGCCCGCCGGCGCCTGACCGAGCGCGAGAAGATCGATGTGCAGCGCAATCGCGGCTTCATCGCCGAACTCTGCATGCGTTCTGTCGCGCGGCTCGTGCGCATGATGGGGGCGATGGGCGTGTTCGACGATAACCCGCTCAACCGCTACTACCGCGACATCCACACGATGACGACGCAAGTCGGTGTCGCCTGGGACACGACCATGCCGCACTGGGGCCGCTGGGCGCTCGGCCTGCCGCCGCGCGGCGTCATGGCGCCAAGGCCGGTGGCAGGGCCCAAGGAATAGATGTCGAGTTAGGTACGGTCATCTGATCAGCGCGCCGCCATCCAGCATCGGCGTCTGGCCGTTGATGGCGCGGGCTTCGTCCGACACGGTGGTCTGGCCCTTGGGGAGGCGGCTAGCTGCGGCGCTTCTTCTCGGCCGCCTGGCGCAAACTCGTGAGCGTCGATCGCGTGCTCACGACCTCGCGGTCGAGGTGGACGTCGATCACGGCGGCTTTTCGCGCCGCGAGGGCGCGATCGAAGGCCGGCGCGAAATCTACGGTCCGGGTGACCGTCTCGCCATGCGCACCGAAGGCGCGCGCGAAGGCGGCGAAATCCGGGTTGGTCAGATCGGTGCTGCTGACGCGACCCGGGAAGTGGTTCTCCTGATGACCGCGGATCGTGCCGTACATGCCGTTGTTGACGACGATGATGACTGGGTCGAGACCGTACTGGATGGCCGTCGCGAGTTCGTTGCCGGTCATCAGGAAGCCGCCATCGCCGATGAAGCCGACGACGCGGCGTTGAGGCGCGATCACCTTGGCGCCGACTGCGGCCGGCACGCCGTACCCCATGGCGCCGGCGGCCGGGGCCAGCATGGTTCCCAGGCGGCGGAACGGATAGAAGCGCTGCACCCACTGCGCGAAGTTGCCGGCATCGCTCGCGATGATGGCGTCTTCGGGCAGCCGCTCGCGCACCACGGCCATGACCGCGTTCATGTCGACGTTGCCGGGGCAGGGGACCGGCTGCCAGGTCTTCTCGTAGTTCTCGCGCAGTGCGCGGGTCCAGCCATCCCAGCGTCGGTTGGCGGCGGGCGCGAGCGCGGCGAGGGCTGCGGCGGTCGGCACCGGCGCGGCGGCGATCGCGATGTCGGCGCGGTAGACCCGCCCGAGCTCGGCCGCATCGGGGAAGATGTGGATCAGGCGCTGCCTCGGGCGCGGCGGCGCCGGGCTCACATAGCCCTGCGTCGTGCGTTCGCCCAAGCGTGTGTTGATCGCGAGAATGAGGTCGCAATCGGCCATCGCCCGCACCAGCGCGGGATCGGGCGAGAACGCGAGGTCGCCCACGTAGTTCGGGTGGCGATTGTCGAAACGGTCCTGACGCCGGAAGGTGACCGTGACGGGCAGATTGTGACGTTCGGCAAACTGGCGGAGCTGATCGCAGGATTCCTGCGTCCAGCCGGTGCCGCCCATGATCACGATCGGCCGCTCGGCCTCCGACAACAGTCGGGCCGCCGCCGCGAGATCGGTGGCCGCCGGCGACAAAGGCGCGATGACGTGCGCTCCGGCATCGGTGGCCGCACTGGTTGCGGTCTGGATGTCTTCCGGCAGGCCCAACACCACCGGCCCCATGCGCCCGTTGAGCGCGGTGTGGAAAGCGCGGCTGATGTATTCCGGGATCAGGTCGACGTGGGGAATGTTGGCGGCCCACTTGGCGGTCCACCCGAACATCTGGGCGACGTCGACCTCTTGGAACGCTTCGCGGCCGAGCGCGGTGGTTTCGACCTGGCCCACGAACAGGATCATCGGCGTCGAGTCCTGCTTGGCGACGTGGACCCCGACCGAGCCGTGGCAGGCGCCGGGGCCGCGGGTGACGAAGGCGATGCCTGGCCGCCCGGTGAGCTTGCCGTAGGCATCCGCCATGTTGGTGGCGCCCGATTCGTGCCGGCAGGTCACGACTTTGACGTCGTTGCGCGCATCGAGGAGCGAATCGAGCACGGCCAGGAAACTCTCGCCTGGGACCTGAAAGACGGTGTCGACGCCGTGCTGGCGGAGCGCGTCGACGATCATGCGCGCGCCGGTTCGTACGTTGGGGCTGGTCATCGGAGGGCTCGCTGCGGGTCAGGCAGCATGGGCGAAGGGGGGGCGGGGGGCAAGCTGCTTGGCACCAGCCGCTCCACTACCTTGACGTGAGTCAAGGACCGAACGGCCGAGCGTCCTCACCTTGGAATCATGAAAATCCCCTTAGAAATTCATTTCAGCGACATGCCGCCCTCCGAAGCGACGGAAGCCTATGTTCGCGAGCGCGCGGCCAAGCTCGACAAGTTCTCGCGTCGCGTCGTCGCCTGCCGCGTCGCGATTGCCGCGCCGCATCGTCATCAGCGCAAGGGGCGGCTCTACAACGTGCGCATCGACCTTACGGTTCCCGGCAAGGAGATCGTGGTCAGTCGCAGCCCGTCGGCCGATGCCTCGCACGCCGATGTCTACGTTGCGGCGCGCGATGCGTTTCGCGTCGTGCAGCGGCAGTTGCAGGATGTCGGGCAGCGGCGCAGCAAGAACCGGGCGGCGCACGCGGAAGAGGTGACGCTGCGGGGCAAGGTCGTTCGCCTCGAATCCGACCGCGGCATCGGCTACATCGCCGATGGCGATGGCACCGAGGTGTTCTTCCATCGCAACGCCGTGCGCGATAACGGCTAAGACGACCTCAAAGAAGGAACGACCGTCAACTACCTCGCGACCGAAAGCGACAACGGCAGCGAAGCGACCAGCGTCTGGGCGGTGCGCCGGCACCCGCCTGTACGATGAGCGCTAGCGGCCACAATGGCATTGACCTGGGTCGCTGCCGAGCGATCGATCTTCGACGACAATGGCTAGAGGTCGTTCATACCGTCCTCGCTCTACGCCTACAACTGGCAGGTCAGTGGTCGCTCCCAGGTCGTCCTCGGTGCGCTGACCTTGGTTGTGGCCGGGCTGACGACGCTGCCCCTCGAGCTGCAACGGCGAATCGTGTCCGATGCCGTGAATCAACCCGACATCGAGCATCTGCTGTTCCTGTGCGGACTGTACCTCGTGTTGTTGGTCATTCAGGGCGGGACCAAATACCTCCTCAACGTCTATCGCGGTCGTATTGTCGAACAGGCGACCATGGACCTGCGTTCGCGCGTCGGCGCCATCCCCCAAGCCATCCGTCGTGATCCGTGGGGGCGGCCCGATCAGGGTGCGGCGGTCTCCATGGTGGCGGCCGAGGCGGAAAGCATCGGCGGGTTCGTCGGCGAGAGCCTGTCGGGTCCGTTGCTCCAGGCAGGAACGCTGGTATTCGTCCTCGGGTATCTGTTGTGGGTCGAGCCGCTGATCGCGCTGTTCGCCTTCGTCGTCTACGCGCCGTCCTTCGCGGTCGTACCGCTCGGGCAACGCCGGATCAACCACTGGGCGGCGTCGCATGCGCGGGCCGTCCGCTGGCTGGGCGACAGCGTGGTCGCGCGGGAGAGTGGAGCGCGGTTCAGAAGGCTCGTGCGCCTCGCCTACTTCACGCGCATGCGGTTCTACCGCATCAAGTATTTCCTGACGTTCTTCGAGAATCTGCTCGACGCCATCGGGCCCCTGGCCGTGCTCCTGGTCGGCGGCATTCTCGTGATCCAGGGCGAGATCGAGGTCGCGACGATCGTCGTGTTCATCTCGGGGTTCCAGCGCATCTCCGGACCGTGGGATCAGCTGGTCACGTTCTATCGCACGGTCTCGACGGCGCGCGTCCGCTACCGCCTGTTTGCCGAGGCGGTCGGCATCGCGCCCTGACGATCAGCGCCCGGCGGTCGTTCCGCCGTCGACCACCAGCACCGACCCGGTCATATAGGACGATGCTTCCGACGCGAGCAGCACGACCGGACCCAGGAGTTCATGATGCTCGCCGACGCGCTGCATCGGGATGCGTTCGATGTTTCGCGCGCGATGCTCGGGATGGCGAGCGACATAGTTGTCGCCGAGTTCGCTGTCGAACGATCCCGGCATGATGGCGTTGACCCGCACGCCGTTGCCCGCGACGGCGACCGCAAGGGTTGCGGTCAGATTGTTGAGGCCGGCCTTGGCGGCGCCGTACGCCGCGGCCAAGGGAAAGCCCCGGAGGGCCGCGATCGACGAAATGTTGATGATCGAGCCTCGGCGCCGCGGGGCCATGCGCCGAGCGGCTTCTTGGGCGACACAAAACGCCGCATCGAGGTTCGTGCGCACCACGATGTCCCATTCCTCTGGCACGACCTCCATCACCGGTCGTGGCTTAGAGATGCCCGCGTTGTTGAGCAGGACGTCGATCGGGCCCAGCACCCGTTCGGCCTCGTCGAACATCGCCCGCACGGCGGCGTGATCGGTGACGTCGGCGGTGATCGCTTGAGCGACCCCGCCCGACTTGCGAATCTCGGCGATCAGCGCGTCGAGGCGGTCGCGGCGGCGCGCCACGGTCGCCACCTTGGCACCGTTCGCCGCAAGCCCGGCGGCCAGGGATCGTCCGATGCCGCTGGAAGCGCCGGTGACGACGATGACTTTGCCAGCAACCGAGAACATCGAATCATGATTGGGCACGGCCCACTCCATCATTGGTCGGCCCCGCGCGAAGGCGTTGCCTTGCCCCGACGTTGGCCAGGACCATCCCGATGATCATGCTCGTCAGCGCCGCCCACATCATCGTGGTCCAGCGGTCGGAGAAGACGATGAACGACCAAACGACCCCGGATGCCACGATCGCATAGTTGTACTGGCCGAAGAAGATCGGGCCGGCACGGCTGATGATCTCGAACATGCACCAGAAGGTGAGCGGCGTCAGGCTTCCCGCCCATAGGACGGCGAGCCACCCTTGGGCCGATGCGTTCCACCAGGGATAGACACCGTCGATCAGGAGCATGACGGGCAACGTGATCACGGCGGCCCCGAGCACGAGGCCAGCCGTGCGCATGGCCGGCGTCACCTGCGGCGGCGCCACGATCGAGACGAACACGTTGTTGGTGCCGTAGCAGGCCGGAATCACGAGTAGGAGAAGGGCCCAGGGCGCCGAGGCGGGGTCGGGAAGGGCGTTTCCGGGGAGCAGGAGTAGCAACACACCGGCAAGTCCGAATCCGACGCCCCCGAACGAGAACCACCGCCAGCGTTCGATCCCGACCACGAGCGCGATCAGGAAGGTGAAGCTCGGGGTCAGTGTTACGGCGAGCGCGACGATCCCCGCCGGCAGGTGCCGCGAGGCGAGCGCGATGACGAGCACGGGAACGGCAATCCCCAGGAGGCCGGTCGCCAGGTAGTTGCGCACATGGGCCGCCGACCAGCGTGGGAAGTGGCCGGTCACGCCCGTCAAGACGAGCAGGACCGTGCTGCCGATGGCGGCTTGCCAGAACGTGAAGGTGAGAAACGGCACCCCGGCGGTTGCCGCCAGCCGACTCGCCGAAAAGAAGCCGCCGTAGAACGCCGCGCCGAGCGCGACGAACAGCCAGGGAATCCAGAGGGACGAGCGGGGCATTCGAGAGGGTGGGTGTCGGGGCGCCGCGACCGGGGCGCAACACAGTATACTGAGGGCATCGGGGGTGCCCATGAAAGAGCCCTTTGCCCACGGCATGATGCCGGCGGCCAACCACGACGAACGCGCGCGAGAGAACTTCGTCGTCAGTTCCCGAATCCACGTCGAAGAGAACATTACGCCAGGCGACGAGCTCGTGTACGAGGGACGCGGCAAGGCGCGGTTCACACGTCAACACGGTTTCGCGCCGCGCCATCACCACGACATCCGGCGCGCGATGCGGCCCGATCCCTACTATCAGATGTGGAGCGCGCTGACGCGAACGCTGAAGGAGATGATCTGGGACGACGTCGGGGACAGCGTCCTGCGACAGCTTCCCGATTTGATCGAGCGTGCCAAACCGCGGTCGGGGGCGCGTGGCACCTTGACGCTCGATCCCGCCCTGCCGGTGCCCCGCTACAACGCGACCGTCGACATCCACGCCATGCCGGGGGGCTATCACAGCGAGATCGCGCCCGACGATGTCTATGCCGGGGCACTTTACGATCGTGGCGGCTATTACGTGGTCATGAGTCTGGTGGGGTCGAAGGGCCATGGTCTGCAGGAGCGCCCGGGCGCGCTGGTGATGGAAGGCTCGACCCGAAACGCGCTTCACTACCTGCGGCAGTATTTTCCCGAACTGCGGCCACGCCGAATCCTCGATCTCGGCTGTGCGGTCGGCACGTCGACCCTGCCATACTGCGATGCCTTCCCCGAAGCCGAGGTGTTCGCGGTCGACTATGCCGCGCCGCTGCTGCGCTACGGGCACGCTCGCGCCGAGGCGCTCGACAAGCGCGTTCATTTCTCGCAGCAGAATGCCGAGCGCACCAACTTCGCGTCGAACTCGTTCGATCTCGTCGTCACGCATGCGGTCGCCCACGAGACCTCCGGGAAGGCCTGGCAGAACATCCTGAGCGAGTGCTTCCGGCTGTTGCGCCGGGGCGGAGTCACGATCCACACCGAACGCAAATTCTTCACCGGCCTCAGCCCGCACGAGGCGTTCGTCAACGACTGGGACACCTACCACGAGAACGAGCCGTTCAAGGGCCGCCTGCGCTCGCAGGACCCGGAAGCCCTGCTGCATGCCGGAGGCTTTGCGTCAGACAAAACCTTCTTCGTTGGCGCTTCCCGCGCCATGGGCGGTGTCCCGACGTTCACCCGACCCGGGGATCCGCGAGCCTTCGGGTCCTTGTTCGGCGCTGTGAAGTAGCGCTCGCCGTTTCGGCCGCTCAGCGCCGGGCGAGATGGCGTTGATCGACCGACAGCAGCGAATAGCGTCGGCGCGTACCTCGGAAGACCCGGTGCTAGTCGCAATTCCCGAGGACGCGTTTCGCGCACGCCGCGAACGCACTGCCGAGGTCGATCGGCTGATGCCAATGTTGCTCACGCGTCTAGTCGGACACCTACGCCAGCAGGCACAACGGTTTCCGGAACGTCCGGCGACCACCGACTAAACTCTGGAACTGTGTCGCACCCATGACTTTGCAGGCATCTTCGGGCCGTTCTCATGGGTAAACTCGGGGGACGCAGGGTAGATTGGTGATGCGACGTGACAGGGCGGAGAGCTACGAAGTCCATACGGAAGTCGATGGCCGAACCGCCATCGATTCGGTGTTCAACGACCGCGCATCGGCGTTGGCGGCGGCCCAGGCCCTGGTCGCGAGTCGGCGCTACGATGCGGTGCGAGTGTTGCAGGAGCGGCGGGTGGGGCGCCCGGCCGTGCTGTTCGAGCAATCGGTGGCCCGCAAGGGACCGACGCTGGGCGCGGGGGAAATCTCGACGGCGCCGCTGTGCCGAACCCTCGATGACTATTTCGCCTTTCCGGCCCGCCGTGCGGCAGGTCAGGTGCTGCGCACGTTCTTCACCCATCGCCGGCTGCCGCCCTTCGAAGTCGTCCACACCCTCGCAGAGCTGTGCGCCCTGACCGGTTTCGAGGACCTGATCGTTCAGGCGGCCAATCGCGTCGCCCGCATGCAGGCGCGCCAGTCCAAACTCGATGCCATCGACCGGGCCGAAGAGCTGATGGGGTTGCCCGATCAGATGATCGAAGCACTGCGGGAGGTCGGCGATGTCGGTCCCGTTGCCGATGCGCTTCGCCGCGATGGTCTGGCAGCTGCCCAAGCCGTGGCCGCCCGGTCGTTCAAGGCGCACGCCGCGCGGGCGGTGGGGATAGCCGTCGCCCATCAGCTCGCGGCGCACGACGACTGGGGCTAGAAACTGCACTATTTGGCCGATCTGCTCGAACGCGGCGCCGACGGAAAGAGCGCCGAACTGGTCGATGAGATTCTTGCCGAAATTCTCGATCTCGATGCGGCCGTGGCCGACCTGTTCGGAACCGCGGATCTCGGCGAGCGCCTGATCGTGATGGCCGACCTTTTGCGCGCCCGGCATCGGGGCGGCTGTGGCGTCAATCCCGCCCTCGAGCGGCTGAACGGATTGCTCGCCGCTCACCCGATGTTCCACTGCCGCGCCGAATTGATCGAGCGCGTCGCCAACGTGCTTCGTGGCCTGCAGCCCCTTACGCGGGCGGGGCGGGCGGCGGATCGGCGAGCGCTTTTGGCGATCGTGACGGCGTTGACCGCTCCGGCGGGCCTGCGCGGTGGGCGCGCGATGAGCGAGGCCGTGACCAGGCGCGCCCGATTGGTGTTCGGCGAGGATCAGCGCGATTTGACGGCGGCCGAAGGCGTCAAGGCGGTGCTCAAACACCTGCTGGTGGGGGCTCCGGCGTTGTGGGCTACCTCGTCGATCTGCGAACGAGTCCATTCGGCGTGAAGTACGAGACGGCGGTCGCCGAACCGTTGATCGCTGCGGTCGAATGCCTTCGCGATGCGGCCTCGTTCCTCGGGCCGGCCGACGTGGCGACCTTGGGCGAGGCGGTCGATGACCTGCGCCGACGCGTAACGGCTGGGGGGCTTCCAGCCGAATTCGCGGTGCGAGTCACCCAACAGTTGGATCGATTGACCGGCGCAGCGCCGCGACGCGCTCCGGCACGCGGGCGGGCCAAGCCCAGGGCGAACAAGCCGGTCGCTGCCGGCGACGGGCTGCTTCGGCGCCGGATCGCCGCCGGCGAGTTCGTGTTTCGTCAAGGCGACCGGGGCGACGAGGCCTATCTGATCGATCGCGGGGACGTCGAGATCATTCTCGAGCGCAAGACCGGCACGGTCGTGTTGGCCATCGCCGGTCGGGGGGAGATCATCGGCGAGATGGCCTTGATCGACCGGCAGCCGCGCATGGCTTCGGCACGTGCCAAGACCGACGTGATGCTGGTCGTCATCCCGGAAGAGGCGCTACGGGCTCGCCTCGATCAGATCGCCGAAACCGATCACTTGATCCCGCTGCTCCTGGCGCGCTTCGTCGAACGGCTGCGTGCCCAAGCCCACGTCACGCGCTAGGATCGCGTCGCAACCACTGTAGGACGCCACACATGGACAATGTTCCCCCCGAGCGGCGCATGACGCCGATGGACGTGTTGTTTCGGCGCGATGCCGATATCCTGCGCGAGACGATCCACGCCGTCGAAGGCGTCAAAGAGCCGGAGGGCATGTATCTCAAGGTTCTGATGGTCACCGAGAACATGCTGGTGTTTCGCGCTTGGAAGCAGAAGGGCGTGGTCGATCCCTGGCAGGTCCATGACGATCACGAGTCGGTCGCCACGCTCATCGCCGGCAAGATGAAGATGTGGATCGGCGATCGGGAGTTCTTGTGCCAGCCCGGCGACGTCTGGCGCCACCCGCAAGGGGTGCGTCACATGAGCGAGGCGCTGGAGGACGTCGTTCTGATCGAGGTCAAATCACCCGCGCGCAAGACCTGGACCTGACGTCAGGCGCGAAGACACGCGACGCGGTGATCTTCGTCCTTGGTCTGGAGCGCGATCGGGGCGCGGGCGCACTCCGGCGTTTCGATCGGACATCGCCCGACGAGGGGGCATCCCGAAACCAGCCGGGTGGGTGACGGCGGATCTCCCGTCAGCGGCAGGTGCGGCGGCGACACGCTGGGATCGACCGACAGTCGTGCGGACAGGAGGGCCTGGGTGTAGGGGTGGCGCGGCTGGCGCAGCACCTTGGCCGTCGGCCCCTGTTCGACGACCCTGCCGAGGTAGAGGACGACGACGTGGTCGCTGAAGTATTCGACCGTCGTGATGTCGTGAGAAATGAACATGTAGGTCAGGCCGCGGGCCTGCTTCAGGCGGCCGAAGAGGTTCAGGATCTGGGCCCGCACCGACAGGTCGAGGGACGATGTCGGCTCGTCGAGCACGACCAGGCTCGGCTGCATGATCAGTGCCCGGGCGATTCCGACACGCTGTTGCTGCCCACCGCTCAAGGCTTGCGGGTAACGCGCCGCGATCTGGGGATCGAGGTCGACCTCCTGAAGTAGCGCCGACACCCGCTGCCTCCGCTCCTCGGCCTTGAGGTTCGGGGCGTGGATGATCAGCGGTTCTTCGACGATGGCTCCGACCTTGAGCCGCGGGTTCAGCTGTTCGAACGGCTCCTGGAAGACGACGCCGATCCTGGCCCGTTGCCGGCGTATTTCCTCCGCTGAAAGGGTGCTCAGGGTCTTGCCCTCGAATGCGACCCGGCCGGAATCCGGTGTCAGGAGTCCGAGGACCAGCCGGCCCAACGTCGACTTGCCCGAACCGCTTTCGCCGATGATGGCGACCGTCGTTCCGTCGGCCACCGTGAGCGAAACATCGTGCACTGCGTAGACGACCGTCCCATCCGGTCGTCGGAACGTGCGATGGACGTGTTCAAGTTCAATCAACGACAAGGGCGGGCACCTCGCGCTCGACGTCCAACACACAGGCCACGGCCCGATCGGGTCCGATCGCCGCGGTCGGCGGAGTCGCCACCGCGCACGATTCCTTGGCGAACGCACAGCGATGGCGGAACGCACAGCCGGTCGGGCGCGACAGGAGATCGGGAACACGCCCGCCCAGACCCTGCACCTCGGTGCCGAGCCGCGGCACCGAGCGCAGCAGGGCCAGCGTGTAGGGGTGCAGCGGGCGGGTGAACACTTTGGCGACCGGTCCCTCCTCGACGACCCGTCCGGAGTACATGACGACCACGCGATCGCAGTACTGGGCGACGACGCCGAGGTCGTGGGTGACGATCAGCATCGAGCGCTGCCCCTCGCGGATCAGGCCCTTGATCAGGTCGAGGATCTGGCGCTGCACCGTGACGTCGAGCGCCGTGGTCGGCTCGTCGGCAATGACCAGCGGCGGGTTCAGCAGCAGCGCGATCGCGATCACCACGCGTTGGGCCATGCCGCCGCTCAGCTCGTGGGCGTAGCCGTCCAGCGTGCGTTCGGGCCCGGCGATGCCGACGCGTCGGAGCATTTCGAGGGCCTGCTGGCGCACCTCGGTGCGATCGGCCCGCCGATGCGCGCGCATGACGTTGTAGAACTGATCTTCGATCGTCAGCATCGGGTTGAGCGCGCCGAACGGGTTCTGCGCGATGAAGCCGATCCGGGCGCCGCGAATCCGGCGCAGTTCGCGCCGGCGGATTGCGAGCAGGTCGGTGCCGTCGAACAACGCGGAACCGTTGCGCACCCGACCGGCAGGATCGAGCAGTCCGAGGATCGAATTGATGGTGACGGTCTTGCCCGACCCGCTTTCACCGACGATGCCGACGATCTCGCCGTCGCCCACCGTGAAGTTGACTCCGTTCGCGGCGTAGACGACGCCCTGGCGGGTGATGAAACGCGTTTCCAGGTCTTTGACGACCAGGCTCACCGGCTGGTCCTCTCGAAGATCACATCGAGGTCGTCGGCGATGAGGTTGAGCGACATGACCGCGAGGAACACGGCGACGCCAGGAAACAAGGACACCCACCACTGGCCCGAGGTCATCAGCCGCGCCCCGGCCTGGATCATGACGCCCCAACTCGGATCGGGCGGCGAAACGCCGATTCCTAGGAAGCTGAGGGCCGCCACGACGGTGAGCGAGTTGGCTGCGGCGATCGAGGTTTGCGCCAGGATGATGCCGGTCACGTTGGGCAGCAGGTGAACGAAAAGAATCCGGCGTGGTCGGGCGCCCATCGCCTCGGCGGCCTCGATGAACCGCGACTCGCGGATCGCCAGCCCTTCGCTGCGGATGAGCCGCATCATGCGGGGCGTCTCGATCAGGACGATGGCGAAGATGACCATCTCGAGACGATTGCCGGTCAGTGTGACGATGGCGATCGCCAGTACGAGGAGCGGGAACGCCTGGAAGGCATCGAGGCCGCGCATGATGATCTCCGAGGCACGGCCCTTGAGGGTCGTGGCGAGACCAAGCGGCACGCCGATCACAGCCGAGATGATCGCGCCGCCGAAGGCGAGCGGTAGGTCGCGGCGGGCGGCCTCGATGACGCGCGAGAACACGTCGAACCCGATGCTGTCCGTGCCCATCCAATAGGCGGCCGACGGCGCCTGCAGCACGGCGTCGGCGTTGGGCTTGATCGGGTCGTAGGGCAGTGGCGCGAACACCGCGGCCACCAGCATCGCCGTAATGACCGTGAGACCGAACCACAAACCGAAATGCGCGCGCAGCGTGCCGGGACTTGATTCAGCCGCGGTCATGACGAATCCGAGGATCGAGCGCGGCGACCACGAGGTCGAGGGCGAGGTAGACGATCATCGTGAACGAGCCCGTCGCGATGACGAAGCCCTGGATCGCGGGAACGTCCTTGTTGAGGATCGCCTGCAGGCCCCATTGACCGAGCCCGCGCCAGCTGAACATCGTTTCGATGATCGAGGCGCCGCCGACCAGCGCGGCGACCAGAATCGCGGTGTAGGTGATGATCGGACCGCGCGCTTGCAGGAGCGCGTACTGCAGGACCTTGAATTCGGACAGGCCGCAGGCGCGGGCGAACTGGACCTGCTTGGAACTCATCGCCGCGCCGATGGTCGCACGGGCCACCTTGGCGAAGTAGGCGGCCGTCCCGATCGCCAGCGTCGCCACCGGTAGCACCGAGCGATGGGCCGTGGAGCGCAGGCCGTTCCAGTCACCGGCCAGGATGAGGTCGATGAACAGGAAATTGGTGACCACCGGCGGATAGGTGTCGGTCAGGCTGAGGCGGCCGATCGGGGCCGGCGCCCAGCGCCACAAATAGAAGATGAAGAAGATGAGGAGCAGGGCGATCAGGAACTCGGGCACCGCTTGCAGGGCGGTGATGACAATGCGGGCGACGCTGTCGGGGGCGCGTTGCCGGAAATAGCCGGCGAGCGCCCCGAGCGACAGTCCGATCAGACCGGCGAACAGCAGCGACAGCACCATGATCTCGACACTTGCAGGGAAATAGCGCGTGATCTCATGGCTCACGATCTGACCGTCGAAGAAGGAACGGCCGAGATCGCCTTGGGCGATGTCGGTGAAGAACCTGACGAAACGTTCGTCGAAGGGCCGGTCGAGCCCCAGTTCAGCACGGATGATCGCGACCTCGCGTTCGTTGGCCGTGTTGCCCGCGATGGCCAGCGCCGGGTCACCCGGCATGATCTCGACGAGCGCGTAGGAGAACGCGACCACGAAGAACAACGAAATCGGAATGATGATCAGGCGCCGGAGCACGATGAGCCCGATCCGGGAATATCGGCGGGGCGAGGCAGTGCGTCCGGACGGGGCGGACGATGACGCGGCGGCAGGCTGGCTCACGGTCCCTCGAACGAAAACCGCGCGCATGTTAGGGCGAGACCGACGAGAACCCCAGCACTCGATCGACGCATCGTCGCTTGCGGCCTGAGCCTCCGGCCCCGACAATCGTCTGGTTTGGCGAGGGGAATGACATGGCCGCTCACGGTCGACACACGGTCCACGCGGTGCACCACCATTTCGGGTGGGATCGATCGCTTTCGCCGGTCCTCCGCGTCACGCCGGGTTCGACAGTGGCGTTCGAATGCCACGAGGCATCGGGCGGTCAGATCACGGCGATCAGCACCGCCACGGACGTCCCGAAGCTCGATTTCGCCCGGGTCAACCCGGTGAACGGTCCTGTCCTCGTCGAGGGCGCGCAACCGGGCGATGTGCTGAAGGTGACGATCGAATCGTTCGTTCCGTCGGGCTTTGGCTGGACCGCCGTGATTCCGGGTTTTGGTCTGCTCGCCGACGACTTCAAAACTCCCGCGCTTCACCTGTGGCGCTACGAGGCGGGTGGGCGCGTTCCGGCGAACTTCGCGACGATCGGCCGTGTGCCGATCCGGCCCTTTGCCGGCACCATCGGGGTCGCCCCAGCCGAGCCGGGGCTGCACTCGATTGTTCCGCCGCGCCGGGTCGGCGGCAACATGGATATTCGTGATCTCTCGGCCGGGGTCGAACTTTACCTCCCGATCGAAGTCGAGGGCGCGCTGTTCTCCGTCGGCGATACGCACGCGGCCCAGGGCGACGGCGAGGTCTGTGGCACGGCGATCGAAAGCCCGATGACCGCCGTCCTGACGCTCGACGTTATCAAGGGGTCGAATATCGAGTCGCCCCGGTTCACCACACCGGGGTCCGTGACGCGGCACGTCGATACCAAAGGCTACGAAGTGACGACGGGCATCGGCCCGGACCTTATGCAAGGCGCACGAGACGCGGTCCGGCGCATGATCGATCTTTTGTGCCGGAGGCACGCTCTCGCCGCGGCCGATGCGTACATGCTGTGTTCGGTGGCCGGCGACCTGCGGGTGAGCGAGATCGTGGACATGCCCAACTGGGTGGTCTCGTTCTATTTTCCGCGAATCGTTCTCGACTAGGGCGATTTCGCTGAGTCGACCCCGCCGGCAGGGTAACATGATGACCGCCTTTGACGAAGGGAGGCCTCCATGAGTTTCATGCGCGTGGGCGTGGCCGCAGCCGTGGCGATCGGACTGGCAACGGCGGCCAACGCCCAACAGACGATCGTAAAGGCGGTGCCGGCGGTGCCACAACAGTTGGACCTGCAGCAGCGCTACGAGGGCGAAGCCTCGGCGCATATCGGCTACGAGCAGGCTTCGACGCTGCTCGCCTACGACTCGGAGAAGTTGCGTGGTGGTGGCTGCCTCGAAACCCCGCACGTACAGCGCAACCTGCGGGCCAACCTGGCCGAGTCCTGGGGCTACACCGCCGACGGCAAGGCGCTTGAGTTCAAATTGCGCCGGGGCGTGAAGAGCGCTGCCGGCAACGAGATGACCGCCGCGGACGTGAAGTGGAGCCTCGATCGCGCCGTCAAGTTGGCGAGCATCGTTCGCTTCCTGATGTTCGACGTCAATTCGTTCCGCAAGGAGGACACCTTCGAGGTCGTCGATCCCTACACGTTGCGCATCCACATCAACCAACCGACGATCTTCGACTTTGTCACGTTCACGTGGAGCCAGGCGCAGATTCACGACTCGAAGACGGTCATTCCGAAGGCGGTCGGCGATGACCTCGGGACCGGCTGGCTCGCCAAGAACACGGCCGACTTCGGGCCCTGGCAGATCACGGAGGCGAACTTCACACCCGGTAATCGCGCCACCATGACGCCCAACCCGAACTACTGGAATCAGGCCGGGCGGGGCAACGCCAACCGCCACGTGATCCTGGGCGTGGCGGACAGCTCGACGCGTTCCCAGTTGCTGCGCACCGGTGAGATCGACTTCGCCGCCTCGTTGCCACTCCAGGAGTACACCAACCTGGTGCGCGACCCGGCCGTGAAGGTCGAGACCTGCGTCGGGGCCGTTCGCGACACGCTGCTCCTCAACTACCAGGATGAACGGTTCGCCAATCCGCTGGTGCGCCAAGCCGTGTCGCTCGCGATCGACCGGGAGGCGATCGTGCGCGGCGTGTTCCGCGGCTTCGGCAAGCCGGCGGTCACCGCGATCCATGCCGACTACGGGATCGACGGCCTGACGCGCTACATCAGCCACGACGTGGCCAAGGCCAAGGCGCTGATGGTGCAGGCCGGTTTTGCCAACGGCTTCTCGGCCAAGATCGTCGTCAGCCCATCGCGGCCCGGTGCCCACGCCGAGCAGGAGGCGATCTTCATCGTCGACAACTTGAAGCAGATCGGCATCAACCTCGAGATCGAGTTGATGGCGAGCGGCACGGCGTTCTCCGAACGCTTCTTCAAGGGCGACTACCAGGCGATGCTCTACAGCGAGTCGCCGGCATTCGCCGATCCGTTCTACTCACTCAGCCTGATGAACCACGGCAAGTCGTTCCAGAATTCCTATAAGTACAAGAACGAGCGCTACGACGCGCTGGTCACCGAGGGCCTGCATCTGCCGGCCAACGCGACCGCGCGGCGCCAGGAGATCCTGGTCGAGGTGGCGAAGATCATGGCCGACAACCCGCCGCAGGTTTATCTGGTCGACGCCGGCGTTCCGCATGCGCGGAGTGCCAAGGTGACGGGCTGGCAGAACCAGGGCGGATTGACCGGCAACATCGCTGCCCACCTGCTGCGCAAGAACTAGCAGAGACCCGTTCGGCGACGGCCCGGCTCTCGGGCCGTCGCCGGCGTGCTCGATCGTGAACGAGGACTAGGGTGGTGAGGCGATCGTCTTCGCGGCCCGCCGCCAATAGAAGGCGACGACGGCGAGCAGGATCAGCGCCTCCGTGGCGCTGATCGCCACCGCGGCCACCGGGCCCAGCCACTCGGCGAGAAAGCCGATGTGCAGCATCCCGAGCAGTCCGATTCCGAACACGACTCCGATCAGACCCATCATACGGGCGCGCATGTCGGGGCGGGCGGTGACATAGCAGCGTCGTCTGCATGGTCGAGAATCCGCCGAGGCCGAGCCCGCCCAGGAACAGGACGAGCAGCGCCAGTTCGAAGGACGGGGCTAGCGCAAACCCGAGGATGCCGCCGGCGAACATGGCGGCGCCGACGAGGTAGATCGCGCGAAAATGCGCGGGCCTGGCCCACAGCGCGACGGCGAGTGCGCCGGACATCGCGCCCACGCCTTCGCTCGAGGTCAGGAGCCCGACGGCGAAGGCGTCGAGCGCAAGCTCGGTTTTGCCGATCGGCGCGATGAGGGTCATGTAGGGAAAGATGAACATCTGGCCGATCAGGCTGACGCTCAGCACCGCGAGCAGGGCCGGTTGGGTGCGCACGTATTGCAGGCCCTCGATCAAGGTTGCGAGCAAACTCTGCTTTTGCTCTCCGGCTCCAGCCGGTCGCGTCATCGTGAGCCGGACAGAGAGGATCGTGCAGAGGCCATAGACGACGGCCGCCAGCAGGAAGGCGCCGGCAAGCCCGATCTCGCGCAGCAAGTAACCGCCAAGTCCCGGGCCGATGATGCGTGTGATCTGGCGTGTGATGCCGTCGAGACCCATGCCCGCGGCAATGCGCTCCATGCCTGCGGCTTCGCCGATCATGGTGCGGCGCACCGGCAGCTCGGTGGTAAACGCAATGCCGCTCAGGAAGCTCGCGACGGCGAGCGGCCACACTGGCATCTCATAGAGCCAGGCCCCGAGCCCGATCGCGAGCACCGTCAGCATGGGAATGGCCGCACTCAGGATCATCAGGAGCCGCCGATCGACCCGCTCGGCCAACGAGCCCATGGCCGGTCCGAACAGGAGCGAGGGCAGGCCGCGGGCGAAGTTGACCAGTGCCACGGTGAGCGCGGACTGCGTGACGTCGAAGACATAGATGCTGATCGCGACGATCTCGAGCCACCGCATGGCCTCGCCGAGGCCGCCGATGAACCACAGGCGACGGAAATCGGCCTCGCGGATGAGCGTCAGGCGTCGTCCGATGCTGTCGGCGCCCGTGGTCGGTCGGTCCGTCATCGTGCTGCGTCTCGCCGGGGATACCACGGCCCGGTTACCGATCCGGCGCTCGGCTCATGATACAATGTCGAACCCGATCGGTACCGCCGGTCGTGCCCGACCCACCGATCGCGCTTTCGCAACGCCATGTCGACCGCCTCTTCTGCGCTGGATTCGCCGACCGCGCCATTGCCCGGTTCCCGGCCGGCGGAGGTGATTGCCGCCGAGCGGACATTGGGCGGCGATCTGCGGGTGCTGGCGCGCATTTGTCGGCTCATTCTGCGTTACCGTGGCCGCGTCGCGCTGGCGGTCGTGGCGACCGTCGTCGCCGGCCTGTTCCAGCTCGCGATTCCGCCGCTTCTCGGCCGCGCCGTGAACACCGCCCTCGGCCTTGCCGGCGATGCTTCGGTGTCGGGCGCGGCCGCGCGCGAGGGCCTGTTCGTGGCAGCCGCGTTGTTGCTCGCCGCCTCGACCCTGCGCGGCGCATTCACGCTGGTGCAGAACTACGGCGGGGAGTCGATCGGTCACCTGCTCGCCTACGATTTGCGTCTCGCGTTCTATCGCAAGCTCCAGCAACTGTCGTTCTCGTTCCACGACCGCGCCCACACCGGCGATCTGATCACGCGCGGCATCCTCGACATCGACGGCGTGCGCTGGCTGACCAGCGCCGGATTGTTGCGCGTGCTCCTGCTCGCGATCCTGATCGGGGCCGGCGCCATACAAATGATCTCGACCGATATCACGCTCGGGTTGCTCAGCCTGAGTTTCGTCCCGTTTGCCATCTGGAAGTCGACGACGACCCGCCTCAGGCTGCGGGCGCTTTGGCTCACCGTGCAAGAGAAGATGGCAATTCTCGGCCGCATCATGGACGAGAACCTGAGCGGCATCCGGGTGGTGCGTGCCTTTGGCGCCGAGCCCCACGAACTGACGAAATACGATCGTGCGGCGGACGAGGCCATGGCGATCACGCACGAGCGGGTGCGCACGCGGGCCGGCTATTCGAGCGTCATGACGCTCTCCTATTTCGTGGCGTTGGGACTCGTCCTCTGGGTTGGCGGCACCCGCGTGCTCGCGGGCGCGATGTCGGTCGGAACCCTGACCGAGTTCCTCACGTTCATGACCATCCTGCAGCTTCCGGTGCGCCAAATGGGCATGGTGGTGAATGCCTTCGCCCGGGCGGCGACCTGCGGCGCCCGGTTGTTCGTGGTCCTCGATCACCAACCGACGATCGCCGAACGCCCCGACGCCAAGACCTTGGAGAACCCGCGCGGGGTCGTGCGCTTCGACGATGTCTCCTTTGCCTACCCGGGCGGCGGCGATTCCCGGACATTGCACCGCGTTTCGTTCTTGGTCGAACCGGGGCGCACGCTCGGGCTCGTCGGGCCGCCGGGGAGCGGCAAGTCGACGATCGCCCATCTGTTGCCGCGCTATTACGACGTGACGGCTGGTCGGATCACGATCGACGGCGAGGACATCCGCGACCTCACGCTCGATTCCCTGCGCCGGGCCGTGCGTGTCGTGCAGCAGGACTCGTTCCTGTTTACCTCCTCGCTCGAGAACAACATCGCCTATGGCGACCCGTGGGCCGACGAGGACGCCATCCACCGGGCGGCGGCGACCTCGCAGATCGAGGGTTTCGTCGAACGGCTTCCGGAGCGCTACCAGACGCTGGTCGGGGAACGCGGCGTGTCGCTGTCGGGCGGCCAGAAGCAACGCGTCGCCATCGCCCGCGCCGCCCTGCTCGAGCCGCCGGTGCTCATCCTCGATGATTCGACCGCGGCGATCGATGCCGGCACCGAGTGGCGGATTCGCGAGGCGTTGCGCGCGGGGGCTGCCAACCGGGCGACGATCATCATCTCGCATCGCCTGAGCACGCTGCGCCATGCCGACGAGATCCTCTTCATCGAAGGGGGCCAGATCGTCGAGCGCGGCACCCACGAGCAACTGATTGCCTTGAACGGGCGTTACGCGGCGCTCCACGCGCTGCAGGGTCGTCACGATCTGACGGAGGCGCAGCCATGACGGCGGCCGACGCGAGTCGTTCCGGACGGCCGCCACGGGCCGTCGTCGGTTCCCAGATCAACCGCGACGAGGAGATGTTCGGGGCGGCGTTCGATCGGGCGATTTTCGGGCGCTTTCTCTCCTACGCCCGTCCCTACCGGCGCGCCCTCGTCCTGGCGGTCGTCGGTGTCCTTGCCTTCACCGCGACGCAACTCGCGATCCCGCTGATCATTCGTTTTGCTATCGACCGGGCGCTCATCGTCGATCCCGCCCAGGCCGTGCCGCTCGTCGTCATCATGGCCGCGTTCGCCGCGGTCATTGCGGTCAACTACGTCGCCAACCGCAGCCAGGACTACTTCGTCGGCCTGACGGGCGAGCGCATCATCTTCGACCTGCGCCGCGCGATGTTCGCGCACCTGCAGGAGGTGGCGCTGGCGTTCATGGATCGCACCGAGGTGGGGCGCATGATGTCCCGCCTCCAGGGTGACGTCAGCTCGCTCCAGGAGTTCATCGACAATTCGGTGACGGCCGTGGGCGACATCGTGCTCCTGCTCGGCATCGTCGTCATCATGCTGTGGCTCGACTGGCAGCTCGGGTTGTTCACGCTGGCGCTGGTACCGACGCTCCTGTTCGTCCGCCTGATCTGGTTACCGCGGGCGCGCCGCGCCTTCCGCCATGCGCGCGAGACGAACTCGATCGTCAACGGCGCGTTGGCCGAGGGCATTCACGCCGTGCGGACCGTGCAGGGCATGGTGCGTGAGACGGTCAACTTCGCACTCTACGACGACAAGGCGCGCGAGAACCTGCGGGCACACCTGCGCGCGGCCAAGTTCGGCCAGGTGATGGTGCCGATCGTCGATACGATGACGGGTTTCGCGCTCGCGATCGTCGTCGTGCTGGGTGGAACGCTGGTGATCGAACGGACGCTCGATGTGGGCGTGATCGTCGCATTCGTGTTCTACGTCCAGCGTTTCTTCGACCCCATCCGCTCGCTCACGATGCAGTACAGCGTGATGCAGCGGGCCATGGCCTCGGGCCAGCGCATCTTCGAGGTCCTCGACGTGCCGCTCGCGATGGCCGACAAGCCAGACGCGATCGACCCCGCGACGATCACGGGGGCGATCGCCTTCCGCGACGTGACGTTCGGCTACGTCAAAGGTCAGCCCGTACTCCGGAACGTGAGCTTCACCGTGTCGCCCGGCGAGACGATCGCGCTCGTCGGCCCGACCGGGTCGGGGAAGACCAGCGTCACGGCGCTCCTGCATCGCTTCTATGACGTGTGGGACGGCGCGGTAACGATCGATGGCCGCGACGTCCGCGACTACGCCAAGAAATCGTTGGGCCGGCACGTTGCCATGGTGCTGCAGGACCCGTTCCTGTTCTCGGGCACGATCGCCGAGAACATCCGATTCCGCACGGCATCGGCATCGAAGGAGGACGTCGAACGGGCGGCGCGCGTCGTCGGCGCGCATGACTTCATCGCCAAGCTCCCGCTGGGCTACGAGACGCCGCTCGATCAATACGGTCGCAACCTGTCGTTGGGCCAGCGCCAATTGCTCAGCTTCGCACGGGCGCTGGTGGCCGATGCGCAGATCCTGGTGCTCGATGAAGCCACCGCGAATATCGACAGCTACACGGAGCAACAGATCCAGGCGGCGCTACGACGGCTCCTCGAGGGGCGCACCGGCATCGTCATCGCGCACCGCCTAGCCACCGTGCGCCACGCCGGCCGCATCCTCGTCTTGCAAGAGGGGCGCATCGTCGAAAGCGGACGGCACGAGGACCTGATCCGATCGGGCGGCCTCTATGCCAGGCTCCACGCTTTCAACTTTTCGTCCTTCGACGACGCCGAGGGGATCTCGGGGAGGACATGAATCGCGAAAGCAATTCGGCAACGCGCAGGAACGGAATTGTCCCAAGATCATCTGACCGCCTGGCTATGGGCGACGCCAAATTCGAACAGGGTGTCGATCCTGTTCGAAGAACTCGGCCTCCATTACGAAATCGTCGGTGTGAATATTCGACGAAGGGAGCAGTTTGCGCCGGAAATCCTGGCGATGAATCCGTATGGCAAGATTCCAATCGTCGCCTGGGACGAAGGCGGATCGCGTCGAGTGATGTTCGAATCGGGTGCCATCCTGATCGATTTCGCCTTGCGCCACGGCCGATTCCTGCCCAGCGATGGAGCCGCCCGCTCCCGAGTCTTGTCGTGGCTGATGGTCGTGTTGACTGGGCTCGCGCCTCTTTCGGGACAGGCCCACCACTGGACCGAATTGGCGCCGGAGAAACCGACCAGCGCCGTGACTCACATCGTCGGCGCGGTCGAGCGCATCTATCGCGTGCTCGATCGGCAACTTGCCGCATCGACATTCCTTTGCGACAACTATTCTATCGCCGACATAGCCGCATTTCCTTGGATCACCCGATATTCTTGGGTTACGTTACGCCTTGACGAGTTCGTCCACCTGAAGCGCTGGCATGATCTCGTCGCTTCGCGTCCTGCCGTCAAGCGCGGCATGGCGATACCAGACGGGGCGCGCCTCGAGGGCTAGGCCGACAGGCTGATCCAACAAGCAGGGTGACGAAATGCGTTTCGATTCGAAGAGGTTGATACGGCTGAGCGTCGCGGCGGGACTAGTGAGCGCGGTGTTGCTTGGCGCCCAAGCCGGCGCACAGGTTCGCGTTCCCGAGGAGCGCGTCC
>VGES01000030.1 GCA_016869765.1 Alphaproteobacteria bacterium
CGGCCGCACCCTCATTTCCCAGGTCGTGGGCGAGGTGTTCCGCCAACTCATCAACAGGCCGGGTTGCGGCCCCTGGGCCGTCCCGTAGGTCGGCAGGTCGTAGACGCCGAGCAGCACGAAGCCGCCCGAGTACGAGGTATCGACCAGCGGGTTGCCGAGGCTGGTGGGCGAGATCGCCATCCCGACGCGCAACTCGGCCGCCGACGCACCGACGCTCACCGCGACCGACGCGACGGTCGCCAACAGAATTCGTTTCATGGGTACTCCCTGAAGTATTTTTATGGTAGCACAAGGCCGCCGCGGGCGGCAGGCCCGGCCGGCGCCTGTGTTACCCCCAACGCCTCACAGGACCGTGTACCGGGGGTAGGGCCAGGAGCCCGAAAAAAGTGCATCCAGCGGGCGTTCTCGCCCGTATCAATAGGGCCGCCCGCTCAGCGTGTCCCCGGCATCCGGGTCACTCGCCACGACCGAACCCACCACCGTCCCCCGGCCCCTCGCGATAGGGGCCGGGACGCTACCAATGGGAGAAACGCAATGGTTAACTTCCCGTTAAAATATATGTCGTGTGCGTTGTGGTACTGAATTCGGGAAGAGTTTCTATTCTTGACTATTGCAGGTCGATCTCGTGCCAGTTCACGAGTCGGTTGACCGGGTTGTATCCGCGAACCTTATTCGACACGGCGTCGACCTGAACCTCCTCGTGCAGGAAGATCGCGGGTGCGTTTTCGCGGTAATAGCGAGCGACTTGCAATAGCAGCTGCTTGCGCTTCGCCGGATCGAATTCCTCGTTGACGGCTTTGATCGTGGGCTCGATGTCCTGGAAGCAGATCCACTTGGTGCGCGCGTTGCACGAGTGCAGCGCGTTGATCGAGCGCATGATGTCCATCGTCGGCTCGGAACCGAAATTGAAGCTGAACAGAGTCGAGTCGCCAAACTTCGAAGGGTCGCGCACGCGCTGCAGCAAGTCGGCGAGCGTGATGACGTTAAGCGTCAGGTTCACGCCGACGCGTTGCAGGTCGGCCGCGACCTGCTGATAGACGTCACGCAATTCCGAGACGTTCACGACGACGTCGCCGGACAAATTGAGGCCCTTGTCGAACCCCGCGGCGCTCAACAGCCTCTTGGCCTGTTCCGGATCGTAGGCATAGGGCTTGAGTTCGGGGTCGTAGCCGTTCACCGAACGGGCGCCGGGTTGGCCGCCCGGCACCGTCAGGCCCCCCATGATGTTCTTGATGTAGGCGTCTCTGTTGACCGCGTGGTTGAGCGCCTGACGAACGCGGACGTCGGCCACCGGATGGCCGGGCTTGTTCTGGAAGATCATCAGCGTCAGCACCTGCGGCGCCTGACTGACGTGCAGCCGACCACCGGCAAGTTCGACCGAACCTTTGCTGTCGGCCACGACCTGAAACGCGAGATCGACCTGATTGGACTGGAACGCCTGCACGCGCGCCGCCAACTCGGGCAGATTGCGGAAGGTCATTTTGTCGATTTTCCCAGGCCGCCAGCCCTCCTTGAAGGGGGCGAACTCGATGCGATCCTGGCTCCAGCTGACGGCGCGGTAGGGGCCCGTGCCGATCGGCCGCGGCCCGTAGTTGTCCCAGCCGGCCTCGCGGAAGTACTTCATGTCGTACATCTTGAGGATGGCGATCACCGCCGGGAGCATCGCGTCGGGCGTCGCCGTGCGGATCTCGACGGTGCCGGGGTCGATGGCGCGCGCACCGACGACGTTGGTCATGTTGTTGAACGTGTTGGCGCCCTTGGTCTTGCCTTCCTCGCCGTTCATGTAGGCGATGAGGTCGGCCACGTCGCTCGCCTCGAACGTCTTGCCGTTGTGGAATTTCACGTTGGGCCGCAGCTTCATCTCCCACGTCGTGGGCGAGGTGTTGCGCCACGAGGTGGCGAGGCGGGGTTCGGTCCCGGCCGCCGCGCCGAAGGTGAGCGTGTCGTAGAGCGCGAAGAACGTGAAGCCGGCGGAGTGCGAGGTGTCGGGCAACGCGTTGCCGAGCGCCGCCGGAAAACTCGAATGACCGACCCGCAGCTCCGCCGCCTGGGTCGCGCCGGCCAGCGCCAAGGCCACCGCCGAAACCGCCGAAACCGCCAATCCTCGCCTCACCATCGCATCCTCCCTGGGAATGTCCGCGGGCGCATGGTAGGGAACGCGCGCGGGGCAGGCAATGGATCGGAACGGGCGCCGCGCCCTCGTCGGCGCCCTTGGGATAAAGAGAAAGGCGTCGGTTGGGACGACGCCTTTCAGGGGAGGAAATCTTGGTTCCAAAAGGGGGTCGGAACCAATGATTGGACCTTACCGCCTCCCTCCCGCCAGCCCTATGACAGCGGTCACACCCTGGCTGGTTTTGGCCGAGACCGGCGGCCGCCTAGCCCATGGACGGCCGCAAAGGCCCTTGGCAGACTGCGGCCATCAAGGGGGTCCACCATGACCAAGCTGGTCCGCAGCGAGGCGGAGTGGCGCAAGCTGCTGACGCCGGAGCAGTACCGCGTGCTTCGCCAGAAAGGGACGGAGCGCGCCTTCACCGGTGCGCTGCACGACAACCATGCCGAGGGCAGCTACACGTGCGCCGGTTGCGGGCAGAGCCTCTTCGACTCGGCGACCAAGTTCGAATCGGGTTCCGGATGGCCGAGCTTCTATCAACCGGCGGCGACCGAGGCGGTGGGCGAGGAGCGCGACGTCAGTTGGGGCATGGTGCGGACGGAGGTGCACTGCAGCCACTGTGGCGGCCACCTGGGCCACGTGTTTCCCGACGGCCCCAGGCCCACGGGCTTGCGCTATTGCATCAACTCCGCGGCGCTGACCTTCAAGCCCAAGACCTGAGCGGCGATCGCGCGCCGCCACAACCCGAGGCCACGCGTGAGCAGGAAAATCGTCATCGGATGGCGCGAGTGGGTGTCGGTCCCGGCCCTCGACCTGCCGGCGATCAAAGCCAAGATCGACACCGGCGCGCGGACCTCGGCGTTGCACGCGTTCTACGTCGAAGAAAGCCGCGCCGGCGGCCGCCACCGCGTTCTCTTCGGCCTGCATCCGCTGCAGCGCCGCGATGATCTCGTGGTGAACTGCGAGGCCGACGTGCTCGACCAGCGCGACGTGATGGACTCCGGCGGCCATGTCGAGAAACGCTTCGTCATCCGCCAGCGTGTCCGGCTCGGCGATCACGAATGGCCGATCGAGATCACGCTCACCAATCGCGATCCGATGGGCTTTCGCATGCTGATCGGCCGCGGCGCGCTGATCGATCGTTTCGCCGTCGACCCGGCGCAATCCTATGTCATGGGGCGGCGCTCCGCCGCCAAGCTGGCCACGGCCTACCGCCGCCCCCGGGCGCGCAAGAAAAGAGCATCGTCATGAAGATCCTGGTCCTCGCCACCAAGCCCAGCCTCTACTCGCACAAACGCCTGGTCGAGGCCGGCGAGAAGCGCGGCCACCAGGTGCGCATCATCAACACGTTGCGTTGCTACATGAACATCACCGCGCACCGACCCGAGGTGCGCTACCGCGGCGAGACACTCGAGGGCTACGACGCGGTCATTCCGCGCATCGGCAAGTCGATCACGTTCTACGGCATGGCGGTGGTGCGCCAGTTCGAAATGATGGGCGTCTACTGCCTGAACGAGTCGGTGGCGATCGGACGGGCGCGCGACAAGCTGCGCGCGCTCCAGTTGCTCGCCCGCCGCGGCATCGGCCTGCCCGTCACCGGGTTCGCCCATGCCCCCGACGACACCGACGACATGATCAAGATCGCGGGCGGCGCGCCGCTCGTGATCAAGCTGCTCGAGGGCACGCACGGCGCCGGCGTCATCCTCGCCGACACCCACAAGGCGGCCGAAAGCATGATCCAGTCGCTCAAGGCGCTCGACGCCTACTTCATGGTGCAGGAGTACATCGCCGAAGCCGGCGGCGCCGACATTCGCGCCTTCGTCGTCGGCGGCAAGGTGGTGGCGGCGATGAAGCGCCAAGCCAAGGCCGGCGAGTTCCGCTCCAACCTCCATCGCGGCGGCACCGCGACCTCGATCCGCATCACGCCCGAAGAACGCGCGACGGCCATTCGCGCCGCCAAGACGCTCGGCCTCAACGTCGCCGGCGTCGACATGCTGCGCTCCAACCACGGGCCGGTGATCATGGAGGTCAACTCCTCGCCCGGCCTCGAGGGCATCGAGGGCGCGACCGGCGTCGACATCGCCGGGCGCATCGTCGAGTTCATCGAGCGTCACGCGGCGCCCAACAAGAACAAGACCAAGGGCAAGGGCTAGTGTTCTTTTTTCCCGGAACGTCATGAAGATCAACGAACCGAACCTGCAGGTACGCGTGCGGCGCCTGCCCGAAGGCATCCCGCGCGAAGACGATCTCGAGGTCGTCGCGGCCGCCGTGCCCGAACCCAAGGCCGGCGAAATTCTCTGCCGGACGATCTACCTCGCGGTCGATCCCTACGTGCGTTCGCGCCTTTCGGGGCGCCACTTCGACGGCACGCCCAAGGTGGGCTCGGTCATGATCGGGCGGACGGTGAGCGAGGTCCTCGAGTCGAAGAACCCTCGGCACAAGCCCGGAGACCTCGTCTGCGTCGAGTCCGGAATGCAGGCCTACGCCGCCGTCGGACCCGAGGACGTGTTGCCCGTCGATCCCACCGTCGCGCCGCTCTCGACCGCGCTCGGCGTCCTCGGCATGCCGGGACTGACGGCGTGGTCCGGACTGTGCGTGCTCGATCCGATCCGAGCCGGAGAAACGATCCTGATCTCGGCCGCTTCGGGCGCGGTCGGCGCGACCGCGGGCCAGATCGCCCGGATCAAAGGCGCGCGCGCGATCGGCCTCGCCGGCAGCGCCGAGAAGTGCGCCTGGGCCACCGAGCACGCCGGCTTCGCCGCGTGCTTCAACTACAAAGAGCGGGACTGGAGCGGGCGCCTCGCCCGCCTCTGCCCCGAAGGCGTTGACGTCTACTTCGACAACGCCGGGGGCGAGGTGCTCAACACGATCGTGCGGAGTCATCTGGCGCAGGGCGCGCGCATCCTGATCTGCGGCCTGATCTCGCAATACAACCTCAAGGACCCGCCGCCGGGCCCCAACCTCGGACCGATCGTGTCGAAGCGCGCCAAGATCATGGGCCTCGTCGTCTACGACTTCGAAGATCGGCGCGACGACTTCCTGCGGGACGCGATCCCGTGGTTCCAGGCCGGCCGCCTCCACTACAAGGAAGAGATCAGCGAGGGCCTCGCCCAGGCACCGCGGGTGTTTCGCCGCCTGATGAGCGGCGAGAACTTCGGCAAGACCATCATCAAGGTGGGCGCGCACGCACGCGCGCCTTAGGTTCGCGCCACCGTCGCGATCCCCGCGGCCCGCATGACGCGCGTCGTCGAACCGCCAGAGTTCGATGTGCGCTTCCGTCTCGTCGAGCCCAAGGGCTCAGGAAAGCGGCCCGATCACTCGCGCGCGACGGCGACGATCAGCTTGCCCATCGTCTCGCCCGCCATCAGGCGCGAGAACGCGTCAGGCGCCTTGGCGAGCCCGTCGATCCGCTCCTCGTGGAACGCGAGGCGCCCCTCGCCCATCCAGGTCGCACCGAGGCGGCGCCATTCGCCCAATCGCGCGTAGTGGTCGTAGACGACGAAGCCGGTGACGCGCGCGCGTTTGCCGATGAACGGCCCGAGCGCCGGACCCGGCAATCGTTCGCTCGTGTTGTATTGATCCATGAGGCCGATCAGCATGATGCGCCCGCCGGGGGCGAGCACGTTGACCACGCCTTCGAGCACCGCGCCGCCCGAGTTGTCGGAATAGCCGTGGACGCCGCCGGGACAGGCGGCGGCGAGCGCGTCCTGCCAGCCCGGCTTTTTGTAGTTGATGCAAGCGGCGAAGCCGAAGCGCTGCACGACGTGGGCGCACTTGGCCTCCGAGCCGGCGAGCCCGATGGCACGCGCGCCCATGTTGCGCGCGATCTGGCCCAGGGCCGAGCCGACCGCGCCGGCCGCGGCCGAGGTGACGATGTTCTCGCCGGGCTTGGGTTCGAGGCAGGTGAGCGTGCCGGCGTAGGCCGTGAGCCCGGGCATGCCGAGCACGCCGAGGTAGGCCGAGAGCGGCACGTGCGCGGCCGCGGCGAGTGGATGCGCGGCGCGCGAGATCGCGGCCGCCATGCCGCTCGCATGCGGATCGGGCGCGACCGCGATCGCGTACTCCTGCCAGCCGGCGCGTGTCTGCACCAGGTCGCCTTCGCGGAACTTGGCATGGCGCGACTGCACGACGCGGCCGATGGTCTCGCCCGGCATGACGCCCCCCGGCGCCACCGCGCCCGACATGTGACGTCCCTTGATCGCCGACCCCATGTACGGATCGAGCGAGAGATAGAGCGTCTTGACCAAGACCTCGCCCTCGCGCGCCTCGGGTGCGACCGACTCGCTCACGGTGAAGTCCTCGGGCGTGGGTCGCCCGGTCACGGTGTGGCGCAACAACACTTGCCGATTTTTCATCGCCTCATCCTTTCGTGACGCCGCGCGCCAGCACGTTGCTCACGGCGCCGGCAACGCTGCCGATCACCGCCATCGCCGCGAGCAGTGCGACGAGCGCGTGGCCGCTGCCGCTTTCCATGACGCTCACCAGCCGGCTGGCGACCGCCGAATGCCCCTGCTGCAGGAATCCGATCAAGGACGAGGCGGCGCCGGCGGTCTGCGGCCGCACCTCGATCGCGGCGGCCATCGAGTTGGGCAGGGTGATGCCGACGCCGAGCGTGTAGCAATACATGCAGATGTAGAGCACCGGAATGCCCAGGCTGCCCAACGACGCGAACACGACCATGGCCGCCGCCGCGGCGAGCGACACCGCCATGCCGAGCGTCATCAGGCGTTCGATCGATTGACGGCGCGACAACTCGCTCGTCACGAAGTTGCCCGTCGAATAGCCGAGCGGCATCAGCGCCGTGAGCAGGCCGAAGACCTCGGGCGAGAGGCCCATGGTCTGGATGACGACGACCGGGGAGGCGATCATGAACACGAAGATGGCGCCGCCCAGCATGCCCTGGGTCACCGAGTAGCTGAGGAAGCGCGGCGAGCGCGCCAGCACCAGGAGATTGCGGATGAAATTGAAACCGCCGTACACGCCCGGGTCGCGCTTGGTGTGGGTCTCGCGCAGCATGACGGCGCACACCGCCAGGGCGACCAGCGCCAGTCCGCCGGCGATCCAGAAGATGCCGCGCCAGCCGATCAGTCCGACGACGAGGCCGCCGGTCGACAGCGACAGGATCGGCGCCACCGCCGATCCCATGTTGATGAAGGCGAGCGGCCGGCGCACCTGGTCGAAGGTCCAGATGTCGCGCGCGATCGCGCGCGTCAGGACGATGCCGCCGACGGCGCCCGCCGCCTGGACGATGCGGGCCACGGTGAGGAACTCGATCGAGGTCGCCAGCGCGCCGAGCGCGCTGCCGAAGGCGTAGACCACGAGGGTGGTCAGCAGCACGACGCGCCGGCCGTAGCGATCCGAGAGCGGCCCGTAGAAAAGCTGCGCCACCGCGAAGGTGGCGAGAAACACCGTGAGGGTGAGATTGACCTGCGGGGTCGTGGCCCCGAACTCGGCGCCGATCGCGGGCAGGCCGGGCAGGTACATGACGCCGCCGACCCAGCCCACCGCCGACAACGCGCCCAGGAGGTAGATCATCGCGCGTTCGGATCGTCCGTTCATTCCGCCACCACCCGGTAATGCGCCTGGACGTCCGCGATCTCGCGCGCCTTGTCGGCGGCCGACCAGCCGAGCGTGCCGGCCATGACCTCGGCGACGCAGCCGAGCGCGGCCGCGCCGGGATCGCCGAGCGTGCCGAGCCCGGTGCGCCGGAACACGACGTCGGCGAGCGCCACTGCCATCTCCCGGGCGAGCGCGTGCCGGACCTCGGCGACCGTGACCGGCAGCGCGGCCGTGATTCGTTCGGCCGTGCCCTCGCGCTGCGCCGTCTCGGCGAGGTTCGCCGCCTGACTGCCATAGTGCGTCAACCAGTGATCGAGAATCGCCGGATCGATCGTGGGGAACCCCTCGCGCAGCTGCGCCCGCGCCCGGCTGAGCCACGGCAGATCGCCTCCGGGAAGCGGCGTCGTCGCCGTCGCGCAACGGAGAGCGCTGCGCCCGAGCGCCGCGACGACGCGATCCACCACCTGCATCGCGAGATGGCGCGAGGTCGTCCACTTGCCGCCCAGCACCGAGAACAGGCCGGCGAGATTCTCCGCGGCGTGGTCGTGGATCGCGGCCTTGCGACTCTGGCCGTAGGTGTTGGCGGCGCCGACGCCGCGGTCGGCGACGAGCGGGCGCAGCCCCGCGTAGAAATGCCTGACGTGGCCGCGCGTGAGACCGGCTCCGGGCAACGCGGCGTTGACCGCCGCCAACAGCTCGGCGATGTCGGCCTCGCTGGTGCCGACCCGGTCGGGATCGCCGGTGTAGGGCGTGTCGCTGGTGGCCAAGAGCGAGTGGCCGCGCCAGGGCAACACGAAGAAGTGCCGTTGGGTTTGCACCGCGAGGGCGAGCGACTCGTGCAGCGCCGGCACGATCAGGTGGATGCCCTTGGAGCGAACGAGGGCGACCGCCGCGGGGCCGCGACGTTCGAGCAATCGGTCGCCCCACGGCCCGGTCGCGTTGATCGTGACGCGCCCGGTCACCTCGTGACGCACGCCGCTGCGAACGTCGCGCACGGCGACGCCCGCGACGCGGCCGCCGCGCTCCAGGAACGACTCGGCCTCGGCATAGTTGGCGACCATCGCGCCGTGTGCCGCGGCGCCCGCGACGAAGGCGAACGCCAGGCGCTCGGGGCAGACCATCTGCGCGTCGTGATAGAGCCAGCCGCCGCTCGAGCCGCGGGCGGCCAGTCCGGGGAACGCGCGCCGCACCGCCGCGGGCGACCAATAACGCGGTGGATCGAGCGCATGCGCCGGATCGGACGCGGGCTCGGCCGCACCCAACGCCTGATAGAGCGTCAGCCCGGCGCCGACGGCGACGGGTCCACGCGCCCCGAGGCCGTAGGTCGGCAGCAGGAACGGCAGCGGCCGCACGAGGTGGGGCGCGATCCGGAACCACACGCGGCGTTCCTGCAGGGCTTCGCGCACCAGCGCCCAATCGAAGGTCTTGAGATAACGCAGCCCGCCGTGGATCAGCTTGGAGGACGACGCGGTGGTCGCCGCCGCGAAATCGCCCTTGTCGAGCAGCGCCACCGAGAGCCCGCGCAGGCTGGCGTCCCACGCGATCGCGGCGCCGGTGATGCCGCCGCCAACGACGACGAGGTCGTGCGGGCGCGCCGCCAGGCGCGCGAGGTCACGCTGCACGAAACCTACGACGGAGCCTGCTGGGCGATGGCGAGGAGCCAGTCGCGAACGGCACGGATGTTGGGTTCCTGGTTGGCGCGCCGGTCGGACAGCAGGTGATAGTGGAAGCGCGCTGGATACTTGACGTCGAAGGGCCGCACCAGCCGCCCGGCCGCCAGGTCGTCGGCGACGATCACGGTGCGGCCGAGGGCGACCCCGTCGCCCGCGATCGCGGCATCGATCGCCATGCTCGAATAGCTGAAGTGCAGGCCGCGCGTCACATCGACGCCGCTGACGCCGGCGACGTCGAGCCAGCGCTGCCAGGTCGGGAAGTCCTCGATCACGCGCAACGACTCGTCGTGGATGAGCGTGTGATCGGCGAGGTCGGCCGGTGCGCGCAACGGCGAGCGCCCTTTCATGAGGCGCGGGCTGCACACCGGGAAGATCTCTTCGCTCATCAGCCGTTCGACCTTGAGGCCGGCGTAGTGCCCGGGCACGTTGCGCACCTCGAGTTCGCAGTCGGTCCAGGTGAAGCCTGCCGACGGTTCCGCGATCGAAATGCGCACGTCGATTTCCGGTTGCGCGGCATGGAATGCGACGAGGCGCGGCACCAGCCACTTGACGCCGAGCGACGGCGGCACGCGCACGGTGACGATGACGCGATCTTTCCAGCCGCGCAGGCGATGCACGCTGTCGGCCAGGCGCTCGAAGGAATCCGACAAGCCGGGAAGACCGGAGCGTCCGGCATCGGTGAGCAGCAGCCCGCGGTTGAGCCGCTGGAACAGCGCCACGCCGAGCTTGCCTTCGAGCAGCTTGACCTGCTGGCTCACCGCCGCCGGGGTGACGAGCAACTCCTCGGCCGCTTTCGTGAAACTCAAGTGCCGCGCCGCGGCCTCGAACGCGCGCAGCGCGTTGAGCGGCGGCAAATCTCTCGGCATCGCGACCTCCCCTGGTACCACCACGACCCGTCTCGCTTAAGAATAGCTTAGGCAGAGCCGCCCCGTCCAAACCCGGCCGTCTCGCGGCTTCTGCGAGTGTCCTGGGCATGGTGCGGGGTTCCCGTTTAGGCTTGATGCGGGTGGAGGGGCACGATGCGACATCGGACGGCGCGCGGGCGGATCGTCTACCGCGAAAAATCGGGCGAGATCGGCGGCGAGCACTTCGTCATCACCGGTCACAGCGACGGCGCGCGCACGCATCGTGCGCTGTGCGCGTTCAACGACATCGAACTGTTGCGCGACGTCACCTACTCGGTCGATGCGGCGTGGCGGCCCACCGACTCCTTCGTGCGGCTCACCCTGAAAGACCAGTTCCTCGGCAGCGCCTGGTTTCGCTTCGCCGAGGGCTACGCGGAATGTGAAGCGTTCACCGCCCACGAGGGGCGCGTGTCGCAGCGCATGGTGACCGCGGGTCGCGCGAACGTCTTCGTGCCGCACTCGGTGGTGGGCGACATTTGGCAAGTGGGTGCGTTGGACAAACAGGCGGGCGACCGGCCGCACGTGATCCATGGCCGCATGACCTCCTCGCCCCGCACGCTGGGCGACTCTGGCCCGATGCTCGCCTTCACCGGCTGGGGCGCGGGCGTCCCGGGCACGCTGCATCTGCAATACCGGGGCGAGACCGAGGTGCGGGTGGCCGCGGGGACGTTTCCCTGCATGCGCGTCGATATCGTGCGCAAGGACACGCCCTCGCTCGAGCTCTACGCCACCGGCCCCGATCTGATTCCGGTGCTGCTCAAGGCCGAGTTCCTCGGGCAGTCCTACGAGCTCGTCGAACTGCGCACCGACTGAGCGGCGCGCGACAATGCTCCAGGCCGGCTTCGCTCGCGAACGCAGGTTCGAGTGCTGGCGCAGTCGCACGCCCGATGGCGTCGTCCTGTTCCATGACGCGCCCAAGGACCCCAGCGCCAGCAACGCGGGCGGCATCGGCCGCGGCCACGTTTGGGGCGCGCGCAAGTAGCATTCTCTGGCTCGGATCGCCCGTCGGTCGCGGGTCGAGTGGCTTTCGCGGGCGGGGCGATCTAGCGTGTTCCGCGCCCGTCCATCCGGGCGACAGGGGGAACACATGGTCGAGACGCAACAGAGCGCCGCCGCAGCACGATCCGGCGGGTCCTACGTCGGTCGCCATTGGCGGGGCGAGTTGTCGTTGCCGAAAAGCTGGTGGTTGAGCGGGGTCCTGGTTTTCGGACTCGCGATCAACATCGTCTGCATCGTCGCGATCAGCATCGCGATCGGCCTCTCGCAGGGCACAGGCCAGCCCGCGCTGGTTCTGGTCGCGTTGGCCGTCCTCGTGTTCCAGATCGCGGCCTACATCTGGGCGCTGGTCGGCGTCTGGCGCTCGGCGTCTCGTTACCAGGGCGCCAAGGTCTGGAAGTACCTGGCCTTTATCGGCTCGGGTTTCGGGGTCCTGATCAGCCTTGGCAACGTGCTCAAGACGCTCGAGGCGATCGGCAGCATGTAGCGGGCGCATACCGCGCATCGCGCGCCGCCGCCTCGGGGCAGCCGGATCATGCCCTCGCATTAGCCTCACTAGGTCGACATCACCGCGACGTTGTTTGCCTCGACCGCGGGGAGGGGTAGGCTCGTGCCCAGGGCAAGGCGGCGAAAGCGCCGCCACGCAGGGGAGGACGTCATGAGTTTGTTCCGCGCGCGATTCGTCGCGCTGTTGGGCGCGACGGCGCTCGTTACCGCCTTGGCGCTGTCGGCCGAGGCGCAACAGAAGACGCTGACCGTCGGCGTCGGCGAAGTCACCAAGAAGAAGGGCAACGCCCACGACGGTACGGGCCTGCCGCACATCTACATCTGGAGCGCGATCTACAACTCGCTGACCGAGGTCGACCACACCGGCGCGCCGCAGCCGGCGTTGGCCGCGCGCTGGCAGAACGTCGATCCCAACACCTGGCGTGTCACGCTGCGGCCCAACGTCACGTTCCACAACGGCCGGCCGTTCGATCAGCGCGCCATCGTCGATATGTTCGCGTATCTCGCGACCGACGACGGCAAGAAGTTCGTGCGTGGCCAGGCCGCCCAGACCGCGACCATCGAGTCGGTCAAGGCGATCGATCCGATGACCGTCGAGATCAGGACCACGCGCCCGCAGGCGATCCTGCCGACGCTGTTGTCCAACTTCGACATTCCCGAGCCGCAGCACTTCGCGGATGGCGGCATCAACGCGATGACCAACCAGCCGATCGGCACCGGCGCCTTCGCGGTCGAGAACTGGGCGCCGCAAACCGTCACGTTCCGCAAGTTCGACAGGCACTACGCCGGCAACCCCAAGGCCGACCGCCTGGTCGTCGTCGAATTGCCGGAGAGCGCCGCTCGCGTCTCGGCACTGTTGTCCGGTCAGATCGACATCGACATCGCCGTCAGTCCCGACGATTTCGGGCGCATCCGGGCCGCCGGTCACCAGGTCGACGCGGCGCCGGGCCGCGGCCTGCGCGGCATCACCTTCGTCTCGGCCGGCCAGGTCGACGGCAAGGGCACGACGACGCCGTGGGCGGATCAACGCGTGCGCCGCGCCGCGGCGATCGCAGTCGATCGCAAGGCGATGCTCAAGGACATCCTGGGCGGTGAGGGCGCCGAGGGCCATCAGGCGGCGACGCGCGGTTCGTTCGGCTACAACCCGGCGGTGCCGCTCTATCCCTACGATCCGGAGGGCGCCAAGAAGCTGCTCGCCGAGGCGGGGCACCCCAACGGCTTCAACTTCAAGGTCCTGGCGCTGGTCTTCGATCCGATCAGCCGGCTCCTGTACGAAAAGGCGCTGCAGGACTTGGGCAAGGTGGGCCTGCGCGGCGAGCTGCAGGGTTTCCAGATCGGCGACTTCCTCAAGCACTTCGGCGGCGGCACGTGGCTCAACGAGGGCGTCAATGCCTTCGGCAACGGCCATCAG
Organism: Alphaproteobacteria bacterium; assembly: GCA_016869765.1. Classification (GTDB taxonomy): domain Bacteria; phylum Pseudomonadota; class Alphaproteobacteria; order SHVP01; family SHVP01; genus SHVP01. The sequence continues at coordinate 13,162 of VGES01000030.1, forward strand.
GTGTCGCCGGAGATGGACGCTTCGGCGTCGCTCGGCAAGTGGACGTCGTGCCGCAAGCAGCCCGCGGTGTCGGTCTTCTATTGCAACAGGGAAGAGGCCGACCTGCTCGACGCCGCCGACCGGGAGTTCGATCCGGAGAAGCGCAAGGCGATCCTGCATCGCCTGATGCTGCTCAACCACAACAACGTCTCGACGCTGTTGTTCGTCGAGCCGCCGGAGTTGACCGGCCTGAGCAAGCGCGTGCGCAATTTCAAGAACTACTATCTGCGCTACAATTATCACGAGATCGACGTCGCCGGCTGACGAGGGCGGGCGCCGGCCAATCGCGCCGGCGCCCGGGGTGGCGCGGACGAGGCACAAGAAACAAGGGAGATTGTCATGATTGGTCGTTTCGCCGCGGCGGCAGCAGCCGGTGCGGTCATCCTCTCCGGCATCGGGTTCACGGCGCCGGTCCTGGCCCAGGCCGACCTGCTCAAGGTCGGCGTCGCCACGCTGCCGCCCTCGCGCGGCAATCCGTCGAGCCATGCCGGCGCGATCACCAACTACACCTACGCCGCGATCTTCGATGCGCTGACGAAAGTCTCGGCAACGGGCGACACGATCCCCGACCTGGCCGAGAGCTGGCGCAACATCGACACCAACACGTGGCGTTTCACGCTGCGTCCGAACGTCAAGTTCCAGAACGGCGAGGCATTGACCGCCCAGGCGTTCGTGCAGATGGCCGAGTACTACCTGACGGACGAAGGCAAGGCCACGGTCAACGGCCGCGACCTGTCGCGCGCCTTCACCTCGGCGCGCGCGATCGACGACCTGACCATCGAGTTCAAGACCGCGACGCCCAACCCGGCGTTCGCCACCAACATCCTGCGCATGCACGTGGTCGCCCCCAAGGCGTGGAAGGACCTGGGCATCGAAGGTTTTGCCAACAATCCGGTCGGCACCGGCCCGTTCAAGGTCGAGGCGTGGCGGCCGGAAGCGGTGCGCATGGTGGCCTTCGACGGCTCGTGGCGCGCGCCCAAGATGAAGGCGGTCGAGGTGCTGGCGCTCCCCGAGATCACGGCGCGCGTGCAGGCTCTGATTTCGGGTCAGATCGACGTTGCGCCGGCGGTGACCGTCGACTCGGTGAAGGCGATCGAAGCGGCCGGCCACAAGGCCGAGGCCATCCCCGGCCCCTACGTGCTGGCCTGGGCGATGCTCAGCTCCTATCGGGACTTTCCGTTCAAGGACAAGCGCGTGCGCCAGGCGGCGAACCATGCCATCAACCGGCAAGCGATCGTCGATGGGTTGCTGTTGGGCAAGGGCAGGCCGGCCTCGCAGGCCGCCTCGCCGCTGACCTTCGGTTACAACCCGGACGTCAAGCCGTACACCTATGACCCGGAGCGCGCCAAGAAATTGCTGGCCGAGGCCGGCTATCCCAACGGCTTCGAGATGGATTCGATCGTGCTGCCGGGCAACTTCCCGGCCGACGCCGACATCTATCAGGCCGCGGCGCAGGATCTGGGCAAGGTCGGCATCAAGACCAATCTGAAGCCGCTGACCTTCGCCGAATACCTCAAGGTGCTGTTCAATCCGGTGCCGAAGGAGGAGTTCGGCAAGGGCTGGGGCGACAAGGTGATGACCTTCCAGCAGGATTTCTCGGTCGACTTGATCCCGGATGCGATCAACCGATGGCAGGCGACGTGGTCGTGCCGGCGCGCCGGCGTGGCATTCTATTGCAACGAGGACGAGCTCAAGGTGATGGACGCGGCCAACGCCGAGTTCGACCCCGAGAAGCGGCGCAAGATCCTGCAACAGGGCATGAAGATGGTGAACGAGAACGCGCCGGCGTTGTTCCTGGTCGAGATCATCGACGTGTGGGCGCGTTCGAACAAAGTGCAGAACGCGAAGCTCACCTTCCGCGTGCTGAACTATCACGAGATCACCAAGACGAACTAACCCTCACCCTCGCGCCCTCACCCGGCGCTCCGCGCCACCCTCTCCCGCGTCTTGCGGCGCTTGTCGCCGCAAGCGGCGACAGATGCGGGAGAGGGTGGCACGCGAAGCGTGCCGGGTGAGGGCCGGGTGAGGGCCGGGTGAGGGTGTGAGGGCCGCCGAAACAAAGCCAACTTAATCTTGCCGATCAAAGACATCGGTGTTGATGTCGGCCTGATCCTGCACCGGCCCGTAGCGCCCGCCCTTGCCCTCACCCCGCTCGCTTCGCTCGCGTTCCCTCTCCCGCAAAGCGGGAGAGGGTGACACGCGGAGCGTGTCGGGTGAGGGCTGCGGAGCGTCGGGAGAGGGCTGTGGAGGTGAAGGCTGCGCCGCCCGCAGGCGCGCGGCCATCGCCTCGGCCAGACGCTCGGGCGGCCACGCCTCGACTTTGGCGAGTTGCTCGGGGCTCAACTCCCCCCTCTGAATCTCCCCCCAACGCTTCGCGTTGGGGGGAGCAGCTCGCGCAGCGAGCGAGGGGGGCTTTGTGCTCTCCGACTTTGTGCGGTTCGGTTCCCCCCTCTTCGCCGTGCCATCGGAGAGCGAGTCCGGTCGCGGAGCCCCCCTCTTGATCTCCCCCCGCTCCGCGGGGGGAGAGGCGAGCGGAGCGAGCGAGGGGGGTTGCGTGCCCATCACCTTGGGCGGTGGCGGGATCGGGCGCCCGTGCTCGCGCCGCTCCTCGCGCATCGGCCATGGCGCCTCGAGCTTGATCGTCTGCAGCAGGCGCTCGGTGCGATCGAGGTCGCGCTGCAGGCTCGCCTCGTAGCGCGCCACCCTACCCTCTCCCCAGAGGGGAGAGGGAACGCGAGCGAAGCGAGCGGGGTGAGGGGGCTCCGCCACAGGACTCGCTCTCCGAAGGCGCGGCGAAACGCGGTGAGGGTGGGCGCTACGGGCCGGTGCAGGATCAAGCCGACATCAACACCGATGTCTTTGATCGGCAAGAATAAGTTGGCTTTGTTTCGGCGCGGGCCGGTATTCTAGACGGCGGTGCGGGGACCCACGGTGAAGGCACGTTTCGCCAACGGATCGATGTGGTCGCGGCTCGAGGCGGCCGGCGCGTGCGTGTGTGTGCCGCCCGCCGTGAGGCCGCCGCCATGATGGCATCGCCCGAACGTTATCCGTTGGCCCGCCGCCCGATCACCCTCGGCCGCACGGCGTTGCGCAATCGTATCTTCGTCCCGGCGCATACGACCAACTACGGCGAGCACAATCTGCCGACGGACCGTCACGTCGAGTATCACCGGGCGCGCGCCCGCGGCGGGGCCGCGCTCATCATCTTCGAGGGGATCCGCGTCCATCGCACGTCGCTCGGCAAGCCGCAGGGCGTCAACGGATATGAGCCCGAGGCGATCGAGCGCTTCGCCCGGGTCGCCGCCGCGATCCACGCCGAAGGCGCCAAGTTTTTCGGCCAGATCATCCATCTCGGGCGCCAGATCGATCCGCATTTCGCACGCATGCCGGCGCTCGGTCCCTCGGCCGTTCCGTGGGCCGCCAACGCGCCGCCGCCGCAACCGATGACGCGCGATCAGATCGCCGAGGTCGTCGCCGGGCACGCGAGCGTCGCCAAGAACCTGATCGCCGCCGGCCTCGACGGCATCGAGGTGCAGATGGGCCACGGCCATCTCGTGCAGCAGTTCCTCTCGCCGCACTCGAACCAGCGCCACGACGCGTACGGGGGCAGCGAGGAGAATCGACGACGCTTCGCCATCGAGGTGCTGGGAGCGGTGCGCGCGGCGGTCGGACCCGAGGTCACGGTCGGCATTCGCGTCAGCGCCGACGAATACCTGGGTGGCGGCCTCACGCTCGCCGACATGCAGCGCCACGTGCCGGCGATCGTCGGCACCGCCCGCGTCGATTTCGTCAACGTCTCGCACTCGGCCTACCAGGGGAGTTACACCGTCTCGACCCAGATGGCGGATATGTCGTTCCCGGTCGAGACGTTCCGGCCCTTGGGTCCCGCGATCAAACAGGCGCTCGCGTCGTTGCCCTCGGCGCCGCCCGTCCTGCACGTCTGCCAGTACCGGACGCTCGCCCAGGCCGAGGAGGCGCTTACCACGGAGGGCGTCGACATGGTCGGCATGGCGCGCGCCCATATTGCCGACCCCGAACTGGTGCGGAAGTCTTTTGCCGGTTGCGAAAACGAGGTCATCCCCTGCATCGGCTGCAACCAGGGCTGCGCCCACATGTTGCAGCTCGGGCTCCCCATCACCTGCATCGGCAATCCGCGCACCAGCCACGAGAGCGCTTGGGCGCCGCTCGATCGGTCGCAGGCCGCTCGTCCGCGCCGCGTGCTCGTCATCGGCGGTGGTCCCGCCGGGCTCGAAGCGGCGGGCATCGCCGCCCAACGCGGCCATCGCGTCACGCTGTGGGAAAAAAGCGACCGGCTGGGCGGGCAGTTGCACTGGCTCCGCGCCATGCCCCTGCGCGCGGAGTTCGGGACGCTCCTCGACCATCTGGAACGGCGCTGCCGCAATCATCAGGTCGAGATCATCACCGGACGAACCGCCGATGCGGATTCGGTTCTCGCCGCCGGATTCGAAGCCGTCATCCTTGCCGTCGGCGCCATCCTGCCCGGGCTGCCGTTTCCGGGAGGCGGGCGCGGCCTGTCGCTCGCCCAAGCCATGGGCGACGTCAAGGCGTTGGGCCGGCGCGTGGCGCTGATCGACACGCTCGGCACATGGACGACCGCAGGTCCGGCCGAATATCTCGCCGGCCTCGGCAAAGAGGTGACGATCGTCGTGCCGAGCGGCGTGCCCGGCACCCACATCAGCATGTATTCGAGCTTCGCGCTGCGTCAGCGGTTGCGCGAGAAGCGCGTGCGCATCGTCGCGCTGCAGTCGCCCGAGGTGTTCGCCGCGGGTCACCTCGTGTTGCGCGATCTTTCGACCGGGCGGGTCGGCGAAACCTTGAGCGTCGACTCGGTGATCGCGCCGGCCGTCGGCCATCCCGAGGATTCCCTCCACGACGAATTGCGTCGCCGTGCTCCCGCGCTGCCGACCTGGGCGGTCGGCGATTGCGCGTCACCGCGCACGGCGCTCGAAGCGATTTTTGAAGCTCATGTGGCAGCGAGGGCAGTGTAATCGTGGTCGAAGACGCGGATTTCGTGGTCGTGGGGGCGGGTTCGGCGGGTTGCGCGGTGGCGGCGCGTCTGTCGGAGGACATGGAGCATCGCGTGGTGCTGCTCGAGGCGGGCGGCCGCGACTGGAACCCGTTCCTGCGCGTGCCGCTGATGACGCGGGTGTTGTCCGCCTCGCCCCGGCTCAATTGGGGCTACACCATCGAGCCCGAGCCCAACCTGAACGGCCGCAGCATGAACTGGTTCCGCGGCAAGGTGCTGGGCGGCTCGTCGTCGATCAACGGCATGACCTACATCCGTGGCCATCGCCGGGATTTCGACGACTGGCGCCAGCGCGGCTGCACCGGCTGGTCCTATGACGACGTGCTGCCCTACTTCTTGCGCTCGGAGAAGAACGCGGCCAAGGGCGGACCGTTCCACGGCCAGGATGGCCCCGTCGGCGTTTCGTCCTCGCCGTTCGTCCATCCGCTGGACGAGCCGTTCATGGCCGCCTGCCAGGCGCTCGGCCACAAGCGCACCGACTTCAACGGCGCCGAGCAGGAGGGCTACGCGCTGCACGACTTCACCGTCTTCGGCGGCAAACGGTCGAGCACGGCGCGGGCGTACCTGCGTCCGGCGCGCGGGCGACCGAACCTCGCCGTCGTCACGCGCGCGCATGCGACTCGCGTGCTCGTCGAGAACGGACGTGCGGTCGGCGTCGAATACGCGCGGCGCGGCCAGCGCCATGTCGTGCGCGCTCGGCGCGAGGTGATCCTCTCCGGCGGCGCGATCAACTCGCCGCAGCTCCTCATGCTGTCCGGCATCGGCGACCCCGAACAGTTGCTCGCCCACGGCATCGCCGTCGTCGCCGCGGCGCCCGAGGTCGGGCGCAACCTGCACGACCACCTCGGGGTCTACCTCGCGCACGACTGCCCCCAGCCGGTGACGCTCAAGAATCAGTTGCGTTACGACAAGGCGGCGCTCGCGATCGCGCAGGCCCTGCTGTTCGGCAAGGGGCCGGCGACGGCGGTGCCGATCAACGCCTGCGCCTTCCTGCGCACGCGGCCCGAGCTCGAAATTCCCGATGTGCAGATCACGCTCATTCCCGGGCTTACCGGGCCGTGGCGGCCGGCGCGCGCCGACGGCCTCGTCACCGAGCGGCCGTGGCAGCCGCCGGATCGCGAAGGCTTCGTCGTCAACGTCTACCAGCTGCGGCCCGAGAGCCGCGGCACGCTCACGCTGCGCAGCGCCGATCCGTTCGCCAAGCCGGTGATTCGCGCCAACTACCTCGCGACCCCAACCGACCGCCGCACGTTGCGCGACGGCCTGCGGCTCGTGCGCGCCATCATCGCGCAGAAGCCCTTCGATCCGTTCCGTGGCCCGGAGATTCAGCCGGGCGCGACCGTGACCGACGACGCGGCGCTCGATCGCTGGGTCGCGGCGCACTCGAACACCGCCTACCACCCGGTCGGGACCTGCCGTATGGGCGGCGATGAACGTTCGGTCGTCGACCCGGAGCTCAACGTGCGCGGCGTTCGCGGGCTGCGCGTCGCGGATGCCTCCGTCATGCCGACGGTCGTCGGCGGCAACACCAACGCGGCGGCGATCATGATCGGCGAGAAGGCGGCCGATCTCGTGCTCGGACGCCGGATTCGTGGTTGAGCGGCGTGACCCGAGTCGCGAAATTCAGCGGCCGGTGAAACGCGGCGCGCGTTTCTCGAGGAACGCGCGCGGGCCTTCGCGGGCATCCTCGGAGGCGAGCACGGAAAGGCTCTCGCGCCATTCGATCGCCGCGGCCTCGTCGAGCGGCCGACCCGAGGTCGCGCGCACGACGCGCTTGATGGCGGCGAGCGCCAGGGGACCGTTGGCCGCGAGCCGCGCCGCCAACCGTTCGGCTTTGGCCAGGAGCTGGTCCGGCGCGACCACGGCGTTGACGAGGCCGGAGGCGTAGGCGCGCTGGGCGCTGATCGGCTCGCCGGTCAGCAGCATCTCCATGGCGATCGCGTAGGGGATCTGGCGCGGCAGATCGACCATGCCGCCGCCGGCGGGTGGCAGGCCGCGTTGCGCTTCGCTGACGCCGAAGGTGGCATGGGTCGCGGCGAGGCGCAGATCGGTCGCCAGCGCCAGGAGACAACCGCCGGCGAGCGCCGGGCCGTTCACCGCCGCGATGACCGGCTTGTCGAGCGGCGCGGCGCGCAGGAGAGCGCGGGCCACGGTCTGGCGGTCGGCCATCACGCGCCGGTCATGCTCGTCCTCGGGCTGACGCGCACCGGTCAAGAGCGGGATCAGGCGCTTGAGATCGGCGCCGGCACAGAACGCGCGATCGCCCGCGCCGGTTAGGATGACGACCCGCACCGCCGGGTCGGCGGCGATCGTCTGCCACAGGTCGGCCAAGCGACACACCGTCGCCGGATCGTAGGCGTTGCGTTGCGCCGGTCGGTTGATCGTCACCGTCGCGACGTGATCCTGCACGCGACAGAGCACCGTGGTCTCGTCCATCCTGATCCCTCCCGGCGCCGCTCCGCTCGACCCCGTGGTCGGCGGCCTCGACAATTTCGGCGCTGCCGCGACAGCTAGGGCCCAAGCCGCGTCGGCGTCAACCGCGGGCCGGATCCGTTCGCCAAGTGACATGACCACCGCATGGCTGCGCGATCGGTCCGTTCAACGAGCGCGCGGTCGCGCGCCCGCGCCGCCGCCTCGTCGCCGCGGCCGACTTCGCGGGCTTGATCGGCGTCCCCTGGGAGAACTCACCGCTGCACGACCGCGTGCTCGCCAACGGCGACACGCTGGTGCGATGGACCGCGTCTACCGGCTGTGGCCGCTGCCGGCGGTCTCTCTGCCGACATAGGCGATGGCCGACAGGCTGACGCGGCCCCGATCGAGGCAGGGCACCGCGACGAAGGCCGGCGGGCGCGGGTAGGCGTCGCGCAGCGCACCCGCCGCCGATGCCAGGGACTCGGAGGCGGCGGCGAGGTCGAGGCGGACGACATGCGCCGGCGTTGCGTGCAGGCTCGCCAATGCGCGTTGGAGCTCGGCGTTCGCGGCGGCGAGCGAGTGGCCGTCGGCGGCCGCGAACACGAAACCACCGGCCGCCGCCGCACCCGGCCCACGTTCCACCGCAACGTCGCGCGCTGCGGCCAGCGTCGTCACCTCGATGCGGTCGGGCGCGGCGAAGGGCAGCGCCACGCGCGACCACGCGGCTTCGCTCGGGAACCCGAGCAAGCGCGCGAGCGCCACCAGAGAGGCGCGCGCCGTGTCGTTCTCGACGTAGCCCTCGGCGCGGAGCAATCGATCGAGCCCGCCCGCTTCTTGCGCCAGGATCGCACGGATCACCTGCAACGCGCCGGCAGCCTGGCGGGCGAATTCGTCGTCCTCGGGGAGTTCGCCTGTCCAGCCCCCCGAGTTGAGAATCCCCGAGACGAACACGAACGGCCCACCCGCGACCGCGGTCGCGATCGCCGGCATGCCGTGGGTCGCACCCGCGACGAGCACTCTCTTGCTGGCCAGATCGGTGACGGCGATCGCCGCGGCGCGCAGCAGCGTCGGGAACGGAAGCGGCGTCGCCACGCCGGTCGAGGCGAGCGGTGCCGGCCGGCCGAAGTAGCGTGCCCGAATGCGCTGGCGCTCGGCGAGCCAGGCCTGGCTGCCGGTGTAGTGATCGAGGCGCACGACGTGGGCGGTCGACAGCCCCGCCGCATCGAGCAGCCGCGCGATCGCGCCGTAGACCTCCTCGCACTGTTGGGCGGCATCGCCGGTCGCCCCCGACTGCGCACCCACGAACACCAGCGGCCCGGCGCTTACCGCGCGTGCGAAGCCGCTCGCCGGATCGAGGCCGCCGACAAGCGTCATCGCGCTATTGCAGGCCGTAGATGTGCTTGATGTTGCCGCCGACCAGGCGCTCGCGGTCGGTCTCGGAAAAATCCTTGAAAGTGCGCGCCAGCACCTCGTGCGTGTCGAGGCCGATCGAGCGGACGTGCGGGAAGTCCGAGCCCCACAGGACGGTCTCCGGGCCGACGCGCTTGACCACGTCTTCGAGCGTCGGGTCACCGATGACGCCGGCCCAGATCTGGCTGCCCCAGTATTCCGACGGCTTCTTCTTGAGCGGCGGCAGGTTCATCTTCTTGCTCAAGGTCGTCGTCATCTGGTCGGTCTTGAAGCGGAAGAACGGCAGCCACCAGATCTCGAACTCGCTCACGATCAGCTTGAGCCTGGGGAAGCGATCGAGGATGCCGCCGAAGACGAAGTCGTTGGCGAGCGTCGCCAGCGCCTCGGTGTAGAGCCCGAGCAACGTGCCCGCGGCTTCCTCGCCCTCGCGCGGGTTCCTGGGGTAGAACGGATCGATGATATTGCCGGTGATGGAGTGCAGCGTGATCGGCACGTTCATCTCCTGCGCGCGGGCCCAGAAGGGGTCGTACCGTCGATCGCGATAGGGCGCGAGTTCGGGCGCGAGCGCGACGTTGATGCACAGGCCCTTGAGCCCTTTCTTGACGATGCGCTCCATCTCGCGGATGCCCCACGCGACGTCGTCGATCGGCACCATGCCGACGCCGATCAGGCGTTTGGAATCGTAGGCGCAATAGTCGGCGAGCCAATCGTTGAACACCTCGCACGAGGCACGCAACGCGTCGCGATGCGGACTCTGCAGGATGATGAGCATGTGTGAGCCGTAGAGCGTCTCGGCGGTGATCTTGGCGCGCTTCTGGAATTCGACGCGTTTGTCGGGAAGAAATCCGGCCTCATAAAGGTCGCGGTGGGCCTCGGCGACGGCGCCGCCCTTCTCGGGCAATTTGAGGACTTGCTTGCCGGTGACGAGGAAGTGTCCGTCCTGGCCGTTGTGCCGCTTCAACACGTGCGGGATGCGGTCGCCCCAGCGATCGCCGAGCACCTTGGACCACATGTCGAGTGGCTCGACGATGTGGGAATCGGCCGAGACGATCTGCATCGCGGACATGCGCGTTCCTTCCGGTTGAGTGGTCTACGCCGCGAGGGCGCGGGCATCGCCCGTCGCGCGCGCGACGTCGGCGAAGCCGCCCGTGCGGCGGACGTAGAATTCGAACAGGATCCCGTTGGGATCGCGGAGAGTCAGACTCCGCTTGTGCGCGAGATCGTGTTCGGCGACGACCTCGATGTTCCTGGCGCGCAGCGCCTTGGCGGCGGTCGCGAGATCTTCGTCGGGCCACACCTCGAAAGCGGCGTGATGCAATCCCGGGGCGCGCGCGCCGGCGGCCATCAGCACGATGTCGTAGTGCGAGGCCGAGCCCCCGAGATAGACGTAGTCGGCGCCGCGGTGGACGACGTCGAAGCCGGCGATCTCGGTGTAGAAGCGCACCATCGCCTCGTGGTGCGCACAGAGCAGCACGGCGTGGGTGACCCGCATTGGATGCAGGATCGAGGTCGTCGAACGACGGATCGTGGGGTTCGGGTCGTAGTTGCGCGCGGTCGAGGGCGGTTGCGCGCCCGGCACCCACGTCGCGGGTCGGTGCAGATCGACGTCCGCGCCGGTGTAGACCGTCCGCCAGTCGAGGGTGTCGTCGGCGTAGAATTGATGCTGCCCGCCGTCCGGATCGAACAGGTAATTCGACAACGACGTGCCGTTGTTGGTGATGCGCGGCTTCAGGCCTGCGGATTTGGCGCGCTCGTAGGCGGCGGCGAGGTCGGCCTCGTGCTCCATCTCCCAGCCGAAATGATTGAGCGCCGGCTTGTCGCCGCGGCCCGGCGGATCGTTGGGATCGGGATATTTCCGGCGGAATTCCTTGTACGATGCGGTCTCGATGAAGCCGATGTCGTGGTGGGTGTTGCCGTTCGAGAAGAAGGCCGAACGGGTCTTCGAGATGATGCCGGTCATCTCGAAGCCGCAGACTTGCGTGAGGAATTCCTTCATCACGTAGGTGTCGAGCACGAACAGATTGATGTGGCCGAGGCGACGCGGGCGATAGGCGACGGGGGTCGAGCGTTGGGCGGGGGCGGCGGTCATCGGGGATCCTCCGGGCAGCGCCGCATCTTTCCCGCTGTGTCGGGTCGGGTCAATGGCGAAGCCAGAGGGCGATCGCCGGTGCCGCAGCGCTTCGCTAGGACCTGATCAGCAAACCCTGGCCCGTGGGCAGTTCGAGCACCGCGGCCCCGCGCGATGTCGCGAACCCATCGGCCGCCTCCATCTGGGGACCGTACTGCTCCCAGCCGTAGTCGTCGAAGACGATGTAGCCGCCGGGCACGACGCGATCGTAGAGCGCATCGAGGGCCGCGCGTTCCGCTTTGGGCGAGTTCAAGTCGACGTGGAGGTAGGCGATGCGGTCCGGCGCCGTGCCGACGAGCGAATCGGGAACCACCCCTTCGATGATCCGCACGTTGGGGTAGCGCGCGAAGCGCGCCGTCACTTCGGCCGCCAGTCCGGGCTTGGCGTAGGCCTTCTGGGCGAAGTCGTAGAAGTTCCAGTCGGCGACGAAGTCGGCGGGCGAGGAATAGCGCGGCGAGAAGCCGGCGAACGTGTCGTAAAGGAAAAACGTCCGCGGCAGTTTCGCGAAATCGAGGTAGTCGACGACGACTTGCGACATGAAGCCTTCGAACACGCCGCATTCGACGAAATCGCCCTCGAGGCGGAGCGCGTTCTCGGCCGCCCAGGTCAGGGTATGAAGCCGCCAGGCCCGCGACTTTTCTTCCGCGGTTCGCACCGCGCCGTTGAACGCGGTCATGAAACGCGTATTGCGCCGCAGGAAGCCGAAGCAGAACGTCATGATCAACGCGGGCATCTACGTGCTGTCGCCGGCGGCGTTCGACGCGTTGGTTCCGGGACAGGCGACGGACATGCCCCAATTGCTCGATGCTCTCATCGCGCAGGGTCACCGCGTCGCGCTCTATGAGGTCGGCGACTACTGGTGCGACATCGGCCAGAAGCAGGACCTCGAACGCGCCCGCGGCGAGTTCGCCACCTACTTCAGCTGACCTTAAGTATGTCGCCAACCGTCATCGCCGAGGCGGGGGTCAACCACAACGGGTCGCTCGATCTCGGGTTGGCGTTGGTCGATGCAGCGGCCGACGCTGGTGCCCAGGTCGTCAAGTTCCAGACGTTCGTTGCCGATCGCCTGGTCGGGCGCACGACTCCGAAAGCGCTCTATCAGCAGGCCCAGACCGAAGCCAGCGAGTCCCAACATGCGATGCTGCGCCGCCTCGAACTCGACCGTTCGGCGCATGTGCGACTGATCCGGCACTGCGCCGATCGCGGCATCGAGTTCCTGTCGACCCCCTTCGAGGAGCAAAGCGTCGATCTCCTGGTCGACGTCGGGATCCGTCGGCTCAAGATTCCGTCGGGCGAGATCACCAACGGCCCCCTGTTGCTCAAGGCGGCTCGCACGGGGCTTCCCGTGATCCTGTCCACGGGCATGAGCGATCTTTCCGACATCGAACAGGCGCTCGGCGTGCTCACCTACGGCTACCTTGCACCGGCGCGGGCGACGCCGACGCGTGCCGCCTTCGCCGCGGCCTACCAGACGCGCCAGGGGCAGGCGCTACTGGCCGAGCGGGTGACGCTGTTGCACTGCACGTCTGAGTACCCGGCGCCGGTCGACAGCATCAACCTGCTCGCCATGGACACGCTCCGCGCGCGGTTCGGCCTCGCGGTCGGTTTGTCCGATCACAGCGAAGGCATCGTCGTGGCGTTGGCCGCCGCGGCGCGCGGCGCCACGATCATCGAAAAACACGTCACCCTCGATCGCACGTTGCCCGGGCCGGATCATCGCGCCTCGATCGAGCCCGCGGAGTTGCGGGCGCTGGTCGAGGGCGTCGCCACGGTCGCCCGCGCGCTCGGCCGCCCCGAGAAGGCGGTACAGACCTGCGAGCGCGCCAATCGGGATCTCGGCCGCAAGTCCCTCGTGGCCGCCGTCGACATTCCGGCCGGCACACCGTTGTCGCCCGACCACCTGATCGCTCTCCGCCCAGGCGAAGGCCTCTCGCCGATGGACCTGTGGGACCTCGTGGGCCGCCCGGCCGATCGCCACTATCGGGCCGGCGAGGCGATCGGATCCCAGGGCGTCGACGCCGCCGCTTAACCCCGGATTAACCAAATCGCCCTAACGTGATCCGCCTAGGGCAGGAGGCGTCCGCGTGGACAACGTCGAAGACTGGGATGCGACTGGACAGCCGATCCTGAAGTCGCCGACGCGCGCGCGCGACGCGACCCGGGAGTGGGAGTTCGACGCCAACGCGACCTACAACGAGGTGGTATTCAGCGAGGCCTGGAAGCAGCACCGCCCGGCCGCCTATCACCAATATCGCCGCGACTGGGTCGAGATCCCGCGTGACAAACGCGAGACGCCGTTCCCGCTTCATCTCGATATCGAAACGACGACGCGCTGCAACCTGAAATGCCCGATGTGCTCGCGCACCCAGATGGTGGAAGCGGGCGAATTCGACGAGTGGGCCTTCATTTCGCGCGAGGACTACGCGCGCATCATCGACGAGGCGACGGCGAACGGCGTGCGTTCGATCAAGCTCAACTATCTCGGTGAGCCGTTGCTGCACAAGGACGTGGTCTGGCAGGTTGCCTATGCCAAGGAGAAGGGCGTCATCGACGTCCTGATGAACACCAACGCGACGGCGCTGACCCAGCGCAACGCGCGGGCCTTGCTCGAGGCCGGGGTCGACGGCGTATTCATCTCCTTCGATGCGGCCAATCCGCGCGACTACGAACAGCAGCGTGTCGGAACTTCGATGGGGCGCGTCCTCGACAACGTCTACACGTTCGTCAAGCTCCGCAACCAGATCCGACCGGGATGCCAGGTGCGGGTGTCGATGGTGATGTACGACGATCCGAAATGGCGGGAACAGTTCCAAGCCATGCGGGTCATCTGGAAGAACATCGTCGATGCCATCGGCTACGCCTATTTTGTCGAGCACGACCCGAAGCGCCTGCTGGAGCACCCCAAGGTCGACGGCTTCCATTGCGCCCAACCGTTCCACCGCATGTTTCTCAAGGCCAACGGCAACGTCACGATTTGTTGCTTCGATGAACGTGATCAAACGCCGATGGGCAACTGGAAGACCCAGAGCCTGAGCGAAATCTGGAACGGCGAACTGTATCGTTCGGTCCGCGGCCTCCACGCGTCGGGCCGCTATCACGAAATGAAGCTCTGTCGGCGCTGCTATTTCCCGGTGTCCTACAAGCAGCCGGGCCGCTAGCCATCCCATGCGCACGCTCGGGCTGATTCCGGCACGGATCGGGTCGACCGGGGTACCGCGCAAGAACATCCGGATGATGGCCGGACGGCCCCTGATCGCCCATACGATCGAAGCGGCTCGATCCAGTGGTCTCGATCGCGTCATCGTCTCGACCGATTCCCCGGAGATCGCCGCCGTCGCACGCCAGTGCGGGGCCGACGTCCCGTTCCTCCGTCCGGCGCCGCTGGCCAGCAACACGGCCATCGCAATGGAGGTCGTGCGCCACTGCCTCGATTGGATCGAAGGCAGCGGAGAACGGCTGCCCGACGCCGTGGCCTACCTCCAGCCAACCTCGCCGCTGCGGCGCGCCAGCCACATCGACGCGGCGCTCGCCCTGATCGACGACTCCGCCGATTCGGTCGTCAGCGTCGTCGCGGTGGATCAGCATCCGCTCTACATGTTCCGTCCCGGTCACGACGGACGCCTCGTACCGCTGCTCGACGTTGGCAAACGACCGGAGCGGCGCCAGGATCTGCCGCCGGTCTACGCGACCAACGCGCTCGTCCCGCTGTCCTGGACACGCTACCTGCGGGCGCCGGGAAACGAACGGGCGCTCGTCATCAACCTCGACAGTTTCAAGCCGCTGATCGTCGAGCCCGAGGTCGCCGTCGACATCAACAACGAGCGCGACTTCCGCCTAGCCGAGGTATTGTTGACGATGAACGACACGCCGTCGGCCCGCTCGGTGCGCGCATGACGGCCCTGGCAAAGGCTTCGGCAATGCCGTTTCGCAGCGCGCTCACGACTCTGGCGGAACCGGATCTCAGCGGCAACGAGGCGCGTTACCTGCAGGAATGCATCGCGACCAATCAGGTGTCCTCGGTCGGTCCTTTCGTCTCGCGTTTCGAAAACGCGGTGGCGGCGGCGAGCGAACTGCCGCACGCAGTCGCCACGTCGTCGGGAACGGCGGCGTTGCATGTCGCGCTGGTGGCCCTCGGCGTCACGTCCGGGGATCTCGTGGTCGTGCCGTCCTACACGTTTATCGCGAGCGCCAACGCGGTGCACCTCTGTGGGGCGACGCCGTGGTTGTTCGATGTCGAGGCCCGCTTCCTGACGCTCGATGTCGATCTGTTGCGCGAGGAGTTCCGCCGCCACGTGGCAATGCGCTCCGGGCACGCGGTCCACACCCCAACCGGTCGCCGTGTCGCCGCGATCCTGCCTGTGCATGCCTTGGGCATCCCGGCCGATCTCGACGCTATCGCGGAACTCGCCGCCCGGTATCGCCTTCCGGTCGTGGCCGATGGCGCGGCCGCGCTCGGCGCGACCGTCGGCGGTCGTGCCGTCACGAAGGCGGCGACCCTCACCGCGCTGTCGTTCAACGGCAACAAAACAATCACGAGTGGCGGCGGCGGGGCGGTGGTGGGCGCAGACCCCGCGCTGATCGGCCTGGTTCGCAGCCTGTCGACCACGGCGCGGGCAGGGGACGCCTATGAACACGAGCGCGCGGCGTTCAATTACCGCATGACGAATGTCGAGGCCGCGATCGGGTGTGCCCAGATCGAGCGGCTGGAGCACTTCCTGGCGGCGAAGCGTGATGTCGCGACGGCCTACCACGTTGCAGCCGAGGGTCGCGCGGAAACCGCGTTGCTCGGCGACCCGCCGTGGGGCGCCTCGGCGCACTGGATGAATGCGGTGATGGTCGAACCGGAACGCCAGGAACGTGTCCTCGATCGACTCTCGGCGTCAGGGATCGGCGCTCGTCGCTTCTGGAGGCCGCTGCATTGGCAGCCGCCCTATCGCGACGCACCGCGCACGACAATGGAACACAGCGAGGATGCTTGGCGGCGCGTCGTGGCGCTACCGTCGTCGACCTCGCTCACGGATTCGGAACGGGCATTTCTCGCCGAACACCTTCGCTCCGCTCTGGGCCCTTAGTCTTGGAACGACGCTGCAGGAAACCCGGGGTAGGTCGTGGCGCGAACCCGCCGCGCAATTTCTTCGGGGGGCATCCGGCGGTCGAGGCGCGTCAACGCGTTGAGTTCCTTCCTCGTGAAGGGTCGCCGCCCCCAGGAGATCGTGGCCGCCGGAAGCGGACGCCCGGCCGCAATCGGCTCCAGCATCTCGCGGAACAGATCGAGCATTTCCCCGAGCGTGCGTTCCTGCAGGCTCATCACCGAGTCGTCGGGCGCGATGGCGACGCGACGTTCGGCGATGATCGCGCCGGTGTCGACCTTGGGCAGCATGTGGTGACAAACGCAGCCGAATCGTGTGGCTCCTTCGTAGAGGGCGAAGTTGTAGCAACCGATACCGGGATAGTCGCGCGAACCCGGGTGAAAATTGATCGCGATGCGCGCGTGCGTGAGCAACGCGGCCGGGACAATCCAAGGCGACAGGAACGAAATCAAGCAGTCCCACCGTGTCGTCGCGACATCGGAGGGCAGAGGGTCGCCGACCAGGCCCTGGCGGATCTCGATCGCTGTCAATCGCTCGCGCGCCAAAGCCGCGGCAGCGTCGCCCCATTTGTTGGCTTTGGCGAACAACAGGATCACGGCGTCCTCGCTCCGCCCACTAATACCGCGGCCGGGGGCGTTCGGACAGGGGCGGGTCCGCTCGGCGCTCGACCCGTCGTGCTGACGGTACGGCATGAATTCTCAAGGCGTCGTTCAACCGGAGCACGGGCTTGGCGATTGATGGTTTGATCCTCGACTGGTTCCTCCGGCTGCATCGCGCGGGTGCTTGGCCCACTGGGAATGTGCTTGAGTTTGGGCCGCAGGACCTTCATGTCTCGCCCGCCATCGTGCAGCAATTCCTGGCGCGGCTGGGTCGTCCGGCAGAATCCTCGGGCGGCCTGACCGCCCCCGACGTCTACGCGGCGCTCGGTTCGCGCGAGTATCACGCCCTCGATCGCGACGATCCACGGGCGGACATCCGGCACGATCTCAACGAGCCGCTCGTCGAATCCCGCCGGTTCGATGTCATCACCAACCTGGGCACGCTGGAACACGTGTTCGAACCCGGCCAGGTGTTTCGCACGACTCATGAGCTGCTTCGGCCAGGCGGACTGGCGATCTATGTCCTGCCGGCGTTCGGCGACATCAACCACGGGTTCTGGAACGTCCATCCCGTCACCTATGCCGACGTGGCGCGGGCCAACGGCTACACCATTCTCGATTGCCACTACGTCGACAATTTCGGGGTGCGCGGCGAGCGGCGCAGAGAAACCCCTGAGCATCCGTTCGAATTCAGCGCCCTGCCGATCAAATTGGCCGAAATCCAGAGCCCGACGTTCCGCCAGGGCGTTTTCCTGAACTTCCTCAACAACGCCGTGGATCCCGAGACACGGCGGTTGGGACTACGAAGCGCCTCGCTCGTCTTCGACTATTGCTTCGTCGCGATGCGCAAGGCGGCCGAGCATCGCCCCTTCGTGCGGCCGCAGCAGAGTCTGTATCACGGCAGTTGACGCTCGTGGCGCCGCGGCGCGCCGTCCGCTAGGGTGCCGGCACCGCCGCATCTCGGAGGAATCGCCATGCCCGCCACCGCCACGTTCCGTTCCATCGACAGCAAGAACGACATCTCCCTCGAGGACTTGAAAGGCAAGGTGGTGTTGGTCGTCAATACCGCCAGCGCCTGCGGCTACACCCCGCAGTACGCCGCTCTCGAAAAGCTCTGGCAGCGCTACCGCAACCGTGGGCTCGTCGTGCTCGGCGTTCCGTCGAATGATTTCGGCGCCCAGGAGCCGGGCAATGAGCAGGAGATTCAAGCCTTTTGCACAAGCCGCTTCGCCGTGAGTTTTCCCATGACGGCCAAACAGACCGTCGTCGGCGGCAAGGCCCACGCGTTCTATCGCTGGGTCACGAAGGAAGCCGGCGAAGCCGCCGCGCCGCGCTGGAACTTCCACAAGATCCTGATCGGCAAGGACGGCGCCCTCGCGGGCGTGTTCCCGAGCAAGGTCGATCCTTTGTCCAAGGAGTTGACGGACGCCATCGACGCCGCGCTCGCCTGACTCAGCGGGTGCGCAGTTCGAGCGCGCGAATGGTGCGCGCGATCCGCGGATCGTCGGGCAGGAGTTCGCGGGCGCGCTGAAAATCGCGCAGCGCTTCCGGACGCCGCGCCGTCGCGAGGTAGGCGTGGCCGCGATCGTGAAAGGCCATGCCGAAGCGCTGATTGATCGCGAGGGCGCGATCGAAGCTGGCGATCGCATCGTCGAAGCGCGCGAGGCGCATCAAGGCGAGACCCAGGTTGTGGTGGACAACAGCCTCGTCGGGCTTGAGGCGGAGCGATTCGCGGAAGTCCTCGATTGCAGGCTCGGCGCGGTTCAGGAACAACTGCGCGACCCCGCGGTTGTAGTACATCTCGGCGGTGCGGGCGCCGCGCCGGATGATTTCGCTGAACGTGGCGATCGCCGCTTCCATCTGCCCGGCGGCCGCTTCGGCCAGGCCACGTTCGATCAGGTTCTCGCGTCCCGCCGGCTGGATCAGCGCACCGGCCATGCGATCGCCGAAGGCCTGTTCGCCCATGCCTTTGCCGTCGTAGGCGTTGCCGCGAATGAGGTAGGCGTCGCGCTTCTGCATCTGGGTGAAGCGCGGCTCGGTGATCACCACGGTGCAATAGCGGATGGCGAGATCGTAGGAACGTCCACTCACCGCTTGGCCGCCGCGCACGCAATCGTCGTATTCGTCGGCCCGGAGTGCTGCCGGCGAGAGAAACGTCAAGCCCAGGATGAGCGCCAGGGCGATGCGCATGGTCGGAATCATGCCGTCGTCCCGGGGGTTTCCTCAAGCATGCGTTGTCACGCGATCGTGCTTTGTCACCAAACGACCAATATCCCATGTCGGTGGTTAACCGGAGGTTTTCATCATGAGACGAACACCCGCCCTGGCCGCGATTGCGGCCGGTTTGGCGCTTTCCCTGGGGGCTGCGGCCCAGCAGGTGACCCTGAACGCCGCCGATCACCGCTGGATCGAGCAGCGCTGCATCAGCCTGGGCCACGTCAAGGATTCGCCCGAATACAAGCAGTGCTACGATCGTTGGGCGGCCGAAATCCTGGCCTCGCGCCAACGCAACCTGCGCGCCACCAACCTGCCTTAGAACACGCGGCGCATCAGGTTGGCACCGATCAGGATGAGGACGACCAGCAGGGCACGCTCGAACTGCCGCTGATCGATGAAGCGCCGGAGATAATTGCCGGCGTAGGTCGCGATCACGGCGGGCACGGCGGCTGCCGCCGACAACAGGACGCCGGCCGTCGTCAACACGCCGTTGGCGAACAGCGTGACGTAGAGCGCGACCGAGCCGATCAGGAAAAACACCGCGATTGCGCCGACGAACTCGTCCTTGTCGAGCTTGAGCGCCACCAGATACATGATCAGCGGCGGTCCGAAGAGGTTCGAGGCGCCGCCCAAGATGCCGGCGAGCGCTCCGATCGGCGGGTTGAGCCAGGTTTCGAGGCGTGGCGCGATGGTCCAGCGCAGCCGCGACATCTGGAAGAGCGCGAAAACGATGACGACGATGCCGAGGACGAGCGAGCCGGTCGTCAAGTCGATCGTGATCAAATAGAGCGCCGAAAAGATCGCGCAGCCGATCATCGGCACGAGCAGGCCCGCAAACCGCCGCACGATTGCCGCCGGCTGGCGCGCCTGCAGGGCCTGTTGGAAGTTGGTGACGAACACCGGCACCATCATCGTCACGACGGCGGTGGGCAGGTCCATGAACGTGACCAGCACCGGCACCGCGAACAGCGGCATGCCGACGCCCATCAGGCCTTTGATCAAGCCGGCGCCGAACAACGTGCCGGCGCCGATCAGCGCCAGCTCGAGACTGATATCCGAAACGGTCACAAACACGGACTACTCGTGAATGGGCGGTATCCCCTGGGGCACCATGCCCTCGTGGTGATGCACGATCAACCACGTGCCGTCGACTTTGCGCAAGACGTCCGTGATACGCACGTGACCCTCGGTCGCGTTGGGCGGCTCGTACTTGAACTTGAGGTAGTAGCGCGCGATGGCGGCATCGCTCCAGACGCTGACCACCGGATCTTCGGTGGTCAGGGTCAGCTTGCCGCGCTTCTGCATCTGGGCCTGGTCCGCCTTGCGGAATTTGGCGCGGTCTTCGGGGCCGCGGAACAATTGCGGCTCGAATACGTCCCACACCGTGGCATCGCGGGTGTACAGGCGATCGCCGGCCGTGGTGTCATGGGCGATGAAGGCATCGAAGATGCTCTTCACGATCGCTTTGATCCGGGCAACGTCATCCACCAGGAGTCCCTTCGCGTAGTTTCCCCTCGGGGGGGGAGATGCGAGCCTAGCGAGCCAATGGCATGAAACCCACCCCTAGACGAAGTTTATCGTCCACTTGCCGTCGTGCCATTCGAGGATGGTAGCGCCGCCGCGCGAATGTTCGTGATAGCCGTGGATGCCGTAAGCCGGGTTGTGCAGGTACCAGCCGGGCTTCAAGAGGCGCCGGTCGTCGGGCCCGATGTCGCCCTCGAGGCAAAAAATCTCCTCGTGCACCGGGTGCCAGTTGGGCCCTCGTCCCTCTAAGCCACCTGGCACGCGCAGGAGCCGCGTGTCGGCGCCGCTGTCGGGGTCCTCGAACAGCACCCGGCGCTCGAAGCCCTGCATCGGTTTCCCCGCGATCACCGGCGTGATCGGCTGGACGGCCAGCGCATCGGCGAGCACGAAGGCGCGCTCGGACACCTTGACGGGTCCCGGCGCCACGGCGGCGTAGTGTTGGCGGGGCCCGAGGATCAGCAGGAGGCGCGCGCCCTTCGCCGAGGACCACGGGGCGTACGGGCTGCCGGCGGCATGGAAGTAGAACCCCCAACGCTTCAAGTGATGGCGGCCGATCGCGAGATCGCCCGACAGCACGAAGCCCTGTTCGTCCGCCTCGCCGACGAAAAAACCGCCGCTCGACCAGCCGAGCGGCACGTCGAGGACGACGCTCCGTGGTGTGCCGTCGTCGAGCCGACGCAACACCCGGGCGCGCAGGCCGGCCGGATAGGCGCCCGAGGCATAGGGCTCCCACGACAGTGTCTCGTGATCGAAGTGTATCGACGCATCGTGCTTGAGCTGAGCGGTCATGGTGTCGCTCCTGTCCCGGCATTATAGCGTTGCGGCTAGCGCGAGCGGGCAATCTGCTACACTCCTGCCATGGCGCGGTTGGTCGGTAAGGCGGTTTTGGTCACCGGTTCCGGGACCCCCTTGATGCAGGCGCTCGGGCGCAAGCTCGAGGCCGAAGGGGCGCGGGTCGTGCGCGGCGATTTCGTCGTGTCGCCGGCCGCCGAGGTCTTGCTGCTGCCGCGGACAGCCGATGAAGAGCGCTGGCGCGCCGCGATCGCCACGGTGGTCGAGCGTCATGGCCGGTTCGACGGGCTGGTGCTGGCCCCGCCGCCGGTCGCAACGCGGGCCGTCACCGACTGGGCCTTCGCCGACTGGCAGGCCTTCGAAGAAGCGCACCTGATATCGCCCTGGCTCGCCATCAAGCACGCGATCGTGGCGCTACGGACCCAGGGAAAGGGCGGGGCGATCGTCGCCATTTCCTCGACGCTTGCGCGCATGGGCCGCGTCGGTGGTGCCGCCAACGCGGCCGTCGCGGGCGGGCTGCGCATCATGATGCAGGCGGCGGCGCTGGAATGCGGCGAGAAGGCCGACGGCATCCGCCTCAACCAGATTCAGATCGATCTCGACATGCCGATCCCGACGGGCAACGTCGTCGACGCCAGCATCCATCTCCTGTCGGACGCAGCGACCTTCATGACGGCGAGCGATCTCGTCATCGATTCGGGCGCACTGGCGGGCTGACATGGGGCGTTTGGCCGACAAAGTCGTGATCGTCACCGGCGGCACCGCCGGCATCGGGCGCGGCACCGCCGCCCTGTTGGCGGCCGAAGGCGCGCGGGTGGTCGTGACCGGCCGGCAGGAGGCCGCGGGGCGCGACACCGTGGCGGCGATCGCGGCCCAGGGCGGCACCGCGCACTACATGCGCCAGGACGTGACGCTCGAGGCCGATTGGCCGACGACGATCGCAGCGACCGTGAAGAAATTCGGTCGCCTCGACGCGCTCGTCAACAATGCCGGGGATTGCATCCTGAAGCCGATCGAGGATCTTTCGCTCGATGTCGTGCGCGCCATGGTGCGCATCAACCTCGAGGCGGCGTTCCTCGGCGTCAAGCATGCCTTGCCGGTGATCGCCAAGACGGGCGGCGGCGCGATCGTCAATATTTCGTCGGCCGCCGGCCTCAAGGGCGGCATCGGCGGCACGGGCTATTCGGCGGGCAAGGGGGCGCTTGTGGCATTCTCGCGGGCCGCTGCGCTCGAAGCGCGCGAGAAGAACGTGCGCATCAATGTCGTCCACCCCGGATTCGTGTGGGGGCCCGGTGTGATCGACGCCATGGGCGAAGAGGGCGCCAAACGATTCCGCGCCGCCTGTATCGCACGCACGCCGATGAAACGCGTGGGCGTGCCCGAGGACATCGGTGCCATGGTGCTCTACCTCGTGTCGGACGAATCGCGCTTCGTGGTCGGCGCCGATGTCACCGTCGACGGCGGCTACATGGCGGTGTGAGCGCCCCCCCTCACCCGAACGGTCGTCGCTTCGCTCCGCCCGTTCACCCTCTCCCGCTGCGCGGGAGAGGGAAGAGCGCCGAAGGCGCGAGGGTGAGGGCCGGGTAAGGGTAGGTTAGGGGGTCAGAGGACAGAGTTCAGATCACAGCGGTAGTATTCGGAATCGGACCTCCAACGTCTGATCTCTGGCATCTGATCTCTGGCCCCTGACGATGATCCTCGCCGACGACAACCCGCTGAAGCACATCGAACGCCCCGTCGTGACGATCGCGTTGATCGCGGCCTGCGTCGTCGTGTTCGTCGGGCAGTTGGCCGATCTCGTGCCGATCGAGGGCGGTGCCATGGTGCCGCGCCGGCTGGCGGCGATCTGGCGCTCCGGGGTCGTCAACGAGCAGGTGGTGCGCGAGGGCCTGACGCTGGTCACCGCCATGTTCATGCACGGCGATGTGCTGCATCTCCTCGGCAACATGATCTATCTCTGGGTGTTCGGCGACAACGTCGAGGACGCGCTCGGCCACCGCCGCTACCTGATGTTCTACCTGCTCACCGGAATCACGGCGGGCGTGACCCACATCGCGGTCGCGCCCGGTTCGGCCGTGCCGACCCTGGGTGCGAGCGGTGCGATCTCGGGCGTCATGGGCGCCTATCTCGTGTTGTACCCGCGCGCGATGGTCTACTGGCGCGGCGCGCGCGTGCCTGCCTTCCTCGCGCTCGGCGTCTGGATCCTGTTGCAGTTCGTGCTGGCGGCCGTGTCGCCGCAGGCCGGCATAGCCTGGTGGGCCCACATCGGCGGTTTCGGCGCCGGGCTCGTGCTCGGGTTGGTGTTGCGGCGGCGATGAATCATCTGCTCGCCATTTTCATGGCGGTGGTGGCGATCACGGTCGCCGTACGGATCGAAAGTCGCGACTTGAGCATGGCGGCGGCAGCGCTCGCCCTGGTGGCGGGCGCCCTATTTCTGTGGCGCGGCCTGAGAACGCGCCGTTCGGACCACCCGTTCAAGACGCCGTTGATGATCTTCGAGCTGACGGTCTTCGGCGTGCTCGCCGTGATCGGTGCGATTCTCGCAATCGATGGACCGGGCGTAGTGCCGGTACGGCCGGCCGAGCCGATGCGTGCGCGGATCGTGGTCGAGGCGATCGTGGTCGAACGCCTCGGGGCGAACGATGCCGATGTTCGGCTGGCGCTGCGCAACGACGGGGCCACGCCGCTTCTCTTTGTCGATATCGCTGTCGAACTGGTGGACTGCCCGAGCGCAAGAACGGACGACGTCGAGTGCTCACGGCGGGTCGAGTCCGAGGTGCGAATAGCGGCGGCGCTCGACGCGGGCGCACCGGGCCAGTTTTCCCACCGCGTGGCGCTTCCACCCGTAGCGCCAGCGGAGGGGAGAGTCCTGCGGCGCACGGTTCGTGTGATCGGGACGAACGGGTTTCGCGAAGTGCTGCCGCGCGCGCCCGTCGCTGAAATGGCGTTGTAACGCCGAGTGTTTGCCACCCCTCACCCGAACGGTCGTCACTCCGCTCCGCCCGTTCACCCTCTACCGAGCGTAACGTTGTCGTTCTCCTGTTCGGGGCGATCGTAGCCAGTGCTGTGTTTTTCGAGGGCGAAGTTCGCGATGCCCTCAGCGTTTTCTTCTTCCTCTTGTTCCTCTATTTCTCCGTGTGGATGGCGTGGCGCAGGCGTCACGACGATGAGTCAAATCCGTTGGGCGCCATTTTCCTGGTGATCGTTGCAGGCTTGGCGACGTTGATGGCCGGGTACGCGGGGGTCGACCTCATTCGTGACCCCCTCTATGCAGCGACCGATGCACGGGTCGACCGCGTCGTCGACGTTCGTATTGTTGACAAGGCCAGCGAATTGCAGGTCACCGTCGTGAATACCGGGCCAGCGCCGTTGCACTCGGTGAAGCTCAGGTTCCGCAGTGACCGCTGCGACGGGGCCGCGCCGTACCGGGAGGTCGACTCGCGTGAGGTGTTGTTTTCGATTCCTGCTGTGGTTCCGGGGATGAGCGCCACCGTCGTCAAGCAAGCGCGGATCGGTGACAACAATCCGCCGTTGCGCGGTTCGATCGATCGCTACGTCCGAATCGAAACCGTCAATGGCCGCTACGTGCATCCGCCCGGTAAGGTCAAACGTTACACGCCGTGTAGGCGCGGGAACTGCTTGTTATCCGGCCCGAGGCTCATCGAGGAAGAGCACCCTTGGCAACGGGTCGAACGACTGGCGTCAGCTGTGACTCGGCCGTCGACTTGACGGTGGCGCGCGTTCGCGCGAACAAGAAACAACCGAGAGGAGCCAAGTGCGATGACCAAGATTCTGATCAGCCCGGAGAACCCCAAGGGGCTCAAGCTCGAGGCGGCGCTGGTCGCGTTGCGCAACGACGTTTTGTCGCGGTGCTCGCACATCGTCGACGATCCGCGACCGCCGATCCGCGAGGTTCTCAACAATAACTTGGAGATTCTTCGCCTCCTGTCGCAATCCCTTGAGAAGGTTCGCGAGTCCGAGAAGATTCTGAGCTCGCTCGGCATCGCGGAGGGCGCGACCCGGGGGCGCTGAACGGCGCGGTTCTCCACAGGTTTTTCTGCCGCGCGCCCTTGTCGGCGCGCCTGCGGCGCGCGTATATAAGGGTGGTCGGACCCGTCGCTAAGTTTCGCAACGAGCACGACAAAAACGCTTTGACAGGGTACGGGGCGGCGCCTATAACCCTCCGCCCGCGCAGCAAGTTGGATATCAGCGGAAACCCCGCGATGTCCGGCAAGCTGCGTTTCGCTCTTGGGTATTCGCTCTTGGGTACTTCTCCCTCGGGCGGTCCGCTCTTTGACATTGTGAAGAGGAAGAGATGCGTAGGCGGCGGTGTGCCTAACAAACACTGTCGCAAACGCAGCTACGTCGTCTGCTTCGGCAGACAACGACGGACGCTTTGTTTGTGCAGGAGCCAATAGTCGATTCGTCACGACTTCGGTCGCGGCGAGTCAACTTCAACGAGAGAGTTTGATCCTGGCTCAGAACGAACGCTGGCGGCAGGCCTAATACATGCAAGTCGAACGCGTGTAGCAATACACGAGTGGCGCACGGGTGAGTAACGCGTGGGAATTTTCCCAGCAGTACGGAATAACCGCGGGAAACTGTGGCTAATACCGTATACGCCCCTAGGGGGAAAGATTTATCGCTGTTGGATAAGCCCGCGTCGGATTAGCTAGTTGGTGAGGTAACGGCTCACCAAGGCTACGATCCGTAGCTGGTCTGAGAGGATGATCAGCCACACTGGGACTGAGACACGGCCCAGACTCCTACGGGAGGCAGCAGTAGGGAGTATTGGACAATGGGGGCAACCCTGATCCAGCCATGCCGCGTGAGTGATGAAGGCCTTAGGGTTGTAAAGCTCTTTCAGCGGGGAAGATAATGACGGTACCCGCAGAAGAAGCCCCGGCTAACTTCGTGCCAGCAGCCGCGGTAATACGAAGGGGGCTAGCGTTGTTCGGAATTACTGGGCGTAAAGCGCGCGTAGGCGGCTTCGCAAGTTAGGGGTGAAAGCCCGGAGCTCAACTCCGGAATTGCCTTTAAGACTGCGAGGCTCGAGGCCGAGAGAGGTGAGTGGAATTCCCAGTGTAGAGGTGAAATTCGTAGATATTGGGAAGAACACCAGTGGCGAAGGCGGCTCACTGGCTCGGATCTGACGCTGAGGCGCGAAAGCGTGGGGAGCAAACAGGATTAGATACCCTGGTAGTCCACGCCTTAAACGATGAGTGTCAGACGTTGGCGGGCTTGCCCGTCAGTGTCGAGGTTAACGCGATAAACACTCCGCCTGGGGAGTACGGCCGCAAGGTTAAAACTCAAAGGAATTGACGGGGGCCCGCACAAGCGGTGGAGCATGTGGTTTAATTCGACGCAACGCGAAGAACCTTACCAGTCCTTGACATGGGAAGTATGAGACCCCGAAAGGGGTTTCTTCAGTTCGGCTGGCTTCCACACAGGTGCTGCATGGCTGTCGTCAGCTCGTGTCGTGAGATGTTGGGTTAAGTCCCGCAACGAGCGCAACCCTCGTCTTCAGTTGCCAGCGGTTCGGCCGGGCACTCTGAAGAAACCGCCGGTGACAAGCCGGAGGAAGGTGGGGATGACGTCAAGTCCTCATGGCCTTTATGGGCTGGGCTACACACGTGCTACAATGGCGGTGACAATGGGATGCAAAGGGGCAACCCCCAGCTAATCTCAAAAAACCGTCTCAGTTCAGATTGTCCTCTGCAACTCGAGGGCATGAAGCTGGAATCGCTAGTAATCGCGCATCAGCATGGCGCGGTGAATACGTTCCCGGGCCTTGTACACACCGCCCGTCACACCATGGGAGTTGGTTTTACCTGAAGCTGGTGTGCTAACCGCAAGGAGGCAGCCAACCACGGTAAGGTCAGCGACTGGGGTGAAGTCGTAACAAGGTAGCCGTAGGGGAACCTGCGGCTGGATCACCTCCTTTCTAAGGATGATGGACCAAGCGGTCTGCTTCGGCAGGTCCCGACTGGTCGATCGTCGATAGACAATTGACCCGATCCGGGGTGTCTCGGATCTGGTCGACCCTTTGGCCACCGCCGTCTTCGCATCTCTTTCCGCGTCTGCGCGGTCTTTAGGATTCGTTCCGCTTCGGCGGGATGAACCCTAGAGGGCCTGTAGCTCAGGTGGTTAGAGCGCACCCCTGATAAGGGTGAGGTCGGTCGTTCGAGTCGACCCAGGCCCACCAGAATCAGAGACCAGAATTCAGAGGCCAGAATTCAGAGGCCAGATGTCAGATTCGTTCTGACCTCTGACATCTGTTTTCTGACATCTGATGGGGGTGTAGCTCAGCTGGGAGAGCGCCGGCTTTGCAAGCCGGAGGTCATCGGTTCGATCCCGTTCACCTCCACCAATTTCGAACGCAGACGTGAGACGCATTTCGGCGGCAACGCCGAAGGTCTTTGACATCGTGAAGAGGAAGAAACAGCAACATGAAATCCGGAGGATTGTTTCCGGATTTTCGAGTTGTAGTGTTCTTTGCGAGAGTTCAGCGCGTGCCAGTGCCCGATCGGCGTATCAGATCGGGTTGATCACTGTGCATGCCGGTTCCGCAGAAACATCAAATATGACAAGGGCATTTGGTGGATGCCTTGGCACTGAGAGGCGATGAAGGACGTAGCACGTTGCGATAAGCCCCGGTTAGCCGCGAGCAGGCTCTGACCCGGGGATTTCCGAATGGGGCAACCCACCTCTTTAGAGGTATCGCGCTCTGAATCCATAGGGGCGCGAAGCGAACCCAGCGAACTGAAACATCCAAGTAGCTGGTGGAAAGGACATCAACCGAGACTCCGCTAGTAGTGGCGAGCGAACGCGGACCAGGCCAGTGGCCTGTCGTCGAGTACCGGAACGGTCTGGAAAGACCGGCCATAGTGGGTGATAGCCCCGTACGGGAAACGAAACGACAGGCCCTCGAGTAAGGCGGGGCACGAGCAACCCTGTCTGAACATGGGGGGACCACCCTCCAAGCCTAAGTACTCCTCAGTGACCGATAGTGAACAAGTACCGTGAGGGAAAGGTGAAAAGCACCCCGACGAGGGGAGTGAAATAGACCTGAAACCGGATGCCTACAAGCAGTCAGAGCCCGCTTCGGCGGGTGATGGCGTACCTTTTGTATAATGGGTCAGCGAGTAAGTCTGTGCAGCAAGCTTAAGCCGTTAGGCGTAGGCGAAGCGAAAGCGAGTCTGAACAGGGCGCTCAGTTGCACGGATTTGACCCGAATCCGTAGTGATCTAGCCATGAGCAGGTTGAAGGTGCGGTAACACGCACTGGAGGACCGAACCGACGTCTGTTGAAAAAGCCGCGGATGACTTGTGGTTAGGGGTGAAAGGCCAATCAAACTCGGATATAGCTGGTTCTCCGCGAAAGCTATTGAGGTAGTGCGTCGAGCGATTACCGCTGGGGGTAGAGCACTGGATGGGCTAGGGGGACTCATCATCTTACCAAACCTAACCAAACTCCGAATACCAGCGAGTACAGCTCGGCAGACAGTCCGCGGGTGCTAACGTCCACGGACGAGAGGGAAACAACCCAGACCGACAGTTAAGGTCCCCAAGTCGTGGCTAAGTGGGAAAGGATGTGGGAAGCCCAAAACAACCAGGAGGTTGGCTTAGAAGCAGCCATCCTTTAAAGAAAGCGTAACAGCTCACTGGTCTAATCAAGGCAGCCTGCGCCGAAAATGTAACGGGGCTCAAGCCACGCACCGAAGCTTCGGATGTGCCGCAAGGCACGTGGTAGCGGAGCGTTCCGTAAGCCTGCGAAGGCGGTCCGTCAGGATCGCTGGAGGTATCGGAAGAGAGAATGCTGACACGAGTAGCGAAAACAGAGTGAGAAACTCTGTCGCCGAATATCCAAGGGTTCCTGCGCAAGGTTAATCCGCGCAGGGTGAGCCGGCCCCTAAGACGAGGGCGAGAGCCGTAGTCGATGGGAACCAGGTTAATATTCCTGGGCCTGCTGGAAGTGACGGATGCCGTAAATGGTTCTGGCTTACTGGATTGCCGGGGCCATCAAGGTGTTCCAGGAAATAGCTCCAGCGTATAGACCGTACCCCAAACCGACACAGGTGGATTGGTAGAGCATACCAAGGCGATTGAGAGAACGGTGTTGAAGGAACTCGGCAAATTGACCCCGTAACTTCGGAAGAAGGGGTGCCTCCTTTTGGGCAACCAGGAGGAGGCGGCACAGACCAGGGGGTAGCGACTGTTTACTAAAAACACAGGGCTCTGCGAAATCGTAAGATGACGTATAGGGTCTGACGCCTGCCCGGTGCCGGAAGGTTAAGGAGAGAGGTGCAAGCCTTGAACCGAAGCCCCGGTAAACGGCGGCCGTAACTATAACGGTCCTAAGGTAGCGAAATTCCTTGTCGGGTAAGTTCCGACCTGCACGAATGGCGTAACGACTTCCCCACTGTCTCCAACACCGGCTCAGCGAAACTGAATTCTCCGTGAAGATGCGGAGTACCCGCGGCTAGACGGAAAGACCCCGTGCACCTTTACTACAGCTTTGCAGTGTTGCCAGAGAGTGAATGTGTAGCATAGGTGGGAGCCTTTGAAGCGCTGGCGTCAGCTGGCGTGGAGGCAGCAGTGAAATACCACCCTTTTGGTCTTTGGCATCTAACCACGCTCCGTTATCCGGAGCTGGGACCCTGCATGGCGGGTAGTTTGACTGGGGCGGTCGCCTCCCAAAGAGTAACGGAGGCGCGCGATGGTGGGCTCAAGCTGGTTGGAAATCAGCTGCTGAGTGCAATGGCATAAGCCCGCCTGACTGCGAGACTGACAGGTCGAGCAGAGACGAAAGTCGGTCATAGTGATCCGGTGGTTCTGCGTGGAAGGGCCATCGCTCAACGGATAAAAGGTACGCCGGGGATAACAGGCTGATCTCCCCCAAGAGTCCATATCGACGGGGAGGTTTGGCACCTCGATGTCGGCTCATCACATCCTGGGGCTGGA
>VGES01000031.1 GCA_016869765.1 Alphaproteobacteria bacterium
ACCACGGGCCCAGCCGGAGGTCACGGTAGAATGCGGAGTGCAAGCGCCGGCCGTCGGCGCGATCACTCCCGGGGGGGACACCATGCCGGAATACAGTAGTCGCACCCAGCATCAATATCTTCCAGAGCTCAAAGAACAGCTTCGCAAAGGCGAGATCGATCGCCGCGAATTTCTTCGCACTGCCGTCCTGCTCGGAGTTTCCACCGCAGGCGCCTACGCGCTCGCTGGCGAGGTCCTCAATCAATCCGTCGTGCGTGTCGCGCGCGCCCAGTCGGCGCAGCCCCGCATGGGCGGCAATCTCCGGGTCGGAATGTCGGTCATGGACATCACCGATCCCGCCAAATACGACTGGCCGCCCAAGGCCAACGTCGCCCGGCAGATCATCGAACCCCTGGTCCAGATCGGCCTCGACAACGTCGCCCGACCGCACTTGGCCGAGAGTTGGAAACCGTCCGCCGATCTCAAGACCTGGGAATTCAAGCTGCGGCGAGGCATCAAGTGGTCGAACGGCGATGAATGCAACGCCGACGACCTGATCTTCAACGTCACGCGCTGGCTCGACCCGGCGACGGCGTCGTCGAACCAGAGCCGCCTGCGGGCCATGACCGTGACCACCGACACCGGACGGGTCAACGATCGTGGTCAGCCGATCCGGCGCACGAGCATGGCCGAAGGATCGATCGAGAAGATCGACAGTCATACCGTTCGTTTTCACCTGCAGACCCCGGACCTGGCGATCCCCGAGGCCCTTTCCGACTACCCGGCGCTGCTCGTCCATCGCCGCTTCGCCGACATGGGTGGCGATTTGCGCAAGAACCCGATCGGCACCGGTCCCTATCGGCTCGTGGAGCACACGGTCGGGCAACGCAGTGTGCTCGCCAAACGCCCGAAGGCCGACTATTGGGGGGACGAGGTCTATCTCGACCAGATCACCTACGTCGACCTGGGCGAAGACCCGGCGGCGATGATCGCCGCACTCGCCTCGAACCAAGTCGACATGAACCACCAGTTCAGCGCCGATGCCATCGAGGCGATTCAGCGCATCCCGCACCTGCAGCTCAACGAAGTGGGAACGTCGGCGACCGGTGTCGCCCGCATGCGGATCACCGAAAAGCCGTTCGACGACAAACGCGTCCGCGAGGCGATCCGCCTTTGCGTCGACCACAACCGCCTGCTCGAGATCGCCTACCGCGGTCACGGTGTTCCGGCGGAAGACCACCACGTCGCCCCGATCCATCCGGAGTACGCGACCCTCTCCGACAAGCTCAAGCCCGATATCGAAAAAGCGCGCGCCCTGATCAAGGCCGCGGGCTACGACAACGGGCTGACGGTGACGCTGTACACCGTAGCCGGGCCGAGCTGGGAGACGATCACCAGCCAAGCCATTGCGGAGATGTGCAAACCCGCCGGAATCAACGTCCAGGTCAACCTGATGCCGGGAGCCACCTACTGGGATCGGTGGCTCTCCACCCCGTTCGGATTCACGTCGTGGGGTCATCGGCCACTCGGGGTCCAGGCGCTCAATCTCGCCTACCGCACGGGCGGCATCTGGAACGAGTCGGGTCACAGCGATCCCGAGTACGACAAATGGCTGCAGGAGGCCTCGGCGACGCCCGATCCCAAGGAGCGTCAGAAGATCATGGAGAAGCTGCAGCGCCGGCTGCAGGAGAACTCGGTGATTTCGCAGGGCTACTGGCGTTCGGTGATCAACGCGACAAACAAGCGCGTGAAGAACTTCAAAATTCACGTCGCGCTGGAGCATCATCTGAACAAGGTCTGGCTCGAGTCCTAGGCGGCGTACCGGTGCGGTCCTCCTGGGCCGCACCGCCAAGCCTCCCCGTCTCGTTGTGGTTTTAGCGGTCCTCAAGCGCCTCGGCCTCTTGGCCGCGACGATGCTCGTCGTCTCGCTCGTGGTTTTCTTGCTGCTCGAAGCGACCCCGAGCAGCGTCGCGATCAAGGTGATCGGCCCCTACACCACGGCCGAACAGCAGCAGCTCTGGCTCGAACAGAACGGCTATCTCCGCCCCGTCGGCGAACGCTATGTCGAGTGGTTGGGCCGTTTTCTGACGGGGGACTTCGGCGAGTCGATCCGCTTCAAGGCTCCGGTCGCCGAGGTTCTGTGGCCGCGGCTCTGGAACACCGCCATTCTCGGGCTGACGGCGCTCGCGGTGATCGCCCCGTGCTCGATCCTGCTCGGCGTAATCGCCGGAATTCGCGAGGGCTCACCCGCCGATCGTTCGATCTCGGTCGCCAGCATCGTCACCACGTCGCTGCCCGAGTTCGCCTCCGCCGTGTTCCTCGCTGGCGTCTTCGTGTTCTGGCTCGCCTGGCTCCCCGGAACGAGCAGCATGGCGGAGGGATGGGACTGGCGCCAACTCGTGTTGCCGGTCGCCGTGCTCGTGCTTTACGACCTCGGTTACGTCGCACGCATGACGCGCGCCTCGATGGTCGAAGTGATGGCGACAGCCTATGTCCGCACCGCCGTCCTTAAGGGGCTCTCTAGGGCGCGCGTCATCACGCATCACGCGCTGCGCAACGCCTTGATCACGCCTTTCACCGTGCTGACGCTTCACATCAATTGGCTCCTATCCGGGGTCATCGTCGTCGAAGCGTTCTTCGCCTACAAAGGCTTCGGCGCCCTCCTCCTCGAAGCCTCGCTCAATCAGGACATTTACCTGATCGAGGCGTGCACCATGGTCGCGGTCCTCGTGGCCGTGGCGACGCAGGCCCTGGCCGACATCGGCTATCGCCTGCTCAATCCGAGGCTGCGCGGGACATGACCGTCAACGGCGCCCCCACTGGCTACGATGTGCCCGCCGCGGGCGGCCTGGGCCTAAGGCATCTGGCGCGAAGTCCGGCGGCGCTGATCGGCCTCGCCATCATCGTGTTCTGGGTCATCGTGGCGATCGCGGCGCCGTGGCTGGCGCCCCACCCGCCGAACACGCCCTTGCAGGCGTTGTTGCCGCCCGGCAGCGAGACGGCCCGTGGCGCGTTCTGGCTCGGGACCGACCAGCTCGGGCGTGACATCTTGAGCCGGGTGATCTGGGGCAGCCGCCGAGTCCTGCTCTACGCGCCCTTGGCCACGGCCTTCGCCTACGCGATCGGCATCACGATCGGGCTCATGGCCGGCTACTGGCGCGGTTGGATCGATCAGGCGCTGTCGCGCGTGAGCGACGTCGTCCTCGCGTTCCCGGTGCTCGTGCTCTACATCCTGATCATCACGACGATTGGCGCCTCCGGGCTCAACATCGTGATCGCTGTCGTCTTCGCCTCGACCCCCGGCGTCATGCGCATCGTCCGCGGACTGACGCTCGATGCGCGCGGGCGCAACTATGTGGCCGCCGCGCAGATGCGCGGCGAACACCCGCTCGCCATCATGTTCGTCGAGATTCTGCCGAACGTTCGAGGACCCTTGATCGTCGATGCCTGCCTGCGCATGGGCTACGTCACCATAGGCATCGGCGTACTCGGCTTTCTCGGGCTCGGCCTGCCACCGCCCGATCCCGATTGGGGCGGCATGGTGCACGAGGCCCGCGCCCTGGCCTTCGTGTTCCCCCACATCGTCCTGTTTCCTTGTGCTGCGATCTCCTCGCTCGTTCTCGGCTTCAACCTTCTGGCCGACGGCCTCCGTGAACTGGGGCGCCAATGAGTGCCCTTCTCTCGATCCGAGATCTGACGGTTCATTACCGGACCCGGCGCGGACCGATTCCCGCCGTCGACCGGTTCTCGCTCGAAATCCGGGAAGGCGACAGCGTCGGGTTGGTGGGCGAATCGGGCTGCGGCAAGTCGACGGTCGCGCTCGCGATCATGCGCTACCTCGGAACGAACGGCCGTGTGGCCGGCGGTCAGATTCTGTTTCGCGGTCGCGATATCGCGACCCTGTCACCCCGCGCCTTGCGCGACTATCGCGGCGGCGAGGTGGCGATGGTCTATCAGGAGCCGACCAGCGCGCTCAACCCGAGCATGACCGCGGGCCAGCAGCTTGCCGAAACGTTCCGGGACAGCGACCCACGCTCGGTGCGTGCGACCGTGCGCGAGGCCCTGGCCGAGGTGCAGATTGGCGATCCCGAACGTGTCGCCGCCGCCTACCCGCACCAGCTCTCGGGCGGCCAGCAGCAGCGCGTCGTGATCGCCATGGCACTTCTCAGCCGCCCCAAGCTCCTAGTCCTCGATGAGCCGACCACCTCGCTCGACGCCACGATCGAGGCCGGAATCATCGATCTCGTCGGTGTGCTGCAGCGCCGGCACGGCATGGCCGTGCTTTACGTCTCCCACAACCTCGGGCTCATTCGCCAGACCTGTCGCCGACTCGTGGTCATGTACGCTGGTCAGGCGATCGAAACCGGCGACACCGAGCGGTTGCTGGTGCGGCCCCGGCACCCCTACACGGCGGGACTCCTGGCCTGTCTGCCCCGACCGAACTCACATAAGCAGCGGAACCCGCTGCACCCGATCGTCGGACAGTTACCGCCACCTCATGCCCTGCCACCAGCCTGTCGCTTCGCACCGCGCTGTGCGTTCGCCAGCCCCGGCCGTTGCGACACCCTCGCACCATCCCTGGTCGAATCCGATGCCGGATCGGTCCGCTGCATCAGGGCCACGGAAATCGATCTTTCAATTCCACCGCCCTCACCCGAGGAGCCGAACTACCCCACGACGAACGACGTCGTCATCGCGGCACGTGGGGTGAGGAAAACCTTCGCATTACCCATCCGCGGATTCGCCGAGCTGTTCCGACGCCGGCGATTGACGGCCAACGACGGAGTCGACATCGTCGCCCGGCACGGCGAGACGGTCGCGGTCGTGGGCGAATCGGGCAGCGGCAAGACGACCCTCGCCCGCCTGATTGCCGGCCTCGACACCGCGAGCACCGGCGAGATCGTCGTCCTCGGCGAGGACGTGGCGCGCACACCGGTCGCCGACCGACGGGCGGCGCTCCGTTCGACCCTGCAGATGGTATTTCAGGATCCGAACGACACCCTGAACCCGAGCCATTCGGTTGCGCGACAGATCAGCCGAGCTATTCGAAAACTCGGGTCCCCAACGCTGACAGCCTCCGCCCGACGGGCCGAGGTCGCACGGTTGCTGTCGCTCGTCCGCCTGCCTCCGGACGTCGCTTCACGCCTGCCTGACCAGCTCTCGGGCGGCCAGCGCCAGCGCGTCAGCATCGCCCGCGCGCTTGCCGGCAGCCCCCAGGTATTGCTGGCCGATGAACCGGCCTCGGCCCTCGATGTCTCGGTACAGGCCGCGGTCATCGATCTGCTGCTCGACGTCCAACGGCGGGCGGGTACCACACTTGTCTACATCAGCCACGATCTTGCGATGGTTCGTTACCTCGCCGATCGGGTCTACGTCATGTACCGTGGCCGAGTGGTCGAATCGGGACCCGTCGGGGCGCTATTTGCCCCGCCCTACCACCCCTATACCGAGGCTCTTTTGTCGGCGATCCCGAGCGTCGATGGGCCATCCGATCAGCGCATCGTGCTGTCCCCCGCAGGCCAGGCGCCGGGGCGAGGCTGCCCGTTTGCCCCGCGCTGCCCAAGGCGAACCGGAGAGATTTGCGACACGACCCCGCCGCCCGTGCAATGCCCGGAGGGGGATCACATGTTCTCGTGTCACCTGACGCCCGATGACCTGGGCCGTCGACAGGCGATGCCTTCAAGAGAGGGGCGCTAGCGCCACCCAGGTGCAATCGAGATGGAGTTGCTCGGCGGTGTTCGCGATCGCGGCAAGGCACGCCTCGGTGCGTCCGGCGGGGATTGCCACGTCGATCTGCGTCGCATAGCGCGCGCCCCGCGCATCAGGAATCCGCTCGGAGTGGAGCCGCACGACGTTGGCCTGGAAATCGACGAACGTCTCGGTCAAGCGCGCAAGCAACCCCGGCTGGTCGCCGCCCGTGACCCGGATGCGGTGCGTTGCCCGGCCCGTATCGGCATGGACCGGCTCGAATGTGAACGGCCGCACCTGCACGATGCATCCACTCAACGCCGGCAGCGATTGCAGTTCGCGCTCGACCTCCTTGGCGATCCTTCCCTCGGGGAGATCGGCCACGGTCGAAAACTCGAACCCCGTGCCGAGCACGGAGAAGGCGGTGTCGCCGAGGTTGAAACCAAGATCGAACAGGCGCCCGGCGATTGCCGCCACCAGGCCAACCCGATCCCGTCCCTCGACCCTGATCTGCACCGTCGCCATGCAGGCGAGTATGCGCCGCGGCCACAGAGCCGCCAACGTGCGATCCGTTGCGGGAACCGACGCCCGCCGCTAAGGTGCCGGCCGTTTCCCGACGCAGGTGACGCCAAACCCGCCATGGAAGGCCTTCGTACGCTGGATGACATCGACGTCGACGGCAAGACCGTCATCGTTCGTGCCGATCTCAACGTCCCGATGAAGGATCTCTACATGACCGACGGCCTGCGCATCGCGCGGCTGACGCCGACGTTGCGCGAACTTCTCGGCCGCGGAGCGAAGATCGTGCTCTTGTCCCACTTTGGGCGCCCGGATGGGAAATTCGACGCGAAGTTGTCGCTCCGCCGCGTGAACGAGGTGTTGGGCGCGGCCCTCAACCGTCCACCCCTCGCGTTTGCCGAGGATTGCGTCGGCCGCGATGCCGAGCAGGCCGTGGCCGAACTCGAACCCGGCGAAATCCTGCTGTGCGAGAACCTGCGCTTCCACGCGGGTGAAGAGGACAACGACCCGGCTTTTGCCAAGGCGCTTTCCCGCCTCGGCGATATCTACGTCAACGAAGCGTTCTCCTGTTCACATCGCGCGCATGCCTCGATCGAGGGCATCACGCATTTCTTGCCGGCCGCGGCCGGTCGCGGCATGGAGGAAGAACTCAAGGCGCTACACCGCGCATTGGACAAGCCCGAGCGCCCGGTTGCGGCGATCGTCGGTGGCTCCAAGGTGTCGACCAAGCTCGCCGCTCTCACCAACCTGCTCGACAAGGTTCAGGTGCTGATCATCGGCGGCGGCATGGCCAACACCTTCTTGCACGCCCAGGGTGTCGCCGTCGGCAAGAGCCTGTGCGAGCCGGATCTGGCCGACACGGCGCGCGATGTCCTGGCCAAAGCCAAACGTCTGGGCTGCACCGTCGTGCTGCCAGTCGATGCGATCGTCGCGCCCGCCCTCAAGAACGGCGTCGCGACGCGGACCGTGGCCATCCAGGCCGTGCCCAAGGACGAAATGATCCTCGACATCGGCCCCAAGTCGGTGGCCGAGGTGCTGACGCAACTCGAGCGTTGCCGCACGTTGGTGTGGAACGGCCCGTTCGGCGCCTTCGAGATCGCGCCGTTCGACCAGGGGACGACGGCCATCGCACGCGACGTGGCTGAACGAACGAAACAGAGCAAGCTGTTGAGCGTCGCTGGCGGTGGCGACACCATGGCGGCCCTCGCCAAGGCGGGCGTCGACACCAAGTTGTCCTACGTGTCGGCGGCCGGCGGCGCCTTCCTCGAGTGGCTCGAGGGTCGCGTGTTGCCGGGAGTCGAGGCGCTGCTGCGCCAGGGCCAAAAGGCCTAGCGGCCTACTTTTCTTTCATCACCCAGACGCCGTTCCAGCCATCGGCCGGCGGGTGTTCCTTCATATACGTGCAACGCTCGATGTAGGTCTCGGAGAGTTTGTCCTTGGCGTTGAATTCGAGCGCCTTCTGGAACTTCTCGATCGCCTTTTCCCATTTGGCGGCGCGGTACTGACGGACGCCTTCGTTGAAATAGGTCACGACGTCGACCAGGTTCGGGAACGTCTCCTCGCTGTGGTAGTCGAGCACCTCGTAGACACCGACCGGCTCGGTCTTGCCCTTGACCACGACCTGGTCGACGGAGCGCGTGCGGTAGGTGCCCTTGAGCTTCTTGAACGTGTTGTCGCTGATCAGGATGCGCGCCGAATAGGACTTGCACGCGCTTTCGAGGCGTGAGGCGAGATTCACGCCATCGCCGATCAACGTGTAGTCCATGCGCCGGGGCGAACCGATATTGCCCGACACCACCATGTCGGTGTTGAGGCCGATGCCCATGTCGATCGTCTTTTGGCCGCGCGCGGCGCGATCGGCATTCCAGCGGCGCAGCTCGCGGATCATGGCGATCGCGGCACGCACGGCCCGGTCGGGATCGTCGTCGTGGGCGATCGGCAGGCCGAATGCCGCCATGATCGCGTCGCCGATGAACTTGTCGAGCATCCCCTCTTCCTTGGTGATGCACTCGACCATCAGCGTGAAGTACTCGTTGAGGAAGGCGACCGTGCCCTGGGCGCCGACTTCTTCCGTGATCGTCGTGAAGCCCCGAATGTCGGTGAACATCACGGTGGCCTCGGTGCTGGCGCCGCCCAACAGGTCCTGGCCACCCTCCAGCATCTTGGCGGCGATCGTCGGGTCCATGTAGCGCGACATCGTCGCCTTCATGCGCTTTTCCGACGAAATGTCTTCGATCATCAGCATCGAGCCTAGCTTCTTGCCACCCTCGCCGCTGATCAGCGGCATCAGCGTGAGATTGGCCGAGACCTTCTCGCCACCGAGTTCGAGGTTGGCATCGAGCATGGTGTCGATCGCCTGGCTCTCCTTGACCTTGGCCAGCCGCTCGACCACCCAGGCGTTCGGGCCGACGAAGAAGTCGCTCGCGGCCTTACCGACCACGTCCTTCGTTTCGGCCTTGAGAATGCCCAAGGCGGCCCGGTTGCACGTGACGATCTTGCCGTTCTCGTCCAGCGTCACCACACCATTCGACATGCTCTCCAGCATGCTGTCGTTGTAGTTCTTCATGCGCTGAACGTCGTCGAACAGCTTGGCGTTCTCGAGCGCAATGGCAACCTGCGCGGTGAACGCCTTGAGCCGCTGTTCATCTTCCTCGGTGAACGGGCCGCCGCGCTTGTTCAGCACCTGGGTGACGCCGATCACCTTGCCCGCCTTGTTGGTCACCGGCACGCACAGGATCGAGCGGGTGAAGAAGCCGGTCTGTTTGTCGAAGCTCGGGTTGAACCGCAGGTCCGCGTAGGCGTACGGGATGTTGATGCTCTTGCCCGACGTGAACGTCGCCCCGGCGATCCCTAAGTGATTGGGCAGACGAATTTCCCCGGTGCTCGTCCCCTGTGCCACGCGCGAGAACAGCTGGTTGGTTTTCTCGTCGTTGAGGAACAACGTCGAGCGATCGGCGCCAAGCATGCGCGTCGCTTCCGACATGACGCGCTGCAACAGCGTACCGAGCTCGAGTTGCGACGTGACGTCGGCGACCAAGTCGAGGAACTCCATCTCCTTGGCCCGCGTCTTCTTCATGCGCTCGACGTACTGCGAACTCTGGAGCGCCACGGCGGCCTGGGTCGTCATGTCGGCGAGCAGGTCGAGGTCGTCCTCGTTGAATTGGCCCTCTTTCTTGTTGAGGGACTGCATCACGCCGATGATTTCGCCCTTCACGGTCCGCACCGGCACGCACACGATGTTTCGCGTGGTGAACCCGGTCTGCTGGTCGATCGCAGCGTTGAAGCGCGAATCGGCATAGGCGTCGTGAATGACCGTGCCTTCACCCGTCTGGAAGACGTGGCCCGCGACACCGGTCGAGTTCAGGATTCGAATCTCGCGGCGGAACGTGCCCTGAGCGACGCGCGAATAGAGTTCCCCGGTGAGCGGATCGTTGAGGAACAGCGTGCCGCGCTCGCAACCGATCTCCCAGGAGGTCATCTCGACGAGTGCTTCGAGGATGTCGTCGAGCGACTCCAGGCCGGCGCACTTCCTCGAGACGTTGAGCAGGATCTCGGCATGGCGCAGCCGCTTGAGCTCGTCCTTGCTCGGCTTGTCGGCAGCGCGTCGGCGCAGGTTGCCGCGGTTGGGCGATAGCGCCTCCCCAGCGCCTCGACGATCGCTTCCCTTGGCCTCGATCTCAGTCACGCTTTTTCTCCAACTCCTCGCGCAAGGAACGAACGGTCTGCTGCAAGTGGCTCGCCTCGTCCCGCCCGTTGCGTTGCATGTCATCGATCTTGGTCTCGAAGCCGAACTTGGTCGCTTCCAGCTCCTCGCGGATGGCGCGTACCATAACACGCAATTGCTCGGCCTCGGAGGTGGCCTGCTGCTGGCTGTCTTGCAGCTTGCGATCATCGTCGAATCGAATGCGCTCCAGTTCGCTGCGCAATGCCTGGGCCGCAGCGCGCAACTGGACAATTTCGTCGCGCGCTTCCGACACCGCCTCCTGGATCCGGCGCTCGGTCTCCATACGGTTGCTGTCCAACTCGTCGCGCAAGGCCTGTGCCGTCGCGCGCAACTGGACGATCTCATCCTGCGAAGCCGCGCGCGCTTCCTGCACGGCACGTTCACGGTCGTGGCGCTCGCGTTCGAGTTCTTCACGACCCGCCTGGATCGCCGCCTTCAATTGGCGACCCTCGTCGTGGCCCGCCGAGGCCGCCTGCTGCACGGCTGCCTCGCGCGCATGGCGCTGCGCGTCGAGCTCATCCCGCATGGCATTGATGGTCGCGCGCAAGTGCCGAATCTCCGTCTCGGCCTCGTGCAACCGATCGTCGTTGTCGCCCGATTTGGCGAGTGCGAGGTTGGCCATGGTCAAATGCCGCGTCGTGACGCGCCCATCATCGGCCAGAACGGCCAAAAATCAAAAAACACGCTAGGATTGCCCCCTAACGCACGAACATTCCAAGCGCTTTGGTTAATCCGCCCCCCCCGACAACGTGAGATCTTGGTGTCTTGAGGAACTCTGTTTGACCACCCGTCCCACCGAACCCGGTCGCGAGGCCGTGGCCGGGGCTGGCCTGTACCTCCAGGCCTATGTCTGGCCCGGCGCCAACCCTCCCCTGGTGTTCCTCCATCCCAACCGGACCAACGCCCGGGTCTGGGATTTCGCCATTGCGGCCAGCCGGAACGCTCATCGCAAGGTGACCTACGACGAACGCGGGCACGGCCTCAGTGCCTATCCGGACACGGGCTACGACCTGGCCGGCCACCTCGCCGACCTGACCCGGGTGATCCAAGGCGTGGCGCACGATCCCGTGATCCTCGTGGGTCAGGGCACGGGCGGCCTCCTGGCGCTGCTCTACGCGACGCAGCATCCCGACCGGATCGCCGCGGTCGTCGCCGCCGACCCGACCAATCGCGTCGACCCGGCGATCAACGAACTCTTCTTCCGGCAGGTCCGCGAGGAGAACCGCTTCGCGACGCGGGCCGAGGCGGCCCAGGCCATTCCGTTCTCCCGGTTCTGGCGCGCCGACGTCCGCGAACACTATGCATCGCACTGTTTCGTCGAAACGCCCGATGGCTGGCGGTGGCGCTACCACGCCGAAGGTGTCATCCACACCCAGCGTTTTCTCACGGCCGACCACACCGCCGAGATCGCCGTGCGCTGCCCGGTGTTGCTTGCCCGCGGCGAACACTCCGAGACCTGCACCGATCGCCATCTCGTCGAGTTGGCTGCGCGCGCGCCCGGGGCGCGGACCGCGGTCATTGCCGCCTCGGCCCATCGCGTGTGCCAGGACAACCCCGAAGGTTTCGCTCAGGCGCTCGACGCGTTCCTGACGACCCTCGGCGACTAGAGCTTGAGGATGCTCTCGTAATAGCCCTGGACCTTGCCGAGATCGACGCGGTTGAGAAAGTTCGAATAGGCCATCCAGCAGGCCAATCCGTTGAGATCGCGGAACTGCGGCGGCAGGTAGAGCGGCGGATCGATCACCTGCGCCTTGGCTTTGCGCGCCAGGATCGGCACGTCCTCGAGCGTCACCTTGCCGACGAACAGATAGGGGATCAGATCGGGCCGTCCGAAGCGGATCGCCGTGCGCAGGAAGTTGTAGACCAGGATGAATCCCTTGGCGTAGACGACGTCCTTGGTGAAGGGCGACCCGCCCTTGAGAACACCGCCGCGGAAAATTCGCCGCGCGTGCTGGTAACACTCCGCCTCGTTGTAACCCTCGGTGCGATAGAACTCGCACACATCCATGAAGTCGGCGCCATCCTCGGCCTTGTCGCACGCCAGGATGCGATTGTTGACCTTGCGGGCGCGATGCGGAGTCATGTTGAAGGTGACGATCTCCATCAACACGGCGAGGCCTTCCTGGATCGTGGTACAGGAGGGCGGCCCCTTGCCGAGCCAAGTCGCCACCCGCTGGTGCGACCCGGAGAGCGTCGTCCCGACGTGCACCCAGCCTTCGTGGACCTCGAGAATGTCGCGATCGCGCACCGAAAAACGTCCACCCTTGCGGATCTTGACGTAGTCCGAACCCGCCGCCGCGTCGGCCACGATGCCATCCGACAGGACCACGTGGACCTGATGATCGTGGAAATACGCCTCGAAACGCTCGTTTAGCTGCGCCACGACGTCTTCGGCGCTGAGGTCCTTGTCGTAGCGGACGCCCAGCTCCCGATCGTCGATATTGCCCAGGATG
The DNA here is from genome assembly GCA_016869765.1 of Alphaproteobacteria bacterium. Taxonomy (GTDB): domain Bacteria; phylum Pseudomonadota; class Alphaproteobacteria; order SHVP01; family SHVP01; genus SHVP01. The sequence goes on from VGES01000031.1 coordinate 12,364, forward strand.
CCGTAGAGCGTCTGGCCGAGTTCCCGCACCGTGGTGTGCTGATCGAGGAAGTCGTCTTTAGGGGAACCGTAGAGTTCCTTGGACCAGCGGTGGAACTCGGGCGTGCCCCGCGCCTCGAGCATCCTGACGACCCCTTGGTACTCGTTGCAGTTCCGCGTCAGGATCGAGCCGAGCTCGTCGCTGGCCCCGATCCCGGTTTCGACGTCCTTCTTGATCGACTCGAACTCGGCGAGCTTGTCGGAGGCGTTGAACGGCAGCGGCTTTTTTTCGAGGTAGTAGCCGGCGTCGATCTTCGGCATTTTCCGGAAGCGACCGTCGATCACGGTGCGCTGAACGCTGTCGTCCCAGTTGATGGCATCGAGGATCCGGATCGGCTTCTGCGCCTTGACGAGACGATCCGACAACTCCCGGATCTGTTCCTTGTAAGACAGCCACGAACGTTTGAGCACGGTCGCCATGAGACCCACGCACCTCTATAGATCGACACCCTGGCGGTCGAGCGCCCGCCGCCACTTGCCTTCCTCGTCTCCATGAAAGACGAGATCGGGAGCGGCCGGAACCACGACCCAGGCTTCGCGCGCCAACTCGGCCTCGAGCTGTCCGGGCGCCCAACCAGCGTACCCCAGGGCGAGGATCACGTCCCGCGGCCCGGTGCCTTTGGCCATCGCGCGCAGTACCTCGACCACGGGAGTCACCGCGAAGCGGTCCAGAATCACCTGCGTGCCCTCGCCACGATAGTCGGGCGAATGGAGTACTACCGCCGCCTCGGGTTGCACCGGACCGCCACGATAGAGCGTGAGCGTGCCGTCGGCCGGTGCCCCCGGAAGATCAAACAACTCGAAGACCCGTGGCACCGGCACCGCGCGCACGGGCCGATTGACGATGATTCCGAATGCACCAGCGGGCCCGTGATCGATGAGGAACACGACGCTGCCGCCGAAGTTGGGGTCGCGCATGTCGGGTTTCGCCACCAGCAACTTGCCGGACAACGACGACGCCGAAGCCGGCGTGACGCCGGCCGCAATCGCGAACCAGACGAAGAAGTAAAACCGACGGAGCACGTTCCTCACATCCGCAAGATCGGCTTGATCGCCCGACCGTAGTGGGAGTCGTCCATGGCCCGGTTGATGTCGGCGAACGGATAATAGGTCGCCAGACGATCCATCGGGAAACGCCCCTGGCGGTAGAGTTCGATCAGGCGAGGAATGAAGCGGTCGGGAACGCTCGATCCTTCGAGGATGCCCATAAGCCTACGGCCGCGCAGCAGTATCGGAGCGAGCGAGAACGGAAACGCCTGTCCCTGCCGGGGCGCAGTGACGAAGCCGCAGGTGCCGCGGATGGCAAGGCACTCGACGGCCGCATTGAACGACGTTTCCACACCCGAGGCTTCGAGGGAGAAGTTGGCCCCACCGGCCGTGATCTCCTGGATTCGGGCGGTCACGTCGCCGGAACGCGCATCGATCGCGTGCGTCGCCCCGAGCGAACGCGCCGTCTCGAGGCGGACCGGGTTGACGTCGACGGCGATGATCGTCGTGGCCCCGACGATTCGTGCCGCCATCACGGCGCTGAGGCCGACCGAGCCCACCCCGAACACGGCGAGACTGGCCCCGGTCCGAACCGCCAAGGCGTTGATCACCGCCCCGGCCCCGGTCTGAACACCGCAGCCCAACGGCCCCAACAGCTCGAGCGGCACGTCGCTTCCCACCGGGACGACATTGCGCTCGGTCGCCAGCGCATAGGTGGCGAAGGCGGACTGCTGAAAGAACGCCCCATGGACGGGGCTCGCTCCCTGTCGCATCGTGGGCGATCCATCGGCTCGCGCCCCGGAAAATTGCAGGCGGCGCATGTCGTGACAGTAGGCGGGCTCACCCTCGACACAGCTCGCGCAGACGCCGCACGATCCGAACGTGAGCACCACGCGGTCTCCGACCTTCACCTTGGTCACCGCGCTTCCGACGCGCTCGACGATACCCGAGCCCTCGTGACCGAGGACAATCGGCTTCGGTACCAGGCGTTGAATCCCGATGTCGGTGTGGCAGACGCCACAGGCGACGACCCGCACCAGGACCTCATTCGGGCGCGGATCGTCGAGATCGAGCACCTCGATCGTCAACGGTTGTCCGGTGTCACGGCATACGGCGGCGGATATTTTCATCGCTCGGGCCTCCCTCGACATCGTCGCACACTTGGCACACGGCGACCAATGCCAGGCGTTCCGTCCCGGGACGGAACGCGCTAGGCTTTGGCCATGAAGCTCGCCGCAGCGCTCAAAGCGTTCCTCATCGTCTGGATCCTGACCCCAACCGCCTGGGCCCAGCCCCTGTGGCAGGGCTCGGATGGCGAACGTCAGGCCATCCGCCAGACCATCGAATCCCAGGTCGAGGCGTTCCGACGCGAGGACGGCCGTGCGGCCTTTTCCCTGGCCTCCCCGGCGATCCAGCAGCAGTTTCAAACCCCCGAGAACTTCATGCGCATGGTGCAGGCTGGGTACGCACCGGTATATCGCCCGCGCCAGTTCGAGCTGCGTCGGACGCTCAGCGTCCAGGGTTTGATCCTGCAAGAGGTGTTCTTCGTCGGCAGCGACCTCACCACCATGCTGCTGCTCTACAACATGGAGCGGCAGTCCGATGGGTCCTGGCGGATCAACGGCGTGTTCCAGGTCCAGGGCAAAGAGGAAGCGACCTGAGGGCGGTCAGTACGACTGGCCGTTGCGTCGGGTGAACACCGGACCGTCAGGACTGACGGTCGCCAGCAAGTCTTCGTCTGGGTAATAGACGGTCTCATGCTCCGGGCGGTCGCCCACCTCGAGATAGACCGCATCGACCTTGGTTTCATTGATCAAGTGATGGCCATCCGCCCGGCCGGCCGGAAATCCCGCCACCGACCCGGGCGTGAGCCGTTGTCGGCCGGCATCGGTCACGAGCGTAACCTCGCCTTCGACGATGTAGACGAACTCGTCCTGGGCGGTGTGCCAGTGACGGAGCGACGACAGCGCCCCCGGGGGCAGACGCACGAGATTGACTCCGAAACGGGTGAGCCCGAGGGCATCCCCCAGGCGCTGCTTGATGCGTTGCCCCACCTTCTCGCGCAGCGGTGATGGGTAGCGCGAGCCGGTCTGGGCGGGAACCGTGCGCGGATCGAGTGCGGGTGGTTTCATCGTCGCTCTTGGAGGTGGTGGGCGGGCCTCGAGCCCGCCCACCGGTTCCTCAGTTGGTCTTGGGCGGCTCGTCGGCGAAGACCCACATCTGCCGCTGGTTGTCGGCCTTGACCAACCGCGGCGGAATGTAGGCGTCACGCTGCCCGTCGAACGTGAAGTAGAGCAGCGATCCGTTCCACGCCTCGACCTTCTGCAGACCATCGGCAATCAGATCCCGGGCGCGTGCTGCCGGCATGCTGCCGTCGATGTTGCGTTCGCGCATGACATGCGCTGCCAGTTGCACCGCCTCGTAGGCGACGACGCTGTTGGCGGCATTCGCTGGCCGCGGAACCCGATTATCGCTGGCCAAGCGCTGCTGGTAACGCGTGATGTAGCTGTCGTAGGCCGGGCGACCCGTTGCCTCGTTGGTGCCAAAGCCCATCGCATACACGGTCATGTCGAGCGGCGCGATCAGGTTGATGCCGTTGGCCGGCCAGAAGATCAAGTTCGACAACACCGGCACCTTGAAGCGCTGCGCGTTCATCTCCTTGGCCAACGCCACGAACGCCGCCGTCAGGCTCGAGACCATGATCGCGTCCGGATTGAGCTGGCGCAGCTTGATCACGATAGGCGAGAACTCGGTCGTTTGGGTCGTGAAGTCGATGGTATCGAGCACCTGCATGCCATTGGCTTTGGCCTCGCGCTCGAAGGAGTCGAGCGCGGTCTTGGTGGCGACTTCCTTGACGTCCCCCATGATCACGACGCGTTTGACCCGCGGTTCCGCTTTGGCGAACGCGGCGACCCCCTGCGGCATCATCTTGAGATCGTGCGAGGTCATCCGCAGCGTGTACTTGCTGTTGCCGATCTGCGGCTTCTGCGCCGTCGTATTGATGATCGGCAACTTGTCCTCGCCGGTGAGCGGCACGACGGTTTCCCATGCCGTGGAGGAGATGGGACCAAACGCGACGAACGCGCCGTCGCGAGCCAGCTTGCGATAGCCGCGTACGGCCTCCGGCGGTCGCAGTTGGTCGTCCTCCTTCAGTACCTCGAGGCGGCTGCCGTTGACACCGCCAGCGGCGTTGACGTCATCGACGCCCATCAGAAAGCCGGTTTCGAAATACGGCACCAGATTCGAGGCGAACCCGGTATAGGGCAGTATGAAGCCAACCTTGATCGGCGGTTTGCTCTGCGCCATGGCCGGCCCGACGGCCGCCGCGGCGATCAACGCCAACGAAACCCCCAATGCAGTACGTCTCAACATCGTTCGTCCTCCCTGTTTAGTTAGTGGGACCCTAGGTACGCTTCGAGCACTTCGGTCTTCTGCGCGAGTTCGCCGCCCTTGCCTTCGAGGACGATTTCTCCTTGACGAAGGACATAGGCGCGGTGCGCGAGCTTGAGCGCCTTCACGACGTTCTGTTCGACCAACATAATCGACATGCCGGCCTCCTGAAACTCGCGCAACGTGCGGAACACTTCGCCGATCATGAGCGGCGAGAGGCCGAGGGATGGCTCGTCCACGAGCAGGACCTTCGGTCGATTGACGATCGCCCGGGCCAGCGCGAGCATTTGTTGTTCGCCTCCGGAGAGCGATCCCGCACGTTGATCCGACCGTTCTTTGAGCCTGGGAAACCGCGCAAACACGGCTTCGATTGCGGCCTCGAAGCCGACCGTCGTCGGCCGTATCTCATAGGCCAACCGCAAATTGTCGAGCACGTCGAGATTGCTGATCGTACCACGACCCTCGGGAATGTGGAGCAGCCCATCGCGGGCCAACTCGTCAGGTCGGCGCCCAGCAAGCGGCCCCCCCAACACCTCGATCGAACCATCGGCCGGGGCCAGCAGGCCACAGAGCCCGCGCATGAGGGTCGTTTTGCCGGCCCCGTTGGCCCCGACGATCGCCACCGTCTCACCTTCGTCGAGATGAAACGTGCACCCACGCACGGCCCGGATCGGCCCGTAGGCAAGGTGCACGTCGGTGGCCCGGAGCACCGCCATCAGGATTCCTCCTGGCCGAGGTAGGCCTCGACGACCTTCGGGTGAGACAACACCGTCCCGGTCGCTCCCTCGGCGATGATGCGTCCGTAGTTCATAGCGACGACGCGATCGGCAAGCGCGCGGATCAGGGACATGTCGTGTTCGATCAACGCAATCGCCTCGAGCCTCGGCTTGACCTTCCGAATATCGTCGACCAGCGCCTCGGTTTCGCGGTCGTTCATGCCCGCGGCGGGCTCATCGAGCAGCAGTAGCCGCGGTCGCGTCGCCAGGGCGCGCGCGATCTCGAGCCGCCGGGCGTCGCCATAGGCGAGTTCGCCCGCACTTTGGTCCGCTCGATCGGCGAGACCGAAGAGCGCAAGGAGGTCCATCGCCTCGTCGCGCCCCTGACGGCGGGGGCTGAGTGCCAACAGACCGCGCAAGGGATGGGCGGTAAATGCCGGATTCGCGACCATGACGTTTTCGAGCACCGAGAGACGACGAAAGAGTCGGATGTTCTGGAAGGTACGCGCCACCCCGAGGCGCCCGATCTGGTGCAGTGTCCACTGCGTCACGTTGTGATCCGCGATCGTGATCTGGCCGTCGCTGGCATGGTAAAACCCCGTGATCAGGTTGATCAGCACGGTCTTACCCGCACCGTTGGGGCCGATGATCCCGACAACCTCGCCGGCCGGGATATCGAGGCTGACGCCGTCGACGGCGCGCAAGCCGCCAAAGGCCTTAGCGACGCCCTCCAAGCCGGCGACGATTCGCCCGGTCATGTCGATCCGACCGGCACGCGTCCGCGTCCCGCGCGAATGCTCAGGCGGCGAAAGGCGAGAATCCCCGCTGGACGAACCAACAGCAGCAGGACCAAGGCCCCGGCGAAGATCAGTTGGCGGGCACTACGGAAGCCCGAGGACATCACGCCGAACTCGCGCACCACTTCGGGCAACATCGTGATGACCACGGCACCGAGGACTGGCCCCCACAGATTGTTGACCCCGCCCAACACCACATAGAGGGCGATGAATACCGAGTAGAGAATGTCGAACTGCTCTGGCGCGATGAAGATGATGTAGTGGCCGTAGAGCGCACCGGCATAGCCCGCCAACGCGGCCCCGGCGGCAAAACCGGCGACGCGGATGAATACGATGTTGATGCCAAGCGAGGCCGCGACATTCTCGTCCTCGCGGGCCGCGTCCATGATCCGTTGCAGCGGCGTTCGCGAGAGGAGCCACAGGGCCCCTCCGATGACCACGACCGATGCCAGCACCAGTTCCGGTGTCGTGCCGCGCAAACCGCCCATGCCGCCGACGCCACCCACGTACTCGATGTTCTCGATCGCCACTTTGACCACGAGGGTTACGCCGGTGGTCACGAGCATCAGATAGAGCCCGCGGACGCGGAGGGCTGGAAATCCGACAAGAATGCCGCCCGCGAGGCAAGCGAGGGTGCCGACCAACGCGGCCGGCACCAGCGGCCAACCGAACTTGGCTGTCAGGATGCCCGAGACATAGGCGCCGATGCCCATGAAAGCAGCCATCGCGAAAGACAGTGTCCCGGTCATCAGGGTCAGGTAGACGCTCCAGGCGAGCAGAATATTGACGCCCGTGAAAACAATGTTCTCGGTGCTGAGCAGGTTGGCGATCACGCTCGAACCTCGCGCCGACCGCCTCCGAGCAGGCCTTCCGGACGGATGAGCAGCACGGCGATCATCACCAGCCAGACCAGCACGTCGGAGAAGCCGCCCAAGCCATAGTGGATGGCAATGCCCTCCGCGATCCCGATCAGCAGTCCGGCCAGCACCGCTCCCCGAAGGTCACCCATGCCGCCGATCGCCATGATCGCGATCCCTTTGAGGGCGAACGTGAACCCGACCTCGGAACTGACGAAGCCGCCTTGCATGGCGATCAACAGACCGGAGATTCCGGCGAGTGCCGAAGCCACGACGAACACATACTGGATGACGCGCGTCACGTGGATGCCGAGCAACATGGCGGACGTGGGCGCCTCGCCCACCGCTCGAATTTGGCGTCCGAGCCGGGTGTGTCCGACGACGACATGCAGGCCGATCATGAGCACGACCGATATCCCCAGCGTCGCGAGTTTGACCCACGGGATGGGGGCACCGAGGATCGAAATGCCGCTCGTGTAGATCGTCGTCGGGATCGCCAAGTTGAGCGGGGCGGCTCCGTATTCCAAGCGAACGACTTCGAGGATCACGATGCCGAGCGCGAACGACGATAGCGCCGAGACGCTATGCCCTTCCTTCGACGTGAAGGCGCGAAAACTGAGGAGTTCGATCAGAAGCCCCGATAGCCCCGTGACGACGATGACGATCGGGATCGCCAACCACACCGAGGCCCCGAGTTGAACGGCCACAAGGGCCACGAACCCGGCCAAGGTAACGACCTCGCCGTGCGCGAAGTTGAGCTTGTCGAGAAGGCCGAACACCAGCGTGAAACCGAGCGCCACCAGGGCGTAAAGGCCACCGACGACGACACCATTGGCGATTTGTTCGGCCAACACGGTCGCAATTCCCTACAGTTGGAGCCCCGGCGAGCACGCCAGGACGTGGACGGACGCCGACTATTGACGTTGCTTGGCTTGCGCGCAAGCTCCAATGCGGCGGCGTCCGCCTTTTGGCTAAAGGGCGCCGCGCGAGGTTCCGGCGGGGAATGCGGCACGGACCGAACGTGGCCGACGCGAAAACCAGCGCGCGCGATCCTGCTCGAAGTTGCTGATCAGGTGGTCGATGACGGCTCGGATGCGCGCGGCCTTGTTCGTCTCCTCGTGGGAGACAAGCCATACGACTTCCCGGTCAAGGACATCAAGACCCAGAACGATGTGATCGCCTTCGCTGCCGATCTCGAGCAGGGCGCCGTCAGCGCTTACCTGGGCGCCGTGCCGGTGTTCGCCAATCGCGACTTGGCCAAAGCCGCCGCCAGCATCATTGGGGCGGAGGCCATGCACTGGGCGGTGTTGCGCAATGCCCTGGGCGAGAACCCGGTGCCGGTCGCCTTCATGTCATGAGCGGGATCTTCCCAACCCTCCGCCGGTGACCCAGCGCGATTCCCCTATCGCGGTGCACAGAAATGTGCCTGGCTCTGGGTCCCGGCGGAGTGGCCATCCCACCGGTCGAGGCCCTTGCACCGACGCAAACGGACGCTAGCGACGCGCCGTCAGAACGTAGCGCCACTCGCGTCCCTGATTGGGAGTCGCCGTCAAGCGCCGCGGCTCGCGCTCGGGGTCGCGGGACCACAACACATAGCCGTCCCGCGCGTTCTTGAACCCGGCGGCCTTCGCCGCCTTCACCAGATCCATCGAGCACACCGCATCCCAGAACGGCTCGGCGTTGTAGTGCGTCTGCCAACCGCGGATCACCTGGTCATAGAGGGGCAGGTCGCGGTAGCGCACTGGCACTTCCATGTGCACCATCACGCCGCCCGGCTTCAGCAGGCGGTGCGTCTCTTCCAGGATGCGGACCGCGCCTTTGGCCGACGTTTCGTGAAACAGGATGTGAGACACGATGAGATCGAAGAACCCCGTGGCGAAATCGGTCTTCTCGGCATTCTGCTGCGAGAAGTGAACGGGAATTCCCATCGCCTCGGCCCGCGCGTGCCCATAACGGATGACCGGAGCTCCGACATCAATCGCGTGAGTCTCGGCCCGCGGGAAACTCTGGGCGACCGCGAGCGTCGATTGACCGATCGTGCAACCCATGTCGAGAACGCGTTGTGGAACGAGATCGGGGTACTCCCCGCGAACCACCGCGGCGATCGTGAGCCCCATGACATCCGTCTGCCGGCCGCGCACGCCCAAGTGATACATATTGGCGCCAGCATCGAAGATGGCGCCGGCCCGAACGTCGTCGGCCTCGGTCTCGACGTAATAGCTCCCCGGCATGACGTGATGGTCGACCGCGGTGATGTAGCGCGGAATTTCCAGCTTCGGATTGACCCGCAAGCTTCCTCTGGGCCGCGTCACGTGCGCCGCCGCGTTCAGGTCGTCGATCTGGCGATCGACCGTGTCCTCGACCGACTCCCACATCATCTCCTGGGCCAGGAGCATCAGCGAACTCCAGGTCTGATGATACGGGGCACGCTCCATGGCTTGGCGCAATTCGCGCCGGTTCTCCGGACCGCGTCCGTGGGCCCGCTTGAAGGCGGGAACGACCTGGCGATCCATGACCGCCCGGTTCCCGGGAGTCAGGTCTCCGGCGATGAACGTCTTGAGGCCGAACACGAAGCGCTGGCGGGAAAATTCGTCGTGGTTGGGCTTAGCCAGGGTCTCTGGGTCGAAGGGCATAGCGCCTCCTAGTCGGCGACGGTGAGGGTGACCAAGCCTCGTTGCTGGAGGTCGGAAAATCGTTGACCTCGGTCAAAGTGGGCCGTGGGGACGCGGCTCGCCGCCTGGGTGCGCAATTGCGCTGTCGCGGCGCGATCGCAGGTGCCGTCGACGGCCAGGGCCACGCGATAGTCGGCCCTGGCGCGCTGCGGCGTCACGAGACCGAGATCCACGTCGGCCACCACTTGCTCGACCGGCCGGCTTGCCGGGTCCCCCCAGCCGCCACCCCCTGGCGTGATCGCGGACAACCGATCACCGGCCTTGACCAACAACGCATCGATCTTGCGATCGAACAGGGTCTCGTTGGGCGTTCCCGGGTTCAGCACGTAATACGTGCCGCTCCCGGCCTTGCCGCCCGCGACGCCCCACGGCTGGGTCTGCATGCGGTCATCGATGATGTGGACGACACCAGGCGCCTCGAAGGTCACGACGCGTTCGCAACCGAGGCCGCCGCGATGTCGTCCTGCGCCGCCAGTGTCGATCGCCAATCCGTCGCGTTCCACGGTCATCGGATAGACCGCCTCGATGAACTCGGCTGGAATGCTGCGGCCGGCAATGTTGCCGTTCAGCGCGTCGGATCCATCACTTGCGGCGCGCCCGCCACTGCCGCCGCCGAGACAGTCGCGGAAGAACGCCGGCTCGCCGTCGCGGTTCTTCATCGCGATGCCCCACACCGAACGGGTATCGCACGAACCCGGGATCAGGTCGGGCAACGCCCGGCTCAAGGCCCCGAGGCACAGTTCCGGGAGTCGGAACAGCGTAAAGGCGCGACAGGACGCGGGCGACGGATACTCGGCCGACAAAACGGTGCGCTTGCCCAGGCGGCAAGAGATGGCGCGGACGGCCCCGCCATTGAAGATCGTGTCGGGTACGAGGTTGCGGAAGATCGAGACGACGTACTTGGTGTAGTAGCGCTCGTCCCCCGCGATGTTGATCGAGGCCTTGGACTGGGCGTCGGTGCCAGTGAAGTCGAAGGTGACATGGTCGCCCGTCTTGATCATCACCACCTTGAGCCGGATGAACGCGCGCGGCTCGGCCGGCACGGCGCCGGCGATCTCGATGAAGTCCTCGAAGGGGTACTCGCCGTCGGGAATCCGCGGAAAGGCGACCTCGCGCAGCGCGCGGGCGCAGCGCTCGAGCAACTCCTCGAAGCAGGCCTCGACCGTGGCGGTGCCGTAGCGCTCGAACAGGCCGCCGATTCGCGCGGCGCCCAGACGACAGGCCATGATCTCGGCGTCGAGATCGCCTTGGACATCGCTCGGATAGCGGCTGTTGTTGAGGATCGTGCGGTAAAGCGCTTCGTTGATCTTGCCGCGCGACAGGAGCTTCACCGGCGGGATGATGATGCCTTCCTGGTGAATATCGGTCGCCCCGATCATGACGCTGCCCGGGGCCAGGCCGCCGATGTCGGTGACGTGGCCATAGGCCTGGGCGTACGCCACCAGTTCGCCGCGCCGGAACACGGGCTGGGTCACGCAGAGATCGGGCAGGTGCGTGAGCCCGCCGGCCGACTTGAACGGGTCGTTCCAGATGAAGACGTCGCCGTCCTCGACGTCCTCGATCTTGTAGTTCTGCAGGATCGGGTCGACGTGCGCCGCCCCGGAGGCCGAGGACACGTTGCGTCCCTTGCGGTCGAAGACCCCGGCGCGATAGTCGCGTCCTTCACGAATGACGACCGAGCGCGCCGTGCGCTCGATCTGCAGCTCCATCTCCTTGCGGGTCGATTCGACCGTGCCGCCGACGATCTCGAGCGTGATCGGATCGATGTCGGGGCGATTGCGGCGGGGGATGACGGCGTTCACGCCGAACTCCGAGCGGTCACGATGAAACGAAAGTCGGGCCCGGTCCCCCACTGGTCGGTGAAGGTGCGCGGTTCTTTCACCGGATCAGGCGAACGACGGACGTAGCCTGAGCGAACATCGACGAGCCCGGCACGCTTGGCCGCGTCGGCCACGTCGATGCTGCAGATCGCATCCCAGAACGGCTCGGCGTTGTAGAACGTCTGCCACCCGCGCAGAACCTGTTCCAGGAGCGGTAGGTCCTTGTAACGGTAGGGCACTTCCATGTGCACCATGATCCCACCCGGTCGCAGCAGCCGCTTGGTCTCGCACAAGATGTTGGCGAGTGCCGGTCGTGCCGTCTCGTGGAAGAGATTGCTCGACACGACCAGATCGAAACTCGCGTCCGCATAGTGCGTGCGTTCGGCGTTGGCCTGGGCGAAGTGCACCGGCACGCCCAAGGCCTCAGCCCGGCCGTGGGCGTAACGCAACATCGCGGCGCCGACGTCGATCGCGTGGACCTCGGCCTTGGGGAAATGCTTCGCCAAGCCCACCGTCGAATGCCCGACCGAGCAACCCATGTCGAGAATGCGCCGGGGCGCAAACCCCGGGTACGTGCCGTTCAAGAACGCCGCCAGCATCCGCCCGTTGGCATCGTGCAAGCTGCCGCGCGCGCCGTGGTGATAGATGTAGACCCCACGGTCGTAGATCGCTCCGGCACGAACATCACCCTCCGCGACCTCGGCCGAATAACTACCCGGCATGCAGTGGTGGTCGACGGCCGCGAGGTAGCGCGGCAAGACGAAGGACCCATCCAAGTATAGCGAGCCCACGGGCCGCTTGACCTGGGCGCGCGCGATCAGTTTCGGCAACTGCCGGTGAACGCTGCCTTCGAGGCCGTCCCACATGATCTCCTGACTTACGCGAAGCAGCGATCCCCACATTTGGTGGTAGGGATGGCGCTCCATGGCCTGGCGCAACTCCTGGCGCGTGGCCGGCGCCCGTCCTTTGGCCCGTGTGAACGCCGGCACGACCTCCGCGTCGTGGACGACTCGGTTGCCCGGCGTCAGCGTGGAAAGAACGTAGTGTCGGAAGGTCGAACTGTAGTCGTCCCGCGCCGCCTCATCGTGGTCGGGGACGGCCAACATGGGATGAGCGGCCTGTCTCGTCATGGCTCTCCTATTCGTCCTAGTTGGGGACTGTCCAGGAAACCTCGCCGCGGTCCACGAGGGCCGCATACCGCCGCCCACGATCGAACAACCCCGCATGGCCCTGGCGTCGGTTGCGGCGCCGTTGTTCGGTCGCCGCGGCGTCGAGTCGCCCGAAGGCGTCGCATACGACACCGTACTCCGTGCGCGCAGCCGCCGCCGACACGTGGCCGGCTGCCACATCGTCGGCCACGTCCTCGGCCGGTCGCTCGAACGGGTCTCCCCAACCGCCGCCGCCCGAGGTCATCGCCAGCAAGCGGTCCCCGTCTTCGACCCGCATGGCGTCGACTTTGTGGGTGAACTGGTGCTCGCGGTTGCCGCCTGGGTTGAGCACGTAGGTCGTGCCACTCCCGGCCTTGCCGCCGGCGACACCCCACGGCTGAGTCTGCATCCGATCGTCGACGACGTGAATCACGCCCTCGCGCAGGAAGCGCACGGTCCGCCGCACGCCGAAGCCGCCGCGATGGCGCCCCGCTCCGGCGGAATCGACCGACAGCGTGTCCTCCTCGACCAGCATCGGGTAGAACGCCTCCATGAACTCGGCCGGCCGGCTGCGTCCCGCGACATTGCCGTTGAGGGCATCCGAGCCATCGATGTCGGGGCGGCCGCCGCCGCCACCACCGATCCCGTCACGAAAGAACACGCGTTCGCCCCAGTCATTCATGCTCGCCAAGCCCCAGGTCGATCGAGTGTCGCAGGACGCCGGGGTCAGGCCACCCAACGAACGGCTGAGGGCGCCGAGACACAGCTCGGGGACGCGAAACAGCGTGTAGGCACGGCAGGACGCCGGCGAAGGATATTCCGACGACAGAATGGTGCGTTTGCCCAGACGGCACGAGATCGCCCGCACGGCACCGCCGTTGAATACGGTGTCCGGCAGCAAATTGCGGAAGATCGAGACCAGGTACTTCACGTAGTAGCGCTCGTCACCCGAGATGTTCACCGAGGCCTTCGATTGCGCGTCGGTGCCGTTGAAATCGAACGTGACGTGGTCGCCCTTCTTGACCATGGTCACCTTGAGCCGCAGGAAACGACGCGGCTCGGCCGCCACGGCCCCCGCAATCTCGACGAAATCCTCGAACGGGTACTCGCCGTCGGGAATCATCGGGAATGCGACCTCGCGCAGCGCCCGCGCGCAACGTTCGAGCAGTTCCTCGAATCCAGCCTCTACGGTCTCGGGGCCGTAGCGTTCGTAGAGTTCACGCACCCGACTGACGCCCACCTTCGTCGCCATGATGATGGCATCGAGGTCGCCTTGGACGTCGTTCGGATAGCGGCTGTTGTTGAGGATCGTGCGGTAGAGCGCCTCGTTGATCTTGCCACGTGACACGAGCTTCACCGGCGGGATGATGATCCCTTCCTGGTGGATGTCCGTGGCGCCGATCATGACGCTGCCGGGGACCAGTCCGCCCACGTCGCTGACGTGACCGAAGGCCTGGGCATAAGCGACCAGTCTCCCATTCCACCACACCGGCTGGGTGATGCAGAGGTCCGGCAGGTGCGTGAGACCGCCCGCCGACTTGAACGGATCGTTCCAGATGAAGACGTCGCCTTCTTCGACCTCTTCGATCTTGTAGTTGAGCAGGATCGGATCGACGTGGGCCGCGCCCGACGCCGAGGACACGTTGCGTCCGTGGCGATCGAAGATGCCGGCGCGATAGTCCCGCCCTTCGCGGATGACGACCGAACGCGCGGTGCGTTCGATCTGCAACTCCATCTCCTTGCGGGTCGATTCGATCGTGCCGCCAATGATCTCGAGCGTGATCGGATCGACGTTGGCGGTGTTGCGGCGGGCGGACAGACTTGGCGAAGTCATGACACGAAGGTTCCGCCTCGCCCAACGGGCGAGGCGGAACCCCTACAGGGCTAGTTCGTCAGGCGCGCGCCTGGCACGAACTGATTGGTGAAGTACTGCGTGATGGGACGCTTCTCATCCAACACCTTGTACTGGAGAAGCACGTCCTGGGTCATTTCCCAGTCCTTCTGGTTGTGGAAGCCCAAGGGCTGACCCTGGGTCGAGGCGCCGACGAACTTGATGGCGTCCGGGAAGTCCGCCTCGTTGCGCTTCAAGACGTCCGGCTTCGAGTTCGGCTCCGACATCTTGGCGAGGATCGCCTGCGTTTCCTTGGGATTCGCTTTGGCGTACTCCCAGGCCTTCATCGTCGCGCCGACGAAGCGTTTGACGAGGTCCGGGTTCCTCTTGGTCAGGTCGGCGTTGGCGACGATGTTGTAGCCGACGATCTTCACGCCGAAGTCCGAGTAGATGAACATCTTGGCGCCGCCCACCGGCTCGAACAGCGCGTTCGACCACGCGGTCGCCATCATTGCGTCGAAGTCGCCGTTCATGAACATGCGGACCTTGGCGGCGGGATCGACCGCGACCTGCTTCACGTCGGCTTCCTTTAGCCCGACGTTCTGCAACACCGCCGGCAACAGCGCTTCGTTGGTGCCGCCCGGGGTGATCGCCATGGTCTTGCCCTTGAGATCAGCCGGGCCCTTGATGTCGGCCTTCTTGTTGAGCACGTAGATCGCCTGGCCCATCACCGGCATCACGTTGGCGACGCTGATCACGGGCACGTCCTTGGCGACGCCGCGCATGATCGCCTCGGTGGCGGCGAAACCGAATTGGTCATCGCCCTTGCCGACCAGGGTGATCACCTGGCCCGAGCCGCGGCCTTCGGTCACCGCGACCTCGAGGTTGACCTCCTTGTAGAAGCCCTTCTCGATGCCGACGAAGAACGGCGCGTGGTAATGCGAGTGGAACCAGTCGGTGCGGATCGACACTTTGTCCTGCGCCTGGACCGCGGTCGTCGACAGCGTCGCCGCGAACCCGGCGACGGCCAGCAGACGAAGCGCCTGCGTACGCGTAATTCCCAAAGCCATCGGCCTCTCCCTTGGTTGCTCGAGTGTGCCGGCCGGTTCGCCCCTAGAGCACGACTCCGTGCTTCAGGCGCTGCGACACGTGCCAGCGGATCACGATACGTTCGATCACATCGATGATGAGAAAAAGTACCACGCCGACGATGCTCAGGATGAGGATGCCGGCGAACAAAACATCGGTATCGAGATTCCCGTTCGCAATCAGCAGAATCCGACCTATCCCTTTGTCCGAGCCTATGAATTCGCCGACGATGGCGCCGATAACGGCAGCCGTGATCGAAAGTTTCAGGCCGCCGAAGATCGCCGGCATCGCGTTGGGCAGGCGGAAACGGAAGAACACCTGGGCCGGGCTTGCCCCCATGGAGCGCGCCAAGTGCAGCTTCAAGAGATCGATCGAGCGCAGCCCGATCACCGTCGAAATGATGATCGGAAAGAACGAGATGAGGAACGCGATCAGGATTTTGGGCGTGATGCCGAAGCCGAACCAGATGACGAATAGCGGGGCGATCGCGACCTTGGGGATCACCTGCGAGCCGACGATTAGCGGGAACACCGTCTTCTCGAGAATTCGCGCCGACACGATGGCGATGGCGAGACCGACCCCCACGATCACGCTCATGGCAAAACCTGCCATGATCTCCATCAAGGTGTAGAGCATCGCCAACGACAGCGACGTCCAATTCTTGAACAACGCGGTCATCATCTTCCATGGCGGGGGCAGGATGAACGCTTTGACGTCGAAGACCCGGACGCCGATGTCCCAGATCGCAATGACAACGACGAGCGCCAGGATCGGGTACATCCAATCCGGGACCCGCACACGCGTCGCGTCAGGACCCTTGGTGGTAGAAGAAACAGCTTCCGCGGTCATGGCTTCACCTCGCCCGTTTCTCCGTGCTGACGCAGCACGCCCCACTCTTCGAACATGCCGCGAATGCGCTTGGCGTAGGCGCCGAACGCTGGCGTCTCGCGGGTCCCGAGTTGGCGTGGTCGCGGCAGATCGATCGGGATGACCGCGCCGATCTTCCCCGGGCGCGGCGTCATGACGATCACGCGGTCGGCCAACAACACCGCCTCGGAGATACTGTGCGTCACGAACAACACGGTCTTTTTGCTCGCCATCCAGATGTCCTGGATATCGAGGTTGAGTTGGTCACGCGTGAGCGCATCCAGCGCTCCGAACGGCTCGTCCATAAGCAGTAGCGGCGGATCGTGGAGCAACGCCCGGCAGATCGAAACACGCTGTTGCATACCCCCGGACAGCTCGTAAGGGTGACGATTCTCGTATCCTTCGAGCCCGACCATCCTCAGCAATTCGTTGGCGCGCTGGCGGTAAGGTGTCGGGTCGAGGCCGCGAATCTCGATCTGCAGCATCACGTTTTTCATCACGGTCCGCCAGTCGAGGAGGTTGGCCTCCTGAAAGACGATCCCGAGATTGGTGTAGGGTCCTTCGACCTTGGTCGTGCCGATCTGGATCGTGCCGCCGCTCTTGGTGACGAGGCCGGCCATCATCATGAGGAGCGTGCTCTTGCCGCAACCCGAGGGGCCGAGCAGGGCGACGAACTCGCCCTCCTCGATGTCGAGAGAAACCTCTTCGACCGCGAAGATCCCGCCCGTCGCCGAAGCGTAGGTCTTGGTGACCTTGTCGATACGAACCGCCAGGGTCATGCCGCCTCCTGGCGCCGACCGGCATTGGTCTCGATCAGCAGGTTGCCGCAACGGTCGACCCGGACCCGTTGCCCGGGGAGCACGAGGGTGGTCGAGTCGTATTGCTGAATGATCGCCGGGCCCTCGAAGGTGGCGCCCTCCCCCAACTTGTCGCGATCATAAAGCGGCGTCTCGCTCCAGGTCTTGCCGAAGTACACCTGCTGGCGGCCCACGATCGCCGCTGCGACGTCGCCTGCCGCCTTGGCGCGAAACGGTGCGACCTCGCGCATGCGACCGAGACCGGCCACGCGCAGGTTGACCACCTCGACCTGCTGCGTGCCCTCGTAGGAGTACCCGTACTCGCTCTGGTGCGCATCGTGCAGGCCCTTGATCATCGCCTTGACCAAGCCTTCGTCGATCGCGCCACCGGGGACCGGAACGGTAAGTTCGGTGCGCATGCCGCGATAGCGCATGTCCGCCGACCGAACGATCTGGCGATGCTCTGTTGCGAATCCTTGTCGCTTGAGCGCCCCTTCGGCCTGCGTCTCGAGTTCTCCGAAATGACGTTTCAACCGCGCGACATCGAGGTCGGACTCGCGCTGAATATCGGTCATCACGAAGTCCTCGCGCACGTCCGACACCAGCGCCCCGAGCGAGCAGCCGATCCCGGGGTTGGGGGGAATCATGACCTGCGGAATCCGCAAGATCTCGCCCAACGAGGCGGCGTGGAGCGGCCCCGCGCCGCCGCCCGCCACCAACGTGAACAAGCGCGGGTCCCGGCCCTTGCGGACCGAGACTTGGCGGATGGCATCGGCCATGTTGAGCTCGCCGATCTCGATAATGCCGTTGGCCATTTCGAGCGGCGTCAGCCCGATCTTCTCGCCCAGATCGCGCAACGCGTTCTCGGCCAACGTGCGGTCGAGGCGCACCATCCCGCCGGCCAACGTCCGGGGCAGGCGCCCGAGGTAGTAATTGGCATCGGTGATCGTCGGCTCCTTGCCGCCACGGCCGTAACACGCGGGCCCGGGCTCGGCACCGGCCGAGCGCGGCCCGACATGGAGCCGGTCGCCGGGCGCCAGCCAAGCGAGCGAACCGCCGCCCGCGCCGACCGAAATCACGTCGATCGACGGTGTACGGATCGGATACACGTCGATCTCGGCTTCGGTCACCATGCTCGGATAGCCGCCTTTGATCAAACTGACGTCGGTCGAGGTGCCGCCCATGTCGAAGGTGATGATGTCCGGAATCCCCGACTCGCGGCCGAGCCAGGCCGAACCGACGACGGCGGCCGAAGGACCCGAGAGCGCCGTGTACACGGGCTTTTCGATCGCCAGATCCGCCCGGCTGGCGCCGCCGCCCGATTTCATCATGTAGAGCGGCGCCTCGATGCCCAGGTCCTTCATATGTTTCTGGAGGTTGGCGACGTAACGCCCGAGGAGCGGCATAAGCAACGCGTTCATGCACGTCGTGACGGCACGCTCGTATTCGCGGAACTCGGGCAGCGTCTCGGAAGAGATCGAGACGAAACTGCCCGGATACTCCTCGCGGAAGATATCACGCGCGCGCCGTTCGTGAGCACCGTTGGCATAGGCGTTGATGAAACAGATGGCGATCGTGCCAATGCCCTGTTCCTTGTACCAGCGCGCGAGCGCCCGACACTCGGCTTCATCGAACGGCGCCAACACCTCGCCCTTGTAGTTGAGGCGCTCGCTCAGCTCGCGCACGTTCTTCAGCGGCACGAGTCGCGGCGGCTTGACCCAGACGTAGATCGAGCCGCGCTCGCCCGGGACGGTCTGGCGCGCCAACTCCAGAATGTGGCGGAACCCTTTGGTGACGACGAGGCCGATCGGCGGGAACTGCCGCTGCAGAATGGCGTTCACCGCCACCGTGGTGCCATGCAGGACCGCGTCGATCTTCTGGCCGTTCAGCCGGCCCTTGAGAGATTCGAGAGCATGGCGGAAGCCGAGATCGGGGCTTTTCGGCGTCGAAGGCACCTTGATGATGTGCATCTTGCCGCCCTCGTCCAGGGCCTGAAGGTCCGTGAACGTGCCTCCGGAATCGATACCGACGCGAAACCCCATCTAAGCCGCCACTCCCATGGCTGGTGGAACGAAAGACTCGGGCGCGAACAGGTCTTCGAGCGACACGCGCTTCGTCGCCAAGCCCTGCTCGACAGAATAGTCGATCAAGGCCTCGAGCACCTTGCGGTTGGGCTCGATGCCATAGGCCCACGGATCGCGACCGCCAAAGACCTCGTCGATTTCTTCGAGGTCGGCCGGAATCCAGGGCAGCGCCGCCGCGAGCGGCCCGGTCACCCGAATGCGGGCACGCCCCAACGCCTTGGCCTCCTCGAAGGCCTCGTAGAGCGACGACACGATCCATCGGTTGGCTTCGTAGACCGCCCGACGAATGACGATGGTGTGCATGATCGGAAAGATGCCGGTACGCCGGAAGTAGTCCTTCTCCACCGCGCGGTAGTCGGGGAACATCCGTGCCACCGTGCCGCGTTTCTCGACCAGCGCCCGCGGCCGGGTCGGCGCGATCAGGGCGTCGAGATCGCCCTTCTCCAACATCTCTTCGAGGTGGCGATCCTCGGGGATGACGCTCAGGTCGATGTCGGGCGGCAAGGTGATCGCGGCACGCTCGACGTAGCCCGGGCGATCCATGCCGCCCGTGAACCACGTCATTTCGCGCGGGTGAACACCGTGATCGTGCTGCAGGATCGCGCGAATCCAGAGCGCCGCCGTCATCTGGTATTCGACCACGCCCATGCGGCGGCCGCGCAGGTCTTCCGGCCGCCGGATCCCGGCCTTCGCATTCACGAACAAATAGCTGTGCCGGAAGTTGCGCGAGGGGAATACGGGAATGGCGACGAACCTACGATCGCCACGGCCAGCGAGTGCGACGAAGGTGGACATCGACATCTCGGCCGCGTCGAATTCTTCGTACTGCACCATGCGTCGGAACAGATCACGCAGGGACACGACGACATAGTTCAGGTCGATGCCACGCGGGCGCACCGTGCCGTCGATCAAGCTGTGCGAGCGGTCCCAGTAGTCCGAACCGCCGTAGGTCAAGCGCAACAAACTCATGGCATTGTCTGTAGTTCAGCCGTGCGGCTGCCCGGAGCGCCAAGCTAGGAGCCTGGGCCGGGCCGAGTCAACGAAACCCGCCCCGATCACCACGGATAGTCCTTGCCGGTATAGAGAATATATCGCCCAGAATCAGCCAGACCGAGCATGTCGATCTGGCGCCGCATGCCGGCAATGCTCTCCTCGGGCGATAGCGGAGCGTCCGGCCCGCCTTGCGCCGTGCGAACGTGACCAGGAACCAATCCGACCACGGTGATTCCACGCGGCTTCAAGTCGAGCGCCAAGTTGCGCACGAGCATGTTGAGCGCGCTCTTGCTGGTGCGATAGTAGATCAGTCCGCCCTTGACTGGCCCCGGCGTGCCCGGGACGTTGTACTGCATGCTGGCAAGCCCGGAAGCCAGCATCACGACCATTTTGCGTTGGCTCCGGGCGACGTGCTCGACGAAGCATTCCGTCATCTTCATCGGCCCCATCACGTTGATGCGCAGGATTTGGTCCCATAGCGCGTAGTCGATGGCGCCGAAGAGCTGTTCCTCCGGCCCCTTCACGCCCGCGTTGTTGAGCAACACGTCGATCGCCACGCCGTTCAGCGAGCGCGCGAACCGTTCGACGGCCGGATGGTCGGTAACATCGAGCGGATGCAGGGTCACCCGTTCAGGCGCGCCGCGGGCGATCGTCTGCAGCTCCGTGGCGTCGCCGAGATCGACTCCCGTAGCATAGACCCGCCAACCCGCCGCGGCAAATTGCCGGACGAACTCGAGACCCAACCCTTGGCGACTGCCGGTGACCAGAACCGTCGGCATCGGCTACTTGCGGGCGCCGGCCAAGAACAAGTTCGGTCGCCGCGCGCGGGCACGAAATTCGGCGTTGCCGGCCTGTTCGAGAAACAGGCTCGGCGCCGTCGTCTCGATCGCGCGGGACCGCGAGAAGCCGGCATCGACCATGAGCTGCGTGAGGTCGAGTTCGTGCAGCGTGCCCCAGAACGGCTCGGCGTTGTAATACGTGCTCCAGTCCCCCAGCGTCTGATCGTAGGGGTCGGTCATCATGTCGTACTGCGGCGTGTCCATGTGCAGCATGACCCCGCCCGGGGCGAGCAAGCGATAGCACTCCTGGAAAATGTTGCGCAGCGGGCGGTTGGCCGTCTCGTGCATCAGGATTACCGAGACGATGAGGTCGAAGTGTCCATCGGCGAAATCGGTGTGCTCGGCATTCTGTTGCGAGAAATGGACCGGCTTGCCGATCGCCGAAGCCCGGGCGTGGGCGAAACGCAAACAGGGCGCTGCCACATCGATCCCGTAGACCTCCGCCCCGGGGAAAGCATCGACGTAGGGCAGCGTGTTGAAGCCGATCGTGCAACCAACGTCGAGAATGCGGCGCGGCCTGAGATCGGGAAAATGCTCCCGAACGAAACGGATCATCGAGCGCGCCCGGTCGTCGTTGAGCGGACCCCCCGTTCCCATATTGAAGACGACGTTGGTGCGTTCGTAGGTGGCGCCGGCATAGACGTCATCGGCGGCCAGCTCGGTGTGATAGCCGCCTGGCTTGCAGTGGATGTCGACTGCCGAGAGATAGCGCGGCACGACCACGCCGGCATCGAGCCGCAGGGATCCGCCGCAGGGCGAAACGTTGCGGCATTGGTCGATCAACCCCGGGAGTTGACGCTCGACGCTCTCCCCCACCACGTCCTGCATGATCTCCTGGGTCGTACGCCGAAGTGCGCTCCACATCTGGTTGTAGGGCTCCTGCTCCATCGCGAGCCGCACCTCGTGGCGCGTGCGTGGTGGGCGCTGGTGGCGCTTCTCGAACCGCGGCTTGACCACGCGATCGTAGAGGGCCCGCTTGCCCGGCTGCAGGTCGCGCTGCACATGGACCATGAGTTCCCGCACGAAACACTCGCGCGCACCCTCGTCGTGATCCGGCATGGCGTAGACGGCATGGGGCTTCTGCAACGGCCTCTCCCTAGTCCGGTTCGGTGAGCGTGATGCGGCCGGCGGCCGCCAGATCCTGAAAACGCTTGCCGCGATGGAACAGGGCGCTCGGGCCACGTGAGGCCCGCAACGCGGCGCGACGCCGCTCGGTCGCAACGTTGTCGACGCCCCCCGCGGCATCGAGGACAACGCCATAGTCCTCGAGCGCACTCTTCTGCGATGCGAGCCCGAGGGCCACGTCCTCGGCAACCAACGCCGGGGCCCGATCCAACGGGTCGCCCCAGCCGCCACCGCCACAGGTGAGCACGTGAAGCCGCACGCCGCCGGTCACCGGCATGGCATCGACCTTGTGCTTGAACGAAAGCGCCCGACCGGCCTGCGCGGCGAGCGTACAGGTCGTCCCCGCACCCGCCAGGCCCCCGGCCATGCCCCAGGGCTGCAACTGCAGGCGGTCGTCACGAACCCCGAGCGTGCCGTCGCGCTTGAGATGTATGAGCCGTTCGCAGCCCAGGCCGCCGCGGTGGAGCCCCGGCCCGCCGGAATCGGGGGCGAGGCCGTCACGCTCAACGATCACGGGATAGAACGCTTCGAGGAATTCCGCCGGCACGCTTCGGCCGGCGACATTGCCGTTCAGGGCGTCCTGGCCATCGCCATTCGGTCGTCCGCCGCCGCCGCCGCCCAGCACGTCGCGGGCGATGATGCGTTCGCCCTCGTCGTTCGTGGTAGCGTAGACGAGCGACGTGCGCGTGTCGCAGGACCCGGGCGCCTGGCCGCCCAGGGAGCGCCCGAGTGCGCCCAGGCAGAGTTCGGGCAGGCGAAACAACGTGAACGCGCGACACGACGAGGCGGCGGGGTACTCGGCCGACAGAACGGTTTTCTTCGGCAAGATGCAGGACAGCACCCGCGTCGCGCCGGCGTTGAAGATCGTGTCGGGCACGAGGTTGCGAAAAATCGAGACCACGTACTTGACGTAGAAGCGCTCGTCGCCGGCCATATTGATGGCGGCTGGCGACTGCGCGTCCGTGCCGGTGAAGTCGAAGGTGACGCGATCCTTGTCCTTGATCATCGTCACCTTGAGGCGGATGAACTCGCGCTTCTCCTGCGCCACGGCGCCGCCGACTTCGACGAAGTCCTCGAAGCGATAGCGCCCATCCGGAATCTTGGGCAACGCCACTTCGCGCAACGCCCGAGCGCAGCGATCGAGGAGGGCCTCGAAACCGGCATCGATCGTCTCCGGTCCGTAGCGGTCGAACAACTCGCGGATTCGCGCGACGCCAACGCGACAGGACATCAACTCGGAGTCGAGGTCGCCTTGCAGGTCGTGCGGGTAACGGCTGTTGGTGATGATCGTGCGGTAGAGCGGTTCACACAGCTTGCCGCGGCTCACCAGTTTCACCGGCGGGATCCGGATCCCCTCCTGGTGAATGTCGGTCGCCCCGATCATGACGCTACCGGGCGCCAGGCCCCCGACGTCGCTCATGTGGCCGAAGGCCTGGACGTAGGCGACCAATTGCCCGCGCCATAACACGGGCTGGGTCACGCACAGATCGGGCAGGTGCGTGATCCCACCGGCCGAGTGATAGGGGTCGTTCCAGAGAAAAATGTCGCCGTCTTCGATCTCGGAGAGATCGTAGTGCTGCAGGATCGGGTCGACGTGCGCCGCGCCCGACGCCGAAGAAACGTTGCGCCCGAAACGGTCGAACACGCCCGCCCGGTAATCGCGGCCCTCGCGAATGACGACCGAACGGGCGGTGCGTTCGATCTGGAGTTCCATTTCACGGCGGATCGATTCGACGGTACCGCCGACGATTTCGAGCGTGATCGGGTCGACGTTGCTGGCGTGGGCGTCCACGGCGGTGACGAAAAGGGCGCGGGCAGCGGACCGCCCGCGCTCTCCCCTAGTTGGTCAGGCGCTGGTTGATGAACTGGTTGGTGATCAGCTTGTCGATCGCCACCGGCTGCTCGATCACCTTGGCCTGCATGAGCAAACGTTGCATTTCGACCCAGTCCGCATCTTCGCTGAACCCGAATGGCCGACCCGCCTTGGGCGGTTCGACGTAGGCGAGTGCAGCCGGGAAGTCGATCGAGTTGGTCTTGCGGGTCTCGGGCTTGGCATTGGGTTGGGAGTGCTTGGCCAACGCATCGAGGGACGCCTCGGGCTCGGCCTTCGCGGCTTCCCAGGACTTGAGCGTCGCCGCGATGAAGCGGCGGACCAGGTCGGGGTTGTTCTTGACCAAATCGGGATGCGTGATGATGCCGTAACCCACGCCCTGGACGCCGACGTCCTTGTAGAGGAAATAGCGGGCGCCACCGACCTGCTCGTATTGGCTTGGCGAGAACGAGGGCGACATCATCGCGTCGACTTTGCCCGCCATGAACACCTGCTGCTTGGCCGCAGGCGTCACCGAAACGATCTGCAGATCGGCCTGAGTCATGCCGAACTTCTCGAGATACGCAGGGAGCAGCGCTTCCTGGGTGCCACCCGGGTTGTAGGCCATGGTCTTCCCCTTGAGGTCCTGGGGCGACTTGATCGGGCTCGAATTCAATACGACGACCGCTTGGGCGCCCTTGGGCATGATCGTCGCGACGTTGATGATGTCGACGCCCTTGCTCACGCCTTGGACCACCGCGTCGGCCGCGACGAAACCGAACTGATCGTCTTTCTTCGACACGAGCTGGGCGGCCTGACCCGAGCCGCGACCCTCGGTGATGGTGAGTTCGATTCCCGCGTCCTTGTAGAAGCCCTTCTCGATACCGAGGAAGAACGGCGAGTGATAATGCCAATGGAACCAATCGACCCGGATCGATACCCTATCGGCGGCGAGACTGGGACGAGCCAGCGCAACCAATCCGACGACGAACAGCGACACGACCAAGGAACGCAACAATGCTCTGGCGATCATGGCAGTTTTCTCCTCTGCGCTCGGCTGTGGTCCCCCGCAAGCGCGAAGCCTACCGTGAATCGGGTGCGCGCGTGAAACGCACTGGTCATCTCCTGGTGGTGTTGCTCGCAGCAATGACCGCGTGGGGGGTGCCCGCTCGCGCAACCGTGATTCCCGAAACGTGGCCGGATGGCGAGGCCCTACAGGGCGTGCGTGGCGAGTCGATAACGTTTCCGACGCGAAGCCCGTTCACGCCAGGAGCGACCAAGGACCACCCGCTCGGTTCTGCAAAAGGGCTGGGCACGCTGTTCATGCCCAAGAATGCCTCGCCCACCAACAAAGTTCCTGCCGTGGTGATGTTGCATGGTTCGGCCGGGGTCATCGGTGCGCGCGAGTACACGTATGGCCAACAGTTCGCGGCGATGGGCTTTGCGGCGCTGGTGATCGACTCCTTCGGCGCGCGCCGCGACCGCGCCACGGATTTCATCGGGCGCCTGATGGAGATCACCGAGACCATGCTGGTCGCCGACGCCTACGCGGGGCTCGAGTATCTGGCGAAACGCGGCGATGTCGATGCCGCGCGCGTCGCGCTCGCCGGGTTTTCCTATGGCGGCATGGCGACCACCTTCGCCGCCTATCGCCAGATCGCCGAGACGCTCGGGATCAACGGCGGGCGCTTCGCCGGTCACGTCGCGTTCTACGGCCCGTGCATCGCGCGTTTCACGGACTCGCGGACGACGGCAGCGCCGCTCTTGTTCTTGTCGGGCAGCGCCGATGCCATTGTCGATCCCGAACGCTGCGAGGAGATCGCCGGGGACCTGCGCAAGGGTGGATCGTCGGTCGAGATCGTCGTTTATCCCGGCGCCTATCACCAGTGGGACGGCGCGCGCTCTGGCCCGCGCAACATCGGCCGCAACTTGGCGCCATGCCGCTTCCTGGTCGAACCCGATGGCACCGTCGTCGATCGCCAGACGCCGTTCACGATGAACGGCCCGTTCACGCGCAAACTGATCCTCGGGCTGTGTACGAACAGCGAGGGCTACCTGATCGGGCGCGACGACGAGGTGCGCGCCAGGTCGAACCGCGACTTCGGCCGCTTCCTCCGCCACGTGTTCAGGCTGTAGCGACGCATCTGCCTGGAGGCCGAGTACTCCTCCGGTGGTTTTGGCCTTTGCCGTACGTTCCCTTATGCCGCGCGCGACTGGTGGCGGGTGCGGACGATCTGGTAGCGCCGGAACACGTACCAGATCGGTGCGCTCCAGATGTGGACCAACCGGCTGAACGGGAACACGACGAACAGCGTCAGCCCGAGGAACACGTGCGCACGATAGGGCCACGCGACGTCCGCCATGTAGTCGGCGGCATCGAGCTGGAACGTGACCACGTGCTGCGCCCAATGCGACAGCGCCATCATCACCGAGCCGTCGCGATGCTCCAGCGAATAGGGCAGCGTGATGAGCCCGAGCACGAGCTGCAGCCACAAGAGCAAGAGGATCGCGATATCCATGCTGCTCGAGGTCACGCGGATTCGCGGATCGACCAGACGACGGTGCAGCAGCATCGTGAGCCCGATGAAGCAGACCACGCCGGCGACGCCGCCCGAGATGATCGCCAGCATCTGCTTGTCGCCGGCGCTGATCAGTCAGGAATAGACCACATGCGGGGTCAGCAGGCCGACGAAGTGACCGAAGAACAGGAACAGGATGCCGATATGAAAGAGGTTGCTGCCCCAACGCAATTGCCGCGACCGCAGCATCTGGCTCGACCCGCTGCGCCAGCTGTATTGCTCACGGTCGAACCGGATGAGACTGCCTATGAGAAATACGCTCGCGGCAACGTACGGGTAGACCCCGAACACGAGATCGTTGACGTAGTCGGCGATCATGATGACCTCATCGCTGAACCATCGCTACAGGCCGGCGCGGCCCCCGGACCGAACTCGACCGGCGCTTCGGCCCAGGCGCGATCGATATCCTCGGGTTCCTCGGGCTCCTCGGGCGCCGTCGCCCGGGGAAACTCGCGGTTCTTGCCGGTCAGGCCGATCAGCGCATCGAACACGCCGGCGTAGGCCGAACCGCGTTTGACCAGCCGATCGCGCACCGGTGCGAGGACGTGCGCAATCTCGGCCAGGAGAGCCTCGGCCTCCAGGGCGGGACGGGACGAGACAAACTCGAGATAGATCGGGAGATAGTCCGGCAACTCCGCCCCCGCGGGTTCGATCCCGGCCCGCCGATAGCGCGTGAGCAGCGCCACCATGGCCTGGCCGCGAACACGCGAGTCGCCGCAAACGTGCTCGAACAAATTGAGCGATAGCCGCGGGTTGCGGTCGAACAGCCCGACGTAGGCGGCCTGGAGCTCCAGGAGGTCGCCCCCGACGATCTCGTCGATCAGCGTCGTCACGTCAGCCCGTTCGGCCGGAGCCAGCGAGCGGATCGCCTCGCGAATCTCCTGGTGCGCCGCCACCAACGCGTCGCTCGGATAGTCGAGGAGGACGGCGAGCGCCTTCAAGGTGGTCTGGTGATTCATCTATCCCACCTTCCGCTTGGGTGTACCGAACAGGGTGGCATCGCTGATGCCCTCCGAGCCGACGTTGCCGAAGGCAAAGCCCGAGTCGCTGCGCAACGTGAACGCGTTCTCGGCGTATTCGCGGTGCATGCTCGGAATGACGAAGCGATCCTCGTAGTTGGCGATCGCCATGAGCTGGTACATGTCCTCGATCTCGTGCTGCGTCAGACCGACCCGCGTCAGCACGGCGGTTTCTTCGCGTTGGTCCACCGTCTTGGCCCGCATCGCGACGCGCATCGCCATCATGCGTTCCAGCGCACTGACGATGACGTCTTCGTTGCCGGCCGACAGCAGGTTCGCCAGGTAGCGCACCGGAATGCGCAACGAGCGAATGTCGGGCAACACGCCGTCGTGGGTGACCCAGCCGGCGTCGCTCGCCGCCTGCACCGGCGATAGTGGCGGCACGTACCACACCATGGGCAGCGTGCGGTATTCGGGGTGCAGCGGGAAGGCAACCTTCCAGTCGACCGCCAGACGATACACGGGCGAGCGCTTGGCCGCCGCGAGCCAGGCCTCGGGGATGCCGTTCGCCCGCGCCGCCATGATGACCGCGGGGTCGTTCGGGTCGAGGAAGACGTCGAGCTGCGCCTGATAGAGATCGACGTCCTGGCGGACGCTCGCCGCCTGCTCGATGCGATCGGCGTCATAGAGCAGCACGCCCAGGTAGCGGATGCGCCCGACGCAGCTCTCCGAGCACACGGTGGGCTCGCCCACCTCGATACGCGGGTAGCAGAAGATGCACTTCTCGGCTTTGCCGGTCCGCCAGTTGTAATAGATCTTCTTGTACGGGCAGCCCGACACGCACATGCGCCAGCCGCGGCACTTGTCCTGGTCGACCAGGACGATGCCGTCCTCCTCGCGCTTGTAGATCGAACCCGAGGGACAGGAAGCGACGCAACTCGGGTTGAGGCAGTGCTCGCACAACCGCGGCAGGTAGAACATGAAGGTATTCTCGAACTCGCCGTAAATCTGCTTCTGCACCGCCTCGAAGTTGGCGTCGCGCGAGCGGCTGGCGAACTCGGTGCCGAGGATCTCTTCCCAGTTCGGTCCCCACTCGATTTTCTCCATGCGCTGGCCGGTGATCAGCGATACCGGCCGGGCGACGGGTGTGGCTTCGCTCTCGGGGGCGTTCTGGAGGTGCTCGTACTCGAAGGTGAACGGCTCGTAGTAGTCGTCGATCTCGGGCAGGTTCGGGTTGGCGAAGATGTTGGCCAACACCTTCCAGCGGCCGCCCTGACGCGGCTCGATCGTACCGTTCGCCTTGCGCCGCCAGCCGCCCTTCCAGCGCTCCTGGTTCTCCCACTCCTTGGGGTAGCCGATGCCGGGCTTGGTTTCGACGTTGTTGAACCAGGCGTATTCGACACCCGAGCGATTGGTCCACACGTTCTTACAGGTCACCGAGCAGGTATGGCACCCGATGCACTTGTCGAGGTTGAGGACCATCGCGATTTGTGCGCGGACTTTCATGTCGCCCCCTACTCCGCCGCAACCGCGGCCGGACGGTCGAGCCAGTCGACCTTGGCCACTTTGCGGACGATGACGAACTCGTCGCGGTTGGTCCCGATCGTGCCGTGGTAATTGAACCCGTAACTCTGCTGCGCATAGCCGCCGATCATGTGGGTGGGCTTCGGGCAGGCGCGAGTGACCGAGTTGTGGATGCCGCCGCGGGCGTGGGTGATCTCGCTGCCGGGCACGTTCACGGTCTTTTCCTGGGCGTGATACATCATGATCATGCCGGACGGGACGCGCTGGCTGACGACCGCGCGCGCCACCAGCGCTCCGTTCAGATTGAAGGCTTCGACCCAGTCGTTGTCTGCGATTCCCGCGGTCTTGGCATCGACCTCCGACAACCACACGATCGGGCCGCCCCGCGACAACGTCAGCATCATCAGGTTGTCGGTGTAGGTCGAATGGATGCCCCACTTCTGGTGCGGCGTGATGAAGTTGAGCACCAGTTCGTGGTGGCCATTGCCGCGTTTGCCGAGCAGCGGTTTGATCGTCTTGGTGTCGATCGGTGGCCGGTAGACGCACAGCGCCTCACCGAAGGCGAGCATCCAGGGGTGGTCCTGGTAGAGCTGTTGGCGCCCAGTGAGGGTGCGCCACGGGATGAGCTCGTGCACGTTGGTGTAGCCGGCGTTGTAGCTCACCTTCTCGGCTTCGATGCCGCTCCAGGTCGGCGACGAGATGATCTTGCGCGGTTGCGCCTGGAGATCGCGGAAACGCAGCCGTTCGTCCTGGCGAGGCGCCGCCAGGTGGACGTGATCGCGACCGGTGGCCTTGGACAGCGCCGCCCAAGCCTTGACCGCGACCTCGCCGTTGGTCTCGGGTGCCAGCGCGAGGATCGCTTCGGCCGCCTGCACGTCGGTTTCCATCCGGGGTCGCCCGGACGTCGGGCCGGGGAAACGAATGACGCCGTTGAGTTCGGCCAGCCGCTCGACCTCGTGCTGGGTGTTCCAGGTGATGCCCTTGCCGCCGTTTCCGAGCTTGTCGAGAAGCGGCCCCAGCGAGGTGAAGCGTTTGTAGGTCGCCGGGTAGTCGCGCTCGATCACCGCCATGGCCGGCATGGTCTTGCCCGGCACCGGGTCGCATTCGCCCCGTTTCCAGTCCTTGGGTGCGTAGGGTTGGGCGAGTTCGGCCGGCGTGTCGTGCATGATCGGGGACAGCACCAAGTCCTTCTCGACCCCGAGGTGCCCCGGGACGAGGTCACTGAAGCGTTTGGCGATGCCCTTGAAGATCTCCCAGTCGGAGCGCGCCTCCCAGGCCGGGTCCACCGCCGCGGACAGCGGATGGATGAACGGATGCATAGGACAGGAGAAAGGTGCAGATACGCCCTCGTCGGCGGCTACCGACCGGCCAACTGATCCGTGCAACGACTGCGCCAGGACCGGCCAAACCTCATCCGCCGATTGAATCGTACGGTCCACCTAAGTCACCACCGAGCGAACCCCGAGCTTCCGACTGGCGATCGCCATTTTCTTGTCGAAGGTGGCGAGGCTTGCGCCAACTCGGT
>VGES01000032.1 GCA_016869765.1 Alphaproteobacteria bacterium
GTCTCCGTCGACGCGACGTGAGGGAATGGCGTCGCACGCATTCGACGGAAGAACCGGGTCCCTACGCCCAATGGTTCGAGGATCCGGCCACCCTCGCCATCGCCGCGGCCTCGGCCATATTCCTGCTCGCTCAGGCCGCCAAGGCCCTCGGCAAGGTTGCGGCGATCGCCGCGGCAAGCGTCGCAATCGCAGTCTTGGCCGCGGTCGTGCACCGCGGCATGCTGACGATGCTGGCCTAGGTCGGTGTCGTGACGCCGCAGGAGTTCGTCGACCTCGTTCGTCAGCACGAGCGATTCGTGCGGCGGCTCGACGGTGGTCGGCGAGCCGATCTGCGGCATTCCGACCTCTCGGGTCTTTCGCTCCAGAATCTCATTTTGCAGGACGCCAAGCTGGCGGGGACCAATTTCCGCCAGTGCCGGTTGATCGGCGCCGATTTTCGCTATTCCGATCTGTTCGGCGCCGACTTCACGGGAGCAGACCTGACGAGCGCCGACTTCCACCGCGCTGATCTTCGTGGGGTATGCTTTCGCGGCGCCACCCTGCGCGACGCCAATATGACGGATTCCGATCTTCGGCCGGGCTCGCTCCTCTTCTCACAGCACCGCCAATTGGGTGACGACTTCCGTCGCTACACCTCCGAACAGTTGACCGGGCGGCCGGCAGACCTGAGCGGCGCAGATCTTCGGCGCGCCAACTTGCGGTCGGCCAAGATGAAAGAGGCCAACCTGGTCGGTGCCAATTTGGCACGCGCCAACCTCGACTTCACGCAACTCGACCGTGCCAACCTGCGCGGCGCCGTTCTTGCAGAGGTCCGGTTGACGTCGGCGAGCCTGACAGGCGCCCACTTCAGCACGACCAGCGCCAGTCTCCCGATCGAGATTCAGGAGGTCTTGCGCAACCATGCCCTCTGGGTGGATTCGAACGGATCCCGAGGCCAACGCGCGGCGTTCGCCGGGTACAATCTCGCGGGCGTTGACTTCTCCCAGGGTTACTTGAGTGGGGCAGACTTTTCGAGGGCCAACCTCGAGGGGGCGTCGTTCGCGTTTGCCGAACTGCGCTTGGCCAATTTTTCCCAGGCCAAACTGGTCGGAGCCAGTCTGCGGTTGGCCGACCTCTCGGGCGCCAATCTGGCTGGGGCCAACTTGGGCGGCGCGAATTTGACGAGCGCGAAAGTGGGCGTCGTCGAGGTCAAGGATACGACCGGTCCGACCGGCCGCAACGTGCAGACTGATCTTTCCAATGCCGACCTGACGGACGCCAAGATTTCTCATGTCGATTGGCGTCAAGCCATATTGACCGGGGCCCGGATGCCCAAGGTTCCCGATCAGGACGCCGAGGCCGCGCCGTCGCCACGTCCGGCCGCGGCTCCGTCTGCGGCGCGCCCCGCCCCGGATTCGCCCACCGTGCCCTGACGGTTTCCCAAGCCGCTTGATTTGGCCATACTCGCCGCCCTCGGGAGGCAATATGGCCGGAATGATCGAAACCCATCGCAGTTGCGTGCGGCTCTGGGAGTGCGATGAGATGGGGCATCTCAACGTGACGTATTACATGTCGCGGTTCAGCGATGCCGGAGTCTATCGCCAGCGAAAACTCGTACGGCCGCCGCGAAGTCTAGCTAGTCTAGCCCGCGTTCGGCGAGCACCTTGTGCCTCTTGGTCTCGTTCCATTCGAGAATCATTATTGTAGATACAATAAATCGGTGTGGGCAAGCGCGGGGCGCCGCAAACTCCTATGGGCGGTTCTGGCGCGTTTCGTCGTTACAAAACGTTACGGAGCCGAGACGCGCTGGATACGGCCGACCACTACCTTCTTGGCAGCAACAACCCCGGAGGAATGCATGACCGAGACCCCGGAGACCCCAAGCCCAGCCGCCGCCGTTGGTTGCACTACGGCGTTGCCGCCCTGGCTGGCGCTGCGACGACCATGAAGGAAACGGGAGCCGGCATGGCCGCGCTCGAACACAAGATCCTGTACAAACGGGAACTCATGTCAGGCGACTTGATTCGAATCGACTCCGGCATCGTTGAGATCGGGAACAAAACACTGCAGTTCCTGCATCGGCTCCTCCACGCGAGTTCCGGCGAACTGGCCGCCAGCCTCGAAGGCGTGACGGTCCACTTCGATCGCGGTGCGCGGCGTTCGACGCCGCTTCCCGATTCCCTGCGCCGACAGGCCGAGCAGTTCCTCGTGGCGCGCGACACCATCTGACCATCCAATCCGCGAGGGACGTGATGACGATCCGACGTGGCTACGTCGATACTCCGATGGGGCAAGTCCATTTTCGTCAAGCGGGCGATCGGGGTCCGCCGATGTTCTTCTTCCATCAGACTCCTCTTTCGTCGCGCCAGTACGAGCGCGCGCTGCCCCATCTCGGGCGCTTCTGCCGCGCTTTTGCGATGGACACGCCGGGCTACGGTTTGTCGGACGGACCGTCGTCGCCGCCCATGGTCACCGATTATGCGGCCCAGCTCATTGCCGCGATCGACGCGCTCGGGATCGGCAAGTTTGCTGTCGGTGGTTTCGCTACAGGTTCCTGTGTCGCGCTCGCGATCGCCGGGCAGGCCGGCCCGCGGATCACGCACGGCGTGTTCTCGGGCATGCCGGTTCTGACGGAGGAACGGATGAAGCACTATGCGGACCGGTTGGGGGTGCCCAAGGTCGAGCGCGACGGATCACATCTCAAGCAGGTTTGGGACAGTCGCGTCGACAACTACGGCGGCGACGAG
Source organism: Alphaproteobacteria bacterium (assembly GCA_016869765.1). Lineage (GTDB taxonomy): Bacteria > Pseudomonadota > Alphaproteobacteria > SHVP01 > SHVP01 > SHVP01. Next base: position 2,727 of record VGES01000032.1, read on the forward strand.
GAACTCGACCAAATCCAGATGGCGGTCGCGCAGACCGTCCTTATATATGAGCGCATGCACTGGGGGTTGTTGGCGGTTGGCAAGTTCGACTTGCGCCCAATTCTTCAATCCCTGGAGATTCCGACACTGTTCCTCATGGCGGAACACGACAAACTGGTGCCGGAAAACCGGATCGCCGCCTCCCTGGTCAAAGGCTCGCGCACCGTGAGCATCCCGGGGGGGCGACCACAGGTCTGTTGGACGATGCCGGAACGCTACGCAAGTCTGGTGAAGGAGTTTCTCGATGCGTAGGCTGATTGGGTCACTGCTGACGGCGATCGGTCTCGGCGCGTGCGGGATCTTGGCGCCGTTGCCGCCGCCGGCAAACCTCGATCAGCGCCTTTCGGCGTTGCCCACGCAGGGCATGCCTTTGCGTGCGCCGGTGACCATCCGATGGGACGACCATCAGATTCCGTTCATCGAAGCTGAGCATGACGACGATCTCGCCTTTGCCATCGGTATCGTCCAGGCGCATCTCCGGTTGGGGTTGATGGAATTCCTGCGGCACGCCTCGCAGGGTCGGCTGGCCGAAATCGGTGGGCCGCTGGTCGCCGATATCGACCACGCTCTGAGAATCGTCGACTTCGGCAAGGCTGCACCCGAGATCGTCCGCAACATGCCGGAGGACACGCGGCGTTGGCTCGATCACTTCGTCCGCGGCGTGAATTTCTATGTGGCCCACAGCCGCGAGCTTCCACACGAGTACAAGGTGATGGGGATCGAACCGGCGCCATGGACGGCGGAAGACGTGATCACTGCCGGACGCCTTGCCTCCGCGGACGTCAACTGGTTCATCTGGTTTTCGTTGCTCAAGCAGCGTAAGCGCGAAGATTGGCCACGCTTGTGGGCGCAACTGGTCGCGGAAGGTTCGGCCTCGTTCCCGAGCTACGCCGCCGATCGCAGTTCCCGTCAGGCGCTGTTCCAAGACCTCCTGGGCGGCTTTTCGCGATCGGGCAGCAACTCTGTGGCGGTGGCGGGCTGGCGTTCGGCGAGCGGCAGCGCCTTGCTGGCGAGTGATCCGCACCTCGGCGTCTCCCAGCCGAACTTGTGGATCATCATCGGCTATCGTTCGCCGTCCTATCACGCGGTCGGCCTCATGCCGCCAGCACTTCCTTTCATTGCACTGGGGCGAAACCCCGACGTTGCGTGGGGCGGTACCAACTTGAGGGCCGCGAGCAGCGACCTTTTCGATCTCAGTGGTCAGAACGGTGATGTGTTTCGTGAGCGCGTGGAGCAGATCAAGGTCCGTTGGTGGTTCGACCGTACCGAAAAAATCCGGGAAACGCCCCACGGTCCGGTGATCTCCGATGCCGGCCTCCTGGATCTCGGTCCCGGTGGTCCGTTCGCGCTCCGTTGGGTGGGGCACGACGCGAGCGACGAATTGACGGCCATGTTGGGGGTGAGCCGGGCGCGCAATTGGGAGCAGTTCCGAACGGCGCTCGAACCGTTTGCCGTGTCCGCCCAGAACATGGTGTACGCCGATCGCCATGGGAACATCGGGCTCCATTTGGCCGCGCGACTACCGAAACGGCCGGCGTCAACGCCGTCGGACGCGGTGCTGCCCCCCGACGCGTTGCGCCATTGGCAAAACCAGGTGAACGGGCGCGTATTGCCGTCGAGTTACAATCCACCGGCCGGCCTGCTCGCCACCGGAAACAACCGTGGTGCGGAGTCGCCGGTTCCTGTCGGTTACTTCTTCTCGCCGAACGACCGGGTGGTCCGCATGGGCGAGCTGCTGCGCGACAACCAGCGGGTGACGCTGCAGGATCTGGCGATCCTCCAGCGGGACGTGCGCGAAGAGTCCTCGGTCCTCGTGCGCGACGCTATCGTGGCGCGAGTCGATCCGGCGTGGCTCAGCCCCGACGAGCAGCTGATCATCGAGGAACTGCGGCGGTGGGACGGTCGTTACGAGACCGATTCGAAGGAAGCGGTCACGTTCATGGCCTTCGCCACGGTCTTTGCCAGCCGGTTCCTCACCGCCGAGCAGCTGGCCGCCTACGAGGCCGCGGGTCGATTGGGCACGTTGCTCGCCAAGGACATCGCTGTGGCGCCAGCGGCATCGTTGCGCCAGCCGATGAAGGAAGCGGCGGCGGCCGCGAAACAGCGACGGGGGAAATTCGCCACCTGGGGCGACATGCATCGCCTCTCCCTCTCCCATACGCTCGGCATGATCCCGGTCCTCGGGCGGCGTTTCGTGTTCGGCGACATTCCCGTGGCGGGCAGCAGCCAGACCATCAACAAGACGGCGCATGCGTTGACCGATCGCCGTCATACGACACGCTATGGCTCGAATGCTCGTCACATCTCCGACCTCGCCAACCCCGACGAGAATTACTTCGTGTTGCTCGGCGGACAGGACGGTTGGATGTCCAGCTCGACGTTTCTCGACCAAGTTCCGCTTTGGCAGCGGGGCGAATACGTCAAAGTCCCGCTCGATCCCGATCGCGCGCCCAGCTTCCGCCATCGAACGGTCCTGAGACCCTAGTTCGACATGTTCGATGCCACCCCGTTGTTGCGTCGATATGCGGGGCGGCGCCTGGGTGCGTTGTCGCGGCACGATCCGATCGTCGAGCAGCGGCGCGTGTTGGAGCGATTGGTCGCCCGCGCGCGGTTCACGCAATTTGGTCGCGACCATCGGTTCGAAGCGATTCGGACCGTCGCCGACTACCAGCAGCAAGTACCGCTGCGTCGCTATGAAGACTTCTGGCGCGACTATTGGCAGTCCGCATTTCCTGTTCTGCGCGACGTGACGTGGCCCGGGCTTATCCCGTTCTTCGCCTTGAGCTCGGGTACGACCAGCGGTACCACCAAGTACATCCCGTGCTCCGCCGCGATGAACCGCAGCAACACGCGGGCCGGTGCCGACCTTCTCGCGTACCATCTGCAGGCGCGCCCCGATTCGCGTGTCCTCGGCGGCCTGTCCTTCATGCTGGGAGGCAGCACCGACCTCACCACCCTGGCGGACGGGGTACAAGCCGGAGACTTGAGTGGCATCGCGGTGCGCGTCATGCCCTGGTGGGCGCGCCGTCGCTACTTTCCGCCGGAGTCGCTCGCGCTACTCAGCGATTGGGAACGCAAGGTCGCATTGCTGGCGGAGCGTTCCCGGGGCCTCGATATTCGTATGATCGGTGGTACGCCGAGCTGGCTTCTCATTTACTTCGATCGCTTGGCTTCCGGCCGCAAGGACGCGAGGCTGGTGGACTACTTTCCAAACCTCGAACTCTTGGTTCATGGCGGCGTCAATTTCGCGCCCTATCGTGGTCTCTTCGAACGTTGGTTGGCTGGCTCACAAGCGCTGCTGCGCGAGGTCTACCCGGCGAGCGAAGGTTTCGTCGCAGCAGCGGATCGCGGGCCGGGCGAAGGGCTGCGTTTGTTCGTCGATAACGGCCTGTTCTTCGAATTCGTTCCGATCGACGAACTGGACTCGCCGCAGCCGAGCCGCCACTGGCTAGGGACGATCGAAACCGGCGTCGAGTATGCGGTCGTGATCACGACGTGTGCCGGGCTGTGGTCCTACCTCGTCGGCGACACCGTTCGTTTTGTCGAGCAACGGCCTCCCCGACTGCTGGTCACCGGACGAACCGCCTACATGCTTTCGGCCTTCGGCGAGCACCTCACCGATGCCGAGATCGAGTCGGCCATGGCGGCGGCGGCGGATCAGGAGCAGCTTGCCGTCGTCGACTTCACGGTGGGTCCGGTGTTTCCGGACGGTCCGGGTGATCTCGGTGGTCATCTTTACATGGTGGAGTTCGCCGACGAGCCGGACGGCGAACGTCTGGCGCGCTTCGCTGCAGCGCTCGATGCCGCGTTGATGCGATCGAACGACGACTATCGAGCGCATCGCGCCGACGGATTCGGTCTGAGGGGACCGCGGGTGCAGGCCCTGGCGCCCGGGGCTTTCGCGGCGTGGATGAAGGCGCAAGGCCGCCTCGGTGGTCAGAACAAAGTGCCGCGCGTGCTCGTCGATCCGGATCGTTTCAAGGCTCTTCGCGCGGGCCTCGCGTCGTTCGTTCGAGGTCAGTCGTGAGTGCAGGCAATTTCGGACGCGAAACCGGGGCGCTGAATCGTGACCGTCGCGGGCGACTGGGCGATGATCGGTATCCGCGAGGGCTGGGCTCGGGTAAAGACGCGGAGCGAACCTCCACGGCCATGCGCACATGAACCCTCCAATGGCCATGCGAATTGCCGTCGTTGGCGCCGGGATCGCCGGGCTGGGCGCAGCTTGGGCCCTCGCCAAGCACCACCACGTGACGCTGTTTGAGGCTGCGCCGTCGCCCGGGGGGCATAGCAACACGGTGGTGATCGAGCGCAACGGGCAGCGGACGGCGGTCGACACCGGTTTCATCGTCTACAACGACGTCAATTATCCGCACCTGCTCCGATTGTTCGCCCATCTCGGCGTTCCCACCGAGCCCTCGAACATGTCCTTCTCCGTGTCGCTCGATGAGGGTCGCTTCGAGTACGCGAGCCTGTTGCCGTGGGGTCCGGTTGCCCAGGTCGCGAACCTGTTCAAACCGCGCTTCCTTCGCATGCTGTGGGAGATCCCGAAGTTCTATCGCGACGTGCGCGCGCGCCTGCCGTCGTTGGATCCCCGATCGACGTTGGGGGAGGTACTCGCCCAAGGCGGCTACGGCGAAACGTACCGGTTCCTGCACTTGCTTCCGATGGCATCGGCGATCTGGTCGACTCCGATCGAATGGATCGAGCGTTTCCCAGCCCGTCAGTTCGTGAAGTTCTACGAGGAGCACGGCTTGCTGCGCTTCTCGGATCGGCCGAAATGGCGGACCGTCTCGGGTGGTAGTCGCGAATACGTCCGCCGCCTGCTTGCCGATTTTTCCGGAACGGTGCGAACGGCGACTCCGGTCCGGCAGGTTCGCCGCGATTCAGACCGTATTTGGCTCGCCACGGCGGCTGGGGAGGAGGCCTACGATCACGTGGTGCTTGCCGTCCACGGTAACGATGCCCGTCGCATATTGGCTGACGCCGACGATCGCGAGCGATCGATGCTGGATGCCTATCGGTGCACGACCAATCGCGCCATTCTTCATCGCGACCCATCTTTCATGCCGCGTCGCCGCGCGGCTTGGGCGAGTTGGAACTATCATGCACAGAGCGATCAGCCAGCCGATCGCGTCGTGCCGGTGACCTACTGGATGAATCGGTTGCAGAACCTTCCACCGATGCCGCCGCTGTTCGTTTCGCTCAACCCCTGGCGCGAACCGGAGGAAGCCTTGCTCGATGCCGAGTTCCACTACGACCATCCGGTCTTTACGGTCGCGACCGCGGCCGCGAATGCTGCGCTGCCCTCGATCCAGGGACGCCGTCGCACATGGTTTTGCGGCGCCTACACGCGCCATGGGTTTCACGAGGACGGGCTTCGCTCGGGGTTCGCGGTGGCGGCCGCCCTGGGCGCGCCACCGCCCTGGGGGCTGTTACCCTCGGACGCGAGCGATTCGGTTGTATCGGCCGAGGCGGCTAGAGTGGATGCCGCATGATCCAGTCATGTTTCTACGTCGGGCAGGTGGCACACGTCCGGACGCGTCCGGTCGAGCATCGCTTCTCCTATCGTGTCTTTTCGCTTTACGTCGATGTCGACTCGTTGCCAAAACTCGGCGCGCGGGGGCGTTGGTTCGGGTACAACCGCAATGCCCTCCTGAGCGTCCATGATCGTGACCACGGCGATGGCCGCATGCCGATCGCCCAATGGGTACGCCACCATCTGCGCAATGCCGGTTACGCTGCCGACGGACCCATCGGTATGCAGTGTTATGGCCGGCTATGGGGCTACGTCTTCAATCCGCTGACCGTCTATTTCTGCTTTCGTGCCGACGGGCGGTTGGAGGCGTTGTTGCATGAGGTACACAACACGTTCGGTGAGCGTCACGGCTATCTCATCGCCGCCGACGATCCAGCCCAAGCCATCATCCGCCAGCGCTGCGCCAAGACGTTCTATGTCTCGCCGTTCATCGACATGGAGCCGAGTTACGAGTTCAAGGTGCGCGTCCCCGCCGAGCGCTTTGCCCTCGTGATCCGTGAATGGGACCGGGCCGGCGACCTGCTCTACGCCACGTTCCACGGTGAGCGCCGCCCGTGGTCGGCCAGTGCGGCTTGGCGCTTGATTGCGGGGCACCCTCTGATGACCCTCAAAGTTGTTGCTGGGATTCACTGGGAAGCGTTGCGGTTGTGGCGCAAGGGATTGCGCCTTATGCCTCACCCCGCCACAACCGAGGTCGTCGTCGACTATGTCGGGCGGGCCACGGCGCCCCTGGGCCCGGAAAGCCGCAGGGGCGTGGAGTCATCCGTTTTGCTACCGTCCGGGTAGTTCTGGGGGGCGTGGTCGGGGTCAGGGGACTATGGAAGCTGATGCGTCATTGAGCGTGGCGTCGACGGATTGGGGTGCCCAGGGGGTACCCGGATTCTATCGGCCCGTCGTGCGCTCGTTCGCGAAGCGGTTCCTGTTGGGACGGTTGCGGTATCGACTGCCCAACGGGGTCGAAGGAATCCTCGTTGGCCGCGAGGAAGGTCCCGAGGCCGCCATCGAGGTTCGCCGTTGGCGGGCACTTCGGCGACTGATGTTCGGTGGCAAGCTCGGCTTCGCCGAAGCCTATCTCGAGGGCGATTGGTTCAGTCCCGATCTCGCCAAGATGATCGAACTCATGTCCGCCAACGGTATTCGCCAGGAGGACTACAATGCCAGCTTGCGTTGGAGCCGCTGGGTCGACCAGCTGCGCCATCACCTTCGACGCAACAACCGTAGCGGGAGTCGAAAGAACATTCAGTTCCACTATGACCTGGGCAACGAGTTCTATGAGCTCTGGCTCGATCCCAGCATGACCTATTCGTCGGCCGTGTATCGGCCGGACGCCGCGGATCTGCAGCAAGCGCAACATCACAAGTACGATCGGATTCTCGAGTTGATCGCGGCCAAGCCCGGCGAACACGTGCTCGAGATCGGTTGTGGGTGGGGCGGCTTTGCGCGTCGCGCCGCCGCCGCCGGCCTGAAGGTCACCGGGATCACGCTGTCGACGCAACAGCATGCTTATGCGATCAAGCGGGCGCAAGACCTGGGCTTGAGCGATCGTCTCTCCTTTCATCTCTGTGACTACCGTGACGTGGCGGGAACATTCGATCATGCGGTCTCGATTGAAATGATCGAAGCGGTGGGCGAGGCCTACTGGCCACAGTACTTCCGCAAGATCGCCGATGTCGTCCGTCCCGGCGGGCGCATCGCGCTGCAGGCGATTACCGTGCGTGACGAGGGGTTCGATCAGTACCGGCGTCGCGCCGATTTCATCCAAACCTATATCTTTCCTGGCGGAATGCTGCCTTGTCTCAAGGCTCTCCAGGATGTGAGTTCGAGGGTCGGCCTGCACTGGTTGGGCGACGATGGATTCGGCCAGCACTACGCCAAGACTCTCGAGGAGTGGCGCAAGAATTTCTACGCAGCTTGGCCACGTATCCGGTCTCTCGGGTTCGACGAAAAGTTTCGTCGCATCTGGGAGTTCTACCTCGCGGGCTGCGAGGGCTCCTTCCGTGCGGGCGGGATCGACGTTCGGCAAATCGCCCTGGTTCGTCGCTGACCACCGTCTCTCCGAGATGTGAACCGATCATCTCGTGGCGGGCGCGCGAGGTTGCTATGATGGTCCACCCGGGGGGAAAAGAGGCGGAAGAATGCCGAGGCGCCATCCAATTCGCGTGTCGTTGGGAATCATCGTGGTGGTCATGTCCGTGGCCGCCGCCGACCAGCCGGTCGGGGCTCATCACGGCTACACCGAGTTGCTCGACTTTGCCGTCAGTCGTTCGGGGTCAACGATCGGCTACCACCGGCTCGATTTCCGCGACGTTGGGGAAGAGACCCATGTCGCGGTCGACGTCGAACTTCAGATAAAGCTCGGCTTCGTGACGCTGTTCCGCTACGAGCATCACAACCGCGAGATCTGGAAAGCTGGTCGGTTGCTCCGCCTCGAAACCAAAACCAACGACGACGGTACCAAGTACGAGGTCACGGGCGAGCAAACCTCCGGTGGTTTGCGCGTCAAGACCCTGCGCGGCGAAGACACCTATCCCGCCGGGACCATGTCGGCGACGTACTGGAACATGGCGACCATCAAGCAGCATGCCCTGCTGGACACCCAGCGCGGGGGCCTGCTCAAGGTCGAGGTCGCCCCGGGACCGGCCGAAGAGGTCGAGCTCGGCAACGGGACCAAGGTCCAGGCCAAGCGCTACGACCTCAAGGGTGATCTCAACATCACGCTTTGGTACACCGAAGACGGTCGTTGGGTCGCCATGCAGTTCGCCGCGCGCGGCAGCGACATTTCTTACACGTTGTTTCCCGGCGGCCGCGGCAAAGGCAAGGCGTGATGGATCTCCGTTCCGCGGCGGATCGCTACGTCGCGGTGATGCAGTCCATCTCTCCCCAGACCCTGTCGCGGTTGGCCGAGGTCTGCGCTCCCGACATCCTTTTCAAGGATCCGTTCAACGAAGGTCGGGGCCTCGACTACGTCATCCGCATCTTCGAACAAATGTATCGCGACATCGGCGAGACCAAGACAGTCATCGATGACGTGGCGTTCTCGGACACGGCCTGCTACCTCCGCTGGACGCTGTCCTTTCGCCGCAAGAACGGTCGCGAGGCGACCGTCCTCGGCATGAGCGAGGTTCATTTCGGGGCCGATGGGCGCGCAATCCGCCATTTCGACCATTGGGACGCTGCTTCGCAGGTCTACGAACTGGTTCCTGTCCTCGGTGCCGTGCTGCGCCGAATCAAGCGTCGGCTCGCCACGCCGCTGCAATAGTTTTCGTCGTCGTTCCCCGGCGAGCCCATTAAGATGCCTTCGGGGGAGCGGGCATGGCGCAACAGTGGGACGTCATCGTTTGCGGTGCCGGGACGGCCGGGATGCCGGCCGCGATCTTTGCGGCGCGGCGCGGGGCACGCGTGCTGTTGCTGGAACACGCGGACCAGGTTGGCGGCACGTTGCACCTGTCGTCCGGCGAGATGAGCGCTGCCGGCACGCGGCTGCAACAAGACCGGGCCATCGAGGATCATCCCGATCGTCATTTCGCCGACGTCATGCGGCTCACCCGCGGGACAGCCGACCCTCACATGGTCCGCATTCAAGTCGACAACGCTGCCGATACGCTGCATTGGCTGCTCGACAGCGGACTCGAGTTGTTCAACGACATGCCGGTGCTGATGCCCCAGCACGAAACCTACAGCGTGCCGCGAACCTACTACGGACCCAAGAAGGGCAAGGCTGCACTCGATGTGATCCGGCCACAGCTCGACGCCGAGATCAGCAAGGGCGGGGTGACGCTTCGCCTGGCAACCGAAGTGCTCAGCCTGGTCCAGGATGGTACGGGGGCGGTTCGCGGCGTACGCGCGCGGACCAACGGAGGTGCGCTCGAAACCCACTACGGCAGCAACGTCGTGTTGACCACTGGGGGCTATGGTGCGAGCGAGACCGCCTATCCCGAGTTCTCCAATGGTCACAAACGGATCGGCTGGTGTTACCCCTATTCGCAGGGCACCGGTTTGCGCATGGCCTTGACGGCCGGCGCCGTGCTGCACAATCAGGACAAGTTTCTGCCGATGTTCGGGCGGGTCGAAGATCCCGGGTTCTGGCTCGATGACCGCGAGCCGTTCCCCAACGACCCACCGCGATGGTACGCCTTGTGCGAACTGACCCCTGAGCTGCGCCAGCCGTGGGAGATCTACGTCAATCGCCGCGGCGAACGTTTCGTGGCCGAGGACAGTCCGACGCCCGATGTTCGGGAGCATCTTCTCTTGCAGCAGCCCGACCGCATGTTCGCGGTGGTCTACGATTCCCGCATCGCCCGCGAATCGCCCTGGCTGTTCATGCCTGAGCTCACCGTGGCCCAGGTCGGAAAGCTATGGAACGTTCATCCGGCGTTTGCCCGCGGAGAATCGCTCGACGCGGTCGCGGCGCGTCTCGATATCGATACATCCGGACTGCGACGGGCGGTGGGCGCCTACAATGAGGCGGTAAGCGCCAAGCGGGATCCCTTCGGCCGGCGACACCTACCGCTTCCTATCAGTGAGCCGCCGTTCTATGCCGTTCGGCACTTCGGAACGACGGTCGTCGGTTTCGCCGGCATCAAGGTCGATCGGACGTTTCGCGTCATCGACAAGTCCGATCGTCCGATCGCCAATCTTTTTGCCGCCGGGGAGATTCTCGGATTGGGTCTTCTCTCGGGAAACTGTTATGTCGGTGGCATGAGTGTGACGCCGGCGATGACATTCGGCCGTTTGCTCGGCCAGAGTATTCTGCAGTGGCCGATGACGTCGGCGGCCCGGTGACATGATTTGGGTTGGCGAGTGGTTTTGTCATGACTGAAGCCTTCGTATGCGATGCCGTAAGAACGCCGATCGGGCGCTACGGCGGCGGGCTTGCCGGCGTACGCGCCGACGATTTGGCCGCGACGCCGATCGGCGTTCTCAAGGACCGTTGGGCGGAGGCCGACTGGGGGTCGCTCGACGATGTTTTTTTCGGGTGCGCCAATCAGGCCGGCGAGGACAACCGCAACATCGCCCGGATGGCGCTGTTGCTCGCGGGCTTGCCTGACCGGGTTCCCGGAACGACCGTGAACCGACTGTGCGCGTCCGGGCTCGAAGCGGTGACGGCGGCGGCGCGCGCGATTCGAGCGGGCGAAGCGTCGTTCTGTCTCGCCGGCGGGGTCGAACACATGACGCGGGCGCCGCTGGTCATGCCCAAGGCGGAGACGGCGTTTGCCCGAAAGATCGAGATCTACGACACGACGATCGGGTGGCGCTTCGTCAACGCACGCATGAAGGAGCTTTATGGCACCGACGCGATGGGCGAGACGGCGGAGAACGTGGCCCAGGACTTTCAGGTCTCGCGCGCCGACCAGGATGCGTTTGCTTGGCGCAGCCAGCAGCGGGCCAAGGCGGGTGCGGCGGCCCTCGCCGAGGAGATCGTGCCTGTTCGCGGTCGGGGCGCGGCGCGTGATCGGCTGCTCGATCGCGATGAGCACCCGCGCCCGGATACCACCCTCGAAGCGTTGGCCAACTTGAAGCCGGCGTTCCGCGACAACGGCTCGGTCACGGCAGGAAACTCCGCGGGAATCAATGACGGTGCGGCTGCGATGATTCTCGCCAACGAGAGCGCCGCGCGAACGCACGGGTTGATGCCGCGCGCTCGGGTTTTGGGGGCCGCTGCCCATGGCGTGGCGCCGCGGGTGATGGGGGTCGGACCCGTGCCCGCCGTGCAGAAGCTCCTCTCACGCCTTGGGCTCGCCGTCCGGGACATGGACGTCGTCGAGATCAATGAGGCGTTTGCCAGCCAAGTGCTGGCCGTTCTCCGCCAACTCGGGCTCGCCGATGACTCTGAGCGCGTGAATCCGAACGGCGGCGCGATCGCGCTTGGTCATCCGCTCGGCATGAGCGGTGCGCGACTGGTACAGACCGCGGTGGCCGAACTTCAACGACGCAAGGGGCGCTATGCGCTGGTGAGCATGTGCGTTGGCGTCGGTCAGGGCGCCGCGATGGTGTTGGAACGAGTTTGACGCGAGGGAGAGCCATAGCCAAGAAGGTGAAGGGGCGGGGCACCGCATCGCGCGGCGCCCGTCGGGCGGCTACGTCTGTGGTTCAGGCGCCGCGGCCGGTGGTGCCGTCGGGCACCTATGTGGTCGAAGGTGGCTGGTTATTGGCCTACGAAAAAGGCCGACATCGATTGATCCGCAATGGTTCGATGCTGATCAAACGGGATCACATCGCCGAAGTCCGGTCAGGCCGAATCAGCGGCAACCTACCCCGGCTCTCCGTGCCTGACCACCTCGTGATGCCGGGCTTCATCAATGGCCACACCCATGTCGCCAGCGGGACGCCGACCCGGGGCTTGATCGAGGGGGGAAGGTCCTATGGACGACCGATCGAACTCGTCGAGAACTTGAGCGATGCGGAACTCGACGACCTGACGGCGTTCAATCTCGCGGAGATCCTCAAGTCCGGCTGCACCACGCACGTCGAGATGAGCCTCAGCCTGCGCCAAGCGGAGTCCTACGTCCGCGTCGCCAAGAAATGGGGTTGTCGTGGGTATCCGGGTGGCATGATCCCCGGCGTTCTTCGGCTCGACAAGATTTGGTTTCGCAAGGACGACAAGGTGTTGTTCCGCTCAGTCGGCGGAACCCTGGCCGAGATCGAGGCCAACTTGGCGTTCGGGCGAAAACACATGAACGCGGGCGACGGGCGCATCAAACCGATGATGTCGCCCCATGCTTCGGATACCCAGACCGAGGAAACCCTGACCGCTCTGGTTGCGGCCGCGCGCGAACTCGGGACCGGGATCCACATCCACTTGTCTCAGCGCGCCACCGAGACGGCTGCGGTTCGGCGGCTCTGGGGTGGGCTGTCGCCCGCACAATGGCTCGAGAAACACGGCGCGTTCGATGGCCCGCTGTTCGGAGCCCACATGATGGCGATCGATTGGCGAACCGATCCGGCGATCCTGATCAAGCATGGCGCGGTGTACGCCCATTGTCCGTCAGCAGGCGGTGCTGGCGGCGCGACTCAGCCCTATCCGGAAGCGCTGGCCGCGGGCATTCCGACGACGGTCGCGATCGACACGCACTCGAACGACTTTGTCGAGAATCTCAAGCTTGCGGTGATCGGCGGCAAAGCTCGAGCGAAACTCATGGCCGATCGGGTGCCAGTCAAGATGCCGACGATCTGGGCCGCGGTGGAGGGCGCCACCCTCGTCGCCGCCAAGGGGCTGGGGCGAGACGATTTGGGACGGCTCACGCCTGGGGCGAAGGCGGACTTTTCGACGATCGACGTCTCGGGCTTCCTGTTCGGGGCTGGATCGGCACCACCCGAACCACTGAACAACCTCCTGTACTGTAACGGGGCCGCGGTGAAGAACGTGGCGACCGACGGACGCCTGCAGGTGTTCGATGGCCGCCTGACGGTGGCGGACGAAGCCGACGTGTTCGCGCGCGGCGCTCAGGCCGTGCAAAAGGTGTGGAAGGGCCTGACCAAGGAGAAGTGGTTTACGCCGACGTCGCGTTAGATCGCTTCCCGCCACCTTGCGGCCGAGGCCGCGGCTTGCCATAGTTAACGCCGACGGTTCCCCGAATGAGGGGATGAAAAGGGAACACGGTATGGCCCAACCGGCCTAGTCCGTGGCTGCCCCCGCAACTGTGAGCGGTGAGCCCCGTTCCGAACGTGCCACTGGGAAACCGGGAAGGCCGGAACGGGGCAGCGACCCGCTAGCCAGGAGACCTGCCGTCACACGTCACCCAACCGTCGGTCGGGGTGTGCCGGTGGTGCGGACGTCCGTAGCGGTGACGACGTTGTGCGTTGTCGCTGTCGGAGTCTGCCTTGGTGCAATCCGTCGCTGAACGTTTGCTTTCCGTCGCGCTGCTTCGGCCAGCGTCGACGCATGACGCTCCCCCTTTCCTCTCCACAAAGGAAGCTGCGTCATGACGTCCTTTCGTTTTCTCGCCGTCTTGCTGTTCTTGGTGTCGATGGTGGCCCCGGGGCTAGCCCAAACCCGTGTCCCCGATACCGTGGTCACCGCCACGCGTCTCGAGACCCCGACCGAAGAGGTGGGCAGCTCGATCACGGTGATAACTGCGAGCGACATGGAAGCTCGCCAACAGCGTACGGTCGTCGATGTGCTGAGCGCTGTCCCCGGGTTCCGGGTCGTCCAATCTGGTGGTCCAGGTCGTCAGACGTCGATCTTCGCCCGCGGCACGAACTCGAATCACACCATCGTGCTCATCGACGGCATCGAAATCGGCGACGCGTCCTCGCCCAACGGAGCTTTCAATTATGCCCATCTCACCACGTCGGCCATCGATCGGATCGAGATCGTTCGGGGCCCACAGGGAACGCTGTTCGGTTCCGAGGCGATCGGGGGCGTGATCAACATCATCACGAAACAAGGTAGTGCCGGATTGCGGCCTACAGCTTCCGTCGAGGGGGGCTCGTTCTCGACCGTCGTCGGGTCAGGCGCGATGGGCGGCGCCATCGGTAAGCTGACCTATTTCGGCTCGCTCAGCCGCTACTCCTCGCAGGGCCAATCGATCACACCGCCGCGTTTCCGATCGCTGGCGGCCGGCGCGAGCGACGAGGCTGACGGCTACGAGAATGGAAACGGCGTGTTCAAGGTCAATTTTCCCTTGAGTGACCGCTCGGATGTCCGCCTCGTTGGCCATCACCTGCGCACGGCGGTCGACACCGATCAGCCCATCGAAGATCGCAACGCAACCGAACGTACGCGCCAATGGTTTGGCCGGGCCGAGGTTCGCACGCGTTTCCTGGCCGGGGACGTCGAGACCACCGTGGGTACGGCCTTCACCCGCCATCACCGCGACACCAAGAACCTGCCCGACATTGCCAACACGCGTCAGGTCAGCAACAACCTAGGGCTGCGCCACAAGATCGACGTCAAGAACGACTACTTCGGGATCGACGATCACGTCCTCTCGCTCGGCCTCGAGACGGAACAGGAGAAACTGATCGATCGTCAGGCGTCGAATTTCAGCGGCTTCATTGTGCGCGGCACGAGCGACGCCGAAGTGCGTACCAACGCGCTCTTCGTGCAGGACCACTGGACCATTCGTGACAATTTCACTGTCACGTTTGGCGGCCGTTTGGACGATCACGACGCGTTCGGTCGAGCGTTCACGTACCGCGCGACACCGGTCTATCGGCTGACATCGACGGCCACGAAGTTCCGGGGCACTTACGGCACGGGATTCCGTGCCCCCGCGCTGTTCCAACTTTTCGGCTTCACGGCGAACTCGATCGGGGGGACGTTCCGTGGCAATCCCAATCTCGTGCCCGAACGCGCCAAAGGTTGGGAGCTCGGCGCCGAACAACCGCTGTTGGGCGGTGTGCTGACGGTCGGGAGCGTCTACTTCCACAGCGACGTGAGAAATCTCATCGATACCGTCTTTGTGTTCCCCAACTCACAGGTGCGCAATCTCAACGATGCCGAGATGGAAGGGTTCGAGTCGTTCGTCGCTTGGCGAGCGACCCCGGCTGTCGATGTTCGACTCGATCACACGTTCACGCGGGCGGAGAACGCGACGACGGGCGGCGATCTCCTCCGTCGGCCGCGCCACAAGCTCGACGGCGACGTACGCTATCGAGTGGACGAATCGCTGACGTTGTCGGCCACCGGCCAGTTCATCGGCCAGACCAAGGACATTACGGGCAATCCCAACGCGTCCGCGGTCGAGTTCTACAAGGGGAGCTACCTGTTGTTCGGGGTGGCGGCGACGCTGGCCGTTCGCGACGACGTCCGGTTGTTCGTCCGTGCCGACAACGTGCTCAATCGTGAATACGAAACGGCTGACGGCCTGCGCGGCTACGGCCGCGGCGTGTTCGCCGGCATCGGAGCCACCTTCTGATGCCGGGGCGTGAGCCAACTTCGATGATGCGAGGGATCGCCATCGTGATCGTCCTGATCGTAGGGTTGGTTGGGCCAACGAACGCCAAGCCGCAGCGGGTGGTGTCGATCAACCTGTGCACGGATCAGTTGGTCGTCACGCTCGCCGACCCTGCGCGCATCGTGTCGCTCTATCGAACCTCGGCCGACCCGTCGTTTTCTTACGTGGCGGATCGCCTGCCCAAGGTTGTTTACAACCGGGGGCTCGCCGAGGAAGTGCTGGTACTGAAGCCCGATCTCGTGATCGCGGGCGTGTTCACGACTCGCGCAACCGTGGCAATCCTGCGTCGCCACGACATCCCGGTGATCGAGTTGCCGCTGATCGATTCCTTTGCCGCCGTCCGACAGCAGGTCATGCATGTCGCCACCGCACTGGGCGAGGAAGCACGCGGGCGATCTCTCCTCGACGACATGGATCGGCGGCTCGAACGCGTGGCCCACGTCGGGCCTCGCCGCCCCGCCCTCTTGGTCGGATCGGGCCTGTTCACCAACGGTCAGGGAACGTTGCTCGACGAGGCGCTGACGGCTGCTGGCCTCGAGAACGTGGCGGCCAGACGAGGGGTGGTGGGATTTTCGCGGATCGGTCTCGAGCAACTTCTGGCAGCGGCCCCGGACGTCGTCATCATTCCGGATGACCCGCAGCGACGTCCGTCGCTTTCGGCCCAGCTTCTTCGTCATCCTGCGCTGGGCGACCTGGCGCGCCGCCGGACGGTCGTGTCGATTCCGGCGGCGCTATGGTCGTGCGGCGGACCCTTCATCGTCGAGGCGGTCGAACGACTGGCGGAGGCCGCGCGATGAACGCGCCGCCGACCCTCCGGGATGGTCGGGCGGCGTCGGTTCTGCTCGCGGGGCTCACGGGCGCGTTGATCGTTCTTTTCATCGCCTCGCTCGGCGTGGGTCCAGTGACGGTTCGGCTCATCCAGGCAATACCAGAGATTTGGTCGAATGACCCGGACACGGCGGTCCTCATTCTTCGCGAGATTCGACTGCCGCGCGCGGTGCTGGCCGCCGTCGCCGGGGCGACGCTTGGACTCGCGGGCGCGGCCCTTCAAGGGCTCCTGCGCAACCCCTTGGCCGATCCTGGCGTCCTCGGCGTGTCGGCCACGGCGGGTTTGGGGGCGGTGATCGTTCTCTATTTCGGCGTGAGCGCCTGGTGGAGCTGGGCGTTGCCTCTGGGCGGTATGGCCGGCGCCATGCTGAGCGTCGCCGCGGTCCTCGCGCTCGCCGGCCGCGATGCCAGCACGACCACGTTGGTGCTAGCTGGCGTGGCGGTGAACGCGATCGCTGGAGCCCTTACGGCGCTCGCGCTCAATCTGGCGCCGAGCCCATATGCGGCGCTCGAAATCGTGTTTTGGCTCCTGGGGTCGCTCGCCGACCGGTCGACCGACCATCTGGCGCTAGCGCTCCCACCGATCCTCGTTGGGACCGCCCTCGTGCTCGCTACGGGACGGAGCCTGGATGCGCTGACCCTGGGAGAGGAGGCCGCGCAAACACTAGGTGTCTCGCTGCCTCGACTGCGGCTGCTCATCGTCATCGGGGTTGCCATGTCGGTCGGGGGTATCGTCTCGGTGACCGGCGGCATTGGCTTTGTCGGACTCGTCGTTCCCCATTTGTTGCGACCGTTCGTCGCCTATGAACCGCGGCGGCTCCTGCTGCCGAGCGCGCTCGCCGGCGCCGTTCTTCTGTTGGCGGCGGATCTCGCGTCCCGTCTCGTTCCGACCAATTCGCCGCTCCAGATCGGCGTCGTCACCGCGATGGTCGGCGCGCCGTTCTTCCTCTATCTCGTCGTCACGACGCGCCGGACCATGCCATGAGCCTGTTGGCACTCGAGGAGATCGCGGTCGCGCTTGCCGGACGGACGGTCCTCGGACCGGTAACGCTCAAGATCGTGCCCGGCGAAATCGTCGGTATCGTCGGGCCCAACGGGGCAGGCAAGACCACGCTCCTGCGCGCGATCGCTGGTCTCGTACCGTTGCGGCACGGGGCGCTTTCGATCGGTGATCGGCGGGTCGAGCGATGGTCCCAGCGCGAACGGGCACGACTGGTCTCTTACCTGCCCCAGGGTGCCCCGGCCCACTGGCCTTTGGCGGTGGAACGGATCGTCGCCCTCGGCCGGTTGCCCCACCTTTCGCCCTGGCAGAGCCCGGCAGCGCGTGATCGCGATGCGATAGCGCGGGCGGTACAGGCCACCGAGATTGCCCCGCTTTTGGCACGAGCTGTGACCACGCTCTCGATGGGCGAACGGACGCGCGTCATGTTGGCCCGGGCGCTCGCCGTGGACGCACCGATCCTGCTGGCCGACGAACCGGTCGCGAGCCTCGACCCGGGACATCAGCTACGGGTCATGGACGTCTTGAAAGAGCGGGCGATGTCGGGCGGGGCGGTTGTCGTGGTCCTGCACGATCTCACGCTCGCGGGCCGCTTCTGTCATCGTCTCGTCGTGCTCGACGCCGGCAAAGTGGTGGCTGCCGGAGGCCCTCGGGAGGTTCTCGATGCCGCGCTACTGGAGCGTGTCTATGGCGTCTCGGCGATGATCAGCGGGCCCGAACAGCCGTTCTTCGTCGTTCCTGATCGCCGCCTCGCTTCGGTCCCGTCGCAGCCATGATGCGCCCACTTTTCGTATCGCTCATCGCGCATGCCGCGGTTGTCGGCGCCGGGATATCGATGATGGGAGAGGTTCCAACGGGGTCGAGAGAGTTGATCATCGACATCGTTATCGATCCGTCGCGACCGGCCGCCGAACCGGTTCCGGCGACAAGCATTGCGGCCGAGTCTCGAGCCGACCAAGGTCCGGCGCCGTCGCACGCGCGAAACGTTGCGCCGCCTGCCATCGTCGAGCCGCCAACGCCGCCTCCACGACGACGCAACCCGCGCCGCGCCGCGCCGGCAGAGCAGCCATTGTCGCTGGAATCAGCCTCCGGAACGTCAGCGGCTTCGGTGCCACAACCGGAAGCGCGGCTCGGTCCAATGACCACCGACAAGGCGTCACTGTCCGAGGATCGGGCGGCCCAACATGGGGGGGCCGAAACCGAGGCCCCGATCGCCGCCATGGAGGCGGCGCGCGAAGTGTTGGCCGCTCTGCCGCCTGGTCAGGACAACGGCGACGCCGGCGCCGCTGTCGAAACAGACGCCGGCAACGCGGCCCCAGCCTATCCTCCGCTCGCGCGGCAGCGCGGTCTCGAAGGCCGAGTCGTGGTCGAGGTCCACGTGAACGCCGAGGGACGGGCGGAGCGCGTCACCGTCAAGGAATCGAGCGGTTGGCGGGTGCTCGATTCCGCCGCCGCCGAAGCCGTGCAGCGCTGGCGCTTCCGGGCCGCCCGCCGAGGCGGGCAATTGGCCGCAGATCGCCTGGAGGTCCCCGTCGTGTTCCGGCTGACGGCCTCGGGGACGGCGCGCTAGTGTTCCGCGATGACCTATCCTCGTGACCTGATCGGCTACGGGCCGAATCCCCCGCACGCGAACTGGCCCCAGGGTGCCCGTCTCGCGCTCAACCTGGTGCTCAACTACGAGGAGGGCTCGGAATACAGCATCCTCGAAGGCGATCCGGCGGCCGAGACCTACATCGGCGAAGTCCCCGTGGCCTCGGTTGGGGCCGGGCGTCGCGATTTCGTCACCGAGTCGCTCTACGAATACGGCAGCCGAGTCGGGTTTTGGCGCCTGATGCGCCTGTTCGCCGAACGTCAGATCACGATCACGGTCTTCGGCTGTGGCTTGGCGTTGGAACGCAATCCCTTGGCGTCGAAAGCCATTCGCGACGCAGGGTTCGACGTTTGTAGCCACGGATGGCGCTGGATCAGTCATCACCTGCTGAGCGAAGCGGAAGAGCGCGAGCACATCCGACGCGCGATCGACAGCATCACGAAGGCGACCGGCGGACGACCACTCGGCTGGTACTGCCGCTACTCCCCGTCGGCCAATACGCGCCGACTCGTCGTCGAAGAAGGTGGTTTTCTCTACGATTCGGACTCTTACGCCGACGACTTGCCGTTTTGGACGACGGTCGGGAGCAAACCGCACCTCGTCATCCCCTACACCTTCACCAACAACGACGCCAAGTTCACCGCACCTCCGGGGTTCGGTACGTCCGGGCAGTTCTTCGAGTATCTCAAGGACGCGTTCGACATTTACTACCGGGAAAGTGCACACACGCCGCGCATGATGTCGGTCGGACTGCACGCACGATTTGTCGGTCATCCTGGACGGTTGGCCGGGTTGGAGCGCTTCCTCGACTACGTGATGCGCTACGAGGACGTGTGGATTTGCCGACGCGCGGACATCGCGCGCCACTGGATCGCCAATCACCCGCCGGCGCCCCTAGGGCGCTAGTATCGTGGCCGGGGCCGCTTCGCCTGGGCGTACATGCGAAACTCGGGTGGCACGACCGGTCGGTGCACGGGTTCGAAGCGGTGTGGCTCATCGAGGTCGTAGTAGTCGACCGTAAGAGCCCCGCCCTTGGTGCGCGACAGGACGATGGAACCGGTTTTCGAGCCGAAGGGGCCGTGCAGAATCTCCGGGGGCCGCCAGAAATACGCGCCGGGCAACATCAAGCCATAGTTGCCGGGCAACTCTCCGTCGATGATGTAGCACTCCTGGACGACGGGGTGGCTCTCGACCTTCTTCTCCCGATACGACGGCAATATCCCCATCAACCAAGTCTGGTCTTTGGTCTTGGGATCGGTGCGGAGCAATTTCTTGCGCGAGCCGGACGCGGCGATCTCCGGGCTGTTGACGCCGGAGTAGTCCGCGTCCCAGCCTTCTTCGAACAGACTTTTCCACGCGATGAACCGACGTTCGTCATAGAGCCCGGCCGGGGGATTCCCCTTCGCGCCACGCGGCTCACCCGAAAAGAACGTCAGCGCCACCGCGCCGCCCGAGGAACTCGCCGTGCGGCGGACATGGCCGGCGGGAAAATAGGCGTAGGCGCTGCGCGTATAGCGGCGACCGTTGATCTCGATCGCGCCATCGAGCACATAGATCTCCTCGTCCGCCGACAGGTATTCGGCCTCGCCGCGAGTCCAGCCCGCGGGATAGCGGACCAGGACGCTCGCCTCGCTGTTCTCCGAATCGTAGCTCAGCAATTTGTGCTCGACGTCGTTCCGCGCGCCGCCGTAAAGCCCCTTTGTCCAGGGCATGTCGAAGGCGTGAATGAACTCGATGTGGGGCCGGGCCATGGGCGCCTCCTTACCAAGCCGGGTTGTCGGCGGTGGGTTGGTTGTTCGGTCCGCCCGGCGATTTCGCCGAGACATCGAGGTCGACGGTCGTGCGTCCATGTTCGACGACGCGATACGGACCGGCAGCGCTCCGCACCAGCATGACGGTCGGCGTCAACGAACCCTGCGGACCGAACCGGGTACCGCGCGGGCGGCACGCATAGGCCCCCTGGCGCATGACCCCACGCCCTGCCAGGGTACAGTCGCCACCCAACAGGTAGGCCTCGAGGTCCGTCGCGGCCTCGAGCTGACGCTCATCCCGCCACACGGCGACGAACCCGACCAGAAATGTCTGGGCCTTCGTGACCGGGTCCTCGCGCAGCAGCTTGACCCGGGCCCCGGCCTTGAGTTCAGCCTCGACCGCCAAACCTTGCGGATCGGGACTCCAGATTGTGACGTAGGGATCGATTCGACCGACCCATCGGCTCAGATCCGGCGTTCCCCGCCCGGGGCGGGCCTTTGGCGCCCCGGAAAAGAACGTCAGTACGACGGCCCCCTCTTCGCTGGCGGCGTGCCGGCGTTCGAATCCGGCAGGCAGGTAAGCATAGTTGTCGGGGCGGTAGCGGAAGCCGTTGATTTCGAGAGTGCCATCAAGGACGTAGAACTCCTCGTCCACGGTCAGGTGTTCGGCGGTCTGCCGGTTCCAGCCGGCCGGATAGCGGAGGAGGTCGCTCCGGGCCCCGGTCACCGGATCGTGACTCAATGTCCGGACCTGGACGTCGTGCCGCGCCTCGCCTAGCCCGAGCGACCAGGGCAAGGTCTGAACCTGCAGGATGTCGACCGGGGAACGTGCCAAAGGAGACCTCCATTCACGGTACTGCCGCGGAGCCGTTTTGCTTGACTTGGCCTCGCAGAATCCCGGAGAGTCCGGGGGAACTCGTGTGATCTTACAATCGCATCACGAGCGATCAACCCTCGGGGAGGAATGGATGACGAAGCGTTGGATAGGCGTCTTGGCGGCGGCAGGTTTGGCCGCGTCTGCCGCGGGGTCGGCGATGGCCGCCGATCTCGTGTTCCTGTCGGATAACGTACCGACCAATCTCAACGTCGATGGGGCGGGCGGCACGGTCCCGGCGTCGTACGGTGGCCAAAACCAGGTCCTCGAGGGCCTGATCGGCTATACGCCCAAGGGCAAGAACGCCGAAGGGCTTGGCGTGCTCGATTTCACCAAGTACCAGCCCAAACTCGCCGAATCTTGGACCTTCGATCCGCAGACGTTCACCTACACGTTCAAGTTGCGGCGCAACGTCGTGGGTTGCGCCGGCGAGACCTTCAACGCCGATGACGTGCTCTACACGTTCGCGCGCGCCAAGTCGGTGAGCGGTGCAGCAGCGATCGGGTACTTCCTGACCAACCTCGGCTCGGTGAAGAGTTTCCATCAGCCGGTCGGCGGTATGCTGGCGGCACGCAACGCGGCCAACGAAGCGCGGCGTGAAAACAGACCGGCCCCTTCGCCCGATCCGCGTGACTTGGGCGATGAGGTCAAGAAGATCGACGACTACACCGTCGCGATCCGTCAAGAGATCCCCAATCGTCTGTTCCTTGCGGTTCTGCCGATCTTCGGCCTGAACATCTACGACAAGGAAAAGATGATGGAAAAGGCAACCCCGGACGATCCGTGGAGCCACACGTACGCCAACACGACGGGCGTCTTCGGCTTCGGACCGTACTGCGTCCAGGAGTGGAAGAAGGACGAGTCGATCACGCTCACGGCCAATCCGCGCTACTACGCCGGCAAGCCGGAGTTCGATCGCATCATTTGGCGCAAGGTGCCGCAAGCATCCTCGCGTCTCTCCAGCCTGCAAACCGGGGCGGCGGACGTCATCGAGAGCGTCACGTTCAAGGACTTCCAGGCCTTGAAGCGCATTCGCGGCGTCAAGGTGGGCGGCGAATACGTCAATACGACGGCCGTCATGATCATGAACTGGCGTACGGCGCCGTTCGACAACATCCGGTTGCGTCAGGCCGTCGCTCACGCGATCCCCTACGACCGGATCATCAAGGACGTGTACCTCGGCGATGCCAAGAAATATGAAGGTGGCATTCCCTCTGCGTACCCCGGCTATCACAAAGCTCGAACGCAGTACGCTTACAACCCGGAACGCGCCAAGCAGTTGCTCGCCGAAGCGGGATTCCCGGGCGGCAAGGGGCTCGAAGAGTTCAAGGACGCGTTCAAGATTCACTTCGTCGTCGAACGTGAATCGATCGTCGGCCCGACGGCGACGATCATCCGGACGGCCCTGCGCGACATCGGTCTGCCGGTCGAACTCGAGCCGATGCCGCAACAGCAGTTCGCCGATCGCCAGTTGGTGAAGAAGGACCTGCCGATGGCGATCATCGACACGTCCAAGCCGATCGGTATCGACGCGGCCTACGCCGTGGCCCTCAACTTCCTCACCCCGGAGAAGGGCGGCCTCAACAACTTCATGCGCTACTCGAACCCCAAGGTGGATGCCTTGTTCGAGCAGGCCAAGAGCGAGGTCGATGTGACGAAGCAGAACGCCCTCCTGGTCGAGATTCAGGAGACGTTCATGTTCGAGGTGGGTTGGGTCCCACTCGTCGAGTACAAGACGCAGTTCGCCTGGCGCGAAAGCAAGGTGGATGGCATCACGTTGCACTCGGACGGCAACGTGCGCTTCGTCGATTTCAAAGTGAAGCGTTGATCAGAGTCGACGGTGAAGGGGCGGCCCCAAAGGCCGCCCCTTCTGCATTTTCGCGAGGGTTGCCATGAAACACCGCACGATCCGCGGCCGCATCGATTACATCACCGACAACGTCGGCCTGATGGGCCGCGAGTGGTTCACCTGCACCGTCCACAGCGACGGGCGACGGACCATGCGCGCCCACACCGAGATGCACGACGACGATCTGCTGCGCGACGTGACGTTCAGCGTCGACGAAAAATGGCGCCCCCTCGATTGCTTCGTGCGCCTGACCATCCATGACAAGTTCCAGGGCTCGGCTTGGTTTCGTTTCGACGAGCAGGGGGTCGAATGCGAGACCTTCACCGCCGACATGGGGCGGGTGTCGCAACATTGGCCGCTCGATGGCCATCCTCCGATGTTCGTCAGTCACGCGGTGGCGTGTGACGCCTGGACCAACGCCCTGTTCGACAAATCGCGTAAGGGAACCGCGCAGAGAATTTTTCCGCGTATGGCGTCTTCGCCCCTCGGCAACGGTGGTTCGGGCCCATTGATCGGGAATTCGACGACCGTGACCCCGGTGGCGGCGACGCTCGACCTGGAATACGTGGCCGAGGAAGAGATCACCGTCCCGGCGGGGACGTTCAAGTGCGACCGTGTGATCCTCAACAAGGGCCAGATTCCGCGTTTCGAGATCTGGACCCATGGCCCGGACTACATCCCGGTGCAGTTGCGCTACGACCGGCTCAAGCAGTACTACGTGCTGGCGGAGCTGCAGATCGGCTGACGTGTTGCCCCGGCTCTGGAGCCGGGGCGCCCTGGTCATGATCGTCGGCCGCATCCCGCGGAGGGCTGGTCATGACGTCGTGGTCCAAGGACGGCTGGGATTTCGCGCCGCTGCCGCTTGCCAAGCTCAAGGGACGGACGGGCTTGGACGTTCTTCAGGCGCTGCTGCGCGGTGAACTGCCGGCGCCGCCGATTTGTCGGGCGCTCGACTTCGGTCTGGTCGAGGTCGAAAAAGGGCGCGCAATCTTCGAAGGCTTACCCAACCGCGAATACGCCAACCCGTTTGGCGCCGTCCATGGCGGGTGGACGTCCGCTGATCTCGATTCCTGCATGGCTTGCGCCGTCCATACGATGCTGCCAGCGGACACGTTCTACACGACCCTCGAGTTCAAGCTGAATCTGATCCGGCCGGTCATGCCCGAGACCGGGCGCGTCCGGGCGGAAGGGAAAATCGTTCACCTCGGCGGGCGCACGGCCACCTCCGAGGGACGCCTGACCGATGCCGCTGGCAAGTTGCTCGCCCACGGCACCGAGACCTGCCTGATCTTCGAGGCGTCGTCCTCTCGGGTCTAGTGGTCGGCGCAACCGCGAACGAGTTTGCCCGGACGGGCGCCGGTTTCCCGCCCCTCACGCTGAACAGCCTGTCCGGCGACAAAGGTGGCGACATAGCCGCGGGCCGTCTGCATCAGACGTAGCGCGTCCGCCGGCAGGTCGTTGACGAAGTGGGGCGATTCGAGCGTAAGCCGATCGAAGTCGATCAGGTTCATGTCGGCGCGTTGGCCCGGCTTGATCAGGCCACGGTCGAACAGGCCGTAGAGGCGCGCCGTGTCGAAGGTCTGCTTGCGCACCACCCACTCGAGCCCGAGGCGTTCCCCGCGCGTGCGATCGCGCACCCAATGGGTGAGCATGAAGGTGGGGACACTCGCATCGCAGATGTAGGCGACGTGCGCGCCGCCGTCACCGCCGCCGAGTACCGACAGCGGGTGAACGAGCAGCTCGCGAATCGTGTCCATGTTGCCGTCGGCGTAGTTGAACGCGGTGAAGTACAGGACCGCGGTGCCGTCGTTCTCGAGCAGGAGGTCGTATCCCAGCGCCGCCGGATCCATCTTCAGCCGTTTGGCGCGTGCGGCGATCGTATCCTCGGGATCGGGTTCGTAGTTGAGTGGCCGGCCGAGTTCGTAAGTTCCGGCCCAGCAGTTCTTCATGATGTTCCGGAACGCATCGTCATTCGGGTCGTGATCGGCCAGGATGCGTTGGCGGACGGCGGGATCGCGCAGCGCCCTGAGACGTTCAGGCCACGGCAGCCGTTCAATCGCTTTGAACGCGGGGTAGCGCGAAAACGGGTTCACACCCTGGAACGTGAACAGGAAGTTGGTCGGCCGCCCGAACACCTGCGGGTAGATTCGCGCGCCGTCGCGTGAGGCCGCTTCGCAGGTGGTAAGCACCTTGCGCCAGACATCCGGATAGTCGTGGGTCTGGCCGAGCAGGAACGTGAACGGGCATCCGGTCTTTTGCGCCACCCGCCGCATCCACGCGATCTCTTCGGGTGGGCCCTCGCGGTCAAATCCGGTCATGCCCCTCACCGTAAGCTCGAAAATTCCGTGGCCCGATTCGACGACGGTGCGGGCCAGAGCCTCCAACTCGTCTTCGCCGGCGAAAGTGCCGGGCACGAATTCGCCGTTCACGTCGAGGTGGAGGAGCGAGCGCGATGTCGAGAATCCGATGGCCCCGGCGTCCATCGCCTCGCGCACGATCCTGGCCTGCGCCGCGATGTCGTCTGGGGTCGCGAGTTCGCCGGCGCGCTCGCCCATCACGTAGGCCCGAACGGGGCCATGCGCGACTTGCGCCGCCACGTCGAGCGCCCGTGGCATGCGTTCGAGCGCATCGAGATATTGCGGAAAGCTCTCCCAACCCCAGCGAATTCCCGCGGATAGGGCGGCACCCGGAATCGACTCGACGCCCTCCATGAGCCCGATGACCCAGTCACGCTTGTCCGGCGCGGCGGGCGCAAATCCGACTCCACAATTGCCCATCACCAGCGTCGTGACTCCGTGCCACAACGAAGGGGTCAGCAAAGGATCCCACGTAACCTGTCCGTCGTAGTGCGTGTGGATGTCGACCCAGCCCGGCGTGACGATGAGGCCGTCGGCGTCGATCGTTTCGCGGGCCATGCCGCTGACACGGCCGACCTCGACGATCATCCCATCGCGAACCGCGACGTCTCCCGTCCGTTTGGCGGCGCCGCTGCCATCGACAATCGTGCCCCCCTTGATCAGTAGGTCGAACATGGCCCCCCTCGCGTCGAAACCCGTTGCGTCAGAACGACGTTAGCGATCTTGCCGGCGCGGCTGTAGGGGGAATTTCAGTGTTGTCGCACTTGAGCCACCGCAGCGTCCCAGCCTTGGATCAGCTGGTCGCGCTCGGCCGGGCGCATGCGCGGCTCGAAGCGGGCCGCCCGTTGCCAGAGTTCGGGGATCGCCGTGGGCGAGGCGATGACACCAGCGCCGAGGGCGGCGGCCAGGGCGGCTCCGAGCGCCGTGGTTTCGGTGGTCCGTGGTCGCTCGACGGCGAGGCCGGTGACGTCCGCCAGGAACTGCATGAGCCAGTTGTTGTTGGCCATGCCGCCGTCCACGCGAAGCGCGATGGGGGCTGGCATGCCGTCCGCCTGCATCGTGCGAAGGAGGTCCGCC
This sequence comes from Alphaproteobacteria bacterium, assembly GCA_016869765.1. Taxonomy (GTDB): domain Bacteria; phylum Pseudomonadota; class Alphaproteobacteria; order SHVP01; family SHVP01; genus SHVP01. The sequence goes on from VGES01000032.1 coordinate 29,528, forward strand.
GCCTGGTAGGCCGCCGCTTCCAAGGCGGCCCGCACCAGCACGTTTCGGCCGGCGTCACGCGTGAGGCCGACGATGGCACCACGTGCCGCGGCGTCCCAATAGGGCGCGCCCAATCCGGTGAACGCCGGGACGAAATAGACGCCATGGTTTCCATCCACGGATCGCGCCAGGGCCTCGGTTTCGTCGGCTGTGGCGATGATCTTGAGTTCATCCCGCAACCACTTGATCGCGGTTCCGACGTTGAACGCGCTGCCTTCCAGAGCATAGGCGACGTCCGTGGTCAGGGCATGCGCCGGGGTCGTCAGCAGCCGGCGAGTCGAGCGAACCGGGGTCGCGCCCGTATTCGCCAACACGAAGCAGCCGGTCCCGAAGGTCGCCTTGACCATGCCAGCAGCGAGGCAGGCTTGGCCGACCAGCGCTGCATGCTGGTCGCCGATGGCGGCACAAATCGGCACCGTGACGCCCGCCATGCCGGTCGCTCCGAAGTCGGCGGCGCTCGTCTTGACCTCGGGCAATAGCGCCGGCGGGATGCCGAACAGGTCGAGCAGTTCCGGGCTCCAGCGGCGTCGGTGAATGTCGAAGAGCAGCGTACGGCTCGCGTTGGTGATGTCGGTCGCATGGACGCGACCGTCGGTCAGGCGCGCGATCAAGAAGCAATCGATGGTTCCGAAGGCGAGTTCCCCCGATTCCGCCCGGCGGCGGCCGTTCGGAACATGATCGAGGATCCAGGCGATCTTGGTCGCCGAGAAGTAGGAATCGAGCACGAGGCCGGTCCGTTGCTGGATAAAGTCCTCATGGCCGGCGGCAGCCAGGGCCTGACAGGCGTCGGCTCCCCGACGGTCCTGCCAGACGATCGCCGGGTAGACCGGCCTGCCGGATGCACGATCCCAGATCACGGTGGTCTCGCGCTGGTTCGTGATCCCGAGCGCCGCGATCGGTCGCGAGCCTCGCTGATTCACGACCTCCCAACAAACCGCGAGCGCATCGGCCACGATTCGCTCGGGATCGTGTTCCACCCATCCATCGCGCGGATAGGACTGCGGCAGTTCGCGCTGCGCCGTGGCAATCGGCTTGCCGCTGGCCTCGAACAGGATCGCGCGGGTACTCGTGGTTCCTTGGTCGAGCGCGAGGAGAAGGGGCGAAATCATGGGGTTCCTGGAACATGTTGCAACGCCCGCGACGGCTCGCCAAGGTGTCGCCGTCAAGAACGGAGTCCGTCAATGAGGGTACCGCCCGTCATCGGTCATCGCGGGGCGAGCGGTCATGCGCCGGAAAACACGCTGGTGGCGATCGAACGCGCGGCTACCCTGGGCGCGCGGTGGGTCGAGGTCGACGCCAAGCTCACGGCAGACGATGTCCTCATCCTGATGCATGACGATACGCTCGAGCGTACGACCAACGGGCGCGGCGCCGTGGCGGCCATTCCCTATGCCGAAATCATCAAGCTCGATGCCGGTTCCTGGTTTGCACCGGCCTTCGTCGGCGAACGCATCCCGACCTTTGCGGCGTTCGTCGCGACCTGCCAGCGCCTTGGCCTTGGTGCCAACGTCGAGATCAAGCCTTGCCCAGGCCGCTCACGGGCGACGGCGGTCGCCGTGGCCGAAGCCCTGCGCGGGCTCTGGTCGGCGGGAACCGGCAACGTGCTGGTCTCGAGTTTTGATCCCGAGGCCCGCAGCGTGTTCCAGGTCGTGGCGCCGGAGTATCCGCTGGGCCTGCTGTCGAGCAGTCCGCCGACGGAGGCGGCGCTGGACGCGGCTGGGCGCTTCGCTTCGATCCACGTCGACGTCAAGACGTTGACCAAGAAAGAGGTCAAGCGTCTCAAGTCTCGTGGCGTGCCGTTATTGTCCTACACCGTAAACGAACCGAAGATCGCGCGGCGGTTGTTCGGCTGGGGAGTCGACGCTGTGTTTTCCGACGTGCCCGACCGAATCCTCGGCGCCCTGAACGCTTAGGTCACGCCACGCCGCGGGCGCTATTCGAGGAGCATCGCGCGGAGGTGCTGGATGGCGCCGGCATCCATCCCGAGGCCATCACGCAGGTAGCCGGCCATCGATCCGAACGCTTCGTCGATGCCGACGAACGCGGATTCGAGGTAGGCCGGATCGGCCTTGAGTAAGGGCGCCCGCACCGAGACATCGACCGTGCCCGGCAGCGAACTCGTCCCTTTCCAATAGTGGTTGGTGAGTTCGTAGTCCTCGAACACGGTCTGGCGCGGCACGCCCAGGGCCGACAGCACGATCGCCGCGGCGTAGCCCGTTCGATCCTTGCCGGCGGCGCAGTGAAACAACAGGGGATGGGTGTCCCGGCGAAGGAGTTCGGCGAACAGTCCGCGGTACTGTTCGACATGATCCTGGGCGTAGGCCCGATAGGCATCGATGATCAATTGACGAACGTCGATGCCGGAGGTTTGGCCGGTGCGGAGAATCTCGCGCAGCGGGCCGCCTACCTTGGGACGAATCCCGAGGTGAACGACCCGCGGTGGCGATTGTTCGGGAAGTCGGCTCGGCGCGGCCTGACGCTCATCTTCACCGCGGAAGTCGCAGATCGTGCGAATGCCGAGGCTGGAGAAGGTTTTCACGTCGTCACCGGTCATCGTCGCCAGCGACGAGGAACGAAACACGGCGCCCCAGCGTACCCGGCGGCCCTCGGTCGTGGCATAGCCGCCGAGATCACGGAGATTGGTGGTCCCACTCAGCGGCACATGACGTTGCATCGTTCGTACTCTACGCGGCGATCATGACGATTGGCGAATTAGCGGGCGGCCAGCGCGGCCTCGATCGCCCGTTGCACCTGCGGCGCCGTGGGCCGGATCGTGGTTTCGAATGCGCGAACCAAACGACCCGAGCGATCGACCAAGTATTTGTGGAAGTTCCAGGTCGGCGCTTGCATGGCACCGAGCTCTTGGCGAGCCCATCGGTAAAACGGATGTGCTGCCGCCCCCGTTACCGTCACCTTCTCGGTGAGCGGGAAGTCGACATCGTAGTTGGCTTGGCAAAACGCCTTGATGTCGTCGTTGCTGCCCGGTTCCTGGCCGCCGAAATCGTTCGAGGGCACGCCGAGAACCACAAGGCCACGGTCGCGGTAGCGGTCCCATAGCGCCTTGAGGTCACGATACTGGTCTGTGTAACCGCAGAACGACGCGGTGTTGACCACGAGCACGACCTTGCCGGCAAAGCCCTTGAACGGCAGCGGTTGGCCGTCGATGGCGACGAAGTCGTAGTCGTGCGCCGATCCGGCGGCGTACGCGAGCGCCCCGGGCCACGCGAGTACGAGGAACAACGTCAGGATTCTGAGCGGCCGCATTGGGCCATCTTACGCCGAGTCACCGGCCTTTGGGGACCTGGCCGGCGCGATCCATCGCCAGGCACCGACGGCTAGCAGCGCGCCGACGACCTGCGCCGCGATGAAGGCAGGGGCGTCGGCTGGTCGAATCCCAGAAAAAGTGTCGGTCAGCGTCCTGGCGATGGTCACGGCCGGGTTGGCAAAGGAGGTCGAGGCCGTAAACCAGTAGGCGGCACCAATGTAGAGCGCCACGGCCAGCGGCACCGCTTCGGGCCGCGAGCGCGAGACGCCGAGTATCGTGAGGATGAGGCCGAACGTCGCCATGACCTCGGCCAGCCACTGCGCCGGGCCTGTGCGAACCCGCTCGGACCAAACGAATGCGGCATGGTCGAACATGCCGTGCGCGATCAGGGTTCCGAGAACCCCGCCGACGATTTGGGCCATGACGAACGGAAGCAGCCGGCGCCAAGGAAGTTCGCCGACGATCGCGGCGCTGAGGCTCACCACGGGGTTGAATTGTGCCCCCGAGATCGGCCCCATGAGATGAATGAGCCCGAACAGCAGGAACGCCGTGGCCGTGCTGTTGGCGAGCAGGGCGATCGCCACGTTTCCCTCGGCCAGGCGTTCACCCATGATTCCGGAACCGACGACGCCCGCCACGAGCATCGCGGTGCCGATCAGTTCGGCCGACAACGCGCGATAGTTCACGCTGCGACCTCTCGCGGAATCGCCGCGAGGCGCGTCGCGATCTCGTTCGGGCTCATCTGCTCGATAGGAAGTCTGGTGAGCGCCGCGATGTGGCGATCGATGGCGGCAAACACCTGTTCGAACGATCGTTCGATCACGGCGTCATCTCCCCGGACGGCGGTCGGGTCTGGAAAACTCCAGTGCGCCGTCGCGGGCCGGCCCGGCCAGATCGGGCAAGATTCGTTTGCCGCCGAATCGCACACCGTCACGATGATATCGAGCGCCGGTGCCCCCGGGCGGACGAAATCGTCCCAGCTCTTGGAAAGCAGGCCTTCCGTCGCGAGTCCGTGTCGGCGTAGCGTCGCGAGGGTGTGGGGATTCACACGGCCGACGGGGCGGGATCCCGCGCTGAAGGCGGTGAAACGTCCCCTTCCTTTCGCCGCCAACAGAACCTCGGCCATGACGCTGCGAGCCGAGTTGCCGGTGCAGAGGAAGAGGACGTTGATCACGATGTCATGCGGCACAACAGGTCGTGCCGCATCCCTTGGCCTGCGACGCCGGTGGCTGCGTCACCGGCTCGGCGGCCCGGTCGCGACCATAGGTCGTGATGGCGCCATGCGTAAAGAACGTTTCCCACGAAACGCCTTCCGGGTCGCGCACCCAGGCCTTGTCCGACAGGGCATAGCAACAGTTCGCTTTGTCCTGGTGGGCGACGGCCTCCCCGGCGGCTTCGAGGCGTTCGGCCAGTTCGTCGAGTTCGTCTTCGCTTTCGGTCTGGATTCCGAGGTGGTGGATCCCGGTCTTCTCGGCGCCCGGTGAGATGGCGAAATTGACGCGGGGGTCTTCGAGGAACCATTTGGCGTAGTCGTCTTTGACGACCGTCGGGTCGTTGCCGAACAGCGTCGAGTAGAAGCGAATCGATTCGTCGATGTTCTTGACCTTCACATGCACATGTAATCGTTTCATGACCGTCTCCGTGGGTTAACAGGGTTGCTGGTTCAGCCGCGAGCGCATGGGGCCGCAGATGGCCGCGTTGCCCTGGCAGCAGTCCTCCATCAGGAAATCAAGAAGGCCACGGAGGCCGACGTAGTCGGCCCGGTAGCGAATCTGTCGGCCCCGGCGTTCGGCCTGGACCAACCCGGCCCGTTGCAAGTCTTTCAAGTGAAACGACAGCGTCGATGGAGCGATGGTCATAGCCTGCGCCAAGTCGCCCGCCGCCAACCCCTCAGGGCCGGCCTGTACCAGCAGCCTGACCGCTTGGAGCCGGGTCTCTTGGGACAACGCCCCAAACCCCGCCATGGCATTCTTTATTTCCATGTTTCTAGAAATATAGAAATAAAGAGGATTGTCAAGGGGCGGTGCTAGCGTTCGGGTCATGCGCCTCTACACGTCGAGTTTCTGGAGCTTTCGCGGCCCGGGTCGGGTGTGCATTGCCCGTCTTCCGCCGCGGCGGGCGCCCGCGGGTTACCGGATGTATCGCGCGCTGGCGCCTCACCCGACCATGCTGAAACTACCCTTTGAGGCGTATCGCGCGCGCTATTTGGCCGAGATCCTTGATCCGCTCGACCCGCAGCAAGTGGTCATCGACGTCGTTGCCCTCGCCGGGACCGAGGAGGTTCACCTCCAGTGTTACGAAAATCTCGCGATACCGGGGAAGTGGTGTCATCGCCGCTTGGTTGCCGACTGGCTCCACGAGCGACTGGGGCTCGCGGTCGACGAATGGACTGACCGACCGGACGCCTAGGTCGGTCGCGGTGGTGGCCGTGACGGCACCATCGCCATCGATCCGCCGTCGACGGGAATGATTGCGCCGTTGACGTAGCTTGCAGCGTCCGAGCAGAGCCACACGATCATGGCCCCGACTTCGTCGGGGGTCGCAAGGCGTCCCATCGGTGTTGCGGCGCCGCGTGCGGCGATGGCGGCGGGATCGTCTTTGAGCCACGCGCGCATCATGGGTGTATCGGTGCCGCCCGGGCAGACGGCGTTGACGCGCACGCCGACCGGGGCCCCTTCGAGGGCGGCCGCGCGCGTCAAACCGACGAGGCCGTGTTTGCTGGCAATGTAGGCGGCTCGGTTGGCCGCCCCCGCGAGGCCGGCAATCGACGCCACGTTCACGATGGCACCACGTCGCTGGGCGGTCATTGCCGGGAAGACGGCCCGCATGAGGCGAAACGGCGCCGTCAGGTTGACGGCGAGCAATTCCTCCCACGCCGCCAGTGGATACTCGCCCAAGGCGGCGAAGGGACCCGTTAGCCCGGCGCACTGCACGAGGACGTCGATCCGCCCATGTCGCTCGATCGTCCTTTGAAGGAGTTGCTCGATCGCGCCCCCGTCGTTCAAGTCCGCGGCCCAAAAGAAACTCTGCTTGGCGCCGATATCGGCAATGGCGCGTTCGCCGCGTTCTCGATTGCGGCCAGTTAGGATGACGGTCGCCCCCTCACGCGCCAGATGTTTTGCGACCGCAAGGCCGATTCCCGAAGAAGCGCCGGTGATGATTGCCACGCGTTGAGCAAACGACGAACTCATGTTCGCCCGGAACGTGGATCGATCGGCAATTCGAGCGCTAGTCCAAGATCGGCCTCGAGCAGCGCCGCGAGCGCGAGCAGGCGAGCTTCATCGCGATGCGCGGCGACCAATTGAAGCCCGACCGGCAGCCCGGACTTGGTGAAACCGACCGGGAGTGACAGCGCCGGGCAACCCAAGAGCGTGATCGCAAATGTCGGTGCCAGCCACGACACGTAGGTGGCAAACCGATGATCGCCGAAGGCATCGAGGTGGCGGCGTCGGTGATCGAACGGCGGCACAATGGTCGTCGGTAGGGCAAGAATGTCGTAGGTCGCGAAGAACGTCATTGCCGCTGCGATCATGCCGGCCTTTTGTCGCCGCGCGTCGGTCACCTGGATCGCGTCGAGCGCCAGACCCTTCTCGATGTTCCAGACCACTTCGGGTTTCAATTTCTCGCGATACTTGGCGAGCGTGTCGCGATGTTGCGCGGCGAATAGCTCGGCCCGCAGCACTTGAAAACAGTCCTCTGCCCCGGAAAGATTCGGATGCGCGGTGGCGACGCTGACATGCAAGTGCTCGAGCCGGCGCACGGCAGACTCACACACCTCGGCCGTCTCGGCATCGACCGGGAATAGCCCGAGGTCTCGGCTCCACGCGACCGAGAGTTGCCGGCCATTGGCACCAGTAACGCGTCCCGTGGTCAGCGCCCGATCGATGTGCTCGACGAACGGCACCTCAGGTTCGGGGTAGGACAACGGATCACGGGGATCGGCGCCAGCCTGGGTATCGAGGAGCAATGCGCAATCCCCGACGGTGCGGGCCATCGGCCCGTGGACGCTGAGCGTGTCCTGCGGACGAATGCGTGGCCCATAGGGCACCCGGCCCGGTGTCGGACGCAGGCCCACCGTCGCGGTGAAACTTGCCGGGATGCGGAGGCTGCCGCCCAGGTCGGTGCCGTTGGCGAGCCACGCTTGACCCGTTGCCAAGGCGACCGCCGAACCGCCGGACGAACCACCAGGCGTGAGGGCCGTGTTCCACGGGTTCACCGTCGTGCCGACCACGTCGTTGAAGGTCTGGGCACCGGCACCGAACTCGGGCGTGTTGGTCTTGCCGATGATGAGGGCCCCCTTCGCCTCCAACCGCTCGACCTCGTAGTCGGATTGCGTCGAAACATGATCGGCGAAGATCCGGCTGCCCCAGGTCGTGCGCACGCCGGCAACCGGGATCAGGTCCTTGACGGCGATCGGAAGGCCGTAGAGGTAGCCCCGCGGTATCGGATCCGGTGTTTCGATGCGGTGCGCCGCGCGCGCGGCCCGATCGACGCACAACGTCGTCATTGCCCTAAGGACTGGGTCGACGGCGGCGATGCGATCGGCGGCGAGCGCCACGAGTTCGTGCGGCGCCACCTCGCGCCGACGCAGCGCGGCGACTGCCTCACGGGCCGTCCACGACAATCTCGGGTCCAAGCGTCCCTCGTCTGAGCCTTCTGGATTGAACCTTATCAGAGGCCCTTCCGGCCAGCCCTAGGCGTACGAACGGGTGGTTCATGCGGCGGTGGCTGCCACCATTTCGAGTGAACACCGCTCGTCCTTTTGGCGCTGGCGTGTGGCAGGATGCGCCTCAGGCGCCCCGTCCGGGGCAGGGGTGAACGATGACGATCGCGATCTGGATGATCTTGGGGGCGTGGCTGACCATTATCGTGTCGGTCAGCTTGGCCAAAGGGCGCAAGGACTACGACAACCGCGCCCCGCGTTCCTATGTCGAACATCAACCCGATGAGTGGCGCCGTCGAGCCTACTGGGCGCACCAGAACGGCTATGAGAACTTGCCGTTGTTCATCGCCGGGGTTCTCATCGCCGAGTGGCGCGACGCGCCGCAGACCTGGGTGGATACGCTAGCCGTGCTGTTCGTGTTGTTCCGCCTCGGCCACCTCGCGGCCTACGTCGCCGACAAGCATGTTCTCCGGTCGCTCGCCTGGACGGCCGCCATCGTGTGTACGATCGGCCTGTTCGTGGTTTCGGTGTAGCGCGATGAACCGGGTCCGCGACAAGGTCGCGTTGGTCACCGGCGCCGGATCGGCGGTCGGGCGTGCTTGTGCGCTGCGCCTGGCGGCAGAGGGGGCGGCGGTGTTCGCGACCGATAGTGCCGAGGCGGCGGCTAGGGCCACCGCCGAACAGATAGGAAAATCCAACGGCCGTGCACAGCACGCGGCGCAGCAGGTAGCGGATGCGACCGGCTGGACAGCGACGCTAGACGCGGTGAAACGGGCCTATGGGCGTCTCGATATCGTGGTCAACGCGGCCCAGGTCTATCTCAAGAAGTCGATTCGCGACACGACGCTCGCCGACGTGCGGGCGATCGAAGATACGAACTTCGTCGGCTGCTGGTTGGCCGCCAAGCACGCGCTACCGATGATGCGCGAGGGTGGGGCCCGCGGCTCGTTCGTCGTCGTGAGTTCCGTGCTGGGCCAAGTCGGGTTGGCGGACGCAGCCGCCTATGGCGCCATCGCCGGGGCGATCCGCATCTTCATCCAGTCGGTCGCGCTCGAATGCGGCGCCAAGAACGACGGCATCCGCGCGAACGCCGTCCTCGCTGGTCCGGAGCCGTTGCACGGACTCTCCTCGCCCGCTGGCCCCTTGGCCCTGCCACAGGCCCTTCAGGGTTCGGCCGAAACCATCGCCGAAACCGTGGTCTATCTCGCGTCCGATGAATCGCGATTCGTCACGGCCTCGGCGATCGTGATCGATGATGGGTATTCCGCCGCATGACGTCGCGCGTTGCCGGAAAATCGATCATCGTGACCGGCTCGACGTGGGGCATTGGGCGAGGCTGCGCTCTGGCACTCGCTGGCGAAGGCGCCCGCGTCGTGATCACCGGGCCCGATGCCGAAGACGAGCCTGGACGCTCGGCGTTGGCCGAGATCCGGTCAGCGGGTGGCGAGGCGATTGCCCTCATCCAGGATGTGCGCGAGGAGGCGAGCTGGCGACACGTGCTCGAACGCACGCAGGAGGCGTTCGGACGGATCGACGCCGTGATCAACAACGCTGGCCGGGCGATTCTCAAACCAATCGAAGAAATGACCCTCGACGATGTGCGCTTCGAGTTGACGCTCAACCTCGAAGGCTGCTTCCTCGGGACGCGGTTTGCTTTGGAGCGCTTGAACGCGGGCGGCGTCGTCCTCAACATGTCGTCGGTCGCGGCGCTCCGCGGTAGCGTCGGCAGCACGGCCTACGGACCGAGCAAGGCTGCGATTCTCGCGTTCACCCGTGCGGCGGCTCAGGAGGCGATTCGCGACGCCCGCGGCATTCGCGTCAATGCCATCTTGCCCGGGTTGATCTGGGGGCCGACGGTGGTCATGAAACTCGGCGCAGAGAAAGCCAACGCCATGCGCGAGCAGGCGATCGCCCGTTCACCGCTGAAATGCGTGGGGGATCCTGCCGATATCGCCCACCTCGCCGTGTTTCTTTGCTCGGATGCCGCGCGCGGAATCAACGGCGCCACTCTCGTGGTCGACGGCGGCGCGACGATCTGAGGACGGTAGATGACCGGGCGTCTCCAAAGAAAAGTCGCGATCGTCACCGGGGCCACCTCGGGGATCGGTCGCGGCATTGCGCGTGCGATGGCGAGCGAAGGCGCTCGCGTTCTCGTCACCGGGCGGACGGCCGAAGGGGGCGAAACCACCTGCCGCATGATCCGGGAGGCCGGGGGCGAGGCCACCTACTGGCGCCAGGACGTGACCGCCGAGACCGATTGGTCGCCGACTGTGGCCCAAGCGCGTCGCGTTTACGGCGGGCTCGACATCCTCGTCAACAATGCCGGCTTTGCCGTCATGAAGCCGATCGAATCCTTGAGCCTCGAGGACGTGCGCTTTGAGCTCGCAATCAACTTCGAATCCTGTTTTCTCGGCACCAAGCACGGCCTCGCAGCGTTGTCCGATTCCGGCGGCGTGATTCTCAACACCGCCTCGGTCGCATCGATCAAAGGCGGCCTGATGAGCACGGCCTACGCGCCAAGCAAAGCCGCCATGTTGGCGTTCACCCGTGCGGCGGCGCTCGAAGCGAGGCGCGACGGTGGCCGCGTCCGGGTCAACGCGATCCTTCCCGGGTTCATTTGGGGAAGCCAGGTCGCCCGGTTCGGCGAGGAGCGCGCCAACGCCTTGAGGACGGCGACGATCGCGCGCACGCCGCTGGGCCGGGTTGGTGAACCGACCGACGTCGCAAGCATGGCGGTGTACCTCGCTTCGGACGCCGCCAAGGCCATCACGGGTGCGGCGCTGTTCGTGGATGGCGGAATTGGCCTATGAGTGAGCCAAGGGGACTGCCGTCCTCGTTCGCGGCGAGCCAAACCAATGCCGCGACCTTTCGGGCGCATTCGACCGACGTCGAGCGTCGTTACTACCTGGCCATGGTGGTCCCGTTTGCGATCGACGTCGTCATCATCGCGATTTTCACGACCATTGCCGGAGTGCCGGGGTTGCTCTTTCACAGCGTCCTGACGTCGGCCCTCGTGCTGCTCGTGTTCCTGCACCTTTGGGCACGAAGGATTTTTGCCCCTGTCCGTTCCTATCTCGAATCCGGTCGCGATTTCGCTCGTATAGAACGGACGCTCACCCAATTACCCCTTCGCTCGGCTGGCCGCGCCGCGTTGGCCATGCTCGCGCTGCTGACCTACCGCCTGATCTTGCCGCAAGTGGCGCCGGACCTGCCGCCTGCCTCCTTGGCGCCCGATCTTCCGCGGGGGACGTGGCTCGATGCCATTCTCACCGTTGTCATTCAAGTGATCTTCGTGTTCGTCGTCGTCTACTTTCTCATCAGCGGCTACCTTGAGCGCCTCACGACCCACCTCTTCGAACGGCATGGCGCCAACCTGGGGCTGTTCTTTGGGCGCTTTTCCCAAAAGATCGGAGTGGCCCTCCTATTCGTGGCGCTCGGGCCGCTGATCCTGATCGCCGGCGAAATTCTGAGCTACTCAGGTGACCGCTTGGTGCGAGAGATAGCGGTCGACCTGTGGGCCTCGACGTTCGGACTCTTGGTGACACTGTTTTGGGTCGGACGCAGCCTGACGCGGCCGCTGAAGCGGCTCGATGTCGGCATGGCGCGTGTGGCTGGCGGCGACCTCGACGTTCGTCTGCCAGTGACCTCCAACGAGGAGATCGGGCAACTGACCTCGCGGTTCAATGGTATGGTGGAAGGGCTCCGCGAACGGCAGCGCATTCGCGCCACGTTCGGCAAGTACGTGAGCGAGAGCGTGGCAGCGGCGCTCCTGGAACGCTCGGGCGACGGCCGTCTCGCCGGAGAGACGCGGGAAGCCACGCTGATGTTCACCGACATCGACGGGTTCACCGCCCTCTCGGAGCACTTATCGCCCGATACGTTGATCCGTGCGCTCAACGAGTACCTGGCGGCGGTGATCGAACCGATTCAGCAGCATGGCGGTGTCGTCAACACGTTCATCGGCGACGGCCTGTTCGCGAGCTTCAACATGCCGTTGCCGAACGATCGACACGCCGAAGCAGCGGTGAAGGCGGCGCTCGAAATTCAGCGTGCGGTCGAAGGGCGCGTGTTCGCGGGTGGGATCCGCCTGGCGACCCGGATCGGCCTCAATACGGGCATGGTGATCGGCGGCACGATCGGGGCGGGCGAACGGCTGAGCTACACGTTGTTGGGAGATGCGGTGAACACGGCGGCGCGGCTCCAGGAACTCAACAAGCAGCACGGAACGCGCATCTTGATCACCGAGGCGACACGGGCGCTCGCGGGTGATGATTTTCGAATACGTCCGATCGGTCGCGTCACCGTGCGTGGCCGTACCGACCCGCTCGTCGTGCACGCGGTCGAGTGAGCCCCGTTTGCGAGGGTCGTCGGTTTAGACGAGCGCTGGAAAGAAGCCAGGCCGGCAACGAACGCCTCGACTGCGTCGGTCTTGTACAAGGTGCGCTCGACATAGGCGGCATTGTCGCTCTCGACCAAGACCCGCCGCCGAAAAGCGCTGGTTGTGCCAGATTTGCAGTACCTTCGAGATCATCGTGACAGTCGATGGCGTCATCGACGAGGGTGGCGGCCCTGGGTGTCGACCAAGGGGGCTCGCCTGAACGCGGGGCAATCGAAGTAATCAGTCCTGAGCAGCGCCAGTTCTCAACCAATGAGGGCTTTTGCTTGCGACAGAAGCATGGTCATACTAGAGCGCGATTCTCTTAGGTTGAAGCATATCCGGCGTTGGTGAGGTAGTTGGCGCACTCTTGAGGGGAGAAGGCCTCGAGGAGTTGACCGATGCCTCGCCAGGTCGCCTCGGGGGTTCGGGCATCG
>VGES01000033.1 GCA_016869765.1 Alphaproteobacteria bacterium
GGCGTCTGTTTCATCGGTCTCATCCTCATCCCCTTCAACGGTGACGATGAGCCGAAAATCCTCCGCTAGCCAAACACATCAATCTGTCTCAGGGGTGCTGACGGGGAACAATCGGTTCGGGAGTCGAAACGGCACGCATCCAGCAAGTGGTGGGCAAGGCCGATCAGGAGCCGTTGCTCGAAGAGGACCCGACCCGACCCGAGAACCGGCGAATTTCGGTCGTCCTGAAACGGCGGGCCACCGTGCTGCCCCCGGAACTGCATCAGCAGAAGAAACAGTAAGCGGCGCTTGGCAACGATCGGCCGTCGCCGCAAGATGGACCGGCTGGTGCGGCCGTGAACAAGCTTCCCGACACTCCGCTCATTCGCTTCTACAAGACGCCGGCGATGCGTTGCCCGTACCTGCCCGACAGGCAGGAGCGCCTGGTCTTCGCCCATTTGCGTGGGGAGCAGGCGGATTCGCTACACAATGTCCTGGCGCAAGCCGGCTTTCGGCGCAGCCACAATATCGTCTACCGCCCCGATTGCGACCACTGTACCGCCTGCGTTCCGGTTCGCGTTCAAGCGGCCCGCTTCACGCCCGATCGTCGCTTTCGCCGTGTCCTGGCGCGAAACGCAAACGTGCAGGCCGTCGCCCTGCCGCCGCTCGCATCTCCGGAACACTTCCGGCACTTCGCGACGTATCAGGCGAGCCGCCATCAAGACGGCAGCATGGCGCAGATGGATTTTGAGGAATACCGCGCGATGGTCGAAGACACGCCCGTCGAGAGCTTGATGATCGAGTACCGCGACCCCGACATGAGCCTGTTCGGTGTCGCCTTGACCGACCGTCTCCAGGACGGCCTTTCCATGGTCTACAGCTTCTTCTCTCCCGATCGCGCCGAGCGAAGCCCGGGCACGTTCATGATCCTCGATCACATCCAGCGGGCCCGAGAGCTGGGCCTGCCCTATGTCTATCTCGGGTATTGGATCGAGGACTGCAACAAGATGTCCTACAAGCGGCGCTTCCGCCCCATCGAGTTGCTCACCAAGACGGGCTGGCGCGTCGATCGCCAACCCACGCGCTAACGGCGGATCGCGGCGAGCGCGCGCCAGGCCATGGGCAGCAGCGCCGCGAGGATCCCGATTTTGACCGCATCGCCGAGCAGGAACGGCGCCACGCCACCCGCCCAAGCCTTGTCGATGCCGATATTGACGGCAAGCCAGCCGGCGCCGAGGGCATACACGATCAGATTGCCGATCACGAGGGCAACGAGCGCTAGGAGCGTCTTTCGATCCCAGCCGCGTTCCGCCAGCCATCCGACCACGAGGGCGGCCAGGAGAAACCCGTACAGGTAGCCGGCCGTTGGTCCGAGGAAATACGCCAAGCCGCCGCCGCGCGCGAACACCGGAACACCGAGCGCCCCGGCGATCAGGTAGGCGGCCAACGTCGCCGCCCCGAGGCGCGATCCATAGGCAAGCGCGATGGCAAACACGGCGAGGGTCTGCAGCGTCATCGGAACTGGCCAGAACGGCACCTGCGCCCGCGCCGCAAGCGACAAGAGGACGACTCCGAGACCCACGAACACGAGCGTTCTCAGGACAGAGAGCGCGGCACCCGCCTCCTCGTTCACCGGCCAAAGCGCGCGGGCAAGCGTGGGGTTGGCAGTCGTCATGGCATACCTCGTCGTTCTGCTGGTCGAACTCTACGTCAGCGCCGCGGTTGGCGACAACGCCGGCTAGGCAAATCGATTGGACTTGGGAAATCCCTTGGGCGGCAGACGGCCGGCTTGGCCGCGGCTGCCCGCCCAAGGCGCGAGCGCGGTTTCGCTGAACGTGCGGCCGGCATTGACCCACGTGAGGCCGTCCTTCCGTGTAAACGTCTTGAGGTCGGAAAGACCGCCATCGCGATAACGCTGGAGACGGACGCCGCGTCCGCGATTGAGCTCCGGCACCTCGGCCATCGGCACCACCAGCAGCTTTCGATTTTCACCGATCAACGCAAGGGAATCGCCGTCCACCGCGGCACAGCCAGCGGCTTTGACCGCATCCTTGACGTTCAGCACCTGTTTGCCGGCGCGAGTCTGGGCGACGACCTGATCCTCGGGAACCATGAAGCCACGTCCGTCTGAGGCCGCAACGACGAGCTTGCGTCCGGGGCGATGGACCAGCAATTGGACGATCTGCGCCTCGTTGGGCAGGTCGACCATCAGGCGAACCGGCTCGCCGTGTCCGCGGCCCGAGGGCAGTTTGTCGCCCGCCAGGGTGTAGAACCGGCCGTTGCTGGCGAAGACCAGGACTTTGTCGGTCGTCTCGGCTTTGAGCCAGAAGCGCCCCTGGTCTCCCTCCTTGTACTTGACGTCCTCGCTCGGCTCCTGGTGTCCCTTGAGCGCGCGAATCCAACCCATCGCCGAGCAGACGACCGTGATCGGCTCCTTCTCGACGAAGGACTCGAGCGGCACCTCGACCTCCTTGGGAGCAGCGCCGATCTCGGTCCGGCGCTTGCCTTCGGCCAGGCCCTCGCCAAACTCTCTGCGCGTCTTGCGGATTTCCTCGGCGATCACCGCCCAACGACGATCGTGATCCTTGAGCAGCCGCTTGATCTCACGTCGTTCGGCCGAGAGCTTCTCATGCTCGCCGCGAATCTCCATCTCCTCGAGTCTGCGAAGAGCGCGCAAACGCATGTTGAGGATGGCTTCGGCCTGGTTGTCGGTCAGCTTGAAGGCCTTGACCAGCTTGGGCTTGGGCTCGTCGCTGTCGCGGATGATCCGGATCACCTTGTCGAGGTTGAGGTAGGCGATCAGGTAACCCTCGAGGATTTCGAGCCGTTCCTCGATGCGCTGCAGCCGAAACCGGCTGCGTCGCAGCAATACCGTGTGGCGGTGATCGAGGAACGCCTGGAGCACTTCCCGAAGGTTCATCACCTTCGGGGTCCGCCCCTCCTCCAAGACGTTCATGTTGAGCGGGATCCGCGCCTCGAAGTCGGTGGAGCGGAACATCATCTCCATCAGGTGCTCCGGCTCGACCGAGCGGCTGCGCGGTTCGAGTACGATCCGCACATCGTCTGCCGACTCGTCCCGGATATCGGCGAGCAGGGGCAGCTTCTTGTCGTTGAGCTGTTCGGCGATCTTCTCGATCAGTCGTGATTTCTGGACTTGAAACGGGATTTCGGTGACGACGATCTGCCACGTGCCGCGCCCCAATTTTTCCACCGCCCATCGGGCCCGAAGGCGAAACGACCCACGACCGGTCGCGTAGGCTTCGCGGATCGACTCGGGCGCTTCGGCGAGCACGCCGCCGGTCGGAAAATCGGGGCCTGGGACGAACTCGATCAGCTTGCCGATCGTGGCTCTGGGGAATTTGATGAGGTGGAGTAGCGCATCGCAAAGTTCGCCGGCGTTGTGCGGCGGGATCGACGTCGCCATCCCGACGGCAATGCCCGACGAACCGTTGGCGAGCAGGTTGGGAAACCGGGCGGGCAGGACGACGGGCTCCACTTCGGACCCGTCGTAGGTCGGACGAAAGTCGACGGCATCTTCCTCGATACCCTCGAGCATTGCTTCCGCGATCGCCGTCAGGCGAGCCTCGGTGTAACGCATCGCCGCGGCGTTATCGCCGTCGATGTTGCCGAAGTTTCCCTGGCCGTCGACCAGCGGATAGCGAACCGAAAACGACTGCGCCAGACGCACCATGGCGTCGTAGACCGCCTGATCGCCGTGGGGATGGTATTTGCCGATGACATCGCCCACGACGCGCGCACACTTCTTGAAGGCGCTCTGGGGATCGAGCCGCAGCTGACGCATGGCGTACAGCAGTCGGCGATGGACGGGCTTGAGGCCGTCGCGCACGTCGGGGAGCGAACGCGAGGTGATCGTGGAAAGCGCGTAGGCGAGGTAGCGCTCGCCCAGCGCCTCCATGAGCGCCTGTTCCCGGATCGATCCGCCGCCCGCCGGCGGCAACGTGGCCACTTTCGCCATGGCCGGCTATCTAGCACAACATCTAGTGGGTTTCAGCCCCGAAACGATCTACCAATCGATAGCGGGCAGCGGGGACGGCGATGTTTTGCGGCCGTAGGACGTGCTCCGCCAAGAAGAAGCCCGTCAACTGGAGGCCGCGCCGTATCTCGAGGCGATCGAATGGCACTCCGGCCGGTTGTCTCAGCAAGAACGCCGGCAGGGGCAGCAGGCGGTCACGATAGGGTGCTCCGGCGCTGGCCGATACGGCACGCCCGGATTTCGGCGACACGTAAACAAGGTCCGTCGTCGATCCCGTGGCCGCGCAAGCGCTGAAGTCCAACCCGAAGCCCAGATCAGCCAGCAGCGTCAGTTCCCAGTGCACATAGTGCTGCGGCCAGTCGGGCTGATCGTCATCGAGAGCGACGAGGAGCGCATCGAAACCATCGTATGCCGCGAGATGAGGCTCGCGCTCCGGTAGCGCCACCTCGCACAGCGCGCAGGCCGACGTGAGCGCCGCCAACCGCAACGGGTCCTCCAGCAGCGGCGCCGCCCGCGCATGTTCGAGTTCGACCGTCAGGTGGCCGAGGTGCTCTTCGAGGCGGGCCCGCCACGTCGCCGCCACCTCGTTTCCCGGCTGCAACACCCCGCGCAACCGGCGACCGCTACCGCCGCGCACGAGCCCGGCATGGCGTCCGCGCGTTCGCGTCAGCAGGTGGACGATCGCGTTGTTCTCACCGTGTTTGCGCGCCGCCAGGATGATTGCGTGGTCGGTCCAGTCCACCGCTGTCGATCACTCGCCAAATTCGAGCCCGATCGCACGATAGCGTTCGGGATCATTGTCCCAGTCTTCACGTACAATCACGGTGAGAAACAGATGAACGCGGCGGCCAAGCACGTTCGTCAGTTCGCGTCGGGCCGCTTCGCTCAACGCCTTGATGCGTGTCCCACCCTTGCCCAGCACGATCGCCTTCTGCCCTTCACGGGCCACGATCACGGCCTGCACGATCTTCACGTCGCCATTCTTGAAGTCTTCCCAGCCCTCGGTCTCCACCGTTGCGGCATAGGGCAGCTCTTCGCGAAGCTGAAGATAGAGTTGCTCGCGGGTGATCTCGGCCGCCAACAGACGGAGCGGCAGGTGGGCCACCTGATCCGGTGGGTAGTGCCAAGGACCGGGTGGCGCTTGCGCGATCAGGTAGTGCCGCAAGTCGTCGAGGCCATCCCCCGTCAACGCCGAGACCATGAAAATGCGATCGAAAAGCCCTTCGCCGTCGAGCGAGGAGGCCAGCGGCAGGAGCGTTTCTCGAGCCGCGACGTCGACCTTGTTGAGCACCAGGATCGCGCGGCGCCCCTGGTCCTTGAGCCGCTCGACGATCGTTTGGGTCAGCGGATCCGGCTCGCCCTGCGCCCGCTCGGCATCGACCAGTAGCACGACCACATCGGCATCCCCCGCCCCGCTCCAGGCTGCGTTCACCATCGCGCGGTCGAGACGTCGGCGGGGCGCAAAGATCCCCGGGGTATCGATGAACACGAGCTGCGCGTCGCCCTCTTGGGCGATGCCGATGATTCGCGTACGCGTCGTCTGGACTTTGGGCGTGACGATCGCCACTTTGGCGCCAACCAGTGCGTTGACCAGCGTCGATTTGCCGGCGTTGGATGCACCGATCACCGCGAAAAAGCCGCAGCGTTGGTCACTCATCGCGCAAGATCTCATCGAGTAGGGCAGCGGCAGCCACTTGTTGCGCCCGGCGTTTGTTTGCCCCATCCCCCCGGTGGCGCGGAAACCCAGAGACCTCGACCTCGACCGTGAAGAGCGGGTCGTGGTCTGGGCCGGCGCGCGAGATGTCGTGGTAGGTCGGTGGCGCCAGCCCGCGAGCCTGCGCCCATTCCTGGAGCGCCGTCTTCGGATCTTTGGTGATGGCGGTCGCCTCTGCCATCACCTCGGACCATTGACGCTCGACGAAGGCCTCGGCGACCGCCAGTCCACCGTCGAGATAGAGGGCCCCGATCAACGCCTCGCAGGCGTCGGCCAGGATCGCAGGCTTGTTGGCCCCCCCGGCCTCGCGCTCGGCCCGCGAAAACCGAAGAAATTCGCCCAAACCAAGCGAACGGGCCACTTCGGCCAAGGCCTCTTCGCGGACCAGGGCGGCGAAGCGCCGCGCCAGCGCGCCGGCATCGGCGTCGGGATCCGCGCGCGTCAAGCGGTGGGCCACGACGAGACCGAGCACACGATCCCCCAGGAATTCTAGGCGATCGTTGTCGCGCCGATCGTTCGTCGGACGCCGTTCGATACTCGAATGGGTAAGCGCCTCTTCGAGCAGCGCGGGATCGTTGAACCGGTAACCGATGCGAGCGGCGAGATCGTCGATCGGGCGCGGGGCGCCGGTCATTTCACCGACATGAAGAAGCGACCAAAGCGGATGCGATCCGGCCGCCAATTCCAGAACTCCCAAAACGACGCCGTACCCGCGGTCGAGAAGAAGAGGACCTCGGCGCGACCGACGAGGTTCTCGGCCGGAACGAAGCCGACCCCGCCGAGGAGCGGAAAGCGCGAGTCCGACGAATCGTCGCGATTGTCGCCCATCATGAAATAGCGCCCCGGCGGCACGACATAAACGCTCGTGTTGTCGCCCGCCGTGTTGCCGGTATCGAGCGTCGTGTAGCTCCGTCCCCCGGGCAAAATCTCACGATACGCCTGCCCCCGGAGCGGCCCGTGTGAGCCCCCGACCTCGACCACCCCCAACGGCTCCCGACGAACGGCCTCGCCGTTGAGATAAAGGACGCCGTCGCGCACTTGGATGCGGTCCCCGGGAAGGCCGATCAGGCGCTTGATGTAGTCCGTCGAATCGTCGCCGGGCCATTTGAAAACGACGACATCGCCCCGTTGCGGCTCCTGCCCGAGGAGGCGGCCCGAGAACAGATTCGGACTGAGCGGCAGCGAGTGTCGCGAGTAGCCGTAGGCGTACTTCGAAACGAACAGGTAGTCGCCGATCAGCAGCGTCGGCAACATCGATCCCGACGGGATATTGAATGGCTCGAACGCGGTCGAGCGAATGACCAAGGCGATCAGCACCGCCCACGCAAGCGTCGGAACGATCTCGCGCGTGCCGCCTTTGGCTTTTTTGCGTGTCGCGGTGCCGCGTTCCGTACCCACCATGGCGTCCTCTACCTGACGGCCTGGGGGTTTAGCACGCCCGGGATTCCGAGGGCCAGCACCTTCACCGCGCGACCCGGGGAACGGCCGTAATGATGACGATCGCCTGGGCCAGCGGCGGCTCGTCGGTGATCGAGAGGTCGATCGAAACCTCGGTGCCCGGCGGCGTGATCTCCTGCAAGCGACGCAACGCCCCGCCGGTCAAACGCATGGTGGGCTTGCCCGACGGCAGGTTGACGACACCCATATCGCGCCAGAACACGCCACGCCGAAAACCGGTGCCCAGTGCCTTGGAGCAGGCCTCCTTGGCCGCGAACCGTCGGGCATAGGATGCAGCGCGGTTGGCGCGCCGTTCGGATTTGGTCCGCTCGGTCGCCGTGAAGATGCGGGCAACGAATCGCTCGCCGAAGCGATCCAGCGTCTGCTCGATGCGCCGGATGTCGATCAAGTCGCTGCCGATGCCGATGATCATCAGGCGATCCGGATGCCGCTGCCGGCCGATCGCACACGATCCATCAGGGAGCGCATGCGTTTGATCGCCGAATCCAGCCCTGAAAAGATCGCCTCGCCGATGAGGAAATGACCGATGTTGAGCTCGACGATCGTCGGGATCGCCGCGACTGGCCCGACCGTGTCGAAGGAAAGGCCATGCCCGGCGTGGCACTCGAGCCCGACCCGCTCGGCATCGGCGGCGGCCGTCACCAGGCGCTCGAGTTGAGCCGGGCGCGCCGCTTGATCGGAATGACAGTAAGCGCCGGTGTGCAGTTCGACGACGGCAGCACCCACGGCCTGCGCGGCTTCGATCTGGAGCCTTGCCGGCTCGACGAACAAGGACACACGAATGCCTGCTGCCGCGAGCTCAGCGACGAAGGGCCGGAGAAATTCCTGCTGTCCCGCCACGTCGAGGCCACCCTCGGTCGTGCGCTCCTGCCGGCGCTCCGGTACGAGGCAGACCGCGTGCGGACGATGGGCCAACGCAATCGCCCGCATCTCCGCAGTGGCCGCCATCTCGAGATTCAAGGGCACGGAGATCTCGCGCCGAAGCCGGCGAATATCGTCATCCGAGATGTGGCGCCGATCCTCGCGCAGATGGGCCGTAATCCCATCGGCCCCGGCTTCAGCCGCCTGCCGCGCCGCCCGGACCGGATCGGGATGACTACCGCCGCGGGCATTCCGAATCGTCGCGACGTGGTCGATATTGACGCCGAGCCGAAGCCGCGCCGGGGTCACTTGAGGCCCCGACTGCCCGGCTTGACCGCCGGCGTCCGCGCCAAGTCGGCTGGCAACGCGTCGGCGGCATAGGCGGGCACACGATAGCCGGCCAACGAGACCAGTGGGACGCCGAGGTCGACCTCGCCGTCCGAACGATCGATGAGGCAGGCGGCGGCCACGGTGTGCCCCCCGTTCTCGGCAATTGCGGCCATGCATTCGAGCGAACTCTTCCCCGTGGTGACCACGTCTTCGCACATCAAGACGCGGGCCCCTGGATCGAGTGAGAAGCCGCGACGGAGTTGGAACTTGCCTTCGACCCGCTCGGTGAACAGCGATTGCACACCCAGTTGGCGGGCCAACTCGTAACCCACGACGACCCCGCCCATCGCCGGGGACACGACAATGTCGACGGCGTTTCGGCCGAGTCGCTGATGAATGCGGTCGGCGAGAGCTCGACACAGTGGTTCGGCCCGTTTGGGGTCCATGAGCACGCGGGCGCACTGAAAATAGGCGGGACTGTGAAGCCCCGAACTCAGGATGAAGTGGCCTTCGAGCAACGCGCCGCTATCGCGGAAGTGACGCAGTACTTCGTCCCGGGTCATCCACGCACCCGATTGACGCTGTGGATCTGCGGCGCCGCCCGAAGGGCGGCCGATATGTCAGCCAAGTGCTTCACGTCCGTTACCTCGATATCGACCACGATCTCGAAAAAATCCGGAGTCCGGTTTTCGATTCTCAGGTTGCTGATGTTGCCCATGTTCTTGGCGATGACCCCGGTCATCGCGTTGAGCGCGCCGGGCTCATTGGCCAAGACCGCCTCGATCCGGCCGACGTGCATTGTCGCCGTTTCGGCGGCGGCGTCCCACGAGACATCGAGCCAACGCTCGGGCGCACTCTGTACCGCCTCCAAGCTCTCGCAGTCGATGGTGTGCACCGTCACGCCCTTGCCGGTCGCGACGATGCCGACGATGCGGTCCCCTGGCAGCGGGTGACAACATTCGGCCATGTGCACCGCGACCCCCGGGATGAGCCCTTTGATCGGGATCGCGTGATCGCCGCCCTTGATCTGGCCCGAACGGACGCGGTTGATCGCCGAACGCACGAACGAGGGGGCCCGTAGCCCGGCGAAGCGCCCCTCCTTCTCCCCCGGAAACACGGCGTCGAGCACCTGCTTGCCGGCCAACAAGCCTTCGCCGACCGTCGCGTAGAGATCGTCCTTTTCCTTGACCTGAAACAGCGTCAACGCCCGCTCGATTGCCTTGTCGTTCAGCTCGTGCCCGGCCTGCTCGAAGCTGCGTTCGAGGATCGAGCGACCGAGGTCGACGTACTGGCTCAGCCTTTGCGTGCGCACGAAGCGCCGGATTGCGGAGCGCGCTTTGCCCGTCGTAACGAAGTTCTCCCAGGTCGGGGAAGGGGTCTGGGCTTTCGAGCGAATGATCTCGACCTGATCGCCGTTCACGAGAGCCATGCGCAGCGGCGCAATGCGCCCGTTGATCTTGCAGCCAACGCACGTGTCGCCGACCTCGGTGTGAACGGCGTAGGCGAAATCGACCGGAGTCGCCCCGCGTGGCAAGGCGATCAAATCACCCTTGGGCGTGAAACAGAACACCTGGTCCTGGAACATCTCGAGCTTGGTGTGCTCCAGGAACTCGTCGGGGTTGGCGCCATGCTCGAGAATCTCCAGCAACTCCCGAATCCACCGGTATTGGCCGCCGTCGACGCTGGGCGCCCCTACCTTGTACTGCCAGTGGGCGGCGACACCATATTCCGCGACTTCGTGCATGGCGCGGCTTCGGATCTGAACTTCAATGCGCCGTCGCTCGGGCCCGATGACGGTGGTATGCAGCGATCGGTAGTTGTTGGGTTTCGGCGTCGATATGTAGTCCTTGAAGCGATCGGGCACCATTCGATAGTGACGGTGCACAACGCCGAGCGCGCGATAACAGTCACCTTCCGAGTCAACGATGACGCGAAAGGCCATGACATCGGATAGCTCTTCGAAGCTCACGTTCTTGCGCTGCATCTTGCGCCAGATCGAGTAGGGCCGCTTCTCGCGTCCCGTGACGTCCGCGGCGACGCCGTCGTCGCGCAACGTCTTGTCCAGAGCTACCGCAATTCGCGACACTAGGTCACCGCCCTGCGTGCGCAGGAACTCGAGACGCGTCAGCACCGAGTTGCGGGCCTCGACATTGAGTTCCGAGAATGCCAGGTCCTGCAGTTCGTCCTTGACCTCGTGCAAGCCGATACGCTCGGCCAGCGGACCATAAATCTCGCTCGTCTCGAGGGCGATCCGGCGACGCTTGGCCGGATCCTTGATGTGCTGCAGCGTCCGCATGTTGTGAAGGCGATCGGCAAGCTTGACCAGCAATACGCGCAGGTCATGCGACATCGCGAGGAGCAGTTTTCGGAAGTTTTCGCCGGCCCGACTCTGCTCGTTGATTCGTTCGGCTTCGAGCTTCGAGAGTTTGGTGACGCCATCGACCAACTGGGCCACCTCGGAACCGAATTGCTGGTCGATCTGATCGAGCGTGGCGACGGTGTCTTCGACCGTGTCGTGCAATAGGGCGGTCGCAACGGTCGCGGCATCGAGTCGCATCTCGGTGACGATTCCCGCAACCTCGAGTGGATGAGAGAAATAGGGATCCCCCGAGGCTCGTCGCTGGGCGCCGTGCGCCTTCATGGAGAACACGTAGGCGCGGTTGATCAGATCCTCGTCAGCGCCGGGATCGTAGTGCCGCACACGCTCGATGAGATCCACCTGGCGGATCATGGTCCGTCATTCTAGGACCAACCGCCGCCCGACGAAAAAGCCAGGCGCCCGGATACGGGGGGCGCCGCGATCAGCCGGCAGCGGGGTCGTCGGAACCGTCGTCCTCGGCTGCCGCATCCGCAGCCGCCGCCTGTTTGCCCTTCTCGGCAACGCTTTGCGCCGCGGCGACCCACTGATCGCCCGACATGAGCTGGGCCATATCGTCTTCCTCGGGCTCATCCGTCTCGACGTGCTTCTGAAGCCCGTGAATGACACTTTCGTGGAGCTGCTGGGCGTCGACGGTCCGATCGGCGATCTCGCGCAGAGCCACAACCGGGTTCTTGTCGTTGTCGCGATCGACCGTGAGGTTGGCCCCCGCCGAAATCTCCCGTGATCGCTGCGATGCCAGGATCACGAGGTCAAAGCGATTGGGAACGACCTCAACGCAGTCCTCGACGGTTACGCGCGCCATGGCTCAATCCTCTTGCTCGGAAGGAGGCCATAGATAGTCCGCAAAACCCGAGAATTCAAGGACAAACGCGTGACATCTCAACGGGTTGCCGGCCGCCGCGCAAGCCACGCCAAACCGAGCATGGCCGCCAGGACGCCCAGGGCCGCTGCCAGGGCCACGAGGATCCCTGCCATCGGGCCACCGGTCTCCATCGCCTGGGCAAGCACGGCCGGAGCAGCCGCCGCGACGACAAAACTGGGCGCCACCAACCGTCCGACCCGGGCGCCGTAGCCGCTGGCGCCGAACAGAAACAACGGCAGGGCCCCACGGACGATCGTCGCCAAACCGTTGCCGGCCCCGTAGATGAGCGCAAAGATCGCCCCGAACCCCGTCCACCAGGCGCTCAGCCCGCCGGCGACCATTCCGAGCGGAAGGCATACCGCGGCCAGGATGCCGAGCACCGCAGGGTGTAGACGGGCTCCGAACAGCACTTCCGCCAATCGCGCGGAGGTCTGACCGACGCCGCGCAGGGCCGCTAGCCCCACCGCGACGCTGGTCGCCAATCCGAGCCCGATCAAGAGCGAGACCATGTGAGCCGACATGGCTGAGGCGAGAAACCCGATCAACGCCACCATGATTGCGAACAGAAGGCCGACGAAGCGATGCGGCGCAGGCCGGGTCGGCTCGGCGGAGATGGCTTCGGCGGGAGAAGCGTTGCGGGGCGCCCGGGGAATCAACCAGTGGAGTGGGACCGTGACCAACAGCGCAATCCCGGCGTAGGCGACCGCCGTCCCCCGCCAACCCCACCAGTCGGCGAACAGCATGCCAAGTGGCCAGAACACCGTCGACGCGAGGCCCCCCAGCAACGTGATCTGGGAGATCGGCCGACGAGCCTCCTGTCCCAGGATTCGCGTGAGGGTGGCAAATGCCGCGTCATAGAGCGTGAGCCGCATGGCGATCCCGAGGACGGTCCAAGCCAGGAAGAACACACCCCAATGGTGGGCAGTCGCCAACACGAGGCAGCCGAGCGCCGTGGTCAGCGATCCGACCAGCATCACCGGACGACCGCCGTGGCGATCGATGGCGCGACCGACCGCAGCGGAGACCACCCCCATGACCAAAAGCGCCCACGAAAAACCGCCGTAGACCACAGTGCGGCTCCAACCGAGGTCTTGGGCCATCGGTTCACCAAGAATCCCGATGAGGTAATAGCTGATCCCCCAACACACGAGTTGCGAGGGACCGAGGACCGCCACCGCTCGTCCCCGCGCGCTCACGCGTCCTCGGACTCCTCCAGGGCGACAACGTCGTCGCGTCCCGGAACAACGGTGAGCAATTCGACGATCGATCGGCCCGTCACCGGATGACGCCACGTCGGCGCCACCTCCGCCATCGGCACCAACACGAAGGCGCGTTCCGCGAGACGGGGATGCGGCAGCCGCACCCCTTCTCCAGCGGTCGTAACCACCCCCGCGACATCAAGGAGATCGAGATCGATCACGCGCGCCTCCCAGCGCTCGCGTCGCACGCGCCCGAACATGCGTTCGATATCGTGAAGACGTTCCAACAGCGCTGCAGGCGGCAACTCCGATCGAACGACGGCGACGGCGTTCACGAACAACGGCTGATCGGATGGCGGTACGGGCGAAGACCGATAGAAACGCGAACGTCGAATGACCGCGAGCCCCGAAGCGTCCAGCAGATCGAGGGCCGCCCGTAGCGTCGCTCGAGGGGTGCCGAACACCGGATGGGGAAGGTTGGCGCCAAGGCCGACGAGGATCATGGCGCGACCCTACCCCAGACGTCCGCCCATTGGCGCAACTTGGTAAGATGGGGGATGGCCACGTACGACCCGCCTCATGACTGTGCCCAGTGCCCACGACTGGCGAAGTTTCGGCGGCAGAACCGCGAGGCCCATCCGGGTTTTCACAATGGCCCCGTCCCCGCTTTCGGCGCGCTCGAGGCTCGGCTGCTGATCGTCGGCCTCGCCCCAGGACTCCATGGTGCGAACCGGACGGGCCGGCCGTTCACCGGCGACCATGCCGGCGACCTCCTGTACGGCACGATCGCCGAGTTGGGCTTGAGCGTCGGGCAATACGATCGCCGCGCCGACGATCTCTACGCGCTGACCGGCTGCCGGGTGACCAACGCAGTACGCTGTGTTCCCCCTGCCAACAAACCGACGCCCGACGAGGTCAAGACCTGCCGACAGTACCTCGAGGTCGAACTCGCCACGATGCCCAACCTTCGCGGCATCGTGGCGCTCGGACAAATTGCACATCGTGCCGTGATCTCGGCGCACGGTCGAAAGCAGAAGGAGTTTCCATTCCGCCATGGAGCGATCCATGACCTCGGCGCCGGGCGGTTCCTGGCCGACAGCTATCATTGTTCGCGTTACAACACGAACACGGGTCGTCTGACCCCCACGATGTTCTACAGCATGCTGGACACGGCCACGCGTCGCGCCGAATTGCGGTGAGCTACTCGTATCGCTCCTCTTTCCAGGGGTCGCCGTCGTTGTGATACCCGCGGTTCTCCCAGAACCCTGGCTTGTCCACGGGGGAGAACTCGATGACCCGAAGCCATTTGGCGCTCTTCCAGAAATAGCGCTTGGGAATCACGACCCGAACAGGTCCGCCGTGACGGGTGGTGAGTTCCTCCCCCTCCCACGAATGGGCGATCACGACGTCAGGAGCGGCGAAAACCGCGAGCGGAACGTTCGTCGTATACCCATCGTAGGAATGGAAAATGACGAACCGGGCCTCTGGCTTCGGCTTCACGACCGACAAGAGATGCAGGGCGGAGACGCCTTCCCAGTTGTTGTCATAACGTGACCAAGCCGTCACACAATGGATGTCGCTGATGATCTTGACCTGCGGCTGCGCAAGGAACTCGCGCCAGTCCCAGCGCGTCGGATTCGCGATCGAGCCTTCCATGGTCAGCCGCCAGTCGCTCCGCGTCACGCCGGGAGTCACCCCCAGATCGAGCACCGGCCACTCCTTCACCCGTCGTTGGCCTGGCGGCAATCGATCGGCGCTCGGTTGGCCGGTCAACAACCGGCCCTCGCGCGCCCATTGTTCTTTGCTGGCGATCAGCTTGTCTTTGGCACCCACGGGTCGTTCGCTCATCACCAAGTCCTCGCCGGATTAAAACCGAGGTCACCATAGCCTGCTTGGGCCAAGGCAACGGCTATCGAATCTATCCACGCGCCCGGAGCAGCCGTGACTTTTCACGGTTCCACTCGCGCTCCTTGATTGCCGCTCGCTTGTCCGCAGCCTTCTTACCCTTGGCCAAGGCCAACTCGACCTTGGCGCGTCCCCGCGCGTTGAAATAGATCGACAATGGAACGAGGGTGATTCCCCCGCGTCGGACATCGCCCATGAACTTGTCGAGTTCCCGCCGATGCAACAACAGCTTTCGTGCCCGAAGCGGTTCGTGGTTGAAACGGTTTGCCGACTTGTATTCGGGGATGTGGGCGTTCATCAAATAGAGTTCGCCGTCACGCTCAGCAGCGAACGCCTCGGCAATCGACGCTTGGCCGAGGCGCAGGCTCTTGACTTCAGAGCCGGTCAACATGATCCCGGCTTCGATCGTCGATTCGATGAAATAATTGTGTCGCGCCTTGCGATTAACGGCGACCTTGCGGCCACCGTCGTCAGCCGGGGCCATCTAGTTCAGGAGGCCCGCGACACGCATCGCGGCGTCGACCTTCGCTCGCGTCTCGGTTTTCGGAGGAACTAGCGGAAGCCGCACCGATTCCGTGCAGCGACCCAGCTTGCTCACGGCGTACTTCACCGGTGACGGGCTTGTTTCCACGAACAGGCCGATGTGCAACGCCATCAGGCGGTCGTTGAGAGCCAATGCGTCTCGCGGACGCCCTTCCGCCCAGGCGTTCTGGAACTCGGCGCACAGACGGGGCGCGACGTTCGCCGTCACCGATATACAACCATGGCCGCCCTGCGCGAGATAGCCGAGGGTCGTCGCATCTTCCCCCGAAAGCTGACAAAACTTGTCGCCCAGCAACAACCGGATCGCGGATGCACGTTCGATCTTGGCAGACGCATCCTTGATGCCGACGACATTCGGAAGATCGGCCAAACGCCCGAGCGTTTCGACTCCAATGTCGATCACCGTGCGACCCGGCACGTTGTACACGATGATCGGTATGTCTACGGCGTCGTTGATCGCCTTGTAGTGTTGGTACAGTCCTTCCGGCGTCGGCTTGTTGTAGTACGGCGCCACGACGAGCACCGCATCGACGCCCGCATTCTTCGCGTGGCGCGTGAGTTCGATCGCTTCGTCGGTCGAATTCGACCCTGTCCCGGCAATCACCGGGACGCGACGGCCTGCGCTCTCGACGCAAAGCTCGATCACCCTTTTATGTTCATCGTGGCTCAAGGTCGGGGATTCGCCGGTGGTGCCACAGGGCACCAAACCGTGCGTCCCCTCGCTAATCTGCCAGTCGACGAACGACTGGAAGCCCTTTTCGTCGACCCCACCATTCTTGAATGGCGTAATCAGGGCGACGATCGACCCCTTGAACATGGGTGCCCTCACCGTCACAATGACTAGTTTGGGGGACCATAGCCTTCTCAACCAGTAGGCGGCAAGCTGCTGGTGAGGCATGGTCGTCCAATGAAGCGACATCTGGGGGTTGTAGTGGCTGGTTCGCCACGCGGGCGCGTCATATTACGTTTGGTGGGCGCGACCGTCCTCGCCGGTTTCGTTGCGGGTGAGGTGCGAGCGGCGGACCTGCCGCCGATGGCCATTTCCGTCCAGGAGCGCAATCAGTTCGGCGAGGCCTACGCCGCCTACCGGCGGGGTGATGTCGCGGCCGCACGCCAGGCCATCAGATCGGATCGGATCGGCGGAAAGACCATCGACTGGCTGTACCTGAGCACGCGTGGTGCGCCAGCGTCCTTTGCCGACTACCGAGCGTTCATCGAGCAGAACGGGCATTGGCCTCGCCTCTCGGTCATTCGCCGAAACGCAGAAGTCACCATCGAGGCGCTCCCCGATTCGAGCGACCACGTCGTCCTCGAATGGCTGACGCGCTATCCTCCGCTTTCGGCCGTAGGCAAGGCACGCCTCGCCGAGGCAAAACTCCGCGGCGGGGCACGCGACGAAGGAATCCGATTGCTCCGTGACGCTTGGATCAACGGCGATCTCGGCGACAAACGCGAACGCGACCTGTGGCGACGCCATCGCCAGCTGCTCACCCAGGAAGACCATAGCCTCAGGCTGACACGCCTGCTTTGGGACCGCGACCGAAGCTCCGCTCAACGCATGCTCGCCTATGTCGACGAGCCGACACGGTCGTTCGGCAAAGCTTGGTTGGCCCTCCTGGGCGCCGGCGGCAACCCCGACACCCTGCTCGCCAAGTTGCCCGATGAGCTGCGTGCCCACCCGGGGATCGCGATCGAGCGAGCCCGGTGGCGGCGCCAGAAGGGCGACGATGCGCGGGCCCGGGCCGTCTTGCTCTCGTCGGTGGACGAGGTGCGTCCAACCGTGTGGTGGCAGGAGCGTCGCATCCAGGTGCGTCGGGCGCTGGCCGCTGGCCACGTCTCCGAGGCCTATACGATCGCGGCCCAGCACGACCTCTCGGAAGGTGGGGAGTTTGCCGAAGCGCAATGGTTGGCGGGGTGGATCGCGCTGCGTTTCTTGAACGATGCACGTTTGGCGGGGTTGCATTTTGCCGAAATGCATGCCGCCGTCCAATTCCCGGTCAGCATCGCCCGCGCCGCCTACTGGGCCGGTCGAGCCGCTGAGGCCCGTAACGACGACTCGGGCGCGCGCACCTGGTATCAGGAAGCCGCGGAACACGCGCTGACCTACTACGGGCAACTCGCAATCCAAAAGTTGGGGCGCTCCAACGGCTACGCTTTGCCCAAGGATCCACAGCCGACACCCGAGGATCGGCAGCGATTTGCCAACGACGAATTGGCGCGAGCGGCCTTTCTGCTCGCGAGCGCCGGCGGGCAGAAAAGCATCGACAGCCTCATTCAGACCCTGGCGGTCGAAGCCGAGCGGCCTGGCCAGGCCACTCTTGCCCTATCGTTGGCCGAACGATTTGGTCGCCGTGATCTGGCGGTCGCCGCGGGAAAGAAGGCGGCCCAAGAGGGTGTTTACGTCGTAACGCACGCCTATCCGCTGATGGAAATGCCACGCGAGTTCGTCAACGATCTGGCGCTTCTGTTGGCGGTGGCTCGCCAGGAGAGTCAGTTCAACCCCGAAGCCGTAAGCCCTGCTGGGGCGCGAGGCTTGATGCAGTTGATGCCGGCAACAGCGGAAAGAACCGCGAAATCGATCAACCTGCCATACAGCCAAGCGCGGTTGACCGAGGACAGCCGATACAACACCACGCTGGGAAGTGCACACCTTGCGGAACTCCTCCGGACGTTCAACGGCTCTTACGTTCTCGCTGTCGCATCGTATAACGCGGGCGAAGGCCGTATCCGGAAGTGGATCAAGGACAACGGGGATCCGCGTTGGGAGGAGGTCGATCACATTGACTGGATCGAACAGATCCCGTTCGAAGAGACACGAAACTATGTTCAGCGCGTGATGGAAGGGGTCCAGATCTATCGTGAGCGACTGACCGGGCGCCCGGCCCCGCTGCGGCTCAACCAAGACCTCAAGCGCTGACGGCTGCGCGCGGAATTACCATGGTGTTCTCAGCGGGCGCCGGCAGTGTCACAGCAACGCCGCGCGAACATCGCATCAGCGCTCAGGACGGACGACGCCTCTACGTTCGAGACTACGACGCGGGACATGACCATGGCGCAGTTCTCTGCTTGCCCGGTCTTACCCGCAACAGCAAGGACTTCGACCCGATCGCGCGCCATCTGGCCGAGCGCCATCGCGTCGTTTGCCTCGACCTGCGCGGCCGCGGACAGTCGGAATGGGACCCGAGCGGTGAAAGCTATCGACCAGATGTCTACGTCAGCGATGTTTTGTCCGTCCTCGCTGCACTCGGCATTCATCGCGTCGCCGTAATCGGCACCTCCCTCGGTGGTATCGTCGCGATGGGAATCGCCGTCGCCCGACCGTCGACTCTGGCGGGCGTGACCCTCAACGACATCGGCCCAGAACTCGCTCGCGAGGGAATTCAGCGAATCGCGTCCTACGTCGGGCAACCAGCGATCTTCGACACCTGGGACTCGGCCGTCGATGCCTACCGCCAGCGTTACGCTGTGGCCTACCCCGACCTCCCCGGAGAGGCTTGGCCGCTTCATGCCCGCAACGCCATGACCGAGCGTCAGGGACGGATCGTCTTCGACTACGACCCTGGAATTGCGACCGCCCTCAGGGGGGCCGGTCCGCCGCAGGACCTCTGGCCACAGTTTCGGGCCATGGCCCACCTACCGGTCATGGTCTTGCGAGGCGGCCTGTCCGACCTCCTGAGTCAGGAGACGTGCGTGAAAATGGCCGCGGCGATGCCCGCAATGGAGGTCGTGGAGATTCCGAGGGTCGGTCACGTTCCCCTGCTCGATGAGCCAATCGCCGTCCGGGCGATCGACGCTTTCCTCGCCAAAGTGTTTCCCCATGGCTGAGTACACCGAGCACCAACACCGTACGAGCGACGGCCTTGCCCTCTACTACCGCGAATACGGCGCGGACCACGCGAGGACGACGCCGCTGCTTTGCCTTACTGGACTGTCACGCAACAGCAAAGACTTCCACGCCCTTGCTGGTCGCCTCGCTGCCAAACGCCGCGTTCTCTGCCTCGACTATCGCGGCTGCGGGCGCTCGGACTATGACCCCGACTACATGAACTACGTGATCGAGGTCGATTGCCGGGATGTGATTGGCCTGCTCGATGCGTTGGGGATCAGGCGGGCGATCATGATTGGCACCTCGCGCGGAGGCCTTGTCACGATGTCGCTCGCCGTCGTACGACCCGACCTGGTTGCTGCTGCCGTGCTGAATGACGTCGGCCCCGAGGTGAAGGATGGGGGGCGAGCAAAGGTCGGCCGCTACTGGGATCTCGATTACGCCTACCCGGGATGGGCCGATGCTACCGCGACGTATTCCACCTACATGCGCCGTGTCGCCCCCGACCTCACCGACCGACAATGGCAAGAACGGGCGCGCATGACCTTTGTCGAGGCGCCGGATGGAAGGGTTCACTTCGACTTCGATCCGAACATGGCCAAGGCCTACCGCGAACGGCGAAGTTCGGGACACCGTTGGAACGAGTACGAGGCCCTCGCCCGCAAGCCGCTTCTCGTGCTGCGTGGGGCAACATCGGGGGTGCTCGCGGTCGAGACCGTCGCCAGGATGAAGCAGATGAAGCCAAACCTCGTTACGGAGACCGTCCCCAACCGCGGCCACACCCCATTCCTCGATGAGCCCGTGGCCGTTGCGGCAATCGACACGTTTCTCTCTGGTGCCGAATGAACGACGAGGCGATACATCCCACGTTCGATCACGTCGCCGACGCTGCGGAGCGTCTGAGGGACGTCGCCGTACGAACACCGCTGCTCGAGGCGCCACTCCTGAACGACCTCGTCGGTGGTCGCGTGCTGGTCAAGGCTGAAGTGCTACAGCGTACCGGATCGTTCAAGTTTCGCGGCGCCTACAATCGGGTCAGCAGGACGACCCAAGAAGAACGAACGCGCGGCGTGCTCTGTTTTTCGTCGGGAAATCATGCGCAGGGGGTCGCCGCAGCGGCTCAGCTGTTCAAGACCAGAGCGTACATCGTCATGCCGGCAACGGCGCCAGCGCTCAAGGTCGCCCGATGCAAGGCCATGGGGGCCGAGGTCATTCTGCACGATGGTGATCGCCGCAGCATGGAGCAGCGCACCGAGGCTTTGGCAAAGGAAAAGGGCCTCGTTCTTGTCCGTCCGTTCGACGATCGCTTTGTCATCGCCGGCCAAGGGACCGTGGGTCTGGAGATCGCTGCACAATTGGCCGAGCGGCAGACGTTCGCCGACCTCGTGTTGGTACCTTGCAGTGGTGGGGGGCTCGTGGCGGGCATCGCACTCGCACTCGAACGTCAGTCCCCGGCGACGGCCGTTTACTCGGCGGAACCAGCGGGCTTCGACGATATGGCTCGTTCGCTCGCGGCGGGCACGAGGGTCGCAAATGCTCCGGGGCGGTCCTCGATCTGTGATGCCCTGCAAGTTCCCGAACCTGGGGCGATCACGTTCGCCGTGAACAAACCGCGACTGCGGGGCGGGCTCGTCGTCAACGATGACGAGGTCCGACGGGCCATGGCCATCGCATTCGAGCACCTGAAAATCGTCGTTGAGCCGGGAGGAGCAGTGGGATTAGCAGCCATTCTGGCTGGGCGCGTGGACGTGCGAGGCCGCACCGTGGTCGTCGTGGCCTCGGGGGGAAACGTGGATCCGGCGGTGTTTCGCAGCGCGATTGGTGAGCGAGATCATCGGAGTTCCGTCGCATGACCCACCGAACATTGATCGGTCGAATCCAGTATTTGAGCGAAAAACCGGATCGCTTCGGCCAGGAGCGTGGGCGCGAGGTCTTTGCCATGACACACCATGGCGACGGATCACGCACACTCACCGCGCACTGTGAAATCGACGACGCCCCCAGCGTCATCAGAGATGTCTCTCTGACCGTGGATTCGCAATGGCATCCGCAAGATTGCTCCGTGAGGCTGATGGTCGGCGGCGACTTCACGGGATCCGGTTGGTTTCGTTTCTCGACCCACGAGGCCGAGTGCGAGACGTTCACGCGCGCCGAGGGCCGGCTACGGCAACGAATCGGCCTCGCCCAGCCTCTAAGATGTTTTGGCAATCACGCCATATCCAGCGATGGCTGGCTCATGAACGTCTATGACCTCGCGCAAGGAATCGGCACGCAGCGGATCGAGCGCGCCTTGATCTCTTCACCTGATCATCGTGGAGCTACTGGCCCAACGCTCTTTCAGCTTTCGTTTGGCGTGGGTTACTTGGGACGAGAGAAGATCACGGTGAAGGCTGGAACGTTCGACGCGCACCACTTCCAGGTCCTGGCACCGGACCTCCCGGAGGAACACCCGCCCTATGACGTCTGGACCACGGCCGATGGCGACTACGTCATGCTCAAGGGACGGGTTACCGGCTATATGAAGACGTATTACGAACTGATTTCCCTGGAGCGCGTTCATGGCGGATGAGAAGGGAATGCTCGTGTCGTTTACCGGCGTCGACCCAGCGTTCGAAGTCGAGCACAACGAGTGGTTTAATCGCGAACATATCGACGAGCGCGCCCTGGACACTCCCGGATTCTTCCGGGCGCGGCGCTATGCAGCCATCGAGGCGCCGATCAAGTATTTTGCCACCTACGAGACGGAATCCTGGCGCGTGCTCGCGTCGCCCCAGTACCTGGATCGGGTCGGAAACCAAACCGAATGGAGCCGACGCGTCATCAGAGAGCTGAGGACGCTCTATCGTATGACCACGCGCATCACGATCGACGCCATGCATGGAATTGGCGGAGTCGCGACGGCTGTGCGCTTTTTTCCCTCGCCCAACGCAGGCCAGCAACACGCGCTACGTGAAAGCTTGCGGACAACCTTTCCAACGCTCGTCAAACGGCCCGGCATGATCGGAGCCTGTCTCACGGAGAACATGCCCGAAGCCGCCAATGCCACAGGCGACAAGGCCCGGGCGGTGGGCGGCAACCCTATGCGCGCCGATCGCGTCGAGTGGTTGGCGGTGCTCGAGGGCGCCGAGGCGGAAGCCACAACGACGGCGGCAAATGACGTCTTGTCGCTCGGCGCGCTGCAACGCTTCGGCGTCGCGCAAGCCCCCGTGATCGGGACCTACCGTTTCGTGTACGGCATCTATCGCTAGGCGTTGCCTCACACGATCGGCATCCACCCACCGGCCCACAACCAAACGATCGCCGCCATCATCGAGATCAAAGTCATCGGCACGCCGGCCCGCGCAAAGGCCACGAACGAGAGATGAACACCCGCCACCTTGGCACGCTCGGCCACGATCAGGTTCGCGATGCTCCCCACAATCAGGAAGTTGCCGGCAAGCGTCGACAACAGCGCGAGACCATAGAGGTCACCCGTGGCCGGCGCTGGCCAAAGCGCCAACAACAAGACGTCGGCCGGCACATTGCCGATCGTATTGCTGAGGATCAGAGCGAGCGGCGCCATGATCACCAGTCGGTCAGGGAGGAATCCGGCGACCACCCCTTCGCGCACGAGCAGTTGGACCTCAGTCAATTGGGCTAACGCGCCCGTCACGATGAAGAGCCCGACGAACAAAATGAGCAGGTTCCAGTCAACGCGCGACAACAACGTCCGGCTCGGGGTCGTGCGACTAAGAAACAAAAACGCCGCGACCGCGAGAGCGGCCAACTCTCGAGGGATCGGCGTCGCAAACAGGCCGAACATTACGGCGACCGCGGCGCCCGCTTTGATCAGCTGACGAGGAACGATTGGCGGCGGCGCCGGCGTCGAAACAGAGATTCGTGGCGAGGCGGTCAGTTCTTGCTTCCAAACCAGCCAAATCACGACAAACACGATGATCATAGCGAAGATCGCGGGTGCGGCGTTGACCGCCAGAAACGACCAGAAATCTAGGGCGCCGACCTGGCCGATCAAAATGTTCTGAGGATTTCCAATGATAGTGGCGGCCGACCCGGCGTTGCTGCCACCGGCAAGCCCTACGAGGTAGGGCCGTGGATCACAACCGCGCGCAACAAGCCCCGTGCACAGCAGGGGCGTCATGGCGAAGACGACGATGTCGTTCGCCAGGACAGCCGAAAGAAAGCAGGAAATCGCGACGGTGGCACCGAGCAGCATTGCAGGGCGGGTTCGAGCCCTCGTAATGGCGTGGGCGCACCGGTCGTAGAACCCCGATCCTTCGAACTGGGCGGAGATCACCATCAAGGCGAACAACAGGACAACCGTCGATGCATCGATCATGCCACCCGCATCCGCCAAGGACAGAGCCCCAGAGAGCAGTAATACGGCAATCGCCATGACGATCCCGGTTCGATCGATGCGCAAGCCAGGAAACCGGCCCGCCGCCATACCCGCGTACGTGGCAACGAACACGACAACGACGAGCGTGGTCATCGGTGGAGCACCACCGAGGGCTTGGTGACAGTCCGACCGGGCGCGCCTAGCATTCCAGCCCAGAGGTTTGTTTCAATCGTGGCCATCGTCGAACGCGATCCCTGGCGCCTGCAGTACTTCACCG
Source organism: Alphaproteobacteria bacterium (assembly GCA_016869765.1). GTDB lineage: Bacteria > Pseudomonadota > Alphaproteobacteria > SHVP01 > SHVP01 > SHVP01. Next base: position 23,665 of record VGES01000033.1, read on the forward strand.
GCATCCCATGTCCGGACGACGTGTTCGTGCCCACTGAGGATCCGGACGCCTATGACATCTACCCGATGCATCGCTGGGTCTACAACAAACTGAGAATCTGTGAGACTCAAGGGCTGCTGTGTGCGCCTCATGGCGTCACGCCTCCCGGGTACCCGGTGTTTTCCAAGCCGATCTACAACATGCGCGGAATGGGCGCCGGCTCCATGCTCGTGCAAACGGCAGAAGAATACCGCCGCGCGTACGCACCCGGTCACATGTGGATGCAAGTGCTCGACGGAGACCACGTCTCGACCGACGCCGCCGTCATCGACGGCGGAGTCGTTTGGTGGCGGCACGTGGTCGGGAAGTCGCTTGGCAACGGTATGTTCGACTACTGGACCGTGCTCGCCGAGCCGCACGACGTGGTCGAACGCTATTGCGGCGATTGGGTCGCGAAACAGCTCCCTGGCTACACCGGAATGCTCAACTTCGAAACGATCGGCGGCCGAATCATCGAGGTGCACCTGCGTTTCAGCGACCAGTGGCCCGACCTATATGGCGGGAGGCCGTGGGTCGAAAGCGTCGTCACGCTGTACAGTGAGGGACGTTGGCCTTTCAAAGATCAGGTGCGTCGAACCGGTCATTCGGTCATTCTGTTTGGCGCCCATGGGGTCCGCTATCGCGCACCGGATGACGAAATTCTCTCCGAAGCCCGAGCCACAGCCGGAGTCTCCAGCGTGCAGATAACGTTCCACCCCGACAAGGCTCCTGAGGATCATTCGATGCCTGTTGGGGGATTCCGCCTCGCCATCGTCAACTGCTGGGACCTCGAAACAGGATTTCGCGTACGCGAACAGCTGGCGCTCGCCCTTTGGTCAACACAGAGACTCGCTCGGCGCGTTCGGCGGAAAAAGATCGCGCCTCCCGTTCACTGGCGTTCGCCCGCGCAGTGACCCCCCGCTCAATCGTTGGCGTCTGAGCCGTGGCGCGAACGGTGGATAGCTTCCCCCGCTCGGTTCGCTCCATCGAGAACGAATGGATTCCGTTGCCGGATGGGGGGCAACTCGCCGCCCGCATCTGGCTTCCGGATGACGCCGACGCGAGACCGGTCCCGGCCGTCATCGAGGCCATTCCGTACCGCAAGCGTGATTTCACACGGAGCCGCGATGAACCGATGCATCACTATGTGGCAGGCCATGGGTATGCCTGCCTTCGTATCGACATCCGGGGCTGCGGCGATTCCGACGGCACGATCAGCGACGAATACTCTGAGGAAGAACTCGGCGATATCGTAGATGCCATCGCCTGGGTTGCCCGTCAGACCTGGTGCACCGGTCGCGTCGGCATGATGGGAATCTCCTGGGGCGGTATCAACACACTGCAGGTCGCGGCCCGCCGACCACCGGCATTGAACGCAGTCATCACTCTGTGTTCGACCGATGACCGGTACGCCGACGATGCCCATTACATGGGTGGGTGTCTACTCAACGAGAACTTTGCCTGGGGCTCTGTCTTCTTCAGCCACGCCGCATTGCCCCCCGACCCGGGGATGGTGGGTGAGCGCTGGCGCGCGATGTGGCTCGAGCGGATCGCTGCTCTTCGGCTCTATCCCGCGATCTGGATGAGACATTCGGCACGGGACGAATACTGGCGTCGTGGGTCGGTGTGCGAGAATCATGACCGGATCAGCTGTCCGGTATTCGCGATCGGTGGTTGGGCGGATGCCTACACCAACACTGTCCCCCGGTTACTCAGCGGCCTGAGGGTGCCGCGGCGGGGCATCGTTGGACCTTGGGGGCACGCTTTTCCGCACGAAGGGATACCGGAACCGGCCATCGGATTTCTCCAAGAGTGTATCCGTTGGTGGGATCGCTGGCTCAAGGACATCGTCAACGGGGCAGACCAAGAGCCGATCCTGGTCGCATGGATGCCAGAGGGCCGAGGGCCGGCGACGACTCTTCAGCCAAGTGTCGGCCGCTGGATCACCGAGCGAGCGTGGCCGCCCCGAGAGCGCACACCGCTTCGTTGGCATTTCAGCAACGGGAGCCTCAGCGAAACGCCGCAACCCTCGACGTCCGCTTCGATCTGCTCGCCGCCTTGGGTCGGCCATGTCGGGGGTTCGTGGTGCGCCTTTGGCGGGCGCGATGAAATGCCAGGCGATCAGCGGGCGGACGATCGCGGATCGCTAACATTCGACAGCGCGCCGCTCGCGCATCGGCTCGAGATCCTCGGCAACGCCCGTGTCACGCTCAGACTAAGCGTCGATCGCCCCCAAGCCATGATCGCGATTCGCCTGTCAGAGATCGACCAGCAAGGGACTGTTGCCCGAATCACCTATGGACTGCTCAACCTGACGCATCGGGCCGGGTCTGATCAGCCGAAGCCTCTCGTTCCTGGTGAGGTCTTCTCCGTTCAAGTGCCACTCAAGTTCATCGGGCACGCGTTCGCCGCGGGACACCGAATTCGGCTGAGTGTCTCGACGAACTATTGGCCGATCGCTTGGCCGTCTCCCCAGCCAGCGACCATCACGCTCGAACCGAGTGAGTGTTTTGTCGATCTGCCGGTGCGCGCCGACGCCGGCGACGCAGACGACACATGGACAGTGCCTCCGCCCGAGCAAGCCACCGCTGGCCTCGAGTTGTCGCTGCAAGAAGGCCACTACCGGCGGCGCCTCGTCCACGACAGCGGTACGGGAACGTGGGTTTTCGAAGCTGGTGCGACCGGAGTCGATGGCCGACAACCGCGATCGCGAATTGTCGACATCGAACTCGATGCCGGGCACACGGTTTCCTATCGCCTGACCGTCAGCGACCGTGACCCGGCGCTGGCGAGCGCTACCATGAATCAGGTTATCGTGTTTGCCCGCGACGACTGGTACTCACGCCTCGAGGTCACGACGAACCTCATCTCGGATGCCAATCACTTCGTCTTCCGAGCGGACGTTCGCGCCTTCGAGGGGGACGATGTGCTGCTGGCACAGCGACAATGGCAGGAAACCCTGCCGCGCGGCGCAGACTAACGATGCGGAACGAGAATGATCTTGCCACCGCGATCGCGGTCCTGGTGACGGACGGCGTCGCGGACCTCGTCGAAGCTATAGACGCCGGCAACCTCTGAGCGAAGAACGCCGTCGACGACAAGGGACGAGAGGTCCCGGTAGATCGCCGCAAGCCGCTCGGCATCGACGCCAGCCTGCTGCATCTGATCCTCTGTGAGGAACCCGAACACCGTCAGGTGTCGGAACAGCAGGAGATCGACGGGGACTGATGCCGGTTGTCCGCTGGCGTTTCCGTAACAGGCAATGCGCCCGCGATCGGTCAAACATGCGGCGAGCCGACCGGTCGACGGACCGCCGACCATGTCGAACGCCACAGGGATCGGTGCTCCGCGCGTCAACTCGGCCACGCGCTCGGCAAGGCTATCGTCATCGACGAGAATTCTGCTGCCACCGACGGCTCGAACACGCTCAGCGCTCGATTCCCGGCGCACGACATTCACGAGGTTCAAGCCCATCCGGTTGGCCAGGGCAACGATATATTGGCCGCAACTCGATCCAGCACCGTTCTGGATCGCCCAGTCGCCGCGGCGAAGCGGGGCGGCAAAGTTGAGGAGTGCAAACGCGGTCACCACGTTGCTGTTGACGAGCGCCAATTGCAGGACGTCCCCTCCATCTGGGGCAACCTGCAGGCCATCGGCCTTGGCCCGCATGACGTCCCGCCAAGTGCCACCGGCCCTCGGAAGGAACACGCGCTGACCATCGGATATCCCTGCCACCGACGGGCCGACGGCGATCACCCGCCCCACGCCTCGGCCTCCAGGAACCGCAGGGAGCGGCCGCTGAAACCCAGGTTTGCCGCGCATGCAGTAAAGATCGTTGAAAGTCAGGGGGGTCGCCTCAACCGCAATGAGCACTTCACCCGCCGCCGGCCCCTCCTCCTCGCGTTCGATCGGCTCGATGACGCTCACGGGATCGCCGAAGCGCCTGTATTGAAGAATTCGCGACACGGCCCCTCGCCCGATCCCAACATGCCAAAGTCCATGGCACCTTCGGCTCGCACACTTCTATACTACCGCTGGCCAAGCGCCCAAACGCCAACCCGGGGACTACCATGACATCCAAGGTGTTCCACGCCCTACTGGGTGTGACCGTGTTGACTGCGACGACTCTGACGTTCGACGTCAGGGCCCAAGTCGCCGAAACGTTGCGTTTTGCCGAGGCGCGAAACAACCCGACATTCGGTGATCCTGGGCAGTGGACGGAATCGCCGTTCAGCTATTGGCTCTGGCCGATCTACGACACGCTGACTCAGTTGAAACAGGACGGCTCGATCGTGCCGCTGCTCGCGACCGAGTGGCGGGCGACCGCTCCAGACACCTGGGTCTACAAACTCCGGCCCAACATGAAGTTCCACAACGGCGAACCGCTGACGGCCCGGGCTGTCGTCGAGTTCCTGACGTTCATCACGTCCACGGACGATGGCAAAAAGTCCTCCGTCGGGCAAATCGTCAACGGCCAAGCGCGTGTCGCGTCTTCGCGCGCGATCGACGATCTTACGGTCGAGATCAAGACCAACGGCCCCAACCCGATCTTCGAGCGAACGGCCTCGCGATTCTGGGTGCCGGAACCGAAGGCTCGCGCCGAGATGGCGAAGGACGCCTACAACCGCAACCCCGTCGGCACTGGCCCCTTCAAGGTCGTCAATTGGGGCCCGAACGGCGCGGAGTATGAAGCGATCACTGGCGGACCGCGCACGGCCAAAATCCGCAAGCTCCAGGGCCTCGCGATTCCGGAAACGGCCGCCCGTCGCTCTGCGGTCATCTCCGATCAGGTCGACATCGCAATCGGCCTCGGAATCGACGATGTCCCCACCGTGCAGGGGGCGGGACATGTCGTGTATTCGGCAGCGCGGCCAACCATCATGACGCTCAAGTTGTTCCAGACCTCGCGTGACAACAACCCGTTCGCCGATCAACGTGTCCGCCTCGCGGCCAACATGGCGATCGATCGGGAAGCCATGGCGAAGCACATCATGAAAGGCATGGCGGTCGCCGCCTCTCAGTGCGCGTTCCCGGGCGTCGTGGGATACAACCCCAACATCAAGCCCTACGCCTTCGACCCCGATCGCGCCAAGAGACTTCTTGCAGAAGCCGGGTACCCCAACGGATTCGAAGCGACCATCGAAGCCGTGTTGCCAAGTACGTTCGCCGGCAATGACGACATCTACCAGATGGTGGCACAGCAGTGGAACGCCGTCGGCATCAAAACCAAGCTCGAAGGGATGACGTTACCCAATTGGCTTAAAGCTTGGTTCCCGCCGGGGGACGCAACGACGCTCGGGTTCAAGGGGCCGTTCCAGAACAACTGCAATCTGTTCAATCTCGACGGCCTGGACACGTTCGATATTCAATCGTGCAAGAAGAAGCCTTCCTACTACTGCGTCAAGGAGGAACAGGACTTGATCGAGCAGGCCGAGAAAGAATTGGACGGAAAGAAGCGCGAAGCCTTGATTCAGCGCCTCCATGCGCTGAACACCGACAACGCGGCGCAAATCTTCTTGATCCAGATGGTGGACCTGGTCGGCCTCAACAAGCGCGTTCAAGGATTTGCATTCGACATGATGCGGCCGAACTACCACGAGATGACCCTGGCCCGCTGAACACGGGCACGACGCGGCGAGCAAAAATTTCAGGATCGTCCGTGGTTAGACGGGGCTACGTCGATACACCGGGCGGCCAGATTCATTTCTACGCCGCGGGGGACCGCGGGCCGCTCGTATTCTTGTTTCACGAGACAGCCCTGTCGGGGAACGAGTTCGAGAAAACTCTTCCGATCCTCGCGACCCGTTGTCGGGCGATTGCCTTGGACACGCCGGGATACGGAATGTCGGATCCGCCCCCCGGTCCACCGACCATGGATGACCTGGTAGAACCATTGCTTACGGCGATGGTCCACTTCGGACCGGGGCCATACGTTCTCGCTGGTGCCCACACCGGGGCCTCGCTGGCAATCGAGATGGCGGCCAACCGCATCCCAGCCGACGTCAGCCACGTGATGCTGACGGGCCTGGCACTCCTCAAACCCTCGGAGATTGACGCGTTCCGGCGCATCATCGGCACGCCGGTGATCGATCGCGATGGTAAGTACCTGATCGAGCAGTGGCAGAAACGGGTGAAGCGTTGGGGAGCCGACACGGACCTTGCGGGGCTCCATTGGGGGGCCGTGGAGCAACTCAAGGTCTACTCGCGCTTCCACTGGGCTTTCGAGGCCGTCTTCCAGCACGATGCCGAAGGGGCATTGGCGCGGCTACGTTGCCCAACATTTTTCCTGATCGGCGACCGGGACAGCTTGGTCGAGAGCGACCGCCGTGCGGCTGAACTGGTCAAAGGCGCTAAGCTCAAGGTTCTCTCTGAGGTTCGCGGGCGTCTCCCCTACTTCCACCCCGAGGTCTATGCCCACGAATTGATCGCGTTCGCCGGCCTCGCTTAGCGTGGCGTGAGCAGCACCTTCCCTCGCCGCCCACCGGACTCGGCGGCGTGCCGCAAAGCGTCCCCAACGTGTGCAAACGGATAGACCCCGGCGATCCGCGAGCGAACCACCCCTTTGACGACGAGTTCAGACAGCTCGTCATAGATCGCATCGATCGCCGCCGGGGAGCGTTTGGATCGCTCGAGCCAGGGCCCGGTCAAGAACCCAACCACCCGCACTTGTCGAAAAAGCAAGACATGAACGGGTACGTCACATTCCTGACCACTGACCTGTCCGTAGACGGCGACCGTCCCGAACGGCGCGAGAGAGGCCGCTAGCCGGCCCGTTGTCGATCCGGCCACCATGTCCAGGGCCAGCCGTATCGGCGCACGCCCCGTTGCCACCTGCACCCGCTCGGCTAGGTTTGGTCCGTCGACGACGACCGCGTCGGCCCCTTCCGCCGCCAGTTCAGCCTCGAGACCCGGTCGTCGAACCACGTTGACCGTTCGTAACCCGAACGCACGGGCGAGTTGGATGACGAAATTTCCACAGTTCGAGTTGGCGGCGTCCTGGATCACCCATTCCCCGGGAGAGAGGTCTGGCACGACGTCGCGCAGCATCACGTAAGCGGTCAAAAGATTGCCGTTGACCATGGCCAGCTGATACGGATCGGCGTGCTTCGGGGCACCGTGGAGCGCAGCAGCCGCACACCGCATGTGCTCGCGCCAGCAACCCCGGTTGTAGAACGGCAGATACACGCGGTCCCCAACCGCGACGCGCCCGACGTCAGGCGCAACGGCAATCACCCGGCCGACACCGCGATTCCCTGGAACGTCGGGCAACGGACGCGCAAACCCGGGGCGCCCAGAAATCCTATAGAAGTCTTGAAAAGCGATCGGGGCTGCCAACAGTTCAACGAGAGCCTCACCCTCGGACAACGGCCCCGGATCTTCGTCGACCACTTCGACCGTGTCCGCGGGCGGACCATACTGCGAGTGACGAACGACCAAGACCAAACTCAGACTCCCAATCGCTTGCGAGACGATGTGACGATTCGCTCGAGCATCTGGGCGTAGGTCCACCCAGCAAACCCCGCCATCATGGCGAGCTTTCCATCCCATGCCCAGGCTGGGTTTGGATTGACCTCGAGAAGCTTAACCTCGCCCTGCCGATCGGTGCGCCAGTCGAACCGCGCATAGTCGCGGCAGCCCAGGCGTTCGAACAGGACTCGACTCCACGATTCGAGCCGCTCGCGCGTCACGACATCGAGCGATGCCGCGCGATAGCCAATGTCGGTCCAATAGGGAGAGCCCGGTATTGTCTTCGACTCATAGCCGAGAATTGGGGCATACCCCTCGGGGAGCCTGGAGTAGTCGACCTGCATCGCTGGCAGAGCGTGGAGATCGGCACCCGGATTGCCGACCAAGCCTATTCCGTACTCCTGGCCCGACAGATACTCCTGGACGAGAACGGCACGATCGGGCAGCAGCTGCGCTAGCTGCCGCAAGTAGCCATCCGCCGCGTCTCGATCGTGAGCAACCGACTCCTTGGTGATTCCGAGACTCCCGTCAGCTTGATTGGGCTTGATCAGGACCGGAAACGCGTTGATCTGCCCGATCGCCGCCATGGAACTCGGAAAGTAGCGCTCCACGGGAACGGCAATGCCCAACTCTTTGGCAATCACCCGCACAAGCGCTTTGTCGAAGCAAACGGCCATGCACGCAGGTGGTGCCCCGGTATAGGGCAGCCCAAAGACATCGAAGAGGGCCGCCACATGGAGCTCCAGAAACGGATCGTTGGAAAAACCGGTGTCGCAGAAGTTGACGATGAGGTCCGTTCGGATGCCTCGCAATGCTTCGACCAGCCGCCGATGATCGTCGAGAACCGTCAACGCATATCCATCCACGGACGCGAGGGCATCGAGCATACGGCGACGCGCATCGATATCTTCGGGATTGAAGCGCTGGCCCGGCTTTGTACGATCGGGATGCCGCGGGTCGCCAAGCACGATGGCCAGGGAGAAACTCAAGGCATGTCTCGCGCGCAGCGAAAACCGATGTTGTGATGACCAGCTTGCGGGCTGCGCGAAACTCCTTTTCCGCGCCAGGTCGCCGAAAGGCGAGCGGCTGAGCTGTCATGGGCTCCGCCCCGCGTGACTCGCTCTTCGCCCGAGTCGCGATCCTCCCGCCCGTCGTCGAAACGATAGGGGTAGGACCGGTATAGCGACGAGGTCCACTCATGGACATTGCCGGCCAGATCCTGGACTCCGTCCGGGGTAGCGCCGGCGGGGTGAGAACCGATCGGGGCCGTCTGGTTCCAACCACTGGCGAAACGCGCGCGACCTGGGTGCGGCGGCTCGCGGCCCCAGGGAAAATCGCGCCCTTCCAGATCACGGGCGGCGAATTCCCACTCGGCCTCGGTGGGCAATCGAGCCCTCCGCCATGCGCAGTAGTTCCGTGCGCCAAACCACGAGGCCTCGACCACGGGATGATCCGCGAAGCCGGGATCGGGCGTCAGCCGCCCCTCGCGACGGTGGATGCGGGCGTCGTTGTCATCGTCATCGTAGTGACGACGGCCGTCGGCAGAGCGCAAACCGGCCTGGTTGAGAAACTCCGAGAACTCTGCGTTGGTGACGGGAAAACGATCGATCAGGAATGTGGCAATCGAAACGTCGTGGCGCGGCTGTTCGTCGGGCTCAGCCCCACCGCCCATACGCAAAACGCCACCTCGAATCGTGACCACGTCCTCCTGGTGGGGCTGTGCCGATCCGGGCACGGTCACGAAGACGGCGAAAAGCCAGCAAAGCGCCAGCGTCCCAAATCCGAGGGCTCGTCTTGGCCAAAGCCCGGTGTCGAAGTATGACGGTACACGGTGTAACATCCGCCTCATACTTGGTCACTCCAGGGGAAACGCATGAATTTTCTTCGATTGCTCGGACCGGTCGTCGCTGTGGCGCTGTTCGCCAGCAACGCCCAGGCTCAGTTCATCAATATTCTGACCGGCGGAACTGCCGGGGTCTATTACCCCCTCGGGGTCGCGCTATCGAAGATCTATGCCGACAACTTGGCGGGAAGCCGCCCCTCCGTGCAGGCAACGCGCGCTTCGGTCGAGAACCTCAACCTGTTGCAGCAAGGAAAAGGGGAAATCGCTCTTACCCTCGGCGATTCGCTTGGATTCGCTTGGGCGGGCGATGCCGACGCGGGATTCACTCAACCCCTAAACAAACTCCGGGGAATCGCGGCGGTCTATCCCAACTACATCCAACTCGTTGCGACGCGCGAATCTGGTATCCGGACGATCGCCGACCTCAAAGGCAAACGGATTTCGGTGGGAGCCGCCAAGTCGGGAACGGAATTGAACACCCGGGCAATTCTGAAGGCCGCGGGGCTCACCTACACGGACATGGGAAAGGTCGAATATCTCGATTTCGCCCAATCGATCGAACTTATGAAAAACCGCCAGTTGGATGTGACACTTCAATCCGCCGGACTGGGGGTCGCGTCCATCCGCGACCTCGCAGCCACCAACGATATCGTGGTCGTCGCGATACCGGCCGAACTCGTCGGCAAGATCGGTGCTCCTTATGTGGCTGGGATCATCCCGGCAAACACCTACCGCGGTCAGGCCACTGACGTCCCCACGGCTGCGGTCGTCAATTTCCTCGTGACGCACGATGGTGTGCCCGATGACCTCGTCTATCGAATGACCAAAACGATGTATGACAACCTCGCGACAATGGTCTCGGCCCACGCGGCCGCGAGAGACATCAAATTGGAGGCGGCGATGCAGGGGATGCCTATTCCGTTGCATCCCGGCGCCGAACGCTTCCTGAAGGAGAAAGGCGTCGCCCGGTAGATCGAGGCCGCTCGCCTTGTCATCACCGTGAACCGCACGTCCGAGCGCGGGAACACAACCAGCGTCGAGACCCATGGCTTCGGCGAGGGGTTCGGTCAAGGCTTGGCCGGAAAGCTCGTCTATGGGTGCGCGATTGCGTTTTCGACGTTTCAGCTGTGGACCGCAGCGTTCAGCCCCCTACCGTCCGTCGTTACGCGCGCCCTGCACGTCGGGTTCTTGCTTCTTCTGACGTTTTCTCTCCTGAGCCGTCGTCACGAGGGTTTTGTCTCGAAGGCTTGGCACTGGACGCTCGCTGGGCTCGGCTTCGGGCTGAGCTTCTATCACTGGGTCTTTCACGACGACTTGGTGGTCCGCGCCGGCGAACCGACCCTCGCAGACATCCTGGTAAGCGTGGCGATGGTCGTCCTCGTCTTCGAAGCTGGGCGCCGAACCATGGGCATCATTCTGCCGATTATTTGCGCCGCTTTCGTGTCGTACGCGTTGCTTGGTCATCTGCTGCCGGCGCCGTTCGATCACCGCGGTTACGATTTTCGCCAGGTCGTCGAGCAGATGTACCTGGGCACCGAAGGAATTCTCGGAATTCCGACGTTCGTGTCGTCGACGTACATCTTTCTTTTCATTTTGTTCGGCTCGTTCCTCGAGCGCGCCGGCATGATCCGGCTGTTTACGGATGTATCGCTGGGGACTGTTGGCCATCATCGCGGCGGACCGGCCAAGGTGGCTGTGGTCGCGTCGGCCATGATGGGAACGATCAACGGTTCCGGCGTGGCCAACGTGGTGACCACCGGTCAGTTCACGATTCCCCTGATGAAACGTTTCGGCTATCGCCCAGCCTTCGCTGGCGGTGTCGAAGCGACCGCCTCGATGGGCGGCCAGATCATGCCCCCCGTTATGGGAGCCGTGGCGTTCATCATGGCCGAGACCCTGGGCATCGGGTACACCGAGGTTGTCCAGGCTGCCGTTATCCCAGCGATTCTGTACTTCGCCACGGCGTTCTGGATGGTTCACCTCGAGGCCGGTCGGGCGGGGCTGCTCGGCCTACCCAAGTCGGAGTGTCCGAACGCGCTCGCCGCTTTGGTGAAGGGCTGGTACCTGATCATTCCCCTCGCCGGGCTCGTATATCTGCTCTTCGCTGGCTATACGCCACTCTTTGCCGGCACCATCGGGCTAGGATTGACGGCAATGCTCATTCTTGGCGTTCCCGTCGCGCGCATCCTGGGGCCGGTCGGTGCCCGGGTCGTGTTCTGGGTCGTGCTCGGTTTCGCCGCCGCCGCGTTCTTCCGCTTCGGAGTCGAAGTCGTACTCATCACGTTGGCCGGACTCGTCGCCGCAAATCTCGTCTTTCGCGACGGCCGAGCGACCCTCGTGCTAACTCGCGACTCGCTCGCGGATGGCGCGAAGAACGCGCTCTCGGTCGGTGTTGCATGCGCCCTCGTCGGTGTGATCATCGGCACCATGACGCTCACGGGACTCGGGAGCAATTTCGTGCGCGTCATCGTCGACATCGGTCGCGACAGCCTTTTCCTGAGTCTTCTACTGACAATGGTCGCGTGCCTGATTCTCGGCATGGGCATCCCCACCATCCCGAACTACATCATTACGTCGTCGCTTGCCGGTCCCGCCCTGCTCGAACTCGGGGTACCCTTGATCGTAAGCCATATGTTCGTCTTCTATTTCGGCATCATGGCCGACCTGACGCCGCCCGTGGCTCTCGCGGCATTCGCGGCCGCTCCAATCGCCAAGGCGTCAGGAATGAAGATCGGAGTGCAGGCCGTGCGAATCGCGATTGCCGGTTTCGTCGTACCGTTCATGGCCGTGTACACGCCAGCTCTGATGCTCCAGGACGGAGGCTCGATCGCGGCAAATCACGGCTATGTCATCGAGGTCGGATACGTGATCCTGAAGGCGCTACTGGCGATTGGCCTTTGGGGGGCAGCCACCATCGGTTATCTGATGGCGCCACTCCACTGGTCTGAGCGTATGTTGGCAACAGCCGCGGCCTTTCTTCTTGTCGCCGCGATTCCGGTCACAGACGAGATCGGGTTCGCACTCGCCTTTGTATTTCTGGCCGCCCATGGGTGGCGCTGGCGCACGAGCGATCGGGCGCAACAACGATGATCTGCCTCGCCGCAGGCGCCCTAGTCATCGCACTAGGCGTCGAGTCGTTTACGCTCGTATGGGAACACTCCGTGGAACGGACCCTCTGGGAAGAAGACTTCCGCCTGGTGGACGGTCACCTCGCGGTTATCGAGGCACGGGTGAAAGGAAGTGGCGCGGGGATGGAGCCCGGGCACGAAGCCACTTTGTCCGGTGGATGGTGGCGATATCGGCCGAACCTCCCACCGATCGATAAACTCACGCTGTCGAATTCCGCTACCAGGCCCGATTGGCGTCTTTGCTTGGTTGATGGCTGCCGTCCGCTGTCCTCTCGGCTCGGCACGGCGTCGACCGACGTCATCGAGTTGCGTGGATGCACCAACTAAGGGAACCTGATTCATGGGATTCATCGACGCGGATGCCCATGTCTGGGAGAGCGAAGATACCTGGTCCTACCTGACCAGCGGAGAAAGACGCTGGAAGCCGGTGCTGCAAACCACGGACGGCGAGCAACACGAGTGGCGCGGCCTGAAACACTTCTGGTACGTGGACGGACAGTTACTTCCATCCGGACGCGACGCTGCACCGGACGCCCCTCCGGAGCACGATCGAACGCTCGCTGATCCGCGGGCCCGCATCGCCGCGATGGATCGGCACGGCATCGAAACCCAGGTGGTAATCTCGACCTTCTTCTTGGGGGCCGACATTCGGCAGGCGGAGGCCCAGGTTGCCCTCGCCCGGAGTTGCAATCGTTGGCTCGCCGATCGCTGCCGGGCGAGCAACGGACGCTTGCGATGGTCCATCGTTCCTCCTCTTCGCGACATCGCGGCAACGATCGAGGAGATTCATCATGGTGCAAAGAACGGCGCTGTCTCGATCCTGGTGCGCGGCGTCGAAGCTGGACGGCTTCTGACGGATCCCTACTTCCACCCGGTCTACGCCGAGGCCGAGCGCCAGGGCTTGGCGGTTGGCGTTCACATCGGAAACGTCGATCGTGCGATTCACCATCAGCGCGCCGGGATCATCTTCTCTGTGCTACCCGTGGTCGGCGCGTTCATTGGCCTCTTCGTCAGCGACATCCGGCAACGGTTTCCGTCCCTCAATTTCGCGTTTCTGGAAGCTGGCTCCGAGTGGCTGCCGTTCGCATTCCGGGAAATCTCTCGTGGTGCGGACACCGGGCGACGCAAGCACAACGTGCTCGGTTCGATGCCGCTGGCTGGTGCTCGGTTCTTCGTGGCGTGCACGATGGATGAGGATTTGCCTCATGTGCTGCGGTGCTCTGGGGCAGAGAACCTTGTCATCGGCACCGACTACGGTCACCAGGACCTCGGAACCGATGCTGCTGCACATGCGTTGCTACTTGCGCGACGGGACGTGCCTCGAGACGTCCTCAGCCAGATCAGCGACTCGAACGGCCGCGTCCTGTATCGACTCTAGCTGTCCGTCTGTCGACGACCGAGTCATTGCAGCAGATATCTGCCGAGACTTGGCATCGTCTCGCTCGGCGAGCGCCCGAGCAACGGCTTCGCGGTCTCGCGAGTTGCGATTCTGCGAGAGCTTCGCCTTGCCCTCGACGCGTTCCACGTCGATCGCAAATCCGACAATTCCCCGGAGCATCACATCGAGGGACTCGGATGAAAGTTTTCCGATAGTCCAGACAGGCTTCGGCGCCAAACGCGCCTCATGGATGGCACTCAGTCGTTCGACGATGTGCTTCAACTCTGACCTGTCGCCAACGTGGCGTATTCGCCCCCGTAGGTGGATGACGACATAGTTCCAAGTCGGTACAAGGCCCTCACTCTCATACCAGTCCGGAGAGACATAGGCGTCGGGTCCACTCAAAACGACGAGGGACTCGCGTCCATCGAAGCAGCGACGAACCGGATTGGCCTGCGCAACGTGTCCTAGGAGCGTTCCGAGAGGGGTTGGGCCAGGAACCTGCACTAGGGGTACGTGAACCGCCTCGACCTCCCCGCGATCGGCGAGTGTCACGATGCCGAGGCCATGAGACGAGAGGAATTCGCCGACGCGACGAGTTGCATCGAACGCGAAAGCCGAGGGCGTGTACACGTTCAGGAGGCTCGCTGGCCGAACAGCTCCAAAGGAGCAAAGCCTCGTCTCGTGAACTCACTTTGCTCCAAACCCCACCATCCCTTCAGCACGCCGGCGTAGACCTGCCGGAAATCGACGTGGTGTTTGAGGTTGCCGAAGTCGAGATCCTCTAGCGACGGCTGACGACCATGAAAGCCCCCCGCGACGGCGCCGCCGGTGACGAACATCGGTCCGGCGGTCCCATGGTCGGTGCCATTGCTCTCATTCTCCGCAGGCCGGCGGCCAAACTCCGAGAAGACGACAACCAACGTGTTCTTCCAATACCCCATGTCGATCATCGCAGACCGGAAGCCCGCCAATGCCGCCCCGAGCTGGGTCATCAACGGGTCATGGCGCGGGCGCAACGAAATGTGATGGTCGAAACCCGGCAGAGTCACTTTGATCACCGGAACATCGACTCCGTCCGCAATAACGTCCGCGACGTTGGCCAGGCGACGCCCAAGGACGGTCCCCGGTAGGACCCGCCCGTAACGACCGGACCCGGTGATTTTTGCCCGGAGACGATCGGCCGTTGCCGCAGCGTCACGCTGAGTTCGAATGAGATGGGTTACGGCGGAACTAGCGGGACGATCAGCGACATCGCGAATCTGGCTCGCCCCAAGTACGTAACTGCGTGGGTCGACCATTGCAGCGATCCGTGTCGTCGGCCCCATGATGGTGCCTGCACTACCGTCGCCGATGACGATTGCATCGGCATCTCCCGAACGATGCGACAGGATCGGATGTGTACCGATCGCACGCGAGAGCCATCCCTCCTGTAGGAACTCCTCGCTATCGGACGCTGTCTCCCATATTTCGATCGACCGAAAATGCGAGAGGTTTGGCCGCGGGTAACCAACGCCCAAGACGATGGCCAACTCCCCCTTTTCCCACGCTGGTAACAGTGGGACTAGGCCAGGGTGCAGGCCCAATTGTTCGTTCAGGGGCGTGATCTCGTCAGCTGCTAGGGCAGAACGAGGCCGAAGCTTTGCATAGAGCGGATCCGCGTACGGAACGAGGGTGTTGAGCCCGTCGTTCCCCCCGGCCAACTCAACGAGGACGAGTGTCCGACCTGGCGGTAGTCTAGGCGCAGGTCCGACCGCCAATTTGTTGGCGCCCTCTATCGCGTCGGGTGTCGCCGGAGCCGCCGCCCGAGGCGGCGCCACGGATCGCGGCGGCTCAACCCCTGCGCACGCCGCGAGGGTTAATGCAGTTCCGCTCGCGAGAAAAGTTCGCCGGCTAAGCCCGATCATGATTTCCTCACCTTAGCTGGTAGCTCAAGTCATCGAGGAAGGACCGAACGGCCTCGGCGCCGCTCGATCCCGACTCGAACACCATGGGAGCGGCAGGGCCGAGGCTGCGCCAAACCCCCGCCGGCTGACCCAATCCTGACGGGAGCGCCGCCAACCAGTCGTCGAAACTACGCGTCGTACGACGGCCTGCCAGAACCCGCTCCCAAGCGGCCCTCGCCTTCATTGCCATACCGTCATCCATCGCCATACCCATGCTCATCTCGCTGTCGCTAGCCGTCTTCACGGGCTTGGCAAGGTCGAACGTCAGCGTTCCACTGCAAAACATGTTGCCCGGCCGCGGGCGGTTCGGACACCGATCGACTTGCTCGGCATCGGCGGCCGCGAGCAGCCGATCGCCAAGCTCGATCCAATCAACGTAGAGATTGCGGTCACATACCAGAACGCCGTCCGATCGCAGTGCAGAGTCGTTGACGAAATCGATCGAAATCTTCTGCACGGCGGTTCGAGGCGACTTCAGCGGAAGCTCGATCATTCGGCGTTCGAGTTCCGCCGGATCCCCCGGGCGCCCGAGCGCTTCGCTATCGTGGCCGAATGTCAATGTCGTATCGGCAATCGTCGCCCCATCCGCCTTGACGACGATGCGCGGACCTCCTCGACAGTTCTCCGCCGCCAACCGAACCCTCAATCGTTGATCCTCGGGCAAAGCCATACCGGCAGACATGTCGATCGACACCGTCTGCCAGCCAACCAGACGATCGATGGTCTGACGTCTCACCAACAAAGTATGTGGCGTGATCCACAGCGTACCGCCCGGCCAACCCTTCACGTTCGGTGGATCGAACACGTCTTGCCCGAGGCGCTTCGTCATCTGCGGGAGTGAATCGAGATCGGCAATCGGCAGATCGAATGTACGGATCGTGCCGACGACAACGTCGATCGGCGACTTGATCAACGTCGTTCGATTGGCGTCCGCCCAGAACGCGTCCGAAACCAGCATGGCCCGGAGGAGCGGCTTCAACTGCAGGCCGCTGTCACGAAAGACCTTCGCTAACCGCGCGACTTCCCGTTCTTCAGGCATATCGGAAACGAACTCGCGCCAGAGTTTGGTTACTACCAGTCGTGCGGCCTCGTCACGTTCGAGAATGATGTCGACGACCGATTGACCGTCGAATCGGCCAGTCTTGCCCAATACTGTTTTCTGACCGGCGTCGTGCTGCCCAGTGCTGACCAAGAACGTGTAGTTCTTCGCGCGATCGAGCGTCCAACCGCTAAAGGCGCGAGCAACCTCTCGGATGTCACCCTCCGTGTAGTTCCCTTCTCCCAGCGTGAAAAGCTCCAACAGCTCTCGCGCGAAGTTTTCGTTTGGCCGGCCACGCCGATTGTTGACGTTGTCCAGGTAGCGCAACATCATCGGATCACGAATCACGCGACCGACCAGGGACCGATAACTGCCGAGCGCATGCTCTCGAAACATGGCGTTCTGGTCGTAGAGCATGTGCGACCAATTGATCCCCTCGAAACCCGACGTGAAATGGTTGTGCCAGAACAGCACCATCCGCTCCGTCAGCGGTGTCGGGGTCACCACCATCTCCGTGAGCCACCACGCCTTCAGCTGACGCACCTCGCTACGACGCACCTGTGTAAAAGCATTGCGCTGCTCAGCCGTCCAGTTCGCCTGATCCCAATAGCCCGGCTTCTTGTCGTGCACCCAGGCAGGTGGGGGCGTTCCGGCAACAGCGCCGACCTCTCCCAGAAGCAAATCCACCGCTTTTGTTCGGTCGAGCGGCAGGAGGCGCTTGACCTCAACCGGGTTTGCACCAAACCCCGTCCGCGATACCAAGTGACGTGCCTCTTCATAGGTTAGCGCCGCAGCCTCGCCCAAGAGAAGGCTTGTCACGGCGAGCGCTATCGCAAGGCCCAATCTCAACATGCGAACTCCGTGAACTGACACCTCCGGACATACTACACCTGAGCTGGGGTGGATGCGTTCTCGGCGCCTTGAAGAGCCCTGTAGCGCCATGTTAACCACGACCGCGATGGAAGCTTTGCTCGCGCACGAACCTTGGATTCGCGGAATTTGCTCA
>VGES01000034.1 GCA_016869765.1 Alphaproteobacteria bacterium
TGGAATTGAACGCGACGAACTCCTGTCGCTTGCCAAGCTGGTCTACCACCAAGTCGGCCACTGACACACCAGACGTTGTCATTCGCCTGATCGCTCGCTAAGAGAGCGGCATGCACGCGCTGGCGAGAACGGTCGACTACCTCCTGTTACCCGGTCATTGGTTGACCGTTGCCGCGGTCCTTGGCGCCGGCTTGCTGCTGACCCGCTGGCGCGCTTGGGGCCGTGGCCTCTCGCTGATCGTCGCCGCGGCGTTGCTGATGATCGCCACCATCCCGGTCCACACTCCCCTGACCGCGGCCCTCGAAAACCGTTTCCCGGTTCCCCAAGCGTTACCAACCGAGGTCGCGGGGATCGTCGTGCTCGGTGGCTCATCCCAGGTCGACCTCACGGTGTCGCGTCAGCAGGTGTCGTTGGGTGCTAGCACGGAACGCCTTTTCGTCACGGCCGAGCTTGCCCAACGGTTTCCTGGGGCCAAGGTTGTTGTCGCCGGCGGAGTCGGGCGGCCTGATCTCAAGGAGGCCGACATCGAATCCGCAATCCTGGAGCGGCTGGGTGTTCGCCGCGATCGATTGGTCCTCGATCGTCAGTCGCTCAATACCTTCGAGAACCTCACGAATGTTCGGCGATTGGTCGAGCCCCGCCCTGACGAGACCTGGATACTGGTGACGTCAGCTGCGCAACTGCCGAGGGCTGTCGGCGTTGCCCGAAAACTGGGCTGGCCGGTAGTCCCGTATCCCGCCGACTACACCACTGGGCCTGGAGCAGCCCTGAATTTGAACTTCAATCTGGCCCGCAACCTGATCCAACTCAGCATCATCCTGCACGAGTGGGTCGGATTGGGGGCGTATCGACTGTTGGGTAGGAGCGACGAATGGTTTCCGGAATATCGGGGTTAAGCGGTCACCGATCGCTGGCGCGAAGCATAAGGACCTTGGCGGTTGTCGGCGCGATCTTGTTGCTCGCCTCGTGCAGTGCGACGGGCAACGAGCCGGCTCCCTCATCGACTCCCCCGCCTCCGCCAGCCTCGCCGACCGCGGGAAACGCGATCCCGGATCTCGATCCGAATCGTTTTCGAGTCTGGCTCGCTGAACTGCGTCAGGAGGCTGCGAGTCAAGGAATTCGACCGGCCGTTCTCGATGACACCCTCAACGGCATTCGACCGCTACGGCGCGTTATCGAGCTCGATCGCAGCCAGCCGGAATTCACCTTGACGTTCGACCAGTATCTCGGTCGAACCGTGCCTGCTGCCAGGGTCGCTCGTGGTCGCCAATTGCTCGCCGAAAACCGGACGCTGCTCGGCGAGATCAGTGCGGCCTACAAAGTTCAACCGCGTTTCATCGTTGCTCTCTGGGGCATCGAAACCGATTTCGGACGGGTCACCGGCGGCTTCAATGTGGTTGAGGCTCTGGCGACGCTGGCCTTCGAGGGGCGCCGGGCCAACTACTTTCGCACCGAATTGATGCTCGCGTTGCAAATCGTGAACGATGGCCACATCTCCGCCAAGGACATGCGCGGTTCCTGGGCCGGGGCCATGGGGCAATCGCAGTTCATGCCGTCGAGCTTCGTCAACTATGCCCTCGACTACGATCGTGACGGTCGTCGCGACATCTGGTCGACGCGGTCCGACGTGCTCGCCTCGATCGCGAACTATCTCAACCAAGTCGGCTGGCGCGACGATCAAACGTGGGGTCGCGAGGTGAAGTTCGATGAGCAGGTCGATCGCAGCACGCTGTCGGGCTCACGCTCTCTTGCCGAATGGGGCAAGCTCGGCGTGCGTCGCATCGACGGAGGTCCGCTCCCGCGGCGTCCGGTTATTGCCAGCTTGGTGACGTTGGACGGTCCGCGGCCGCGAACCTTCCTCGTCTATGACAACTATCGCGCCATCTTGAAGTGGAACCGTTCGACGTTTTTTGCCCTCGCGGTCGGCCTGCTTGCAGATCAGCTCGATGGTGGATAGGATACTAAATCGAGGGGAATTTCTAAGGTCACCTACAAGATGCAGGGCGCAAGTCGCTGGCTTCGCATACTTGTTCTGATCGCCGCAGGGGCAGCCGTCGCCGGATGCACTGAGGCCAAGTTCGCCATACAGGCCGCCAAGAACGTTTCGCGCGATGTCGAGTCGCGAGAGTCCGGCAACCGGAACAGCCCCGACGGTGTCCCGATCGGCCCAGGCGGCATTTACAAAGTTGGCGGCCCGTACACGATCAACGGCATCACGTACGTCCCGCGACTCGAGCCCGACTATGACGAGGCGGGTATCGCGTCGTGGTATGGCTCGGAGTTCCACGGCAAGCCGACCGCCAATGGCGAAACTTACGACATGAACGACATCACGGCGGCGCACAAGACGCTGCCGTTGCCGACGTACGCCCGGGTGACCAATCTCGAAAACGGCCGCAGCATCGTCGTGCGGATCAATGATCGTGGTCCGTACGTACAGGGGCGCATCATCGATCTGTCGCGACGGTCGGCCCAACTGCTCGGCATGGACCGGCAGGGAACGGCGAAAGTCCGGGTTCGTGTCCTGAACGGCTCGGGGCAGGGATTTGTCGCCGAGCGTCCGGCGACGGCACCACAGGAGCGCACCCGCATGGCGTCGGCCAAGGTCGAGGATGTGCAGGCCGAGAGCCTGCCGCCGCCGGAAGGGGTCAAGGCCGCGCCAGACCACATCCGTTTGGCCGCGCTACCGGCTCAGGTGTCGATCGAACCCGTCAAAACCACGGGGATCTTCGTGCAAGCAGGCGCCTTTTCCCAGCGAGACAACGCGACCCGGGTGGCGATTCGGTTACGCAGCATTGGCGATGCGAAACTCGCGCCGCTGCGCACGCGCGAACGCGAGCTATTTCGCGTTCGCATCGGTCCGATCGCCAGCGTGGCCGAGGCCGATGCGATGTTGACCCGCGTTGTCGGTGCCGGCTTCCCCGAAGCCCGCATCGTCGTCGACTAGAGCATCACAAACTTGCCCCAATAGCGTGATAACGCTGCAAGCGAAGAGGAAACCCCGCCGATGATTCGTCACGCCTTGGCCGTTGCAACCGTCTCGCTTGGTCTCGTGTGGTCGACGGGAGGAGTGGGGCAAGGCTTCGATACCGCGGCCCGCCACGCCCTCATGATTGACGAGGCGACCGGCGCCGTTTTGATGGAAAAGGCAGCCGACGTCCCGATGCAGCCTTCGTCGATGAGCAAGTTGATGACGCTCTATATCGTTTTCGAGCGGATCGCGCAGGGCAAGCTCAAGCTCGAGGACACGCTCGCCGTCAGCCAGAAGGCATGGCGGACCGGTGGCTCGAAGATGTTCGTGGCGGTCAATTCGCGTGTTTCTGTCGAAGATCTCTTGCGCGGGGTGATTGTCCAGTCCGGCAACGACGCATGCGTCGTCCTGGCCGAAGGACTGGCCGGGTCGGAACAGGCCTTTGCCGAGGAGATGAACCGCAAAGCCAAGGAACTCGGCTTGCAGAACAGCCACTTCGTAAACGCTTCGGGTCTGCCGGAGGACGACCAGCTGGTGACGGCGCACGATCTGGCGATTCTGGCGCGCCGGCTGATCCGCGACTTTCCACAGTTTTATGGCTATTTCGCCGAACAGAACTTCACCTACAACGGAATCAAGCAGGGCAACCGCAATCCGTTGCTCTATCGTGACACCGGGGTTGACGGACTGAAGACCGGCCACGCTGAGGACGCCGGGTTCGGGCTGGTTGCCTCGGCCAAGCGCGGCGACCGGCGGCTCATCCTCGTGGTCAACGGTCTCGGATCGATGAACGAGCGTTCGCGCGAAACCGTGCGAATCCTCGATTGGGGTTTTCGCGAGTTCAAGAACTACCCGTTGGTGAAGGGCGGCCAACCGATCGAGACGGTGCCGGTGTGGTTGGGTGACAAGCCCTCGGTGTCTCTTGTCGCGGCCAACGACGTTCTCCTCACCCTGTCGCGCCAGGCACGTCGCGACCTCCAGGTGAAGGTGGCCTACGACGAACCGCAGTCCGCGCCGATCCGGCGTGGCGCCGTACTCGGTATGATGACGATCGAAGTGCCGAAGGGGGCTCTGATCCGGGTTCCGCTGGTGGCCGACGACGACGTGGAACGACTTAACTTTGTCGGTCGCTTCGCGGCCGCGGTAAACTACCTGCTGTGGGGGCATCAGGCCCCCTGATTCGTGAAGGGGCCGGGTGAATCGCGGGCGGTTTCTCACAGTTGAGGGCGGTGAGGGGAGCGGCAAGTCCACGCAGGTGGAGCGCCTCGCGGCGGCCTTGCGCGCGCGCGGACTGACGGTCCTTCAGACGCGCGAGCCCGGCGGCGCTCCAGGGGCCGAAGAGATCCGGCGGCTGCTTGTTTCGGGCGAACCTGGACGATGGCTCCCTCGCACCGAACTACTGCTCCACTTTGCGGCTCGCTGCGAGCACGTCCGTCAAACCATCGAACCGGCTTTGGCGCGGGGCGACTGGGTGGTGTCGGACCGCTTCGCCGATTCGACGTTGGCCTACCAGGGTTACGGCCACGCACTCGGGACTGACTTGGTTAGAGCGGTCCAACGTGCGGCGATCGGCGATTTTTGTCCGGACCTGACGCTATTCCTCGATGTCGACGTCGCGACCGGACTATCTCGCGCCAGACAACGGGCGACGGCGGGGGAAGACCGCTACGAGCGGATGGATCGTTCGTTCCATGAACGAGTCCGCCATGGCTTTCGCGAGATTGCGACGGTCGAACAATCGCGCGTCGTGACGATCGAGGTTTCCGGTGATCCGGAGTCGGTGGCCAGGCTGGTTTGGGCTTCAGTGACCCGACGCTTCGGGTGGGGCGATGGCTAAGGAACCGGTACGCGAGGACGCGGCTGAGCATCCGCGTCGGACTCCGGGTCTCGTCGGACATTCCGCCGCGCAATCGTTGCTGCTACGCCGCGTGGCCGACGGCCGCCTGGCCCATGCTTGGATTTTCTCTGGGCCGCGCGGCATCGGCAAAGCAACGCTCGCGTATAGGTTTGCGCGCCACCTTCTGTCGCGACGAGACTCCGGATCGGAGGTCAGTCTATTCGGGGAGCCGAGCACTCAATCGCTCGAGGTACCGGCAGAATCGAGCGTGTTTCGTTTGGTGGCTCAAGGGGCCCATCCGGATCTGATCACCGTCGAGAGGGCCTACGACGAGAAGGCGAAGCGCCTACGCGGAGAGATTTCTGTCGACGACGTACGTCGGCTCACGCCGTTCTTTGGTACGACCGCCAGTGGAGAGGGATGGCGCGTGGCGATCGTCGATTCGGTCGATGATCTCAACCGAAACGCGGCCAATGCCTTGCTCAAGATCCTCGAAGAGCCGCCGGAGCGAGGCGTATTGATCTTGATCGCTCACACGCGCGGGGCGGTGCTGCCAACCATACGGTCGCGCTGTGCGACCTTGACCATGGCTCCACTGGCCGCGAGCGAAGTTGCCGCGGTCCTCCAGGGCCATGTGGGGGATCTGGATCCGCAGGCCATGGCCGAGGTGGTGACGCTCGCGCACGGCAGCCCTGGGCGGGCAATCGAGTTGGCGCAATCGGGTGGGGCGGCCGTGTATCGCGACATGGTTGGGCTTCTGGGTGCCTCGCCAAAAGGCCTCGACATCGCCGCGGTGCACGAACTGGCGGATCGCGCAAGCCATCGCGGCAACGACGAACAGTTTCGAGTGCTATCCGACCTGTTGGTCGAATGGCTGGCATCGATGATCGCTGCCGGTGCGAGCGGACGAGCGTTCCGCGCAATCATCGAAGGCGAGGAGGGGGTCGCCGAGAAACTCTGGCGGAGTCGCGGCCTTGCGCAGTGGTTAGAGGTATGGGAAAAGGTCCGTGATCGCTTGGTTCAGAGCGAGGCGCTGAATCTCGATCGTAAGCAGACTCTCATCGACGTATTTCTGAGCCTCGACCACGTGTCGAGGGCATAGCGGCGAGCGCCATGGCAAACCATCGGCCAACCTTCTACGTGACGACGCCGATCTACTATGTCAACGACGCCCCACACATCGGGCACGCATACACGACCTTGGCCTGCGACGTGCTGGCCCGTTTCAAAAGGCTCGATGGTTTCGATGTTCTCTTTCTCACGGGGACGGACGAACACGGACAAAAGGTGGAGAAGTCGGCGCTCAACGCCGGGGTTGCACCGCAAAGCTATTGCGATTCGGTCTCAAAGTTGTTTCGTGATCTCACCGGTGCGCTCGACGTCTCCAACGACGACTTTATTCGCACGACCGAGGCCCGTCATGTTCGGGCGAGCCAGGCGTTGTGGCGCGCCATCGCGGCGCGTCAAAGCCCGGCCGGCCGGCCCAACATCTATCTTGGCAAGTACGCAGGGTGGTATGCCATCCGCGACGAAGCGTTTTACGACGAAGGGGAACTGACGCTGGGGGCGGATGGTCGCCGCCGGGCGCCGTCCGGCGCCGAAGTCGAGTGGGTCGAGGAACCGAGCTATTTCTTCCGGTTGTCGGACTGGCAACAGGTCTTGCTCGACTTTTACGAAAAGAATCCGGAGGCGGTCCTTCCTGCGACACGGCGCAACGAAGTCACGAGTTTCGTGCGCCAAGGACTTCAGGATCTGTCGATTTCGCGGACGACCTTCACCTGGGGCATTCCGGTCCCCGACGCACCGGGGCACGTCATCTACGTCTGGCTCGATGCCTTGACGAACTACATCACGGCCGCCGGATATCCGGATGTCGATGGCGGCTTTGCCCGCCGATGGCCAGCCGACCTCCACATGGTGGGCAAGGACATCCTGCGCTTCCACGCGGTTTATTGGCCGGCCTTTCTGATGGCCGCCGGCCTGGAACCGGCCAAGCGGGTTTTTGCGCACGGCTGGTGGACCAACGAAGGACAGAAAATTTCGAAGTCGCTCGGCAATGTGATCGATCCCTACCAGTTGATCGAGCAATACGGCCTCGATCCGGTGCGGTACTTTCTGATGCGTGAGGTCCCGTTCGGACAGGATGGCGATCTCAGCCGTGCGGCCATGGTGCGGCGGCGAAACGTCGACCTCGCGAACGACCTGGGGAATCTCGCTCAACGGGTGCTCGGGTTCATCGCCAAGAATTGCGGAGCGGCTATCCCGAAGCGCCAGCCGTTCACCGAGGCCGACCAAGCTCTGACCGCCGCCGCCGCGTCCCTGCTCGGCCGCGTGCGCCGTGAGATCGACCAGCAGAGCTTTCATCGGGCGCTGGAGGTCGTATGGCAGGTGGTGGCCGAGGCCAATCGCTATGTCGATGCGCAGGCGCCCTGGGCCCTGCGTAAGACGGATCCTGTGCGCATGGAGGCCGTGCTCTACGTGCTGTGCGACCTGCTGCGGCGACTCGGGATCGTCCTGCAGCCCTTCATGCCCCAGGCGATGGAGCTTTGGCTCGACCAGCTCGCGGTCGAACGGGACGCACGGGACTTTGGTGCCTACGATCGGGTGCTGGTTTCCGGCATCAATCTACCGACACCAAAACCGATCTTCCCACGCCTCGTGGAAGACGCACTGCAGGCCAAGGCACCGTCGTGACGTTCGTCGACAGCCATTGTCATCTCGATTTTGAAGCGTTAGCCAAAGATCGCGCCGCCGTATTGGCGCGTGCGAAAGACGCGGGCGTTGGCGCAATGCTCACCATCGGCACGCGGCGCAACAACGCCGACGTCGTGAAGGCTATTGCAGATGCGAACGAGAACGTCTGGTGCACCGTCGGGATACATCCGCACGAGGCGGACAACGATCGGTTGATGGTTGAGGATCTCGTCCGGATGTCGACTCATCCCAAGGTCGTTGGGATCGGCGAGACCGGGCTCGACTACTATTACGAGAACGCTTCGCGCGATGGGCAATTGACGAGTTTTCGGGCGCACTGTGCCGCGGCGCGGGAGGCGAAACTGCCCCTCGTTGTCCATGCCCGCGACGCCGATTCCGACGTCGCTCAAGTCCTGAAGGAGGAGAGCCACCAGGGTGCGTTGTGTGGCGTGCTCCACTGTTTCAGTTCCGGATGGGACCTGGCGCGCGTCGCCCTGGATCTCGGGTTTTACGTATCGATCTCCGGGATCGTGACATTCAAGAACGCGGACGACTTGCGCGCGATCGTACCCAAGATCCCGCTCGACCGTTTGCTGATCGAGACCGATGCCCCGTTCCTGGCGCCGGCCCCCCACCGCGGTCGAGCCAACGAGCCCGCGCTGTTGGTCCACACGGCGGGGCGTGTTGCGGAAGTGGTTGCCATCCCGTTGGAACGGCTCGCAGAACAAACGACGGCGAATTTTCATCGCCTGTTCGGTCGCGCCCAGCGGCCTCTGGCGTGAACCTCCGGGTTACGATTCTCGGCAGCGGGACCGCGGGCGGTACGCCGCGCGTCGGGGGCGACTGGGGCGCCTGCGATCCAACCGACCCGCGTAACCGCCGCCTACGGGCTTCGATCCTGCTCGAGACTGATGGGACGAGCGTCCTGGTCGACACGTCCCCCGACTTGCGCCAGCAAGCGCTTACGGCCGGCTTCGATCGGGTCGATGCCGTGCTCTATACCCACGCTCATGCCGATCACGCCCACGGCATCGACGACCTGCGCTTCTTCGTCCGCGGGCAGGGCGGGCGTCGCATCCCGGCCTTTGGTGCCGAGGACACGATGCAAACGCTGCGGGCGCGTTTCCCCTACGTGTTCGATGATGTCGGGGACAAGCTCTACCCGCCGATCGTCGAGCCCAAGGTGTTGCGCGGATTGGTGCGCATCGGGGCGCTCGAGGCCCAGCCGTTTCCCCAGGGCCATGGACCGGTCACCACCCTCGGGTATCGGTTTGGCGCCTTTGCCTACTCGACCGACGTGATTCACCTTCCAGAAGAGGCCTTCGATGTGCTTGCGGGTGTGGATACCTGGGTCGTCGATTGCCTCCAGGAGGCGCCCCATCCGACCCATGCTCACCTCGCCTTAACCCTGTCCTGGATCGAACGCGTCCGACCGCGCCGGGCGGTGCTCACCCACCTCAACCCGACCTTGGATCACGACCGCCTCAGCGGCCTGCTCCCGGCGGGCGTTGAGCCGGCCTACGACGGCATGGTGCTCGAACTTTGACGACGATCCGTTCATTCACCGTGTCGGTCTACGCCCTGCGTCGGATGCCGACGGGCGCGGAAGTATTGCTGCTCGAGCGCGCCAAGGCCCCGGCGGAGGGCGCGTGGTTTCAGGTCACGGGGCGCCTCAATCCGGGAGAAGGGGCAGCAGCGGCAGCCTGGCGGGAGGTGGAGGAGGAGACCGGGGTCGTACCCGATCATCTCTACACGCGGCCAACTGGGTCGAGCAATGGTACTGGCCGGAGGGCGACGCCATACTCGTCGCGCCCGTATTCGTCGCGGTCATGCCTGTTGCGGCTCCAATTCGGCTCGACGTCGAGAATCGCCGATATCGGTGGGAGTCGCTTGCCGCGGCCATCGACCTCGTTTCATTTCCCGTTCAGCGCGATAGCCTGGAGCGCCTGCGGCGCGACTTTGTCGAGCGGGAGCCTGCGGCGCGTTTGGAGGTCGTGCGGCAATGACCACCGGTCACGGGTTTCTTGGTATGGCTTCTAAGTAGATGTATATAATAACATATATTAATTTGCCATAATACATATTATGCGATTTTTTGGCATCTGGGAACTTGGGTCCAAGGGGCGCTCAGTGCTCGGCCTGGTCGTTCGTGTGGTCGTTTCGGGAGCCCTGCTCACGATCCTCGCCTACAGCGTCGATCTTCGCGAGGTCTCGCGAGAACTCGCAAGCATTCAGCCGGTCTTCCTGGTGTTCGCGTTGCTTATCGAGATCGGGCTCACCGCTGTCGCTACCATTCGTTGGCAGCTGGTCCTTGGCTCGCTCGACGTTTGGGTCGGCTTCCCGGCAGCGCTGCGCAACCTTTGGGTGGGCATTTTCTTCAATCAGACTCTGCCCTCGGCGATCGGCGGTGATGCGCTGCGGATGTATGAGGCCCGTCGTCTCGGCATCTCGCTTCGCGTCTCGATCTCGAGCGTCCTGGTCGACCGGCTGATGGGTTTGGCGGCGGTCGTCGTCCTGGTCGTTTTAGGCCAGCCGTTCTATTTCGCGGTTGTTCCAGATCAACGGATGGCCTGGGGGCTGGCGGCGGTGGCCGTCGCGGGAGTGGCCGGCTTTGCCGTTCTGCTGGCGTTCCCCAGTGTTCGGCCCCTTTGGCTGCGCGGGCGGCTGTGGGACATGATTGCGGCACTCGCCGACGACTTTCGCGCTCTGGTGCGGCGGCCCCGGCATGCGGTTGCCGCCCTGAGCCTCTCGATCCTGATGCAGATTGGAACGGGCTGCCTCATTTGGATCCTGGCTGCCGCGTTGGGCATTTCGCTCCCGGTTTGGATCGTGATCCTAATGATGATGCCGATCGTATTGTTCACCATGCTCCCGATTTCGATTGCCGGCTGGGGAACCCGCGAAGGCGCATTCGTCGTCGGGTTCGGGATTCTCGGCGTGGCGGCCCCGGAAGCGTTAGCACTATCAGTGCTTTATGGGATTTTCCTCATCGTCTTTAGCTTGCCAGGCGGAGCGCTTTGGTTGGTGATCAAACGCTCGGCCGCCGTTCAGGAGGCCGGACGCACCGGCGCTTCTCCGTGACCAGGCGCCGAGGGCGCAAGGGCGATGGCCAGTCCGTAGAGCGATTGCTGCGGATCATGGCTCGTTTGCGCCATCCAGCGCGCGGCTGTCCGTGGGATCAGAAACAGACCTTTGCGACGATCGCGCCATATACGGTCGAAGAGGCCTACGAGGTGGCCCAGGCGATCACTGACGGCGATCTCGCCGCTCTGCGTGAGGAGCTTGGCGACCTCCTGTTCCAGGTCGTCTACCACGCACGCATGGCCGAAGAGGTTGGCGCCTTCGATTTCCACGACGTGGCCCGAGCCGTTTCCGACAAAATGGTCCGTCGCCACCCGCATGTCTTTGGCAAGGAAGCCTTGCGCAGCGAAGCCGCGCACCACAAAGCCTGGGAGGATCACAAGGCCGCCGAACGTGCCGCGACCGGCGCTGCAGGCCTGCTCGACGATATCCCCGTCGCCCTGCCCGCCTTACGTCGGGCCGAGAAGCTGCAGAAACGGGCGGCCCGGGTCGGTTTCGATTGGTCCAAACGTCACCGCCTGCGCATTCTCGACAAGATCGAGGAGGAGGTCAGCGAGCTGCGGCAGGCCCTTCGCGAGCGCCGGCCGGCCGCAGTCGCGGCGGAGACGGGCGATCTCCTGTTTGCCATGGTCAATCTGGCGCGCCACCTGGGCGTGGACGCCGAGACCGCGCTAAGTCGAACCAACGCCAAGTTCGTCCAGCGCTTCCGTTTCATCGAGCGGCGTCTGGCCGCGAAAGGCATTGACCTTCGCGAGGCGAGCCTCGCCCAAATGGAAGCTCTTTGGCAGGCGGCCAAGGTCGCCGAACGCCCCAAGCGTCCTAGGCTTCAGCGCAAGAGCGTGTCGTGTAGAACCCGCCAAGTGTCTCGGTCTGGTGCGGCCAACAGAGGGCCGCGCCACGGGTCGTCGTCCACGCGATAGCGCGAACCGTCCGTGAGACGAGCCGCGTAGCCCCCCGCTTCCTCGTGCAGGAGCAATCCCGGGGCGTGATCCCAGGGCAGCAAACGGTGAAAGAAGGTGAAATCGATGCGGCCGTCGGCAAGGTAGAGGTACTCCTGGCCCGCTCCGCGTGGCTCGAACACCGTACCCACCTCGGCTGCTCGCGCGGCGAGGCTGGCCGCCATCGCCGGGGCCGCAAACTTCAGATGAAAACCGCCCGACATCGATTTGAGATTGTTGCGTTTTGAGGCCCTTGCCGGTCGCCCATTGATCGTCGTGCCGGCCCCCTTTTCTGCGACGCCGAACAGGTCGTGGATGGGATCATAGATCCAAGCTCCGACCGTCTCACCGCGTGTGGCTAGTGCCACCATGATGGTGAAAAGCGGGATGCCGCGGGAGAAGTTCATCGTCCCGTCGATCGGGTCGATGATCCACACGGGGGCCTCGCCGGCGAGCGCTCCCGCCCATTCGGGATCCTTGGCCGCCAGTTCCTCGCCGACGACGGCAGAGCCGGGAAGCAGACGCACGAGCTGATCGCTGAGGAACTGTTCGATGGCTTCGTCTGCCGCGGTGACGACATCACCCGGCGCCTTCTCACGGACGCCGGTTGGCGCGGCAAACAGAGGCAGCGCAAAGCGTTGTGCCGCGTCCCGGATCAGCGTCGTTACGGCTTCGAGCGGTAGGATCATCGGCGGCCCAAAAAAAGAGGGCCGCCCCGAAGGGCGGCCCCCAACCATAGCGCGACAGGCCTTGGGCTTACATCATCCCGCCCATGCCGCCCATGCCGCCCATACCACCCATGCCGCCCATACCACCCATGCCGCCACCGGCGGGCAAATCCTTCTTGGGCTCCGGACGGTCGGCGATCATAGCTTCGGTGGTGATCAGCAGGCCGGCCACCGAAGCCGCATCCTCGAGCGCCGTGCGAACAACCTTGACGGGGTCGACGATCCCCGCCTTGAACATGTCGCAATAGGCCTCGTTCTGGGCGTCGAAGCCCTGGCTGCGGTCTTTCATTTCGAGCAGCTTGCCTACGACGACGGCGCCGTTGACGCCCGCATTCTCGGCGATCTGCTTGACCGGGGCTTCGAGCGCAACCCGAACGATGTCGACGCCGCGACGCTGGTCTTCGTTTTCGGGCTTCACCTTGCGCAGGGCTTCGGCCGCATATAGCAGGGTCACGCCACCACCGGCGACGATCCCCTCCTCGACGGCCGCACGGGTCGAGTGCAACGCGTCATCCACGCGATCCTTGCGTTCCTTGACCTCGACTTCGGTGGCGCCACCGACTTTGATCACCGCGACGCCGCCGGCCAGTTTGGCCAGCCGCTCCTGGAGCTTCTCCTTGTCGTATTCGGAGGTCGTCTCCTCGATCTGGGCGCGGATCTGGTTGCAGCGGCCTTCGATGTCCTTCTTCTTGCCGGCCCCTTCGACGATCGTGCTGTTCTCCTTGTCGATCGTCACGCGTTTTGCGGTCCCGAGCATGTCGAGCGTCACGTTCTCGAGTTTGATCCCGAGTTCTTCCGAGATGACGGTGCCGCCGGTCAGGATCGCGATGTCTTCGAGCATCGCCTTGCGGCGATCGCCGAAGCCCGGCGCCTTGACCGCCGCGACCTTGAGGCCCCCGCGCAGACGGTTGACCACGAGAGTGGCGAGTGCCTCTCCCTCGATGTCTTCCGCAATGATCAACAGCGGCCGCGTCGATTGGGCAACCGTTTCCAGCACCGGCAGCAGCGGCTGCAATCCGGCGAGCTTCTTCTCGTGGAGCAGAATGTAGGGCTTCTCCTGCTCGGCGATCATCTTCTCGGCGTTGGTGATGAAGTACGGCGAAACGTAGCCGCGGTCGAATTGCATGCCTTCGACGACGTCGAGTTCCGTGGCGAAACCCTTGGCTTCCTCGACCGTGATGACGCCTTCTTTGCCGACCTTCTGCATCGCTTCGGAGATGAGATCTCCGATGGCGCGTTCGCCGTTGGCCGAAATTGTGCCGACCTGAGCGACTTCCTGCTCGGATTTGACCGGCTTGGCCGCCTTCTTCACCTCTTCGACCACGATCTTCACGGCCTGGTCGATCCCACGCTTCAGGTCCATGGGGTTCATGCCCGCGGCGACCGCTTTGATCCCTTCGTTGACGATGGTCTGCGCCAGCACGGTCGCGGTCGTGGTGCCGTCACCGGCCTCGTCGCTCGTGCGGCTCGCGACCTCGCGCACCATCTGGGCGCCCATGTTCTCGAACTTGTCTTCGAGGTCGATCTCCTTCGCGACGGTGACCCCGTCCTTCGTAATGCGAGGAGCGCCGAACGACTTGTCGAGCACGACGTTGCGCCCCTTCGGGCCCAGGGTCACGCGGACCGCGTTGGCTAGGATATTGACGCCGCGCACCATTCGTTCCCGCGCGTCGCCTGCAAACTTGACGTCTTTCGCCGCCATGGATGTCTCTCCGTTCTTCGAGTTGTTCGGGTTATTTCTTTTTCTTCTCGATCAGGCCGAGGATGTCGGACTCTTTCATGATGATGAGTTCCTCCCCGTCGATCTTGACCTCGGTGCCGGACCACTTGCCGAACAGGATGAGGTCTCCCGCCTT
Organism: Alphaproteobacteria bacterium; assembly: GCA_016869765.1. Classification (GTDB taxonomy): domain Bacteria; phylum Pseudomonadota; class Alphaproteobacteria; order SHVP01; family SHVP01; genus SHVP01. The sequence goes on from VGES01000034.1 coordinate 14,106, forward strand.
GACGCCCATCGGCACCAGGCGACCGTCGTCGGTGCGCCCACCGGGGCCGGCGGCGAGAACTTCGCCCTCCATCGGCTTTTCTTTCGCGGTGTCAGGAATGATGATGCCGCCGGCGGTTCGCTCGTCGGTCTCCAGGCGGCGAACCAGCACGCGGTCATGCAGTGGTCGGAATTTCATGATCGTCCCTTTGTTTCTTGTTCGTTAGCACTCGACGTTGCCGAGTGCTACGTCGGCGCGGGATATAAGGGATGGGTCTGTTTTTTCAAGAGATTCGTTGTGTAGCCGCTCAGATCGAAATCGGGCGGGCGGCGTTATTCTAATAAGTAACTTCAGAATAGTACTGCAAACTACTGTTTTTGAAAAATAATCTAATCCGCAGCTAGCGGAAGGCGGCGGACAAGCCGAGCCCGAAGTTTGGCAGCATCGACATCGCTCAAACGGGCCGAAACGTGCATCTGATGTTCGTCGTCCCGCCGGTCGACGACCTCACCGTGGGCGTAGAGCCAGGCGATCGAGGCACCGTCGGCGATGTCGATCTCGAACGTGTGGAGTGCGCGCCGCTTTTGGAGTTCGGTGGCGATCAACGCCAGGAGCGCCGCGCACCCCTCTCCGGTCTGGGCGGAGGCCGGGATCACTCGCGCCTCCCGGGCCGTCACGTTGGCCAGACGCTCCCGCTCCTCGGCCGACAACAGGTCGGCTTTGTTCCAAACTTCGATGATCGGCGTATCGTCGCTGACGCCGATGCCCTCCAGTATCCCAACCACGTCCGCGCGCTGGGCCTCGCTCTCGGCGTGGGCGATGTCGCGGACGTGCACGATGAGGTCGGCTTCGACGACCTCTTCGAGCGTCGCGCGGAAGGCGGCCACGAGATCGGTGGGAAGGTCAGAGACGAACCCGACCGTGTCCGACAGAATGGCCTGCTGACCGTCGGGGAGCGGTAGACTGCGCATCGTGGGGTCGAGGGTCGCAAATAGCATGTCCTCGGCTCGGACGCTGGCCTTGGTGAGCCTGTTGAACAATGTCGACTTGCCCGCATTGGTGTATCCGGCGAGGGCTACCACCGAGTAGGGTACGCGCTTGCGGCTGGCCCGGTGTAAATCCCGGGTCCGCCGAACGGTTTCGAGATCGGCCTTGAGGCGCGTGATGCGGTCCGTGATGATGCGCCGATCGGATTCGATCTGACGCTCACCCGGTCCACCGAGAAAGCCGAAACCGCCGCGCTGTCGCTCCAGGTGCGTCCAGGATCGCACGAGTCGGCTCTTTTGATACGACAGGGCGGCCAGTTCGACCTGCATCTTGCCTTCGCGCGTACGCGCGCGGGCCCCGAAGATCTCCAAGATCAGGCCGGTACGATCGATCACCTTGCACTGCCAAGTCTTTTCGAGATTGCGTTGCTGCACAGGGCTGAGCGGCGAGTCCACGACGACAACCTGAATGGCCGCATCCGTGATCGCCTTGGCCAAGCGTTCGACTGATCCCGATCCGAGCAAAGTTGCCGGGCGGGGTTCATGGAGGTTGACGATCTCGGCTACGCGAACTTCGAGGGCGATCGCATGGGCAAGCGCCACGGCCTCGCCAAGCCGTGCCTCGGCGGGGCGCAGGCTGGCACTGGCGGCGCCGCGCCGCAGGTTCGGGTGGATGACGGCGGCGCGGCCGCTGGTCGGACGCGTGTCCTCGAACGTCCGGGTCAACGCCGGCGCCTCACGCGGTCAACCGGGAGCATCCCCGGTGGGCTCCGGTGCATCGGGATCGAACAACTGCACGGGCTGAGCCGGCATCACGGTCGAAATGGCGTGCTTGTAGACCAACTGCACATGACCGTCGCGTCGCAGCAAAACACAGAAGTTGTCAAACCAGCTGATCACGCCCTGGAGCTTCACTCCGTTGACGAGAAAAACGGTCACCGGAAGTTTGTTCTTCCGGACGTAGTTGAGAAATACGTCCTGGACGTTCTGAGACTTCGTCGTCGACATCGCGGCAACCTTTCCGTTGTTTCTTGTTTGCTGCCACCCCTGATCGCGCTGTCGTCCTTGGCGCAAAGCCACGAAGTCTAGCGCGAAGCCGTCACGCTTTCCATTCCCCGTTTTTCGAGTGTCAGCGCTGCATAACCGCATACTCTTGAAAGCGGTGCTGCAGGTCTCGCGTTACAGGACCCGGTCGTCCGTCGCCGATGGGATGATCGTCGATGATCACCACCGGCAAGACCTGACTGGTCGTCGACGTGAGGAACGCTTCTCGTGCACCGCTCGCTTCGGCGACGCTGAATGGCCGCTCGATCACCGTGCGGCCGGTCTCGACGAGGAGTTCCTTCAGAACGCGTCGTGTGACACCGCTGAGGATCGCGTTATCGAGCTGTCGGGTGACGAGGTTCCCCTCCCCGTCCACGATCCAAGCGTTGGTCGAAGACCCTTCCGTGACCAGTCCCTGGTCGTCGACCAGCCACGCCTCGAACGCGCCGGCCTCGCGGGCGGCCTGTTTGGCCAGGACGTTGGCGAGCAGGGATACGCTCTTGATGTCACATCGTCCCCACCGGATGTCGGGGACGAGTTTGACGCGCACACCGGACTGGCGGACTTCGGCCGGAACGCCTTTCATGCGCCGCGCCGTGACGACGATCGCGGGAGCAGCGCCCATCGGAAACGCGTGATCGCGCGTCGCGACTCCACGCGTAATCTGGATGTAGACGATGCCATCGCGCAGACGATTGCGGCGGATGATCTCGGCCACGATCGTGCGCAAGGTGCCGTCGCCTGGAGCGCCTTCGATCCGGAGTTCGCCGAGGCTGCGACGAAGGCGTGTCAGATGATGCTCGACGTTGAGCGGAACACCACCCCGTACGGCCATGACTTCGTAGATGCCGTCGGCGAATTGATAGCCGCGATCCTCGATGTGAATCTGTGCGGCGCGGTGTGGGCGATATTGGCCGTTGACGTAGGCGATGCGGGACAATCGACCCCCCTCAGAAAAAATCGAGACGGACGGCAAAAAGCTTTTCCACGCGGCGAACGGCGTCCCGTGTGGCGAATACGACGACACGGTCCTTGGTCTGGATTTCCGTATCGCCGCGCGGGATGATCACGCTACGATCGCGGACCACCGCCCCGATGATCAAGCCGTCCGGCAGCTTGACGTCCCGTAGCGGCTTGCCCACCAACGGTGATGTGGCTAGGGCTTCTGCCTCGAGGATTTCCGCAAGGCCGCTGCGAACGGAGTGGACGGCGCGAATCTTGCCGCGGCGGATCTGACGCAGGACTCGTGAAACGGTGATTGCCCGTGGGTTGATGACGGCATCGACGCCGAGTGATCGCATGAGCGAGCCGTAGCTCGCGTTGTTCACCAGCGTCATGACCCGTTTGCAGCCCATGCGCTTGGCGAGCAGCGAACTCAGGACGTTGACCTGGTCGTCGTTGGTGACGGCGATCACCTCCTCCGCCGTTCCGACGTTCGCTTCGTCGAGAATCTCCTGGTCGAGCGAATCGCCGTAAAGCACGGTGGCCTTGCCCACTTTTTCGGCGATGAACTCCGCACGCTCCTTGCTGATCTCGATGATCTTGAGGTTGAGGTTGCCGAATTCTTCGAACAACTGGGTGCTCAGATACATCCCGATGTTGCCGCCGCCGATCACGACGATCCGGCGCGCTTCCTTCTCCTCGTGACCGAACGACGCCATGGCGCGGGCCGTCTGGCCGGTCTCGACGGCGAAATAGACCTCATCGCCGACGAGGATCTGATCATCGCCCGAAGGCGTGAGGATTTTCTCACCTCGAACGATGCCGAACACCCGAATATGCAAGTCCGGAAACAACTCGGTCAATTGCCGCAATGGCGTGTCGATCAGCGGACAGTTTTCGTCGATGTCGACCGCAACGACCTGAACGAGTTCGTCGACGAAGCCGATCGAATCCGTGGCGCCCGGGACGTGGAGCCGTCGGGTGATCGCGCGGGCCACTTCGATCTCGGGCGAAATGATCAGGTCGATTGGTAGATGGTTCTGGGAGAACAGATCGCTCCAGGCCGGCTGCAGGTAAGTCTGGGCCCGAACGCGTGCGATCTTGGTCGGGATGTTGAACAGCGAGTGACCGACTTGGCAGGCCACCATGTTGATTTCGTCGAATTGGGTCACGGCGATGATCATGTCGGCGCCGTTGGCTCCGGCCCTCTCCAGCATATCGGGATGCGAGGCATGGCCGAGCAGCGCGCGCACGTCGAGCGTGTCGTTCAGGCGACGGATTCGCTCGGCCGATTGATCGATGACGGTGACGTCATTCTGTTCACTCACCAGTTGTTCGGCGATGCTGGTGCCGACCTGGCCCGCGCCACACACGATCACTTTCATCGTTCGACTCCCGAACTTCGGCCGCGGGTTCTCGGCGTACGATCACTCGCCATCGTGCTCCCGCCCCGATTGAACCCCGAGGGCCTTGAGCTTGCGATGGAGGGCCGATCGCTCCATGCCGACAAACGACGCCGTTCGCGAGATGTTGCCGCCGAAGCGGTTGATCTGCGCCAACAGGTACTCGCGCTCGAAACGTTCACGTGCGTCGCGCAACGGCAGGGCCATGACCTCGCCGTTACCGGCTTGGCGCAGGGTCGGCGATGCCGACACGGCGATGTCGGGCGGCATGATATCGGCCCGAATGCGTGTCCCCGGGCGTCCCGGAGTCATGATGAGGAGCCGCTCAATGACGTTGCGCAGTTCGCGGACGTTGCCCGGCCATTCCTTGGCCTGGAGCACCGCAAGGGCATCCTCGGCGAACTCACGGGGCGGCAGACCCATCTGGTTTGCCGTTCGATCCATGAAATAGCGGGCAAGCAACGGAATGTCGTCGCGCCGATCCGCCAACCCCGGAACACGAATCGGAACAACGGCGAGGCGGTGAAACAGGTCCTCGCGGAACTTGCCGACCGCGATCTCGGCCTGAAGGTCGCGGCTCGTGGCGCTGACGACGCGGACGTCGACCCTCATTTCTCGGGTTCCGCCGACGTGCGCAAACGTCTGTTCCTGTAGGACGCGAAGGATCCGCGCTTGGGTCTCGAGCGGCATGTCGGCCACTTCATCGATGAACAGCGTTCCTTCGTGAGCCTGCTCGAAGAGGCCGATCCGCGGTGGGCTGTTGACGCCCTCCGCTCCCGCTTCGGAGCCGAACAGTTCGATCTCGACCCGATCCGGACCCAGCCGCGCGGCATTGAGCACGATGAAGGGCCCCTCGGCCCGCCGCGAGCGTCGGTGGAGCAGCCGCGCAGCGACTTCTTTGCCGGATCCTGGGGGCCCGCTGATCAAGACTCGACTCCCCGTGGGGGCGACGCGTTCAATCGATTGGCGCAATGCGTTGGCCGCGGCGGATTGGCCGACGAACTCGCTGTCCTGGCCGGCCCGAAGCCGAAGCTCCTCGTTCTCGCGCCGCAACCGGGCGGCCTCGATCGCCCGGCGGGCCGCCAGAAGCAAGCGGTCGGCCGTGAACGGCTTCTCGATGAAGTCGTAGGCGCCCTGCTTGATCGCGGTGACGGCTGTCTCGATGTTGCCGTGTCCACTGATCACCAGGACCGGGACCTCTGGAAAGGACGCGTGAACGACATCGAGAAGCTCGAGTCCATCGAGTTCGCTGCCCTCGAGCCACACGTCGAGCACGAGGAGGTTGGGAACGCGGTCCTCGACGGCGGCAATCGTCTCGCGACTGTTGGCCGCGGTCCGTACGTGATAGCCCTCATCGGCCAACAACCCGGAAACCAAGTCGCGAATATCGGCCTCGTCGTCGACGATGAGTATCTCTTGGCTCATGAGCTACTCCGCGGCGTGGGGCAAGGGTGGCGAGTCGATTGCTCGCTTGACGCTGCGATCGAACGTCATGCGAACCCGTGCGCCTCCTCCCGGGCGATCCTCGAGGGCCATCCGTCCACCGTGTTCGTGCACGATGCGTTGGACGATCGCGAGGCCGAGGCCGGTCCCCTTGGCGCGAGTCGTCACATAGGGCTCGGTCAGCTTGCTTCGTTCGGCGCCGAAGCCAGGTCCGTTGTCGTCGACCAGCAGCTCGACCACATGCTCGTCGCCCTGCACCGTGACTCTCACCTCGGGTTTCGCCGGGCGATCCGTCCATTCGCCCAGCGCCTGGGAAGCATTGATGATGAGATTGTCGATCGCTTGGCCGAGCTGGCGTTGGTCGCAAACCATGGGAACCGGGATCGGCGGGACCTCGACGGTGATCGCCAGGTTCGGATGTGCAATCTGGCCAGCAACGACGCACTGTCGCGCGATGGCGGCGAGGTCTTCTTCGTGGAACTCCGGCGCCGGCATCCGGGCGAAATTCGAGAACTCATCGACCATCCGGCGGATGTCTTCGACTTGGCGCACGATCGTATCGGTGCACTGTGTGAACACCTCGGGAGACGAGCGTACTTCACCGAGGTATTTGCGACGCAGGCGTTCCGCCGACAGCCGGATCGGCGTCAACGGGTTCTTGATCTCGTGCGCAATGCGTCGAGCGATGTCGCTCCACGCCGCTCGTCGCTGCGCGGCCACGAGATCCGACACGTCGTCGAAGGTCACAACGTAGCCCTGAACCGCCTCGTCCGTTCCCTCCCCCGCGATGCGGACCAACAGGCGTTTGATTTGTCCGCCACGCTCGAGGGTGATTTCTTTCTCGACCAGGCGACCCTGGCGACTCATGCATTGACCAAACTGCTCGGCCATCTCCGGCACCGCAGCCACGAACCCGCTCCCGGTCATGGCTTCGACCGTTGTCTCCAACAACAGAGCGGCTTTGCGGTTGGGCAGCGTGATCACGCCGTCACGATCGAGGCCGATCACGCCGGAGGAAACGCCCGACAGTACAGCTTCGGTGAACTGCCGCCGGAGGTCGAGTTGGCGATTGGCTTCGATCAACCGTTCGCGTTGGACCTCGAGCTGGTCGGCCATGCGATTGAAGGCCCGGCTCAGGGTTCCGAATTCGTCGGCCACCCGGCCTTCGGTGACGCGCGCGCTGAGGTCGCCGGTCCGCAGTCGCTCGGTCGCTCGCACCAGCCCCGAGATCGGGTGGACGAGTCGGTCCGCCTGCAACAGGCCCAGCCAGATCGCGACCACCAGCAGCAAAAGGGCGATCACGGCGAAAACGAGGCCGAAATTGACCTGAATTCCGAGGAGCCCGCCCTGCCGCGCTTGATATTCGCGTTGCGCGCGATCGAGGCGTTGCAGGTAGGCGAGCACCGTCGGATCGAGGAATCGTCCGACGAACAGGAACAGGTCGTTGTCTCCGGGAATCTGGACCAGGGCATGCGCCCGATCATCGCCGCTGCGCAGAAAGACCGTCTCGCCCCGTCGTGCCCGTTCGATCGCTGTCGGGTCCGGCGGGTTCGATTCAAGCGAGAAGGCAAGGCTCGAGTGCGCAAAGACGCGTAGATCGCCGGTTACGACAATCGCCTCGGCCAACTGGCGGAAGTCGGCGAGCGCCGTCAGGAACTGGTTGCGGACGATGAAGGGACGCTGGCTGAAAAGCCGGTCTTCGTTGACCGCAAGAGCGACCGCGACTGCGTCCGCCGCGATGGTCTTGCGCTGTTCGTCAGCGTAGGCGAGGGCCACGCGGCGCGATTCTTCGAGGGCCGTCGTTACCGGGTCGGAGAACCAGGCTTGGACCCCCTGGACGATGAACAGGACCGCGAATGCGGCCAGGACGATCGTCGGGGCCATGGCCATCATCGCCAAAAGCCCGGCCAGCCGGAGATGGAGCCGTGACCCGGCCGCGCCGCGGCGGTGCTGACGCCACAGCGCTATGATCCGTCTGAGGACAAAGACGCTCAGAACCAACAGGAGCGCCACGTCCGCCAAGACCAGGACTCGCGCCGACCAGCCCCCTGGGTCGAACGGCCAATCGCGATTAAGTGCGAGGAAGGTCGCGACGCCCAGGAACGGGGTCAACGCGACCAAGCTGTAGCCCAACCAGCGTCGGCTCAGCCTGAGATCAATCGCAGTGGTTTGGCTGAGTTCGGTCAACGGCTCGCGCTAGGTGTTGCAGAAACATCGCCACGCGGTTGCACCGCCACACTCGGCGGCGTCACCTGTGGTATTATTGCATCACTCGTCGCCGCGAACCACGGGAATTTGCAACTCACGCAATTTCTTGCGGAGCGTGTTTCGATTGAGCCCGAGCAGCTCTGCCGCACGCAGTTGATTTCCATGTGTCGCCTTGAGCGCCAGCGCGAGCAGCGGGCGCTCGATCTCCCGCAACACCCGTTCGTGCAGTCCGGCCGGTGGCAGTTGCGCGCCGTGGGCGGCGAAGTAACGGGCGAGCTGCGTCTCGACCGCCTCCGACAGGTTTGCCGAGGCCTCTGGCGTTGCGCCTGCGCCCTGGGGATCGGTGGCCGACAATGCTCGAGCGACCGTCTCGCCGTCGATCGGATCCGCCGGACTGAGGACGACGATCCGCTTGATGACATTCTCGAGTTCGCGGACGTTCCCCGGCCAACGATGAGCCGCCAGTTGCTCGAGGGCGTCGGTGGTCAAGCGACGTGGCATGCCCTCGGAAGGCGCAGATTGTCGAAGAAAATGGCGAACGAGGTCGGGCAGATCCGACAAGCGCTCGCGAAGCGGCGGAACGCGGAGGGGTACGACGTTGAGGCGGTAGAACAGATCGTCGCGAAACAGCCCCTGCTCGACCAACGAGCGGAGCGGCCGGTGGGTTGCCGCGATTACGCGAATGTCGACGCGAATCGGAGAACGTCCGCCGACCGTCGTGAACTCGCCCTCCTGGAGCACGCGCAGCAGCCGCGTCTGGGCTTCGAACGGCATGTCACCAATCTCGTCCAGAAACAACGTTCCCCCGTGGGCCTGCTCGAAGCGGCCGACTTGCCGATTGGCGGCGCCCGTGAAGGCACCCTTCTCGTGTCCGAACAGTTCGCTTTCGATCAACTCGCGGGGAATGGCCGCCATGTTGAGGGCGACGAACGGGCCGTGTCGCCGCTTGCCGAAGTCGTGCAGGACGCGCGCCACCAGTTCTTTGCCGGTTCCCGACTCGCCCGTGATCAACACCGTCAGGTCGGTCGCAGTCAGTCGTGCAATGGCCCGATAGATGTCTTGCATGGCGGCGGAACGGCCGACGATCGGTAGCCCCTCTGCGCCAGACGACGGGGCATCCGCCGGCGGCGAACTCGCCGAAAGTGCCTTGCTAACAACAGATATCAACCGATTGATATCAAATGGTTTTGCAATGTACTCGTAGGCACCTCGCTCGGTCGCCCGCAATGCGGTCATGATCGTACTCTGGGCGCTCATGACGATGACCGGCAGGTCGGGGCGGAGCTTTCGGATGCGTGGCACGAGATCGAGCCCATCTTCATCGGGCATGACGACGTCGGTGATGACGAGTTGGCCGTCGCCGGCTTCGATCCATTGCCAGAGCGCCGCGGCGGTGGACGCGGTCCGAACCTCATAACCGGCTCGCCCGAGCGCCTGGGCGAGCACCTTGCGGATCGCGGTATCGTCGTCGGCGATCAGAATGGTGGCATTCATGGCGCGCGTCCGTCCGACGCGAGCGGCAGGCGTACGCGGAACACCGTGCGGTGTGGTGCGGAGTGCCATTCGATGGCGCCGCCGTGATCGTCGACGATCTTGGCGACTAGAGACAGACCGAGCCCGGTTCCACCGCGCTTGGTCGTGACGAATGGGTCGAAGAGGTGCGGCCGAATCTCCTCGGCGACCCCGCGTCCGTTGTCCTGAATGGTAACTTCGAGGGGCAGGTGCACGCGGTCATCGGAGCCCGGGCGTGACAGGCGCAACCCATGCCGGTAGGACGTCGCGAGCGTAATTTCGCCGCCGTGGGGCTCGACCGCCTCGGCTGCGTTCTTCACCAGATTGAGAAAGACCTGGATCAGCTGATCGCGGTGGCCCCAGACCTCTGGCAGAGATGGATCGTAGGACTCACGGAACGCAACGTGACTGGCGAACCCTGCTTGGGCGATTCGGCGCACGTGATCGATGACTTGGTGGATGTTGACGGGCCCGCGCGGCACCGGTCGACGATCCGAGAACATCTCCATGCGGTCGACCAGCGCACAGATGCGATCGGTTTCATCGCAGATCAATTGGGTGAGTTCACGGTCATCGGTGGCAAGGTTCTGTTCGAGAAGCTGCGCTGCCCCGCGGATCCCCGACAGTGGGTTCTTGACCTCGTGGGCGAGTACGGCCGCCATGCTGGTCACCGAACGCGCTGCATCGCGGTGCGCCAACTGGTGATCCATGCGCTGGGCGATCGCCTGGTGATGCAGCATGAACGTCACGCACCCCGGGACCTCGGGCATCGGCGAGACCTGGATGTCGACGACGCTCGAGCCCGTGCGATGGGAATCGACCCGCGCGCCATGCTCATAGACGGCCAGGCCGGTACGATGAACCTGGTTCACCAGCCCGAGCAGCGGACTGTCGGGCGGGAACAGGTGATCGAGGAACGAGGACTGCAACACGGTGGCGCTCGACCCAAAGAACTGCTCGGCGGCCGGATTGGCGTAACGCACGCGACGCGCCTCGTCGACGACCACCACCGGTGTCGGCAGTGCCCCGAGGATCGTCGCAGGTTCCAGCGCGATCGGCGAAGTCGCCGTCATTACGCCGCCTCGGCGAACGACGGTCGGTCGAAGAACTGCCGCAGCGCCCGCCGGACATCGCCGGGGTCGTCGCAGCGAACGAGATCGCGTCCGAGGATGGTTCCGCCCGCGACGTCGGCCAAGTACCAGACGAGATGCTTGCGCGCGATCCGTAGGCCCTGGCGCGGACCCTCTTCGGCCAACATCGCGTCGTAATGCTCCTCGATGATCGCCGCACGATCCTGCGCTCGCGGATCCGCCGACGGCGTCTCGCCGCGGAGCGATTGGGCGACCTGGCGCAGGAACCACGGGCGCCCGCGGGCGCCCCGGCCGATCATGACGCCATCGGCGCCAGAGGCACGCAGGGCTTGGTGTGCGTCGTCGCGGGTCAGGATGTCGCCGTTGACGATCACCGGGAGGCGTACCGCGTTCTTGACCTCGCACACGAACGCCCAATCCGCCCTGCCATCGTAGAACTGATTTCGAGTCCGGCCGTGGACCGTCACCATTTGCGCCCCGCTGGCCTCCGCCATGCGGGCGAACTGGGGCGCATTGCGCGTGCGATCGTCCCACCCGGTGCGCATCTTGACGGTGACGGGCACGTTGACCGCCTTCACGGTCGCTTCGATCAGGCGCCGCGCGAGGTCGGGCTCGCGCATCAGCGCCGAGCCGCATTGTCCGGCCACCACTTTGCGTGCCGGACAACCGAAGTTTATGTCGATGATCTGGGCGCCGAGGTCGACCGCCAGTCGTGCGGCGTCGGCCAACACCTCGGGTTCACGCCCGGCCAACTGCACCGCGAGCAACTCGTCGCGGTCGGCCGCGGCTTGGCGCAAGCTGCGCGTGCCGGCATGGATCAGTTCGCGGCTGGCGATCATCTCCGAGAACGCCACGACCCCGCCATGGCGCCGGGCCATGCGGCGAAACGGGCGGTCGCTGATGCCCGACATCGGCGCCAGGAATACGGGGTCGGCAATGGTCAGCGGGCCGAGGTTGATGGCCATAATCTGGGCAGTCTTTGACGATGCTGAAATTATGGGCAAGTTAGGCTTCGGCAGTGGCCGGCGCAAGCTCGGCAACCGATGACGCAGATTTAGTGGGAGCGCTCGCCTCGACATGCGATACCAGCCGGTCAAATGGCCACCATCGCTTTGATTCTCGCGGCCGGCAGCGGGGTCCGCCTCGGCAGTCCGCTCGCCAAGCAGTACCTTCGTCTCGGCGGCATCCCCCTGCTCCGTCACTCGGTCGAGCGATTCTTGGCTCACCCCGCGATCGAGTCCGTCAGGGTCGTGATCCGCGGCGACGACCGCTCGGACTACGACGCGGCAACGACCGGCCTCACCCTGTTGTCGCCGGTGACCGGTGGTACGACGCGCCAGGAGTCCGCACGGCTCGGCCTGGAGAGTCTGGCGGGCGAAGCGCCGACATGCGTGCTCATTCACGATGCTGCCCGCCCGTTTCCCGGGGCGGCTCTGGTCGACCGGCTGCTCGCCGCGCTCGTGCATGTTCCTGGCGCGATCGCCGGCGTCCCGCTGCGCGATACCTTGAAGCGGGAATGTGACGGGATGGTCGCGGCCACAGTCCCGCGCGAAGGCCTGTGGCGGGCGCAGACGCCTCAAGCGTTTCGCTACGCGGCAATCCTCGCCGCCCATCGCCAAGCCGCGGGCCGAGACGACCTGACCGATGACGCCGCAGTGCTCGAGGCGGCGGGGGGCGCCGTGCAGTTGGTGGCGGCCGACGACGCCAACCTCAAGGTCACGGATGCCGGCGACCTGGCACTGGCCGAGCGTTGGTGGCGCGGCGGCGGCGAGATGCGCGTCGGATCGGGTTTCGACGTTCACCGTCTTGGTCCGGGAACAGGACTTCACCTCTGCGGCGTATGGCTGCCCGGCGATCGCACGTTGATCGGGCATTCGGACGCCGACGTTGCACTCCACGCCCTGACCGATGCGATGTTGGGCGCCATCGGGGCCGGCGATATCGGGGTTCATTTTCCCCCAAGCGATCCCCGCTGGCGCGGCGCTCCGTCGCGCCTGTTTGTCGCCCACGCGGCCGCGCTTCTCCGCACGCAGCGGGCCGAACTCGTGAACCTCGATCTCACGATCATCTGCGAGCGCCCGAAGGTTGCCCCCCACCGCGCGGCGATGGTGGCCGCGCTGGCCGACCTGCTGGCGATCCCCCGGGGACGCATCAGTGTCAAAGCGACCACGACCGAGGGGTTGGGTTTTGCCGGGCGTGGCGAGGGCATCGCGGCGCAGGCCGTCGTTTCGGTCAGGCTCGGCGACGCGCCGTGACGAGCCCGTCGCGCCTGCCCCCGGGGCTTTCGTTTGGCCATCCTGTCGCCGTGATCGCCACGGTCGGCGGTGTCGGTCTGCTACCTCGGGCTCCTGGCACGTGGGGATCCCTCGTTGCACTCCCGCCCGCCTGGCTGATCGTCGCACAATGGGGTTGGTTGGGTTTGCTCCTCGGGGTCGTTCTCGTCACGCTGATCGGGGTGTGGGTGGCCGACCGATTCACCCAGCGCGCCGGCGTCGCCGACCCGGGGATCGTCGTGATCGACGAGGTCGCCGGTCAGTGGTTCGCCCTCGCCGCCCTGCCGCTCGACCCCTTCTGGTACGCGGCCGGGTTCGTCGCGTTTCGTTTCTTCGACATCGTCAAGCCGTGGCCAGTGAGTTGGGCCGACCGCAGCTTGCGGGGTGGCCTGGGCGTCATGGTCGACGACCTGCTGGCCGGTCTCTACGCTGTGCTCGTGCTGCTGATCGCCCTCTGGCTCACGGATAGCGTCGTTGTTTTCTGAAGCCCATCTGACCTTGGCGCGCCGAGTCCTCGAGGGCTGTCGTGCCCGCGGCGTGATGCTGGCCACAGCCGAATCCTGCACCGGCGGTCTTATCGCGGCGTGTCTGACGGAGATCGCGGGGTCGTCCGATGTGGTGGATCGCGGGTTGGTCACGTACTCGAACGACGCCAAGGAAACGCTCCTCGGGGTTCCAGCGTCTGCCTTGCGCGAGCACGGCGCCGTCAGCGAGCCGGTGGCGCGCGCCATGGCCGAGGGAGCGTGCGCTCGCTCGCGGGCCGCCCTCGCCGTGTCCTGCACGGGGATCGCCGGACCCGGCGGCGGCTCGCGCGAAAAGCCGGTCGGGCTCGTTCATCTCGCGTGCGCCATGGCCGGTCGGGACACGCTCCACCTGCGCCAGACCTATGGCAACATGGGTCGCAACGCTATTCGCCTCGCAACTTTGGAGGACGCCCTGCGTCTCGTCCTCCGCCAACTCGGAGAACCACTCCCGTGACTCAGATGATGCGCGCCGTCGTGGCCGATGCCCCGGGCGGACCCGAGGTGCTGCAAGTCCGGCAACTGCCGGTGCCGGAGCCGGGTCCGGGCGAGGTGCGCCTGCGCGTCGCCTACGCCAGCATGAATCCGATGGATACGTTCGCACGCCAGGGCCTGGTGCCGTGGCTGCGCGTTCCCTGGCCGTTCGTGCCCGGGATTGAGCACGCGGGCGTCGTCGACAAGGTGGGTCCGGGGGTCGATCCGACCATGATCGGCAAGCGTTATCACTCGCGAAACTACTGGGGTGGCAACGCGGACTATTCGGTGGCGCCGCTCGCCAATGTCGCGCCGATGGCCGAAGGCTTGGATTGGCGCGTCGGGACCTGCTACGCCGGCATGACCTACACCGCATACCACGCGCTCCACACCGCGGCACGCATGCGGGCGGGCGACTGGTGCCTGTTCCATTCCGCCGCCGGACCGATCGGCATCATGCTGGCGCAAATCGCCAAGGAAGCCCGTGGCCATGTCATCGGCCTGTGCAGCGCGCGGAAGTTCGATTACGCGCGGCCGTTCGGCTTCGATCACCTGATCGACTACGGCGTCGCCGGCTGGGACAAACAGGTGATGGAGATCACCAAAGGGCTCGGGGTCGATGTCATCGTCGACGGCAATCAGGGCCCCGAGGCCGACAAGAACTACGAGGTCGTCGCGCCGGGCGGTCACGTGATCTACATCGGGGCCACCGCGGGCGCGCCGGCGCCCGATGTGAGTCCGCGCAAGATGATCTACAAGTCGGCATTCATGGGCGGCTTCAACCTGACGGTCCTCGAAAAGCGCCGTGGCGATGCGCGCGACAACGCCCTCGTGCTCGAACGCATCCGGTCAGGCCGCTGGACGGTGCCGATCAGCGAAGAGGTGACCCTCGAACAAGTGCCGGATCTGCATCGTCGCTTCGCACGACGCGAGATCAAAGGCCGGGTCGTCGTCCGCGTCGGCGGCGAACTCAACCACCACGGCTGATGGACCAACCCAAGTCGCCGACGGCCATCGCCGTGCCCGAGGGGCGCGCCCGCGTGCTGTTGCTCGGCGCCGTCATCTCGATGACGGCCGTGAGCCACGCCTCGCAGCAATTGTTCTTGCCTGCCGTTCCCGTGATCGCCGAGGAGTTCGGCATCTCCCTCGGCCTTACCCAGGTCGCCACCACGGTGTCGATGGTCTGCATGGCGGTTGCCATGCTGTTCTACGGCCCGCTGTCGGACAAGTTCGGCCGCAAGCCCGTGATGTTCGCGGGCGCCGCGGGCTTCCTCACCGGCTCGCTGATCGCCGCGTCGGCCACCTCGATCGAGATGCTGCTGCTCGGTCGTCTGTTGCAGGCGGTCGGCGGTGCCGCGGGTTTCGTCGTCGGCCGCGCGATCGTGCGCGATCTCTACGGTGCCGAGCGATCGGCGGGCGTGCTCGGGACGATGACCATGGTGATCGTTGCCGCACCGATGGCCGCCGTGGTGATCGGCGGGGCGCTCACCGACTACGTCGGTTGGCGCGCCGTGTTCGTCCTCACCTTGGCGCTCGGCTTGGGGTCGACGCTCCTCCTCTGGCGCTTCGTGCCATCGGGCCTCCGCGGCACGCTCGCCTCGCCCTCGGTCGGCACGCTGGTGCGCGGCTACGGTCGCCTGCTGCGTTCGCCCCTGTTCATCGGTTTCGCCGGCCAGGGGGCAGTTTCGGTCGGTT
This sequence comes from Alphaproteobacteria bacterium, assembly GCA_016869765.1. Taxonomy (GTDB): domain Bacteria; phylum Pseudomonadota; class Alphaproteobacteria; order SHVP01; family SHVP01; genus SHVP01. Next base: position 29,677 of record VGES01000034.1, read on the forward strand.
CGTTCATGGCGTTCATGGGCGTTGCGCCCTACCTAATGCACGAGGTGCTGCGTCGTCCGGCGATCGAGTTCGGCGTCTATTTCGCCCTCGTCACCGTCGTCTTCATGTTGTCCAACTTCGCCGGCGGCCGGCTCTCGCGCCACGTCGGGATCGAACGCATGGTGGCGTTCGGCGGCCTCGTGGCGACGCTCGGAACGTTCGCCGGGATGACCTGGTTCGGCATTGCCGGGCTTGGCATCGCCGTCCTCTTCCTTACCTCCACCGTTGCATCGATCGGCAATGGTCTATCCATGCCCAACAACCAGGCCGGTGCGCTCAACGTCATCCCCGAGTTGGCCGGCACCGCGTCGGGGGGTGCCGCGTTCCTGCAGACGCTATCGGGCGCCATTTTCATCCAGATCGCCGCGATCCTCACGAGCGACAGTGGTTGGCCGCTGTTCGCGGCCATGCTGACCGCCTCGACGTTGTCGTTCGTCTTCGGCATGATCCCGTTCCTGTTGCGCGGCAGACAGCCGCGCGCCTGAACCACGATCGAACAGGGGAGAACGAACGTCATGGCGAAAATGCGAGCCGTCGTCGTCGAAGCGCCGGGCGACCCGAGCGTGCTCAAGATTCGCGAGCGCGAGATCCCGACGCCTGGGCCGGGGCAGCTTCGCATCAAGGTCGCGTATTGCGCGCTCAACCCGCTCGACACGCATTCCCGCGCCGCTCGGGTCAAGTGGAATGCTCCCACCATGCCCTACACGCCGGGCTACGAGTTCGCGGGCCTCGTCGATGCCGTGGGCGACGGAGTCGACCCGTCGTGGCGCGGCCGGCGCGTGGCCTCGATCGGGCAATGGGGCGGCAACGCCGACTACGCGGTCGTGACGCCAGCTCGGCTGCGCGAGGTGCCACGCGACTTCGATTGGAAACTCGCGGCCTGCTATGGCACCACCGGCCCGACGGCCTGGCACATGGTGCACTCGGTCGCGCGCGTGAAGTCGGGCGACACGGTGGTAGTGCACTCGGCGGCGGGTTCGGTAGGCGCGCTCACCGCACAGATCGCGCGCGATTGCGGCGCCACCGTCATCGGCCTCGTCGGCAGCGCGGAACGCGCCAGGTACGCGAAGTCCGCGGGTTGCCACCACGCGATCGATCGCCGCGCCGTCAACTGGGCCGACGAGGTCCTTCGCCTGACGAACGGCAAAGGGGGGCAAGCGATCTTCGACGGCGTCGGCGGCAGCGACGCCGCGCTCAACTACAAAGCGATCGCGCCGCTCGGCAACGTCGTCTACCTGGGCCAGATGGGCGGCCCGATTCCCGACGTCAACGTCTCGATGCTGATCGGCAAGTCGTTCAGCGTCACGGGCTTCGTCCAGTATTTCCATCAGGACGCTACCAACTATGCCGAGGAGAAAGACCTGATCGCCAATCTCAAGAGCGGCCGTTGGCGCCTACCGATCGAGCGCATCGAGCCGCTCGATAAGGTGGCCGAGATGCACGACCTGTTCGAGAAGCGTCAGCTCCTGGGTCGGACGCTGTTCAAGGTCGGCGGAGATCTCTGAGCGTGCGTTGCGGCGTACTCGCGATCGGTCTGCTCCTCGTCCTCGCCACGGGCCCAAGCCACGGCCAGGGGCGAAGCAGCGGGACTCGTACGATCGATGCGACCGCGGCGCGTCTCGTGTTCGGGCCCTCCGCGATGACGTTGCGCGACGTGCAGGAGACGACGAACGCCGAACGCACGACGCAGGTCTATCGCTTCACGTGGCCCAAGTACCGGGTGTTCTCGGGCAATGTGCAGTACGTGCGCATTCGCGGACCGATCCTGAAGTCGGTCGAGACGCCGGCCGATGCCGACCGGGCGTTCAAGGACCTCTGGCCGCGCCACCGCAGCAATCCGCCCCGGAACATCGAGAAGATCGAGGCAGGCTCGTTGCTCGGCTACTTCGCGCGACGCACCAGCGCGGTGGCGTGCGGCTATTTCTTCCTGAACGATCCCTCGCCCGCCTATCAGGGATCGCTCCAGGGCTACGTCGCCGGCGAGTTCTGCGCCGCCGAGGGCAACAGCGTTTCGCCGCAGGAGGCCGAGGCGTTCCTCGCGGTCTTGCGCCCCTGGGTGCGGGCGATCCGACTCAACTGATTCAGGCCGGGCGGGGCGCCGGCTGGCCGTTCGCCGGCCCATAGATCGCGTCGGCGCGCTCTTCGAAGGCGCGCACCATGCGATGCACGGCTTCGGTGAACACGGTGCCGATCAGTTTTTCTAAGAGCGCCGAGCGAAACTGGAAATCGACGTAGAAGTCGATCAGCGTCGCTTCGGGGCCATCGGCCGGAAGGAACCGCCAGCGGTTGGTCAGGTATTTGAACGGGCCGTTTTCGTAGGTGACGTCGATGCGGTCGGGTGGCAGCAGCGTGACCCGCGAGGTGAACTTCTCGCGGAAGAACTTGTAGCCGATCACGAGATCGGCGGTGAGCACGTTGCCCTCGCGTCGGTTGACGCGCGAGGCGACGCACCACGGCAGGAACTCGTGGTAGCGGTCGATGTCGGCGACCAGCGCGAACAGCTGTTCACGCGGGTGCGGAAGTCGGCGCTGTTCGGCGTGGGTGGGCACGATCGACTAACGGGTGGCGGCGAGTTTGGCGGCGCGCGCCGCCTTGAGACGTGCGAAGTCATCACCCGCGAGGTAACTCGAACGGGTGAGCGGCGAGGCCGACACCATCAGGAATCCCTTGGCCGATGCGTGCCGCGAATAATCGGCGAACTCCTCGGGCGGCACGAAACGGGACACGGCCAAGTGCTTGACGGTCGGCTGCAGGTACTGGCCGATCGTCAGGAAGTCGACGTCGGCCGCGCGCAGGTCGTCCATCACCTGGAGGATTTCGCTGCGCTCCTCGCCCAACCCGACCATGAGCCCCGACTTCGTGAAGATGCCGGCGTCGAGTTTCTTCACGCTGTCGAGCAGCCGCAGCGAATGGAAATAGCGCGCCCCGGGGCGGACGTGCGCATAGAGCCGCGGTACGGTCTCGAGGTTGTGGTTGTAGACATCGGGGCGCGCCGCGACGACCGCTTCGATCGCACCGGGCTTGCGCAGGAAGTCGGGCGTCAGCACCTCGATCGTCGTCGCGGGCGAGCGCGCGCGGATGCGTTGGATCACCTGGACGAATTGCGCGGCGCCGCCGTCCTCGAGATCGTCACGATCGACCGAGGTGACGACGACGTGTGCCAAGCCGAGCTCTTTGACGGCGATCGCGACGTGCTCGGGCTCGAAGGGATCGACGCCTCGCGGCCGCCCGGTGGCCACGTTGCAGAAGCCGCAGGCGCGCGTGCACACGTCGCCCAGGATCATCACTGTGGCGTGCTTCTGCGTCCAACACTCGCCGATGTTGGGGCACGCCGCCTCCTCGCACACGGTGTTGAGCTTCAAGCGCCGCATCAACGCGTGGGTCTCGTGGTAGGCCTTCGAGGTCGGCGCCTTGACGCGGATCCACGCGGGCTTGCGCTGGATCGGATTGTCCGGCCGATGGGCCTTCTCGGGATGGCGAAGGTCGCCCATCACCCCTCCGACTTTCGCCGAAACAAAGCCAATGTTCCGTTTGATATCAATATCTTACCTGTTGCGACTCGTTCGCAATTAGAAAAACTCATGCGCGATCAACGACTTGCGCCGGGTGGCCCGTCGGCACCCGGCGCTGCCTCCGGCGCCTCAGATATGGAGGGTTCGTTTGAACGCATCAAGCACCGACTCGTGCATCATCTCCGAGAGCGTCGGGTGCGGAAAGATGGTGTGCATCAACTCGGCCTCGGTCGTCTCCATCGTCTTGGCGATGGTGTAGCCCTGGATGAGTTCGGTGACCTCGGCGCCGATCATGTGGGCGCCCAACAGCTCCCCGGTCTTGGCATCGAACACGGTCTTGATGAGCCCCTGGTCCTCGCCGAGCGCGATGGCCTTGCCGTTGCCGACGAAGGGGAAGCGCCCGACGTTCACCGTGTGGCCCTTTTCCTTGGCCGCGGCTTCGGTGAGGCCGACGCTCGCCACCTGCGGCTGGCAGTAGGTGCAGCCGGGAATGTTGCTCACCGACATCGGGTGCAACCCCTTGACCCCGGCGATGCGTTCCATGCACAGCACGCCCTCGTGCATCGCCTTGTGCGCGAGCCAGGGCGGGCCGACGAGATCGCCGATCGCATAGATGCCCTTGGCGCCGGTCTCGAGCCATTCGTTGACGACGACGTGGCTCTTCTCGACTTTGATGGCGGGCACGGTGTCGAGGCCGACGTGCTCGACGTTGCCGGTGATGCCGACGGCGAGGATCACCTGCTCGACGGCGATCTGTTCGCTCTTGCCCGCCGACTCGACGGTGACGATCGCCCCCGGACCGCCCGGTGCGATCTTGGTCACCGTCGTGCTGGTCAGGATCTTCATGCCCTGTTTCTCGAAGGCACGCCGCGCCATCTTCGAGATCTCCTCGTCCTCGACCGGCAGCACGCGAGGCAGCACCTCGACCACCGTCACCTCGGCCCCGAGCGTGCGATAGAAGCTTGCGAACTCGATGCCGATCGCGCCCGAACCGATGACGAGCAACGACTTCGGCATCTTGGGCGGCACCATCGCCTCGCGGTAACTCCAGATCAGCTTGCCGTCGGCCTTGATCGTGGGCAGATCGCGGGCACGCGCGCCCGTCGCGAGCACGATGTGTTTGGCGGCCAACTCGGCCACGGTCTTGCCGTCCTTGGTGACATGGACCCGGCCCGCGCCGGCCAGCGCGCCCTGCCCGTCGATGACGTCGATCTTGTGCTTCTTCATGAGGCCCTTGACGCCGTTCGACAGGCGTTGGGCCACGGCCCGGCTGCGTTTGACGATCTTGTCGAGATCGAATTTCACGTCCTTGGCCGAGAAGCCGAACTCGTCCAGGCGATGCAACAGGTGCCAGATCTCCGAAGACCGCAGCAAAGCCTTAGTCGGGATGCAGCCCCAGTTGAGACAGATACCGCCCAGGTGTTCGCGTTCGACGATCGCCGTCTTGAACCCGAGTTGGGCCGAGCGGATCGCCGCGACGTAGCCGCCGGGACCGCTGCCGATGATGACGACGTCGTAGGCTTGAGGCATCGTTACCCTTCCGTAGGCGCGACGGTGAGGGGGCCCCTCACCCGCTCGCTTCGCTCGCGACCTCTCCCCAATGGGGAGAGGTCTTCGGTCCTTACAACAACATCGTCATCGGGTCTTCGAGGTAGCCCTTGATCGCGCCCAGAAGCCTGGCGCCGAGCGCACCGTCGACGACGCGGTGATCGCAGGAGAGCGTGCAGGTCATCACCGTGGCGACGGCGAGCGCGCCCTGTTTGACGACCGGCCGCTGCTCGCCGGCGCCGACCGCGAGGATGGCACCCTGCGGCGGGTTGATCACGGCGTCGAACTGCTTGATGCCGTACATGCCGAGGTTGGAAATGCTGAACGTGCCGCCCTGGTATTCTTCGGGCATCAGTTTGCCGTCCCGCGCCCGTTTGGCGAGTTCGCGCATCTCGTTCGAAATTTGCGCCAGGCCCTTGTGGTCGGCGTTTCGGATGATCGGCGTGATCAGGCCGGCGTCGAGCGCGACGGCGATGGAAATATCGACGCTGGTGTACTGCAGGATCGCCCTGTCGGTCCAACTGGCGTTGGCCGCCGGCACCTTCTTGAGCGCCAGCGCCGAGGCCCGGATGACGAAGTCGTTGACCGAGAGCTTGTAGCCCTCCTTCTCGCCGCGGCCGTTGAGTTCCTCGCGCAGCTTCGACAGGCGATCGATCTCGCAGTCGATCGTCAGGTAGAAGTGCGGCACGTGCTGCTTGGCTTCGGTCAGGCGACGCGCGATGACGCGCCGCATGTTGGTGGTCGGGACCTCGATGTAGGCCGCGCCGGGCTGCACCGGCGCCGCGGGCCGGATCGCGGCGGCCGTCGGCGTCGTGGCGATCGCGGCGGGACGACCGCCCGACAGCGCGGCGTCGATGTCGGATTTGACGATGCGGCCCTTGGGACCGCTCCCGGCCAGTCCCTGAAGCGACAGTCCGGCCTGCGCGGCCATGCGTTTGGCGAGCGGGCTCGCGATGACGCGTTCGTTGCCACCGCTCGCGGCGGGCATCGCACCCGCCGGCGGCGTGGCCGACGCCGTGGGACGGACCGAGGGCGCCGCCGGCGTCGTGGCGACAGGGGCCGGTTTCGCGGCGGGTTTGGCGGCCGGCGCGGCCGCGCCCAGCGCCGCGGCGTCTTCGCCGTCCTCGAGCAGATAAGCGATCACGCTGTTGACCGCGACGCCTTCGGTCCCTTCGGCGACGGCGATCCGGCCGAGCGTGCCGTCATCGACGGCCTCGACCTCCATGGTCGCCTTGTCGGTTTCGACCTCGGCGATGACGTCGCCGGCGCGGATCTTGTCGCCGACCTTGACCAGCCACTTGGCGACGGTGCCCTCCGTCATCGTCGGAGACAGCGCGGGCATGGTGATGGACTTTGGCATGATGAACTCTCCCGTCCGTTAGGTGCGGTAACAGACGTGTTTGACGGCGGACATGATCTTCTGTGGGCTCGGCAGGGCGAGCGCCTCGAGGTTGGCGGCGTAGGGCATCGGCACGTCTTCGCCCGTCACCCGCACCATCGGGGCGTCGAGGTCGTCGAAGGCGTCTTCCATCAGGATGGCGGCGATCTCCGAACAGATGCCGCACGCCGGCCAGCCCTCCTCGACGGCGACGATGCGGTTGGTCTTCTTCACCGAGGTGACGATGGCGGCGCGATCGAGCGGACGCAACGTGCGCAGGTCGATGACTTCGGCGTCGATCCCCTCCTCGGCCAACTGTTCGGCGGCCTTGAGCGCGTCGCGCACCTGGATCGAGAACGCGACGATGGTCACGTCCTTGCCCGGGCGGACCACGCGGGCCCGGCCGATCGGCAGCACGAAGTCGTCGAGTTTGGGGACTTCGAACTCCTGGCCGTAGAGGATTTCGTTCTCGAGGAAGATCACCGGGTTGGGGTCGCGGATCGCCGCTTTCAGGAGGCCCTTGGCATCGGCCGCCGAATAGGGCGCGATCACCTTGAGGCCGGGCACGCTCGCGTACCACGCCGCGAAGTTCTGCGAGTGCTGCGCCGCGACGCGCGCGGCGGCGCCGTTCGGCCCGCGGAACACGATCGGCACGGGCATCGTGCCGCCCGACATGTAGAGTGTCTTGGCCGCCGAGTTGATGATGTGATCGATCGCCTGGAGGGCGAAGTTGAACGTCATGAACTCGACAATCGGCTTCAGGCCGCGGTACGCGGCGCCGACGCCGATGCCGGCGAAGCCGTGTTCGGTGATCGGCGTGTCGATGACGCGATCGGCGCCGAATTCGTCGAGCAGTCCCTGGCTCACCTTGTAGGCGCCCTGGTATTGCGCCACCTCCTCGCCCATCAGGAACACGTGCGGGTCGCGACGCATCTCTTCGGCCATCGCGTCACGCAGGGCCTGTCGGACCGAAAGTCGTTCCATGGCGGTTCCGGCGGGAACCTCGGGGTCGGTGGCAATTGCGGCGCTCGCGGGTTTGGCCACGGCGGCGCTCGCGGGGCTCGGCACCGTCGTGCCGACCGCCTTGGCCGGCGCCGCGGCCGTGGCGATCGCCGCGGCGCTTTCGCCCTCGGCCAGGAGTTGCGCGATCACCGTGTTGACCGCGACGCCCTCGCTGCCCTCGGGCACGACGATCTTGCCGAGAATGCCTTCGTCGACGGCCTCGACCTCCATCGTCGCCTTGTCGGTTTCGACCTCGGCGATGACGTCGCCGGCCTTGATGCGATCGCCTTCCTTGACCAGCCACTTGGCGAGGTTGCCCTCGGTCATCGTCGGCGAGAGGGCCGGCATGAGAATCGCGGTCGGCATGCGGGCTCCTAGGCGCTGACGAGGATGTCGGTGTAGAGCTCGCTCGTCGCGGGCTCGGGACTCTGCTGCGCGAAGTCGGCGGCGTCGGTGACGATCGCCTTCACCTCCTTGTCGATCTCCTTGAGCTTGTCCTCGGTGGTCCATTCGAGGCGCAGCAGGAGATCGCGCACGTGGTCGATCGGGTCGCGTTCGCGGCGCACCTTGTCGACCTCCTCGCGCGAGCGGTACTTGGCCGGATCCGACATCGAGTGGCCACGATAGCGGTACGTCATGGCTTCGAGGATGTAGGGCCCTTTGCCCGAACGGCAGTGCGCCACGGCTTTGCCGGCGGCGTCACGCACGGCGAGCACGTCCATGCCGTCGCACGGCGCACCGGGGATGCCGAAGGCCTCGCCGCGTTTGTGGAACTTGGTCTGCACGGCGGAGCGCGAAACGGCGGTGCCCATGGCGTAGTTGTTGTTCTCGACCACGAAGATGACGGGCAGCTTCCACAGCGCCGCCATGTTGTAGCTCTCGGCGACCTGGCCCTGGTTGGCGGCACCGTCGCCGAAATACGTGACCGAAATCTCGTTGTTCTTGAGGTAGCGGTTGGCGAAGGCGAGCCCGGCGCCGAGCGCGACCGAGGCGCCGACGATGCCGTGGCCGCCGTAGAAATTCTTGTCGCGGGCGAACATGTGCATCGAGCCGCCCTTGCCGCGCGAGTAACCACCGGCCCGCCCGGTGAGTTCGGCCATGACGCCGCGGGCGGCCATGCCGCAGGCCAGCATGTGGCCGTGGTCGCGGTAGGTGGTGATCACCGCGTCCTTGTCGGTGAGCGCCGACTGGATGCCGACGACGACCGCCTCCTGGCCGATATAGAGATGGCAGAAGCCGCCGATCAGCCCCATGCCGTACATCTGGCCCGCCTTCTCCTCGAAGCGGCGGATCAAGAGCATCTCGCGGTAGTACTGGACCAGTTCGTCGGCGGTCGCTTCGACCTTGGGCGGCGGCTCGACGTTCTTCTTGCGCACCGGCTGGCTCACCATCACCACACTCCCCTCCCGGCCATACGGGCGGCCGAGGGGCGCCATGATAGGCACGCGTCGGACCTAAGACGAATATTTTCTTTTGTAGTCTATGTATCTGAAACTACGCTAAAAAACGACAATTAACTGAGATTAAGTTAAGAACGAAAATCCTCCCTCACCCGCTCGCTGCGCTCGCGACCTCTCCCGCCACGCGGGAGAGGTCGAACGGGCGGAGCGGAGCGACGACCGTTCGGGTGAGGGCTAGCGCCAACGCGGCGGAAGGCACGATGCCCCCCTCGCTCGCTACGCGAGCTGCTCCCCCCGGCTCGCTTCGCGGGGGGAGAGTTCTCGGCGAATCCTCCCCCGTGGAGCGTAGCGAGCGCAACGGGGGAGGTCGGCGCGAAGCGCCGGGAGGGGGTATCGTGTCGCACGCCCGCCGCGATGCTCCCCATGAGCATGAGGCACGCTGCCCCCCTCGCTCGCTACGCGAGCTGCTCCCCCCGGCTCGCTTCGCGGGGGGAGAGTTCTCGGCGAATCCTCCCCCGTGGAGCGTAGCGCAAACGGGGGAGGTCGGCGCGAAGCGCCGGGAGGGGGTATCGTGTCGCACGCGTTCTTGAACGTAGCGAAGCGACCGACGCGCTAACGCGCGGCGCGGTCGAACAGGACGACTTCGTTCTTGGCGGCGTAGCCGAGGACGGCGCGGGCGCGCTCTTCCAGGAGGTCGCGATCGAGCCGATCGGGCTTCAACAGGCCGACGCGATGTTCGACCCGCTCGCGCTCGGAGCGCAGCACCGCCAGGCGCTGCTCGGCGCTCGCCACTTGTTCGGACAGGCGGAGGTAGGCGATCAGGCCGCGGTCGCCCTGCACGTAGTGCACGCCGAAATAAGCGATCGCGACCACACAGAAGAACGGCGCGATCGCGGCGCGGGCGTGACGACGAAGTTCCCGGGCAAGTCCCATGGACTCGCTTGAATCACAGGCGATTCCCCGGGGTCAACCGCTTTGACTCCAGGAGCGAAACGCCTCCCGCAAAGACTCGCGTCGGTTGTCTTGGGGCACACCAGGGGTGGTGGTCCTTCGGAACATTCGAGAGTGTTCCGATAGATCGATCCCTACGCCGTCACCCTCATGAAGCGTTTGATCATCTCCGCAAGCTCGCGCCCAATCCGCACGCCTTCCGTCGCCAACTCGTCGCGGCGTTTTTCGAGCTGTTGGACCTCCTGGAAGATCGGTCGGGAGGCGGTCGCGGTCGATTGTGCACCCAGGGTCGCCAACCGTTCGCCCATGCGTTGTTCCAGGGAAATGGTCGCTGCGACGTTCTGATCCAGCCGTTTGAGCAGCGCCTCGAGATCGGCCGGCCCGTTGTGGGGAGTCTTGGCGCGATCCTCGTCATAAAGCCTGCGCGCCCGCTGCAGGGCCTCCGCATGTTTGCTGCGAAACAGGGCGACGGTCTGGGAATCGACATAGGGCGCCGTACTCGGTCGATCCAAACGGTCGATCACTTGAGCAATGTAGGGACGCAATATTCGCGATTCCTCGATTCTTGCTTC
>VGES01000035.1 GCA_016869765.1 Alphaproteobacteria bacterium
AAGGTCGCGTGAGTCCTTTTAGGTAGTCCTTGACCATGACGTCGCGATTAATGGCGTAGTTCGCCGCAAGTCGAACACGCCGATCGGCAAAGGGCGGCTTGCCGCCCCACTTATTTGCGAAGTCTTTGGTGAAAAGAGCGATGGAAGCAACAAAGGGCGCTCCCTCGACTGCAGCAATGTGCCCGGCTGCCTGTACTCGGGGAATATCATCCGGCGCCAGATTGAAGGCGATGTCCACCTCGCCCGCCGCGATCGCGGCCAACCGCGTGGCTCCTTCGGGGACGTTGACGATGCGCATGTGCTTCGCCTTCGCCGGTCGCCAACTCTTGTCGAACGCGGTCGAGGTTTGCTCCTGATCGGTCCAACCGGTGATCTTGAACGGGCCCGATGCGACCGGTTTCACAGAAAAGTTTGCAACTCCCATTTCGGCGAAGGCAGCCATGTCGATCACGTAAAACGCCGCCAGCTTGGGGATAAACAAAGCGTCTGGATGCGCGGTGACAAACTCCACAGTGTGGGTGTCGACCGCCTTGAAGCTTGCGAGCTTCATGTTGCGCATGATGCCAGCAGTTTTCCCGGCCTCGCTATGTAGATAGTCGAAAGCTTTGACGATGTTGGCCGCGTCGTTCTTGCGGTCGCTCCAGAACGTCAAATCCTTGCGAAAGGTAACGCGATGCGTCGTTTGGTTAATGAGTTCCCACTTCTCCGCAGCGAACGGCAAAACCTGTGCCTTGTCGTCGATCCGAACGAACGAATCGTAAGAACCTTCCCACCAGTACATGTGGGGCCAGACGAAGTTCAGGCCGTACACGTTGCCGCGTGGCGTTGCCTGCTGGTACATGGCCACGCGCAGCGTTTCCTTTGCATCCTGGGCGCGGACTCGCTGGATGTCCGCAGCAGTCAGCGTTCCAACGACGGAGCCAAGCATGAGCAAATAACTGAACCGCTTCAGCATGAGGGCCTCCTTCAGGACTCAATCCAGCATTGTACGCTCGGGCCAGCATTGTACGCTCGGGCCAGCATTGTACGCTCGGGTGCAGCGTTCCCAAAAAACATACCGGCACGAGAGCCGGCTTGGTTCCGAACCAGAGCCGGGAATGGCCGAGCTAAACGGTGGAGGGGTCTGCAAGCGTCGCCCTCCACGCGATATAGCTACCGCTGGCCCGCTCCCCTCAGGTCAGGAAGTGCACCCGCGGCATGATCTCTTCGACCATCTTTCGCAGCGCCGCCATGTGCTGCTGCGTCCAAAGCGTGAGGCGGATTCGGTCCGGTTCCGGTATTCGTGCATCACGGCCCGTCAGCCGCCCAGTTCGATGTCGGCCCAGTTGATGCGCCAGTTTTCGCTCTTGTAGTTCTTGACCTTGCTCGAGACGGCGTCGAGCTCGTACTGCTCGTAAAGCCAGATCGCCGGCGCCTGTTCGTTGTAGAACTGGGCGATCCGCCGCAGTCCGGCCGCGCGCTTGGCCGGATCGAACTCGGTGTTCACCATGTTGATGGTGTCCTCGATCTCGGGGAAGCACGTCCACTTCTGGGCGTAGCGGCAGGAGTGGAACGCGTTGATCGACCGCATCATGTCGATCGAGGGGTTCGAGCCGTAGTTGAACACGTGCATCTCGCCCTCCGGCTGTTTGGCGCCGTTCACGCGCGCGACCAGGTCCGGCAAGCTGATGATGCGAAGCTCCATGTTGACGCCGACGCGCGACAGGTTCTGCGCCACGTGCTGGTAGGTGTTGGTGAGGTCGGCGTTGTTGGTGACGATCTCGGCCACGACCTTGAGCCCGTTCTTGAAGCCGGCCTCGGCCAACAGCGCCTTGGCCCGATCCGGGTCGAACGGGTAGGGCGGGATATCCGCCTGGTAGCCGTTGACCGTGCGCGCCGCCGGCTGATTGGCCGGACGGCCGAATCCGCCCAACAACGTTTGCGTGTAGCTCTTGTCGACCGCCAAGTTCATCGCCAGTCGCACACGGCGGTCGGTGGTGAAGCCGCCCTTCGATTGGTTGAACGTGAGCACGCTCACGCTCGGTGCCGGCCCGGTGTTGATCGTGCCACCGGCAGCCTGGATCGCGGCCCGCGAGTCGGAACCGATGCCGAGTGCGATGTCGACCGCACCGGATTGGAACGCTTGGACACGAGTGGCTCCTTCCGGCATGAAGTATATGAGAAGCCCCGCGACCTTGGGTTTGCGGACGCCGTCCATGTAGCGCGTCGCTTCCATCTTGGTGTTGTCCCAGGACGTCACGCGGAACGGGCCGGTGCCTGATGGCGCCTTGCCAAACCCATCGCGGCCGAGGTCCGCCCAGGCCTTGTTGTCGACGATCTTCAGCGCGCCGATCTCCCAGGGCAGGATCGGACTCGGCCCGGTGGTCTTTACCTCGACCGTCAGGTCGTCGACCTTGGTCGCGCCGGCGAGATGACGGAGCGAGCCGTAGACCGCCGCCGCCTGGGTCTTGCCGTCGTCGGAGATGATGTAGCGCACCGAGCTCACGATGGCGTCGGCGGTGAACGGTTGACCGCTGTGGAACTTGACGCCGGGTCGGAGTTTGAACACCCAGGTATCGGGCGACTTGTTTTCCCAACTCGCAGCCAGCCGCCCGACGGGCTTGCCATCGGGATCGACGCTTGTAAGCGAGTCGTGCAGCGCCTCCCAGGTGTAGACGTGCTGGTAGCTGAGGCCGGTCTGCGGGTCGCCGCGATTGGGCGGCGCGTCCAGGTTGGCGACCCGGAGGGTCTGTGCTTTGACTTCGGCGGATGACGTGGTTGCGAGCGCGGCCAACAGCGCCGCCGCCGACACATAGCCGATGAGACGCAGATTCCTTTTCATCCTAAGCCTCCCCGCTTAGGTCGCTCCCAAGAGCGACACTTCCGCCAGTCTGCGCGCCGCGTCGGGTTGGGCGCAAGCCGGCCGTCGCTTGCCTCGCGGGCGTGTTACCGTTTGGCGTGTGCCCCGATCGCCCGCCGCATCCCTTCGACCTAGGCTTTCCGGAGTACGCTGTCGTGGCGATCGTCGGCGGGGCCGGCCTCGCCGTCGCGACCGTGATCGAGGCCATCGTAGCTCAAGCCTAGCCTCCTTGACCGTTGGCAAGGCGCAACCGGGAACATGGTTGACGCTATAGACCGGGAACATGGTTGACAGTCTTCCTGGTTTGTTCGGTCGGCCGTAGGCGCCAGCCCGGCCGGGCCGGCTGGGCGGAGACTTAGATGAGCGGGCTCGAACCTGGATCGACCGATGCCGGATGCGGCGCGACCCCGGTCAGCGCGGCAGTCCGAGGTGTTCGCCGACGAACAGTTTGACGCGCTCGCGGGCGGCGGCCGCGTGCCGGCTGTCGCCGCCGCGGACGGCGCCATAACCGGGACAGCCGTTGGCGTAGCTGGTGCGTTGCGCCGAGGTCAGGGTTCGACCGTCGAGCAGCACGGTTTCGAACGTGTCCATGTTCTGGAGCATCCGGCAATTCCTGAAGTTCTGCACCATCGGCATCGATTGCCGGGGAAAGTCCGTGTCGAAACCGTGGAGCGCGCCTTGGTAAACGACCAGTTCGGCCGTGGTTCCCGGCTCGCGCAGGATGTCCGTCACCTTGCGGCACAGATCGGGATGGTTGAAGTCGTCCTCGCTGCCGATCAGGGTGAGGACCGGACGCCCGGTGGTCCTGGCATATTGGGTGCAGCCGCCGTAGAAGACGACGTGCAGCGCGAATGCCGCGCCGTCCGCCCCGAGAACACCGGCGCGAAACCGCTCAAAACCGGAGTTCATGGCGGCGACGGCGCCGCGGGAAAATCCGATCACGCCGATCCGCTTGGCATCAATTCTCGGATCCTGGGTCAAGATCTTGAGGGTGCTCAGCGAATCGACCACACCCGCCGGAAAGGTCAGCCGCTCGGCGCTCTGTTCGGTCAGACCCCGCGGGGTGAAGCTGTCGACGACGAGCGTGGCCACGCCGAGGTCATTGAACATTCTGGCCCAGTCCCGAATGGTGGCCACGACACCGCGACTCGAATGCATGATGACCATCGCCGGAAACGGGCCTGAGCCGGTCGACGGCAACTGCAGGTCGCCTTGGATGCGATCGCTATAGGCGATCTTGCCTTGGAAAATCTGGGCGACGGTGCTGTCTCTCGCCGCGGAACCGAAATAGAGGCGCTCGGCGCCGGCGCTTGCTGAGCCGAGGATCAGCGCCGCGGCGGCGAGACACGCGACGAGCCTTCCAATCGCTAGCATGGCCCGGCTGCCCGCTGATGGAAACGGTGGACCCAGCTTAGGCTCAAGCCCGACCGTTTCCAAATCCCAGGTCCCCGGGATAGCAGATAGGCCGCCGCCGCGCGCTTGCCCAGCCAGTGGCGCCGTGCCACGAATCGGCGCCGTTTTCCGGCGGGGTTCGTGGTGGGGAACGCAAAGAATCGAAAGAAACCGGCGATGCCGAGTCTCGATGACCTGGTGGCCCAGGCCGAGGCGCTGGCACCTGTGTTCCGTGAGCGCGCCGCCGAGACCGAACGTGCCCGAACGCCGCTCGCGGCCACCATGCACGACCTGTTTGAGGCCGGCCTGTTGCGCTATTTCCAGCCGGCCCGGTACGGCGGCTGGGAAATGGAGTGGGGCGCCCAGCACGCGCTCGGCCGGGTGATCGCGCGCGCTTGTCCGTCGACCGCCTGGATCGTCGCTGTCGTCGGCGCTCACGCTGCCTTCCTTGCCCGCTACGAGCCGCGCGCCCAGGACGAGATTTGGGGCGACACTCCGGACGCGCTGATCGCCACCGCCTCGGTGCGTCGCAACGCGACCATCAAGCGGGTCGCCGGCGGCTACTTCGTCAACGGCGCCTAGGCGTTCGCGAGCGGCGTCGATCACGCGGCCTGCGCCATCGTGCCGGGCCCGGTCGAGGACGCGGGCCAGCCCACCGCCGAGCGCATCTTCTGTTTGTTGCGGCGCGGCGAATTAACGATCGAAGACACGTGGCACGTCGCCGGGATGCGCGGCACCGGCACCAAGGACGTGCGCGCCGACGAGCTGTTCGTGCCGGCGCATCGCACCGTGAGCTTCAAGGCCTTCAACAGCACCTCGCCGCCGGGCGCCGCACTCCACCGGGCGCCGCTCTATCGCTTCGCCCGCGGCCCGGCGTCGCTCGGCGGCAACATCCTGTGGCCGATGCTGGGCGCGGCCGAGGGCGCGCTCGCCGACTACGTCGCCGCGACCCGGGTCCGGGTCGGCGCGCTGTTCGGCGACAAGCCGGCCGAGCAGAGCCCGGTGCAATTGCGGCTCTCGGAGTCGGCGGCCGAGATCAAGGCGGCGCGCCTCCTGCTCGAGGCCGAGAACCGCATCGTTGCCGGCCGGATCCGCGACGGCTCGGCGTTCACCGACGACGAGAACGTCGAATTGCCGCGCGATCGTGCCTTCGCCGCCAAACTCTGCGTCCAAGCGGTCGAGCGGCTGGTCCTGCAGATGGGCGCCACGACGATCTACGATCCGAGCCCGGTGCGCCGACACTTCCGCGACCTCAACGCCATGGCGACCCAGATCGGCGTCAACTGGGATCTGACCATGCCGCCCTACGCGCGCCGGGCCCTGGGTCTGCCGGTCGCGGCGGCGCTGGGTGGGCACTGAGATGGTGAAAAAAGCCCGACCGCCCGGACGTCGCAGCCCACCGACGCCGGAGCAGCTCGTCGGACGCGCCCGCGAACTCGCGCCCGTATTGCGCGAACGCGCGCAGGCGACCGAGGCTCTACGGCGGCTGCCGGACGAAACCATGCGGGCACTCTACGACGCCGGTTTCCTACGCATTCTGCAACCCAAACGCTACGGCGGCTACGGCATGGGCTGGGGGCCGAACACGCGGGTCGCGCGCGAGCTCGCCAAGGTCTGTCCGTCGACCGCCTGGATCATTGCCGTGGTCGGCATGCATTCGACGGTCGTCGCGCGCCTGCCCAAGCGCTGCCAGGACGCTGTCTGGGGAACGAGCGAGGACATGTTGATCTCCACCGGCTCGGCCCAGACCACCGGCACGATCCGCAAGACCGCTGAGGGCTACCGGGTGGCCGGTACCTGGCGCTTTGCCAGCGGGGTCGATCACGCGCCGTGGGTCATGGTCGCGGGACGGGTTGAAACCGAGGATGGCAGTGCCCATCCGAATGCCCGTGTGCTTTTCCCCAAGGGCGAGATCGAGGTGGTCGACACCTGGTATGTGGAGGGTATGTGCGGCACCGGCAGCAAGGACATCAACGTACCGGACGTGCTGGTGCCCGAATGGCGGGTCGAGAACGCGATGCGCAATTTCGGCGCCAATCCGCCTGGGGCCGCGGTCAACGACGACTACCTGTGCCAGGTGCCGTTTCAGCCCTATTTCAGCAACGCTCTTTTCTCGGTCATCGTCGGCTCGGCGGAAGGCGCCTACATGGACTACCTCGAGATCACCGGCGTGCGCAAAGGCGCGATCTTCGGCAACCCGATACGCGAGCTGGCGCACGTGCAACAGCGCTTGGCCGAGTCCTCGGCCGAGATCAAGTCAGCCGGACTGCTCTACGACTGGGCCGTGCGCCTGCTGCATGAGCGCGGGATCGCTCGCAGCGGACTTTCCGCGAGCGACTCGGTCGAACTCGCCCGAGATCGGGCCTTCATCGCCAAACTCTGCGTCAGCGCCGTGACCCGGCTCGTCCGCCAGATGGGCGCGATGGGCCTCGGCGACGACAATCCGGTGCAGCGCCACTACCGCGATCAGCTCGTGATGGCGAGCCAGATCGGCGCCAACTGGGATCACCATGGCACGGCCTTCGGGCGCCATGCGTTCGGGCTCGCGGCGGTCACGCCGGGTGGCGGCGTGACCGCCGCCGCGCCTGCCGCCAAGAACTGAAGTCCTGGTCGACCGTGGAAGCCGGAGCGGTGATCGAATCAGCGTTGCGTCGATGACGCGGCTCGATGATCCGGCGCGACCGAGAGCCTCGTGCGGCCGTTCGTCGTTGAAGTCCTGGCGGAAGTGATCGAAGCGGGCCCGTTGGGCCGCGGCGTTCGCCGCCGGCAGCTTGGCCGTCTCGGCCTTCAGCGTCGCATACATGTCGTGACGGCCGTTCAGTTGCGGCGCCCGCCGGATCGGCGCGGATCTCCCCGGTTCAGACCGGCCCCCCCTCCCCTTGGGCTAGGGTGAGGCCGGAAACGAGGACGGCGATGCCAAGTCTGCGCCGGTAACGCTTACCCGACGCCTACCCAAGAATCAAAAGACCCCGTCGCTTTTGAATAGTCATTGATTGGATTGGTGGGCGCACCAGGACTCGAACCTGGGACCCGCTGATTAAGAGTCAGCTGCTCTACCACCTGAGCTATGCGCCCGCGCGGCTGCCTATAGCAAACCGACCCCGGGTTGTCGAGAAAAGGCGGTCGGCCGGACGAACGTCCGCGAAAGCGCCTCAGAACAGGTCGAAGGGACCGCGGCGCGGGATCGGAACGTCGCGATGGATCGACACCGAGAGCACGAGGCCAAAGCCGACCAGGATCGTCACCATGGCCGTACCGCCATAGGACACAAGCGGCAACGGAATACCGACGATCGGGACGAGCCCCATGACCATAGCGACGTTCACGAAGATGTAGATGAAGAACGTGATCGTGACCCCGAAGGCGACCAGGCGACCGAACTGGCTTCGCGAGCGGACGCCGATCGCGAAACCGTATGCCAGAATCATGATGTAGACCGCGAGCAGCGCCACGCCGCCGATCATGCCGAATTCCTCGGCCAGCGTCGTAAACACGAAATCGGTCTGTTTCTCGGGCAGGAAGTTGAGATGGCTCTGGGTTCCCTGCAGGAACCCCTTGCCCCACAGACCACCCGAACCCAACGCGATCTTCGATTGCAGGATGTGATAGCCCGCCCCGAGTGGATCGCGTTCCGGGTTCAGGAAGGTGAGAATCCGGTCCTTCTGATAGCCGTGGAGCCGTTGCCAGGCGAGCGGCATCGCCGCCAGAGCGACGACCGCGACCACCGCGAATTTCCACCACCGAACGCCGACGAGAAAAAGGATTCCCGCACCGGTCATCATCGTGAGGAGCGCGGTTCCGAGGTCGGGCTGAATGATCACCAATCCCGCCGGCAACACGATCATCAGCACCGGAATGACGATCCACCGCACCCTGCCGATGTCCTCATAGGACAGGGAATGAAAGTACCGCGCCAGCGCCAGCACGAGCGCGAGCCGCATCAACTCCGAGGGCTGAAGATTGATGATCCCGAGGTCGAGCCAACGCTGCGCCCCCATGCCGATCGAGCCGAAGAACTCGACGATCGCGAGCAGCACCAGGGAAACGAAATAGAACGGATAGGCGATGCGCATCAGCGCCCGGATATCGACCATCGCCACTGCCATCATCAGCGTCGCGCCCAAGGCGAAGCGCATCATCTGGCGGGAGGCCCAGGGGTCGATCTTGCCGCCGGCAACCGAATAGAGAGCAAAAAACCCGGTCGTCGCCACGAGGCCGAGCAGCAACACCAACAGCCAGTTGATGTTGCGCACCTTCTGCAGGAATGTCAGTTCGCCGTTTCGCGTACCGATGAAGGCCATAGGTCAGCCCCCACCCTGGGTTCGACCACCCGACAGATCGACCGATCGAATCGTTTGCTCAGCCCGTTTCTTGTCCAGTCGCTGCGCCTCGCGGATGACATCGCGGGCGACCGGGGACGCGGCCGCCGAGCCCGAGCCCCCGTGTTCGATGACCACGGCGATCGCGTAACGCGGCTCATGAACCGGGGCATAGGCGACGAACAGGGCGTGATCACGATCCTCCCACGGCAACTCTTCGTTCTTGAGGATTCGTGTTTCACGCTCCTGACGCGTAATGCGGCGCACCTGGGACGTCCCGGTCTTGCCGGCGATCTGGTAGCTCTTGTCGGGTATGCGCGAGCGAAACGCTGTTCCGGACGGCGAGTTGCTGACCCGGTTCATGCCCTCGAGCACGATCGCGAGGTTGCTGCGCGACAGTCCGAGCGACGGCGCGTGCTCCCGCGCCAGTTCGGCCTCGGACGATGGTGAACGCTGGGGCGCGACCAACCGCGGCGTCACGGCGAAGCCACCGTTGGCCAAGCGCGCTGTCATGATCGCGAGTTGCAGTGGAGTCGTCAGCACATAACCCTGGCCGATGCCGGTGATCACGGTCTCGCCCGGATGCCATACGTCGTTGAGCGCCGCGCGCTTCCACTCGCGCGTCGGGATCAAGCCTTTGCGCTCGGACGGGAGGTCGATGCCGGTCTGCCGCCCGAGGCCGAGTTTGAAAGACATCTCGGCGATTCGTTCGAGGCCGATTCGGCGTGCCAAGTCGTAGAAATAGACGTCACAGGACTGTTCGAGCGCCTGGAGCATGTTGAGGCCGCCATGGCCATGCTTCTTCCAGCAATGGAAGCGGGCGCTGCCGAGATCGAAATGGCCGGGACAGTAGGCGATGTGGTCCTTGGTCAGGCCGCTCTCCAGCGCCGCCAGCGCCACCACGAGCTTGTACGTCGAGCCGGGAGGGTACTGGCCGGCGATGGCCTTGTTGACGAGCGGTGCCCTGGGGTCCGACTGCCATTCCTGCCAGGTTCTCTGGGTCAAGCCGACGCTGAACACCAGCGGGTCGAAGGACGGCGTCGAGGTCATCACGAGCACGTCTCCCGACGTCACGTCGACGACGACGACGCTGCCGGCCTCCTCGCCCAGGCGATTGGCAGCAAACTCCTGAAGCTCGGCATCGATGGTCAGTGAGACGTCGCCGCCGGGCTGCCCCTCCCGCCGGCTCAGCTCGCGGATGACCCGGCCGACCGCGTTGACCTCGACCCGACTGACCCTAGCTCGGCCGCGCAGCACGTTCTCTTGCATGCGCTCGATGCCGCTCTTGCCGACACGAAAGCCCGGCAACTGCAGCACCGGATCACCGTTGAGGTCGTCTTCGCTCGGCGCCGCCACGTAGCCGATGACATGCGCGAGCGACCGCGAACGGGCGTAGGACCGCGATTCGCCGATCTCGGGATGCAGACCCGGCAGATGCGGGCTGTTGACGTTCACGGCCGCAAACTGGTCCCACGACAGGTTCTCGAGCACGGTGACCGGGATGAAGCTCCGGCGGCGCAACGTCTCACGCAGGATCTTGTTGCGTTCGTGATCGGCGAGCGGCACCACCTTGGCCAGGGCATCGAGCGTCCGTTCGACGCTCGGCGTCTGCTCGGCGATCATGACGACGCGGTAGTTCTGCTGATTGGCCGCGATCTCGGCACCGTAGCGATCGAGAATTCGGCCGCGCGGCGGCGGCAACAGGCGCAGGCTGATCCGGTTGTCCTCGGCCAACACGGTGTATTGCTCGGACTCGAGGATCTGGAGCTGATACATGCGGCCGACCAGGGCCGACAGCAAAAGCAATTTGCCGCCGCCGAGGAAGATGGCGCGCCGGGTGAACGTCCGCTGGCTGCTCGCGTCCCGCTTCATGATCAGATATGACTCACGGCCCGCCGCAAGCGGACCATGGTCCAGTTTAGGACCGGATAGAGCGCGATCGAAAGCAGTCCCTGGGTCAAGAACAGCCCTGGTTGCAACAACCGGCCAAAATAGGCGGAGGTCACCGCCCACGAGGCGAAGGTGACCGTGAGGGCGACAACGCCGAAACCGAACCATTCGATGGCGAAGGCCCGCCCGACGAAACTTCGCCGCTGTTGGGCCATCACCGCGCGAACGGCCACATAAACCGCCGCGAACAGGCCGGGCGGCCCACCGGTCAACAGGTCCTGGAACAGACCGATCGCAAAGGCCGCGGCGAGCGGCAGCAGATCGGGGCGGTAAATGCCCCAGAAGAACACGGCCATGAGCGCAAGCGGCGGCATCACCAAGCCGACCTGGGTGATTCCGAGCGGCAGCTGACTGACCAGAATCAACACCAACGCGATGAGGGACGGCGTCGCCTGGCGGCTGCGGAGCGCAAGACGCGAACCGCGGTCGTCCGCCATGGCGCTAATCGTTGACCGCGGGCTCCTGACCAGCCGGTGCCAATCGCGGCAAGTCGTAGCGCACGATGCGCACGAATTCGAGCTGATCGGAGTTCGCCAGCAACTGGACGCGGATCACGCCGTCGACGCCCGACACGACGCCAACCGGAAGTCCCTGCGGCAATACACCGCCGTGACCGGAGGTGACGATGCGATCGCCCACGGCCACCTGCATCTGATTGGGCAGGAACGCGAGCTGCGGCCGCTCCCGGTTATCGCCGGCGAGGACGCCGCGCAAACCGGAGTTGAGGTTGGTCACTGGCACCCGGGAATTGAGGTCGGTGAGCAGCAGAATACGCGCCGAGCGCTCACCGACTTCGACGACGCGACCGAGGAGGCCATCGGCATTCATGACGGCCTGACCGCGCCTGATCCCGTCCCGGTGACCGGCATTGACCAGCACCGTGCGAACGAACGGCACGCCGGCGTCGGCGATGACCCGGGCCGAAATGAAGCTCGGCGGCTGGTCGCTGCGGACGTTGAGCAGACCGCGCAGGCTGGCATTCTCGGCTTCTAGCCGACGCGCCGCCGCCTGCCACTGTCTCAGCCGCTCGTTCTCGTCGCGCAACCGATCGAGTTCGTCGTGCAGCGTCAGCCACGCCTGGACGTTGTCGACCCCGCGGTTGACGGCTGCCAACGGCTGCGATGCAGCGTCCAGGATCGGTGCCGCCACGTCGGTGACGACGAGGCGGACGCGCTCGACGGTGGCAGGATCGAAGCGGCCGAACAACATGATCGCGAAAGCAGCACCGATGAACAATGCCGGCGCAAAACGCTGCGCCAAGTGCCACAGCGGCAAGGCCAGTCGCGTCGCGTTGTTCTTCTGCCCCCTCACGTTCAGCCCTCAGATTCCCGACTCAGTACCCCTCGTGCAACACGCCACGCAGCGTCTTGAGGTTCTCGAGCGCCTTGCCCGTCCCGAGCGCGACGCATTGCAACGGCTCATCGGCGATCGACACCGGCAGGCCCGTCGCATTGCGCAGCACCGTGTCCATGTTGCCGAGGAGCGCGCCGCCCCCCGTCAGCACGATTCCCTTGTCGACGATGTCGGCGGCCAGTTCGGGCGCGGTGTGTTCGAGCGCGACCTTGACGGCCTCGATGATCGCGCCGACCGGTTCAGCCAGGCTCTCCGCGATCTGGCGCTGATTGATGATCAGTTCCTTGGGCACGCCGTTCATCAGGTCGCGCCCCTTGATCTGCATGGTTTCGCCGTTGCCGTCGTCGGGCGGGCACGCGGTTCCGATCTGCTGCTTGATGCGCTCGGCCGAGGATTCGCCGACCAGCAAATTGTGGTTGCGGCGGATGTACCCGATGATCGCCTCATCCATCTTGTCACCGCCGACGCGGACGGACTTGGAATAGACGATACCGCCGAGCGAGATCACCGCGACCTCGGTCGTCCCGCCGCCGATGTCGACCACCATCGAGCCGGTCGGTTCGGTCACCGGCAGGCCGGCGCCGATGGCCGCCGCCATCGGTTCCTCGATGAGGTAGACCCGCCGGGCGCCGGCACTCTCCGCCGATTCCTGGATCGCCCGCCGTTCGACCGCGGTCGACCCCGAGGGCACCGCGATGATCACCTGCGGGCTGGCGAAGCTGCGCCGATTGTGCACCTTGGAGATGAAGTGCTTGATCATCTCCTCGGCCACCTCGAAGTCGGCGATCACGCCGTCACGCAACGGACGGATCGCCTCGATGTTGCCGGGGGTGCGCCCGAGCATCAGCTTCGCCTCGTCGCCGACGCGGAGCACCTGTTTCTTGCCACGCTGATTGACGATCGCCACGACGGACGGTTCGTTCAATACGATTCCACGACCTTTCACGTAGACGAGCGTATTCGCCGTCCCGAGGTCGATCGCCATATCTGCCGACATCATTCCGAATAAATTGGAGAACATCGTCTCCTACTTGCTGACAAAAGGAACCACCACGCCGAAACGCCGCCGGCTCATGCCGAAAGCGCCGCCGGCGCAGACTTCTCGCGCTTCACCAACAGCTTGTTGAGCGCCGTGACATACGCACGGACGCTCGCGACCAGGGTGTCGGTGTCGGCCCCCTGACCGTTGACGGTCTTACCGCCCTCTTCCAACCGCACCGTGACCTCGGCCTGCGCGTCGGTGCCGTGAGTCACCGCATGGACTTGGAACAACTGCAGCTTCGCATCGTGCGGGAACAACGCCTTGATGGCATTGAACGCTGCGTCTACCGGACCGTCGCCCGAAGCCGTGGTCGCCTTGGTCTGACCGTTGATCTCGAGCTCCAGGTCCGCCGTTTGCGGGCCGAACGTGCCGGCCATGACACGGAGCGAGACCAGTTTGATGCGGTCGTTGACGCGCATTACCTGATCGTCGACCAACGCGATGAGGTCTTCGTCGAAGACATCCTTCTTCTTGTCGGCCAGGTCCTTGAACCGACGGAACGCATCCTCGACCGCGTTCTCGCCCAGCTCGAAGCCCAGCTCCTTGAGCTTGTTGCGGAAGGCATGCCGGCCGGAGTGCTTGCCGAGGACGAGGTTGGAATTGGTCAGCCCCACCGATTCGGGCGTCATGATTTCGTAGGTCCGCGCGTGTTTGAGCACGCCGTCCTGGTGGATGCCGGCCTCGTGGGCGAAGGCATTGGCGCCGACGATCGCCTTGTTCGGCTGGACCGGAAAGCCCGTGACGGCCGACACCAGGCGCGAGGTCTTGGTGATCGCCTCGGTCTTGATGCCGCTCCAATAGGGCATGGCGTCGGCGCGCGTGCGCAGCGCCATCACGATCTCCTCGAGTGCGGCATTGCCGGCGCGTTCACCGAGACCGTTGATCGTGCACTCGACCTGCCGGGCACCGGCCGTCACGCCGGCCAACGAATTGGCCACCGCCAAACCGAGGTCGTTGTGGCAGTGCACCGACAGACGGGCGCGATCGATGTTGGGAACGCGGTTGCGGATCGTCGTGATCAGCGTCGCGTATTCGCTCGGGATCGTGTAGCCGACCGTGTCGGGGATGTTGATCGTGCTCGCGCCGCACTTGATGGCGCTTTCGATCGTCCTGCACAGGAAGTCGATGTCGGAACGTGTGCCGTCTTCGCACGACCACTCGACGTCGTCGCACAGGTTGCGCGCCCGCGTAACCGAATCGATGACGGCCTGGTGCACGGCTTCCGGCGTCATCTGCAGCTTGTACTTCATGTGCAGCGGGCTGGTCGCGATGAAGGTGTGAATCCGTTTCCGTTTGGCTGGCCGCAGCGCTTCGGCGGCGCGATCGATGTCCTTGGCGCCGGCGCGAGCCAAGCCACAGATCACAGACTGGCCGATGATCTTGGCAATTTCATGGACGGCCTCGAAGTCGCCGTTGGAGGCGATCGGAAACCCCGCCTCGATGACGTCGACGCCGAGCGATTGCAGCATCTCGGCGATACGCAATTTTTCTTCGAGGTTCATCGACGCCCCCGGCGACTGCTCGCCGTCGCGCATGGTGGTGTCGAAAATGACGACTCGGTCTGACTCGGGGAACTGGCTCATGGTGTTGGTCCTTCGTGACAGTGGCAGTGGCGCTCGACTTCCCCCAAACGAGATCGCCTCTCCGGCCGCATCCCGCTCAGGGGCGGCTAAGTCGAAGGACCAGGACGCAACGCACCGCGCGCAACCCGCCGAAGGGCCCGATCGAAGAATCTGGAATCACTACGGCCACTTGGTTTGCTCGGCGCCCGAGGCGCTACGCTCCGTCAGTCTTTTCGGATCAACAGGTTACAATGAAATTCTCGACTAACAACTTGCGAGAAAGCACGTAAACGCGATAACGCAACGACAAACTTTGCCGCGGCTCAAGAATTATTACGCCTTTTCCACAGCCGTTCGCAACACCTTTCCCGTGCGGTGTTGCCGCAAAGTGACATTTTCCTGGCCCGAACACCCGCCGGCAGTCAGAACGACGAGTTCGGTTCCTTGAGGAACTCCGACTCTTGCGGCGTCGACGCCCGGCCGAGGATGTGGTTGCGGTGGGGAAACCGACCGAAGCGCACGATGATCTCGTGATGGCGTCGCAGCGACCGCCGCGCCTCGGTATGAACCTCGCCGTCGGGAATGGTGTCGAACAGCGCCAGGGCCCGCTCCTGATCGATCAACGCTTCGGAATGAACGAACGGCAGGTACATGAACCAGCGCGCGACCGGGGCGGGCCGGCGATCGAATCCGCGGGCCACCGCGTGGACGGCGACGGTGCGCGCCTTCTCGTCGCACGAATACATCTTCGCGGTATCGCGAAACATGTTGCGGGGAAACTGATCGAGCAGGATCAGCAACGCCAGGCAACCCTCGGGGTTCGCCAGCCATGCATCGAGTCCGCCACGTTCGGCGACCTCGACCATGGCGGCGAAACGCTCGCGAATCAACTGGTCGAAAGCGGGGTCCTTCTTGAACCACCGCTCCTGCGGCTCGACCGGCGCATCGAGCGTGGCCGAGCCGAACCAGAACGTAAGCACCTCGCTAGGCGTCGTCACGGCGTCGCACCGCGGCGTCAGTTCTTCGACTTGTCGACCAGCTTGTTGCGCGCGATCCAGGGCATCATGTCGCGCAACCGCTTGCCGACTTCTTCGATCGAGTGTTCCGCGGCGCGGGCGCGCATGGTCTTGAACGACGCCTGGCCGACCTGATTCTCGAGCATCCATTCACGGGCGAAGTGGCCGCCTTGGATCTCCTTGAGGATCCGCTTCATTTCGGCCTTGGTGTCGTCGTTGACCACCCGCGGACCGCGCGTGTAGTCGCCGTATTCGGCGGTGTTGGAGATCGAATACCGCATGTTCGCGATCCCGCCTTCATACATGAGGTCGACGATCAGTTTCACTTCGTGCAGACACTCGAAGTAGGCCATCTCCGGGGCATAACCGGCCTCGACCAGGGTCTCATACCCGGCCTGGATCAACGAGGTGAGACCGCCGCACAGCACGACCTGTTCGCCGAACAGATCGGTTTCGCACTCTTCGCGAAAATTGGTCTCGATGATTCCGGCGCGTCCGCCGCCGATCCCCGAGGCGTACGACAATCCGAGTTCCTGGGCATTGCCGGTCGCGTTCTGGTGCACCGCGATCAAGCACGGGACGCCGCCGCCTCGCTGATATTCCGAGCGCACGGTGTGCCCCGGCCCCTTCGGCGCGACCATGAAGATGTCGAGGTCCGCGCGCGGCTCGATCATCTTGAAGTGAATGTTGAAGCCGTGGGCGAAGGCGAGCGCCGCGCCCTTCTTCATGTTGTCGTGCAGGTGCGAACGATAGATGTCGCGCTGCAGTTCGTCGGGCGTCACCATCATCATGACATCGGCCCAGCGCGCGGCCTCGGCCACGTCCATCACGGGCAGGCCCGCGTTCTGCGCTTTGGCGCGGCTCGCCGAACCGGCCTTGAGGGCGACGGCGACGTCTTTCGCACCCGAGTCCCGCAGATTGAGGGCGTGGGCATGGCCCTGGCTGCCGTAGCCGATGATGGCGATCTTCTTGGCCTTGATCAGATTGAGGTCAGCGTCGCGGTCGTAGTAGACGCGCATGGGATTCTCCCGTGGTTGCTGGTGTCAGGGTTACAGCGCGCCAGGACCGCGGCTGATCGCCACGATCCCCGTTCGCGCCACTTCGATCAGTCCGAGCGGCCGCATGAGATCAACGAAGGCATCGACCTTGTCCGTCGAACCGGTCAACTCGAAGACAAAGGACTCGGTGGTCGAATCGACGACGCGCGCGCGGAAAATGTCCGCGATGCGAAGCGACTCGACGCGCGGCTCGCTTTTGCCGCGCACTTTGACGAGCGCCAGTTCACGCTCGACGCTCGGTCCATCGGTCGTCAGGTCGCTGACCCGCTTGACCGGCACGAGACGACTCAGTTGCGCCTTGATCTGCTCGATCACCATCGGCGTACCCGAGGTCACGATCGTGATCCGCGACAGGCGATTCACCGGATCGGTTTCGGACACCGTCAGACTCTCGATGTTGTAGCCACGGCCCGAGAACAGGCCGATGATCCGCGCCAATACGCCGGGCTCGTTGTCGACGAGTACGGCGATGGTGTGGAACTTGGTTTCCTTCGTGTTGTCGCCCATGACGGTCAGACCAATGCAAGCCCTTCGGTCGTCGCCTCGGGCTTGCTCGCGGCCGAGCCGAGGATCATCTCGTAGTGCGCACGGCCCGACGGGATCATCGGGAAACAGTTCTCGGCCGGATCGACCACGATGTCGGCGACGACCGGTCGATCGACCGCCATCATCTCGCCGATCACGTCGTCGACCTCGTCGGGCCGCTTCGCCCGCAGCCCGACGCAGTGGAACGACTCGGCCAGCTTGACGAAGTCCGGCAACGCCGCCGTGTAGCTCTCGGCGTAGCGGCCGCCATGCAGGAGTTCCTGCCATTGCCGGACCATGCCCATGTATTCGTTGTTGAGGATGAAGACCTTGACCGGCAGTCGGTACTGCACCGCCGTCGACAACTCCTGGATGTTCATCAGGATCGAGGCTTCGCCCGCGATGTCGACGACGAGCGCCCCGGGATTGCCGAGCTGGACGCCGATCGCGGCCGGCAAGCCGTATCCCATGGTGCCGAGACCGCCCGAGGTCATCCAGTGATTGGGGCGCTGGAACTTGTAGAACTGCGCCGCCCACATCTGGTGCTGGCCGACCTCGGTGGTGATGAACGGATCACGGTCCTTGGTCAGGGCGTACAGTCGCTCGATCGCGTACTGCGGCTTGATGATCTTGCTGTCGCGGTCGTAACGAAGACAGTCGACCCCGCGCCATTCGTCGATCTGCTGCCACCAGCCCTCGAGGGCCGCGGGGTCGATCCGGTACCGGCGTGCGTCCCACACCGTGATCATGTCTTCGATGATGCTGGCCGCATCGCCGATGATGCCGATCTCGACCGAGACGTTCTTGTTGATCGAGGCCGGATCGATGTCGACGTGAATCTTGCGTGAATTCGGGCTGAACGCATCGATGCGCCCGGTGATGCGGTCGTCGAAGCGGGCGCCCAGGCACAGCATGACGTCACAGTTGTACATCGCGAGGTTGGCCTCGTAAGTCCCGTGCATCCCGAGCATGCCGACGAACTGACGGTCGGTGGCCGGGTAGGCGCCGAGGCCCATCAGGGTATTGGTGATCGGCACGCCGAGTTTCTTGACCAACGCCACCAACAGTTCGGCCGCCCGCGGCCCCGAGTTGATGACGCCGCCGCCGGAATAGACGATCGGGCGCTTGGCCTGGGCCAGGAGTTCGACGGCCCGTTCGATGGCCCTGGCATCGCCCTTGATCCTCGGCTGGTAAGTGCGATGACGAATGTCCGTCGGCCCGACGTAGTCGCCGCTCGCGAGTTGCACGTCCTTCGGCAGATCGACCACGACCGGACCAGGCCGGCCGGCGCGCGCGACATAGAACGCCTCGTGGATCGTGTGCGCCAGGCGGTTGACGTCCTTCACGAGGTAGTTGTGCTTGGTACAGGCGCGGGTGATTCCCGTGGTATCGGCCTCCTGGAACGCATCGTTGCCGATGAGGTGCGTCGGCACCTGGCCCGTGAGGCACACGATCGGAATCGAGTCCATCAAAGCGTCGGTCAAGCCGGTGACGGTATTCGTCGCACCCGGCCCCGAGGTGACCAGCACGACGCCAGGCTTTCCCGTCGAGCGCGCGTAGCCTTCCGCGGCATGGACCGCCCCTTGCTCGTGGCGTACCAGGATGTGGCGCAGATGATTCTGCTGGAAGATGGCGTCGTAGATCGGAAGCACGGCGCCCCCCGGATAGCCGAACACCGTGTCGACGCCCTGATCGACCAGGGCCTTGATGATGATCTCGGCCCCGCTCATGCGTGCCTGACTCATGTCTCACCTCGCGCGGCCCTTGGCCGCCACAAGAACGAAACCGTCCCACCCTGCCCCGCGACGGGCCGGCCCAAGACGGACAACGATGGACGAATCGGGAAAAACCCCGGAAATCCAACGATTTCGCGGGAACCTATCCGCTTGATCGTCTCAGGTCAATAACGATTTTAGAATTTTTGGAAAGTTTTTGTTAAGGAAACTTTCTATTTGTTGCGATTCGAAGTCCCACGACGACATTTGATTGCGGAACCAAGTGCCCTGACGCTTGGCCAGTTGGCGGCTCGCCCGCGCGCCGAGGCTGATTGCCGTCGCCAGATCGTGCTCTCCGCGCAAATGCGCGGCGATTTCCGCGACGCCGACCGCCCGACGCAAGGGCGCGATTGGCGGCAGGTCGAGAGCTTCGAGGCGCCGGACCTCCTCGATCGCCCCGCCGGCGATCATGCCGGCAAAGCGCTCGGCGATGCGTTGGTCCAGAACCTCACGCGGCGGATCGAGCACGAATCCGAGGAAGGTCCCGGGAAACGGGTCTCCCGGTTGCCGCTGCCAGGTGCTCAGCGGAATACCGGTCGCCGCGATAACCTCCCACGCACGCGCCACGCGCTGCCGGTCGCCCGGGCGAATGCGCGCCGCCGCCTCGGGATCTCGCATTCGGAGTTTGGCGTGGATCGCCTCCGGGCCCTCGGTCTCCACCAGACGGCGCGCTTCGCTGCGCACGCTGGGATCGATGACCGGGATCGGCGCCAGACCTGCGATCAGCGCTTTGAAATAGAGCCCGCTGCCACCGACTACGAGCGGGACACGGCCCTCCTGCCAGCACGACTCGATGGCCGCCATCGCGAGGTCCCGCCATACCATGGCCGAAAACCGCTCGTCGGCAGCGATGGCGCCGTAGAGATGGTGCGGCACCCGCGCCAGGTCGTCGTCACCGGGACGCGCGGTCAGCACGCGGAGCTCGCGATAGACCTGCATACTGTCGGCATTTATGATCCCGGCGCCGCCGTGCGGGGCGAGCGCTTCGGCAACGGCCATGGCGACGGCCGACTTGCCGCTTGCGGTCGGACCGGCAATGAAAATGGCAACACGGGGCATCGTCGTTTCCGGGCGGATCGCCGTGGCTTACCACTCTCCTTCCAAGGCTCAAAGATGCATTGGGTGCTGAGTCTGATCGGCAGCGACGCGCGACCCGCGGTCACCCCGGCCGTGGTCGATAGCGCTGCCAGCGCCTTGAGCGCCGGGGATGCCACGGTGGTCGAGATCCGCTGGCTGGCGCGTGGGATTGCCGCCGAAATCGTGTTCGTCGGCGAGCGCCCCTCGGCCGGCAGCGCGGCCCAGCGCGCCACCCGGTACGCTGCTGTCGATTGCGTGGTCCAACCCGCCGCGGGGCGGCGGAAACATTTGCTGGTCGCCGACCTCGAGTCGACCATCATCGCTCAGGAATGCCTGGAGGAGCTTGCGGCCTACGTCGGCAAACGGGTCGAAATCGCCGCCATCACCAACCGAGCGATGCGCGGCGAAATCGATTTCGAGGGCGCGCTCCGCGAGCGAGTCGCGATGCTGGGTGGCTTGGCCGAAACGACCCTGCAGGAGGTCTATGACCATCGCGTGTCGCTCAATCCCGGAGCGGCGACCCTCGTCGCGACCATGCGCCGCCACGGCGCCACGGTCGCTTTGGTCTCGGGCGGCTTCACGTTCTTCACCGAACGAATCCGCCGCGCCCTCGGTTGCGACTACGATCAGGGCAACCGCCTCGAGATCGCGGCCGGTCGGCTCACGGGGAGCGTCGCCGAACCCATTCTCGGGCGCGCCGCCAAGCGCGAGGCGCTGGCGCGCCTGTCGGCCGAGCGCGGTCTCGCGGCCGCCGATACCATGGCCGTGGGTGATGGAGCCAACGATCTCGAAATGCTGAGGGCGGCAGGTCTGGGGGTGGCGTATCACGCCAAGCCGGCCGTCGCCGAGGCGGCGGCCGCCCGGATCGACCATGGCGACCTGACCGCTCTCCTCTACCTGCAGGGCTACCGGCAGGACGAGTTCGTCGCGGCTTAGCACGTTGGGCGCCCGGCGCCTCGAGAGGCGCAGCGGCGGGCGACGTCGCGCTGGCTAACTCTCGAGCCGAACCGCCACGAAGCGCAGCCCGCCGTCGCGTTCGACCAGGAACAACACACTCTTGCGCCCGGCCTTTTGCACCGCCTTGACCTTGGCATCGACATCAGCCGGCGATTTCACGGCTTCCTGGTTGACCTCGATGATGACGTCGCCGGCGCGAACGCCCTTTTCGGCCGCCGGACTGCTCTCGCCAACGCTGGTGATGACGACGCCCTGGGTGCCTTCCTTGATCTCGAACTGGCGACGGAGGTCGGGCGTGATGGTCGACATCCCCATCCCGAGAATCTCATTGGCCGCGGGCCGAGGCGTTTTCGGATCCTGGGTCGTGAGCGACGCGTTCTCGGCCTCGGCCTCCGGCAACTCACCGACCCGGACCTTGAGCTTGGTTTCCTTGCCCTTGCGCCAAACGACGACTTCCACGTCCTTGTCGATCGGCGTCTCGGCCACGATTCGAGGCAGCGCCCGCATGTCCGGAACCGGCTTGCCGTCGAAGCGGATGATGACGTCGGACTGTTCGATGCCGGCTTTGTCCGCGGGGCCGTCCTTGTTGATCCGCGACACGAGCGCGCCCTTGGCCGAATCGAGCTGGAGGGAGTCCGCGAGATCGTCGGTCACCGATTGAATCTGCACCCCGAGCCAACCCCGCCGTGTCCGCCCGAAATCGATGAGCTGACCGACGGTCGTCTTGGCGAGATTGGCCGGAATGGCGAAGCCGACGCCCACCGAGCCGCCGCCCGGCGAGAAGATGGCGGTATTGATGCCGATCACCTCGCCCTTCATGTTGAACATCGGGCCGCCCGAGTTGCCGCGGTTGATGGCCGCGTCGGTCTGCAGGAAGTTGTCGTAGGGGCCCTGGTCGATGTTGCGACCCCGGGCCGAGATGATCCCGGCCGATACCGATCCACCGAGTCCAAACGGATTACCGATCGCCAGGATCCAGTCGCCGACGCGGGCGGCGTCCGAGTCGCCCCATTTGACCGACGGCAACGGTTTGTCGCTTTCGACCTTGAGCACCGCGAGATCCGTCTTGGGATCACGACCGAGAACTTTGGCCGGCAACGACCGGTTGTCTTCGAGCGTCACGGTGATCGCATCGCCGCCGTCGATGACGTGCAGGTTGGTGACGATGTAGCCCCTGGCATCGATGATGAAACCGGAGCCGACCGATTGACCGCGGCGCGGGCCGCGATTGGGGGCTCCGGGCGCGCCCGGTCCCGGGAACAAGTCCCGGAACATGTCCCCGAACGGTGAACCCGGCGGGGCCTGCGGCACGTCCTGACGGCGCTGCGGCCCCTGCTGTGCGCTCGTCGGCGCATTCTGGACCGTCGCGATATTGACCACCGCCGGCCGCAGCTTCTCGGCCAGATCGGCGAACGTATCGGGACGCTGCTGCGCGCGGGCAATGCTCGATACCGCGGCCAGGATCAGCAGGGCGATCAGCCCGGCAATGGCCAACGGATAGAAGTCACGGGTTACGCTACGCACCCGAACGCGACGGAAACGCAGGTCAATCACGAAAGAACCTCCAACGACCAGGAAATCGCGCCGGCGCCTCTTCCGCCAGCGGGCGATGACCAGACTATAGGTAGCGTGCCGAGGCCGTACAACGGCCAGCCGCGGCCGCCTGATCCCAATACCGTGACCTCAGGGCGATCCGCCGCGCACCAGCCAGACCACCCCGACCCCGATCGCCGCCGCGACGACCCCACCCACCCTCAAGCGTGAGCTTTCCTGGCTGAGGAGTACCGACATGCGCTGCTTCATGGCCTCGGGCAGGAGCGCCATCAGCGCCCCCTCGATCACCAAGGCGATGCCGATGCCGACCGCGAGGTCGTCCATCGACCGTTAGCGGCCCGCGGGTGTCCGCGACTGGGGCCGGCTGAACAGCGTGCGCTCGTAATCGTTGAAATAGCGGAAGAACTCGCTGTCGGGCGAAAGCACCATCGTCGTGCCGGTCTCCAGGGCCTGCTGATAGGCCTGCATGGCGCGATAGAACCCGAAGAACTCGGGATCCTGGCCGAACGCCTCGGCGAACACGCGGTTCTTCTCGGCGTCGCCTTCACCGCGCAGGATCTGCGCCCGGCGCTGAGCCTCGGCCAGAATGATCGTACGATCGCGTTCGGCCTGCGAGCGGATGACGGTCGCGGCCTGAGCACCCTGGGCGCGGAACTCACGCGCCTCGCGCTCACGTTCGGACTTCATTCGGTTGAAGATCGCCACGCTGTTCTCTTGCGGCAGATCGGCGCGCTTGATGCGGACATCGACGATCTCGATCCCACTCTCGCGCAGCTCCTGGTCGACGCGGTTGGTGATTTCCCGCATCAACTGGGATCGTTCCTCGGTGAGCACGGAGGCGAGCGGCACGCCGCCGAGGACCTGTCGAACCCGCGAATTGACGATCGCGCCGATTTGCTGGCGCGCACGCGCCTCGTTGTTAAGCTTCTGGAAGTAGAGCAACGGATCGACGATGCGGTAGCGCGTGAAGGTATCGACGACGAGTCGCTTCTGGTCGAGCGCGATGATTTCTTCGTTGCCCGAATCGAAGGACAGGATGCGGCGGTCGAAGCGTTTGATGTCCTGGACGAATGGCACCTTGGCGCTCAGGCCCGGGGCCGTCACGACGCGTTGCGGCTCGCCAAACTGCAGGACCAGCGCCTGCTCGGTCTGGTGCACCGTGAAGAACGTCGACAAGACCGCGACCGCGCCGACCGCCAATACGACGGCCCCGCCAATGAGCAATCGACGGTTCATTGCTGACCTCCCGCGCTGGTCGGGGCCGGCCGCTGCCGCATCAACTCATTGAGCGGCAGATAGGGGACGACCCCACCTCCACCCTTGTCTTGGTCGATGATCACCTTGTTCATCCCACCCAAGACTCGTTCCATGGTTTCGAGATACATGCGCCGTGCCGTCACCTCGCGGGCACCCTTGTATTCCTTGTAGATCGACAGGAAGCGCTGGGCGTCGCCGCGCGCGGTGAGGATCACCTGCTCCTTGTAGGCTTCGGCCTCCTGGATCAGGCGTTCAGCATCGCCTTTGGCCCGCGGCACGATGTCGTTTTGATACGCCTCGGCCTCGTTGCGCTGGCGCTCGAGGTCGGCGCGGGCGCGCTGCACGTCGCGGAAGGCATCGATCACCTGGCCCGGCGGGTCGGCGCGTTGCAGCTTGGCCTCGGTGATGCGCACGCCAGCGCCGTACTGATCGACGATGCGCTGGATCAGGTCACGTGTCTGCGCTTCGATCGGTGCGCGTCCCTCTGCCAGCACGTAGGAAATCTTGTTGCGTCCGACGACCTCGCGCATGGCGCTTTCGGAGGCCGCTTTCACGGTACCCGCGGGATCCTGGATATTGAACAAGAACTGGCCGGCGTCCCGGATCACCCACAGCACGGAGAAGCGAAGGTCGACGATGTTCTCGTCGCCCGTCAGCATCAAGCTTTCTTCGAGAAGATCGCCCTCGCGACCACGGCGCGTTTCGGTCACGGTCCGGAAGCCGATGTCCTCGCGGTTCACGCGCGTGACCTTGGGCTTCAGCACCTCTTCGATCGGTGACGGCAGATGATAGTGGAGACCCGGATCGGTGGTGCGTACCCATTTTCCGAAGCGCAACACAACGCCTTGCTCGTCAGGGGCAACTTGAAAGAAGCCCGACACGAGCCAAAGCGCGACGAAACCCAGAATGATGAGGCCAAAGGCGCGGGGGCTTCGCGGGCCACCCGGCAACACACGCTTGAAGCGCTCCTGACCGCGGCGCAGAAGATCTTCGAGATCGGGCGACTGCGGCCCGCGGCCACCGCCGCCTCCGCCACTGCCTCCGCCACCGCCCTGCGATGGACCTTGACCCCAGGGGCCACGACCACCACCCGGCTGCCAGCCACCACCCTGATTGTTCCACGGCATTCTCAGGCCCCCCTCGAGCGGACGTCAAAATCGCGTCGGCCGCCGTTTCTCTTTACGTTTCGTAGGCTTATATGACACCTACCCTGGCCTGGCAAAACAAACCTGACCGCGACGCCAAGCCGGCCTCCCCCATATGCGGATCATGCAAGGAGTGTTCAAGGATGGCGGCGATCGGTGAACCGGAGATTCTGGCCGCCCTGCGCAAGGTCGTGCCGGCAGGCCACACCGCGGATGTGGTCGCGCTGAAGTGGATCGGCGGCGTCAAGTCCCAGGCCGGTCACATCGGCTTCACCATCACCCTTCCCCTCGGGGTCGATCGAGAGGCGGTGAAGCGACGGTGCGAACAGGCCGTATTCGATCTGCCCGGCGTCCTGACGGCGACCGCAACCTTGGCAGCGGCGGCAGGCGGTGCGGCAGCGCCAAGTGGTGGCGCAGCTTCGGTGGCGCAGGCGCGCACCCAAGCGCAGGCTCAAGCCAATGCCAAGCCGGGGGTTCCCGGCGTCCAAGCGATCATCGCCGTGGCCTCGGGCAAAGGGGGAGTCGGCAAGTCGACGACCGCCGTCAATCTCGCCCTCGCCCTGCGCCAGTTGGGCCTGAGCGTCGGCCTGATGGACGCAGACATCTTCGGCCCATCGGTGCCACGCATGATGGGCCTGTCGGGCAGACCCGACAGCAAGGACGGCCGCACCATCGACCCCAAGGAGGCCCACGGCGTCAAATGTATGTCGATCGGATTCATGGTGCCGCAGGACACCGCCGTCATCTGGCGCGGGCCCATGGTGATGAGCGCGGTCGAACAACTGATCCGCGACGTCAACTGGGCCCCCCTCGACGTGCTGGTCTGCGACCTGCCGCCAGGGACGGGGGACGCGCAACTGACGATGGCTCAGCGCGTGCCGCTCACGGGGGCCGTCGTCGTCTCCACGCCCCAGGAGGTCGCGCTCGGCGATGTTCGCAAAGGCATCGACATGTTCCGCAAGGTCAACGTGCCGTTGTTCGGCGTCATCGAGAACATGAGCTACTACGTTTGTCCGAGTTGCGGTCATCGCGCCGAATTGTTCGGCCACGGCGGCGCCCGGCAGACCGCCCTGGAACTCGGCGCCGATTTTCTCGGCGAGATTCCGCTGCACCTGGCCATTCGCGAACACGCCGACGCGGGCACACCGATCGTCGTGGCCCAGCCCGATAGCCCACACGCCAAGGCCTACCGGTCGATCGCCGAAAGGGTCCACGCCAAGATCGACTCGGCGCTCGCCTCCACGCGCCGCGGCCCCCGCATTGTGATGGAGTAGAAACCCCCTCCGCCGTGCTACGCACGGCCGCCTCCCCCTTCCAGGGGGAGGAGTCGCCTTTCTCCGACCCGCTCGAGGCCAAACGTATCAACCGCGGGGACGATCGTTCTGCCTGCGCAAGGATCACGGGACCTCTCCCACTGGGAGAGGTCGAGTGGTCGTCGCAGAGCGACGATCACTCGGGTGAGGGCGACTTGCCGATCGCGGCTCACTCGAAGCTTATTTCGCCAGCGCCGACCGCGACCGCTTCTGGCGGGAACTCGACGTGTTCAAGGACATGCACTACTCGGAACGATTCTGGGGCACCGTCGACTGGGCGCGGTGAGCGCCCGCAGAACGATGCCCGCTCGCCGGCATGACAACGATTGCTCGTCCGAGGGGCCTTACTTGTCCAGCCAGTCGCCGAATACTCTGCCGAGCGCGCGAATCTCCTCGTCGCTCGCCAGATTCTCGGCGTTGTCCTGCGGCTGCACCAGCTTGGTCGCCCCGGGCACGAGTCGGGCCACCTCGTCGAGCGCGGCAAACGGACTGTCGTGACGGGCGCAGGTGGCGAGCACCGGCATTTTCAGTAGCGGCAACCGGGCCGGCGAGTCATAGAGCACCGCCGCACGGTAGGCGGTGTGACTCGTCGGATAGCTCTTCAGCACCTCGACGACGTGATCGTGAAACAGCGATAAGGGCGGCAGGCCGTTGGGTCGGACGTTGGCCGCCAACCGCTTGTGCGCCGGCCGAAACAGGTAGGCGTCCTTGAGGTCGTTCCATGCGCGGAAAAACTGCGTGCCGATCTGATCGATGAGGTGGCGCTTGTCGAGGGTCTTGGCGTATTCGCGCGCCTGTTCGGTTGGCGCGGCGCTCATGCCATCGAGGATCACTCTGCCCACGCGCGACGGCGAAGCGATCGCAAACTCGGTCGCGATGCGCGCCCCGGTGTGATGCCCCAACAGGTCGACTTGACCGGTCACGCCATACCAATCGAGGCCGCGGCGCGCGGCATCGGCGAAGTAGGTCATGTCGGCGTCTTCGCGGGCCGGCGGCGAGGAGTCCCCCATACCGAGCGTGTCCAACGCCATCACCGGCCGCGAACCGGCCATGGCGAGAATCAGCCGCTCCAGTTGCTTGGAGGATCCGGGCGAGCCGTGGAACATGACCAGCGGCCGTTTCTTGGCCTTCCGGGGATCGCCGCCGGCGGCGCGAAAGTGAATTTGTCCCTCGGCGATGTCGAGGAAGCCGCGTTCGATCGTCAACGTCGTCATGACCTCGCTCCTAGGAATCGAGCCAATCGCGGAACATCGGCGCCGCGGCACCATAGTCGCCCGCGATGGCACCCTCCGGATAGCGCCTGGCGGTGCAGTTGGCAATCATCTTGGCCACCTGATCGAACGCCGCCGCACTGCCATCCATCGCCGCCACCGTGTAGAGCACGGGCTGCGGGATCAAGGGGTACTTCCGCCCACCGGGATTGGCTTCGAAGGCGGCGATGTAGGCCTGATGGTAGGTCCGGAGGTTGCGCAACAATTCGAGCGCCCGGCGATGCAGGTCGGAAGGCGATCCCATGTCGCGCTTGCGCCGGTGGACCGTGTCGCGGTCGTAGTACGGGAAGAAGAGATAGAGGTCCTGGGCCGTCTGGAAGGCCCACATCATCTGGGCGCCGGTGTAGTCGAACGGCGGGCGCTCACGCAGATGGGCCACGTATTCGTTCTTGAGCGTTTCGTTGGGCAAGCCGACGCCGTCCAAGATCAATCGCCGCACCCGCTTGGGGTGACGGATGGCGATGTCGATCGCGACGTGCGCCCCGGTGTGGGTGCCGTAGAGGTCCGCAGCGGCGATCCCGAGCGCATCGAAAAACGCGATCATCTTGTCGCTGAAGTACTCGACCGGCGGCTCGGCGAGTGTGGGCGCACAGGAGTCGCCCTGGCCCAGATGATCGGGCGCGATCGCCCAACGTGACTGGCCCATCGGTTCGGTGAGCGCGTTGAGGCTGCGGCCGGAGAACGGCGAGGCGTGCAACAGCACCAGGGGTGGCTTGGCGGAGCCCCGGTGCTCCTCGCCGGCGGTCCAGTAGTGCACTTGACCGATGTCGATCGAGGCGAAGCGACGTTTGACCATCGGTCCTCCCTAGGAATCCAGCCAAGCCGCGAACTTGATCGCACCAGCCGCGTAGTCGACAGCGCTGGTCTGCGGGTAGCGATAGACCTCGACGCCGGGGATCATCGCCGCAGTCTCCTCGAAACCGCCCTCGATCGCATCCATGGCCGCGGCCGTGTACAGCGTCGGCACCTTGAGCGCCGAATACTTGCGGCCCCCCGGGTTGGCTTGGAACGCCGCGATGTAGGCCAAGTGAAACGTATCGCGGCGGCGCAGCAGTTCGAGGGCGCGCGCATGGATATCGAGTGCGGGTGGCAGATCGCGCACCCGCCGATGGGCGGTGTCGCGTTCGTAGTAGGGAAAGAACGTCAGCATGTCGCGCGCGGTCTGGAACGACCACATCATTTGCGCACCGGTGAAATCGAACGGCGGCGCCTCGCGCAAATGGGCGACATAGGAGCGCGTCAACTCGGGCCTGAGGATGCCGATGCCGTCGAGGATCAACTTGTGGACGCGCTTGGGATAGCGCAACGCCACATCCATCACCGTGTGGCCACCGGTGTGGGTGCCATAGAGATCGGCCTCGGCGATCCCGAGCGCATCCAGGAACGCGACCAGTTTGTCGCCGAAGTATTCTATCGTCGGCGAGGGGTGCTGCGGGGCACACGAGTCGCCCTGGCCCAGGTTGTCCGGCGCGATCGCCCGGCGTGTCGTCCCCATCGCTTCCGTCAGCGGGCTCAACGCCCGCCCGGGAAACGGCGACGCGTGCATCAGGATCAGCGGCCGGCGTCCGTTGCCCCGATGCTCCTCGCCGGCGGTGCGGTAGTGCACCTGGCCGATGTCGATGGTGGCGAAGCGACGCTTGAGCATGGCGGGGGCCTAGAAGCTCACTGTTCGCTGCGCTCCAGCGCCGCCATCAGTTCGCGCCACTCGCGTTTCGACAGCGCCGAGGATTCCTGCGTTACGGCTTCGCCGGCGATCAACCGCTTGACCACGTCGAGCGCTTTGGCCGACAGGCGCACGCCCCCGAGGCCGTACTCGACGAACGCCTCGTAGGTGTGCGGCACCCAGCGCTGCAGCACGTCGAGCATGGCCTCGGCGTAGACGCGGATTTCGTACTGGGCGTGGGCATCGGCGCGCAGACTGAGGAAGTGCAGGAAATTGTGCAGGTTGGTCTTCCAGTACCATTGCGTGAAAAAATTGAGCGACAGGTTCATGCGCGCCAGCTCGCGTGCAAGCCCCTGTCGCGAGGGGTCACGCCGGTTTCCGGAGGAATCCGCGTTGAGCATCTCTTCATAGTGGGCGTAGGCGCGCGCCGAATCCTCGCGGAGCAACGCCAGGACGCGCTCCGCCTCAGCCCCGGTCAGGACGTCCCCCCGCCCCTGGCGGTTGGTCGCCGACTGCGCCGCCAAGTGCTCGGCGGCCGGAATGTAGAACTCGTTGTCGAGGATCGAGTAGCGCGCCGAGTATTCGTTGACGTTGGCGGTGCGATGCCGGATCCACTGCCGCGCGACGAAAATCGGCAGCTTCACGTGGAACTTGATCTCGGCCATCTCGAAGGGCGTCGTGTGGCGGTGGCGGATCAGATAGTTGATCAGCCCCTTGTCCTCCGAGATTCGCTTGGTGCCCTTGCCGTAGGAGACGCGGGCGGCCTGCACGACCGCGGCATCGTCCCCCATGTAGTCGACGACGCGGACGAAGCCGTGATCGAGCACCGGGATCGCCTCGTAGAGAATCTCCTCGAGCGCCGGCACGGTGGCCCGGCGGGTCGTATGGGACTCCGCCCGCTGCGCCGCGATCTCTTGTCGTTGCTGGTCGCTGATCGGCACGGTGGCCTCCTGCGCGCGACCTTAGCCAACCGACCCTGGAAAGACCACTTGCCTGATATACGTCATTGACGTATAATGAGCGATGGAGTTCGAATGGGACGAGCACAAGAGTGCCTCGACCCGGGCTCGTCGCGGCTTTGGATTCGACTACGTGGTGAGGGTGTTTCTCGACCCTGAACGAATCGACCGCGTGGACGACCGCCGCGACTATGGTGAGATTCGCTATCAGACGATCGGTCGCATCGGCGATCGAGTCTTCATGATTGCCTACACGGTTCGCGGCAAACGAATCCGGATCATTTCAGCAAGGAGGGCGCATGACCACGAGGAAAGAACGTACCGTCAGGGTCAAACTCAGCGTTGACGGAACGTTGCGCCGTCGGGGTTCTATGGGGGCAGCCGGCGGAGTCATCCGCTCGAAAGTCGACTACGCCAAGCTC
Source organism: Alphaproteobacteria bacterium (assembly GCA_016869765.1). Classification (GTDB taxonomy): domain Bacteria; phylum Pseudomonadota; class Alphaproteobacteria; order SHVP01; family SHVP01; genus SHVP01. The sequence goes on from VGES01000035.1 coordinate 30,450, forward strand.
GACTCGGCGGCGGCGTTCGCCCCGGACGCCGACACTCCGAAATTGACCGTGCGCGAATTGCAGGGGATGCGCCGCCCACGTGGCGAAGTCGTTTCCGATTCTGCCGCTATTCGCGCCCGCCTCCGAATGTCACAGGCCGCCTTCGCGGCCCTGTTTGGACTTAGCGTTCGCACCATCCAAGAATGGGAACAGGGCCGCCGGAGACCCGATGGCCCAGCGCGCGCCCTGCTCCGCGTCATCGAGCGGGAACCCGCCGCCGTCCGTCGCGCCCTGGCGAGTTGAGCAGCGCTTCAAAACCGCCAGCGCGCGACCTATATTGAAGGGGCCGGGCAACCGGCTATGGCGATAAACGCTGCGCGGAATAGGCGTTACGGACCCGGGGGCGGTACCCGGCGCCTCCACCACAAGCACCGTTGTCGACGGTGGTTGTGCTGGGGGCGAACTAGGATCGACGTGCGTAGTAAAGGTTCAGTTTTCGCCCGGGATGATTCCTCCGTTATCGGGTCAATTCTAGAAGTGCCAACGATAACGAAATGGCGCTCGCTGCCTAACTTTGTTGGGTAAGCGCGGTACGGGGGGCACCGGGCAACAGAAGCCCCCCACTTCCTTTTCCTTCGCGCCCGCGCCGACTAAGATCGGATCGAATCGGAATGGCCTCGATGCGCGATCAATTCAACTACCACCAGATGGTCGATCGTTCGCTGCGCGGCGTCGTGCGCGAGGCGTTGTCGCTGGTCGCGCGCGACGGGCTGCGCGGCAACCACCACATGTACATCTCGTTCCGCACCGAATATGCGGGCGTCGTCCTGGCCGAGTACTTGCGCGCCAAGTACCCGAAGGAAATGACGATCGTGCTGCAGCACCAGTTCTGGGACCTGGACGTGCGCGAAGATGGCTTCGACCTGACGCTGTCCTTCAACAAGGTTCCCGAGCGCATCACCGTGCCGTTTGCGGCCATGACGGGTTTCGCCGACCCGAGCGTCCAGTTCGGCCTCCAGTTCCAAGGCGCCGAGCGCAGCGAGAATGACGACAAGGCGCCGGCAATGCCCATCCCGCGTCCGGAAACCGCTACGAACGCCGCGGTCGAGAAGCTTGCCCCGCCGACACCACCGTCGCCTCCGCCAGCGGGCGAAAAGGTCGTCGCCCTCGATCAGTTCCGGAAGAAGTAAGACATCGCCATACGACGGCGCGGTGAGGGATTGCGGCCGCCCTCCCTCATCCCATCGCCAGGTCACGCACCGAGCCCACGGAGACGTACCACGAGGAATTGCCATGACCGACTTCCGATACCAGGACCTGTTCCAGCTCGGTGAGGATCAAACACCCTACCGCAAACTGACCAGCGATCACGTGACGACCACGACCGTCGCCGGCAAGCGGGTCGTTCACGTGGCACCCGAGGCCCTGCGGCTGCTCGCCTACGAGGCGATGCGGGACGTCTCACACCTTTTCCGCCCGGGACATCTCGATCAGTTGCGGACGATCCTCGGCGACCCCGAGGCCTCGGACAACGACCGCTATGTCGCCTACGAATTGCTGAAGAATGCCAACATCTCGGCCGGCATGATCCTGCCGTCCTGCCAGGACACCGGGACGGCGATCGTCATGGGCTACAAGGGTCAGCGGCTGTGGACCAATGGCAACGACGGCGAGGCGCTGTCCCGAGGCATCGCCGGCGCCTACGGCGACTCGAACCTGCGCTACTCTCAGATGGCGGCCCTCGACATGTGGCGCGAGGTCAACACCGGCACCAACCTGCCGGCGCAGATCGACCTCTATGCCGACGACGGTGACGAGTACAACTTTCTGTTCATCACCAAGGGTGGTGGTTCAGCGAACAAGAGCTTCCTCTTCCAGCAGACGCGGGCGGTGCTGAACCCGGAAGCGCTGCTCAAGTTTCTCGAGGAGAAGATGCGCTCGCTCGGGACCGCGGCCTGTCCGCCTTACCACCTGGCGATCGTCATCGGCGGCACTTCGGCCGAGATGAATCTGAAGACCGTCAAGCTCGCCTCATGCCGCTACCTCGATACGCTGCCGACGAGCGGCAATGACCTCGGGCGCGCTTTCCGCGACCTCGAACTCGAGGCCAAGGTCCATAAGCTGTCGACCACGCTCGGTATCGGAGCGCAATTCGGCGGCAAGTATTACTGCCACGATGTGCGCGTGATCCGCTTGCCGCGGCACGGCGCCTCTCTGCCGATCGGGATTGGCGTCTCGTGCTCGGCCGATCGGCAGGTCCTGGGTCGCATCTCGGCGGAAGGTGTCTTCCTCGAGCAGTTGGAAACCGATCCGTCCAAATACCTGCCCGAAATCGATGCCGCGACGCTCGGCGGCCAGGCGGTCGAGGTGAATCTCAACCGACCGATGAAAGAGATTCTGGCGCTACTGTCGCGACACCCGATCAAGACGCGGTTGCGGCTCACGGGCACGTTGGTCGTCGCGCGCGACATCGCCCACGCCAAGCTCAAGGAGCGGTTGCAGAAGGGCGAAGGCCTGCCCGATTACGTCAAGAACCACATCATCTACTACGCCGGCCCGGCAAAGACGCCCAAGGGCTACGCGTCGGGCTCGTTCGGGCCGACCACCGCGGGCCGCATGGACTCCTACGTCGCCGATTTGATGGCCGCCGGCGGCAGCATGATCACGCTGGCCAAGGGCAATCGATCGCCGGCGGTGCGCGAGGCGTGCAAGAAATACGGCGGCTTTTACCTCGGCTCGATCGGCGGCCCCGCCGCGCGCCTCGCAAAAGAGTGCATCAAGAAGGTCGAGGTGCTCGAGTATCCGGAGCTCGGCATGGAAGCGATCTGGCGCATCGAGGTCGTCGATTTCCCGGCCTTCATCGTCGTCGACGACAAGGGCAACGATTTCTTCGCCAAGTCGGTCGGCGGCTCCGAGTGAAGGTTCGGACAAAGCGAACGCGGCGGGAGAACGCGCCGGTCCTGCCGGACGTGCTCGCCGATGATCTCGACGTCGTGTTCTGTGGCAGCGCCGTGGGGGCCGCCTCGGCCAAGCGACGCGCTTACTACGCCGGCCCGGGGAACAAGTTCTGGCCGACGCTGGCCGAGATCGGGCTCACGGATCGGCCGTTGCGGCCGGAGGAGTACCCGCTCGTGCTCACCTACGGCGTCGGCCTCACCGACATGAACAAGACCGAGGCCGGCGGCGACAGCGATCTCACGAGTGCGGCCGACGATCCCGCCGGTTTGCGCGCCAAGATCGAGCGTTACCGCCCACGCGCTCTGGCGTTCAACGGGCTCCGTGCCGGCCGCGCCTTCCTCGGGCCGAGGGCCGCGATCGGTCGTCAGCGCGAACGAATCGGGGAGACCGCCATCTACGTCCTCCCCTCGACGTCCGGTATGGCGTCTGGCGCCTGGGATCCCGAACCCTGGCAGGCCATGGCGTCACACCTGCGACAGGCACGACGGTTTCGGCGGGATGAGCCTGACCTCTCCCGGCTGACCGATGTCGCCAAGGAGGACATGCGGGTCGCGCTCAATCGCCGGCTGTATCACCGCATCGGTCTCGACCTGCGCAAGAAGCGCGACGAGAGCGAGTTCGCCTCGCGCCCGACCTCCGCCGCCCAGCAACGGGCGCAGCAGAGTGCCGTCGCCGAGGCGATCGCGGCGTTCCTGGAGGGGCCTGGCCGATTCTGGCCGCGCCGGGCGGAGGCGTCGGAACTGGTCGCGGCGTTCTTCGCGCGCTACCCCGAACGCCCCGTCGCCGACAACGAGGGCGGCATCAAGCTCGCCGACTCGCTATGGCTCTATGTGCTCGCCGGTCTGCTCGATCCACGATGGATCGTCGAAAGCGGCACGCACCGCGGCCACTCGTCGTGGATCTTGCGCACCGCCTGCCCGACCGCCGCGATCCACTGTTTCGACATCAGTTTCCGCAACTTGTCCTGGCGTGATCCCCGGATCCTCTATGGCGAGCATGATTGGACCGCGGCAATGCTCGCCCCGCCCTCGCGTGATCGGGCGTTGTGCTATTTCGACGATCACATCAGCCACGCGCAACGTATCCGCGAGGCGAGCGAGCTCGGCTATCGTTGGCTGGTGCTGGACGACGACGTCGCCGCCTATCAATTGCACGCGACGGGGCACCCGCCGCTTCCCACCTGTTCGGTCATCGGCGACACGAGCCTTCGTGATCGCGAGCGACTGACGTGGATGCGTCACGGGAAGCCGCAGCAGTGGACCATCGACCGGGCGGATATCGCCTCCGCGCGGCGATGCCTACGGCATCGCGCCCGCACGCCGGACCTGTCGCCGATCCTGCGATCACGACCGCAGTCGGGCATGGCCGTGGTCGAGTTACGGTGATCCTGCTCGATGGGCCTCTGCTCGTCGCTTACGCCGTGACGGCGGCGGCGACGGTCATTTCTCCCGGCCCCGATACGATCCTCATCCTGCGCCACGCCTTGGCGGGAGGACCGCGCCCGGGCCTGGCCGCGGTCGCCGGGGTCCAGCTCGGGATCGTCGTCCACACCGCAGCGGCCGCCCTTGGCCTCTCGCTTCTGATCGCCAGCGAGCCCCTGCTGTTTCGTGCGATCGCCGTCGCCGGGGCGCTCTACCTCGGCTGGCTCGGCTATCAAGGACTGCGCGCCGGGCTCCTGGACCCGGCGAGCCTTGCCGGGGCGGTTTCGGTCAGCCGCACCCGCGCCGCCCGTGATGCCCTCGCCACGAACCTGCTCAACCCCAAGGTCATCGTGCTGTTCGTCGCCCTGCTGCCCAACTTCGTCCGCCCGGAACTCGGGCAAGTGTGGCTGCAGCTCGCGTGGCTCGGGTTGATCCTGATCGCCATCAATTCAGCCTGGCAGGTGATGTTGGCCCTCGCCGCCGATCCCATCCGGCGCTGGCTCAGCCGGGCGCGGGTGCAACGGCTGGTCTCGTGGACGACCGGCGCCGTGCTGCTCGCTTTTGCCGTAGGCTTCCTCGTCGAACATGTGTTCGCCGCGCTGGCGTAAGATCGAGCGCTATGGCGACCACACGCCGCGAAACCGACTCCTTCGGTCCGATCGAGGTTCCCGCCGACCGCTATTGGGGAGCGCAGACTCAGCGCAGTTTGCAGTTCTTCCAGATCGGCGAGGAACGGATGCCGTCCCCCGTCCTCCATGCTCTCGCCCTGGTCAAGCGCGCGTGCGCCAAGGTCAACGCTGATCTCGGCGATCTCGATCCCACACTCGCGGAGGCGATCATTGCGGCCGCCGACGAGGTGATATCTGGACGACTCGACGATCATTTCCCCCTGTCGGTGTGGCAGACCGGGTCCGGCACCCAGAGCAACATGAATGTCAACGAGGTCATCGCCAATCGCGCCAACGAACGGCTGGGCAGCGCCCTCGGTAGCAAGCACCCCGTACACCCGAACGACCACGTCAACATGGCGCAGTCGACCAACGACAGCTTCCCGACAGCGATGCACATTGCGGCCGTGGCCGAGGTCCGGCTTCGCCTAATGCCGGCCTTGACCGACTTGGCGCACGAGTTGGAGAGTCGCTCCCGCCGATGGTCGGGCCTGCTCAAGATCGGCCGCACCCATCTCCAGGATGCAACACCACTTACGCTCGGCCAGGAATTCGGCGGGTATGCCGCACAGGTGACCGCCGTGATCACGGCGGTCCGCGCCGCCTTCGCACCACTCCTCGCCCTCGCTCAAGGCGCGACCGCTGTTGGAACCGGACTCAACACCCGTTCCGGCTTTGCCGAACGCGTCGTGGCCGAGATCGCCACGCTCACGCATGAACCGTTCGCGCCAGCCTCGAACCGCTTCGCGGCGATCGCTGCCCACGATGGCTTGGTCGGCTTCATGGGCGCACTCAACACGGCGGCCGTTGCCCTCAACAAGATCGCGAACGATATCAGGCTGATGGGGTCAGGCCCCCGTTCCGGACTCGGGGAATTGCGGCTGCCCGAGAACGAGCCTGGTTCCTCGATCATGCCCGGCAAGGTCAACCCCACCCAAGTCGAGGCGCTGACCCAGATCTGCTACGCGGTCTTCGGCCATCACGTGGCGGTCACGGCGGCTGGCGCTTCCGGACAGCTCGAGTTGAATGCCTATAAGCCGCTGATCATCCACTCGGTGTTGACATCGATCCGACTGCTTGGCGACGCGAGCCGCAGCTTCACGGATCATTGCGTTCGCGGCCTCGAACCCGATGAGCGCGTTCTCCGGGAAAAACTCGATCGCTCTCTGATGCTCGTAACCGCGCTCGCTCCGGCCATTGGATACGATCGCGCCGCGGCAATTGCCCGGCGGGCCCACGCCGACGGCCTGACCTTGCGGCAGGCCGCCCTCGAATCGGGTTGGGTGAGCCCCGCCGACTTCGACCGTCTGGTCGACGCGCGGACCATGATCGCACCGCGAGACAAATGAAAAAACGTTCGGTCACGATCCAGGGCCACCCGACGAGCGTGTCGATCGAGGACGAGTTCTGGATGGCGCTGCAGGCCCTCGCCCGCGACCAGACGCGGACCATCAACGATCTCGTCGGCGAGATCGATGGAGCGCGCACGTCGGACACCAATCTGTCCAGCGCGATTCGCCTCTACGTCCTGCGCGCGCTCCAGCGACGACGCACGGCCTAGACCCCAGGTTCGTCGCGGGCTGAGGCGAGAACTGTTCGCGCACATCCTGCGGCTGATCGATGGACTGCGACGAAGACCAGCCCCAGCGTAAGACCGAACGGGGCGAATGCGTCGTCACCACGGGAGAGGTGCGTCTGAATGACGATGGGAGAAAGAGCCAAATCGATGGATCAAACGTCGTTCGGGAGGTCGTACAGGGCGGAGGCAGCGGGAAACGGGTTGCCCGCCCATGGCTTCCCCGGAACCAGCCAGACTGCTATGGTTTGCACCGTTCCAGGGGTTCATCTGGGGAATGTCGGATGAAACCGCTTGTTGAGCGTTACCAGGTCATCGACACCGACACCCACCTTACCGAACCCTACGATCTGTTCACGTCACGGGTGTCGGTTGCGACCTGGGGCGATCGGGTTCCGCACGTGCGCTGGAGCGAAACCGGACAGGAAGAAAGCTGGTTCTTCGGCAACGAGCGGATCGCACCCGCGGCGGGATCGGCGATGGCCGGCTGGCGGGAGTACAACCCCGACAAGCCGAAACGGCTCTCCCAGGTCGATCCTGCCGCATACGACGCCCGCGTCCGCCTCGAGCGCATGGACGAGTACGGTATCTACGCCCAGGTCATCTATCCCAACATCGGCGGCTTCGGCGGCGCCC
>VGES01000036.1 GCA_016869765.1 Alphaproteobacteria bacterium
GACTGAAAATCCGTGTGTCGCTGGTTCGATTCCGGCCCTGGGCACCATTTCTTTCCTCTGGCCGATCTCGGACCGAGCCCTGAGGGGCCAAGGAGTGGACCATGGCGAAGCGCACGGCCAAACAAATGATCGCCGCGATCGATCGCTATTTCGATTCGGTCGACAACAACGACGTGCCCGGGACGCTGTCGGTCATGACGCCCGACTGCACGCTCACCGTAGTCACCGATCAGGCGACGTATCGGGGCCGGGACAGCGGCATCAAGCGCGTGTTCACGCGGCGTCTCGAATCCGTGGACAAGGCCTGGCACGGCAACCGCCGCTACCATGTCGATCCTGCGGCCGGGACCGCGACCACGCGCTTCGACGTGCGTCGCCGCGGCAAGGACGGCAGCCGCAAGACGATGGACAACATCAACTTCTTCGAGTTCCGGGGTACCAAGCTGCGGCGAATCTACGTGTGGATGAGCGGCACCAACACGCTCCGCTAGGTTCCAGATCAGGCACGAACGATCGGGCGATCAGCCGCCGGTCCGGGCGGATCGGTGAGCCAGTCGGGCCGGCGAAAACAGCACCCCCACCGATCGGCACCAGATCACGACGCTGCCGACCGCTTCGAGCGGCACGTCGTCGGGCACCTCGTAGCGTTGCCGACCGGTCGTTGCCTTCAACGGTCCGATCGCGAGGGCGCCGCCGGTCAGGAAATCCTCGGCACTGCGCACCTCGGCTCGCTCGACCAGGTACACGACGAGATCGGGCCCCGCGGCGACCGCGAAGTCATCCCCGAACTCGACGGATTGACGGTTGCCCTCGCGCCGGACGATGACGGAGCCACGACCCCAATGAAGCGTGTCGCTCGGATCGACATGGATGAACCGACCGTGGGCGACATCCATTCCAGTGGCTGTGGTGGCGCTGGCCGAATCGATCGTGACCATGGCCAAGCCGAGGCCAAGCCACGTCAGGATCGTGCGGCGCGTGACAGACGGGCGATTGGGCAGTGCAGGCACCATCCGACCTCAAGATGTTGGTGCGCACAGGCCGAAACGCAACCGGCGATGACGTCGAATTGATGGGCGGACCGCGGGTGGGTCCCAGGTTGCGTCCGGCAAGACCCAGGCAAAACGCCCTACCAGGGCAGTTCCTCGCCGTTCCAGGTCATATAACGTCCCGACATCGCGAGATCGGCGCGCTCCAGCAGGGCGACAATGCCGGTGGTGCTTTCGTCGACGCTGAGCGGTGCCTTGGCCGAGTTCATGTCGGTGCGAACGGCGCCCGGGTGCAGCGCAAAACACGTGATGCCACGGGGCCTAAGCTCGGCCGCCATGCCGCGCATCATCTGGTTCACCGCGGCCTTGGCCGTGCGGTAGTGGTGCCAGCGGCCGGACGTGATCAGTTCGACCGAGCCCATGATCGAGGTCGTGGTGATGATCACCTTGCGCTCGCTCCGCGCCACGGAATCGATCAGGGCTTCGGCGATCTTCATCGGCGCCACGACATTGACTTGGAAGACCTTGGTCCAGTCCTCGACATCGGTTTGACCAAAATCCTGGAAACGGTCGGCCGGATCGAAGCGACGCTGCGCCATGTTCATGACCCCGGCGTTGTTGAGCAGCACGTCGATGGATCGATCCTTGAACGCCGCACCCAACCGCGTGATGGCGGCAAAATCGAGCAACTCGAGCTGGTGCAGTGTCAGCTGGCCGGAATGTCGGCCTGCCAAATCCTCGAGTTTCTTGGCGGAAGCCGGGGCGCGGCAGGTGGCGTGAACCTGCCATCCCTTGGCGAGGGTGCGCTCGACGATCCCCAAACCGATTCCGCGGTTGGCGCCGGTGATGAACAACGTGGGCATGGGGTTCTCCTGCGGACGTCGAAGCTTAGTGATCCCAGGGGCCAGGTGCACGGGCCGTCCACGGGTCGATCGCGGCCGGTTGAATTGTTTACCGACGGGTTTACAATAGAACGATGAAAGCCATTCGCGTCCAATACACCGTCAAGGCGGAATACGCGGCGCAAAACCGCCGCAACATCGCGTCCGTGATGGAGGAACTCCGTGCGCTCGGCGATACGGGCTGCCGCTACGCCTCGTATTGCCTGGCCGACGGCAAGACCTTCATGCATCTCGTGCACTATCGCTCGACCGACGCCGAGAAATTCCCCGGCAGCCTTGCTTCGTTCAAGCGCTTCCAGGAAGGGCTCAAAGGGAACCTCGAGATTCCCCCCAAGCCCGAGACGCTCGACCTCGCCGATAGCTCGTTCGACATTTTCTGATCGGCGAGTCGAACGCGGTCAGGTCCTGATCTCGCCCTCGACCAGCGCCACGGCCTCGATCTCGATCATCGCTTCGCGACTGACGAAGCGGTTGACCTCGACGATCGTGCCGGCCGGGTAAGGCAGCGAGAGATACCGCTTCTTGATCGCCGACCAGGTGGCGACATGGGTGAGGTCGGTGACGAACGTGGTCGTCTTGACCACCTTGCGCAGGTCCGATCCCGCCGCCTCGAGGATCCGACGGATGTTGGCGAAGGCCTGATGCACCTGCGCCGCGAAGTCGCCAGGCCCGACGATCTTGCCGTCGCGACCCATCGCGACCTGACCCGAGAGGAACAACAGGTTGCCGCAGCGGATCGCGGCCGACAGGGCCACCGAATCGCGACGCGAGTCGCCCGGCAACGTGACGCGATAGGCATCGGTATTGGGCATGGACACCTCCGCCGTGCAGTATCCGGCAAAGCGCGCGTCGACACGAATGGTCGTTTACCCGCCACCGGGGCGCGGCTAGGATGCCGCCCGCAACCGCTAGGGCCTGGGATGGCAAAAGAATCGCTGATCGAGTTCGACGGAACGGTGACCGAAGTGTTGCCCGACTCGCGCTTCCGCGTGAAGCTCGACAACGGCCACGAAACGATGGCCTATGCCTCGGGTCGGGTGAAGAAGAACCGCATCCGCATCATCGCCGGCGATCGCGTCCACATCGAGATGACGCCCTACGACCTGACCAAGGGTCGGATCGTGTTCCGACAGAACGACGAGCGCGGCGGCCCGCCGCCGGCCTCGAGCCGCGGCAACCCCCAGTTTCGTCGGCGTTAAGCGGGTCGTTACGCGGCCTGGCGCGGTGTCGGCGATAAGCCCGGCGCGTGCTTGGCGTTCGAGGTGAGCGACGAGACCGGCGGGCCATTGCAGCCGGTGGGCGAGGGCGTCTAGGAAAGCCCGTTCCGCCGCCTGATCGGGGTCGATCGCCATTCGCGCCGCGCGGTAAAGATTGCGCGTGCGGCAATCGAGACGCCGCATTGAACTCAAGGTCGTGCTAGAGACGGCGCCTCCTCCGGACACCCTCCCTCATGGCAACGACTCCGGCCGCCAGCGGCCAAAATCTCAACGCCGGCGACCTCGCGATCTACAGCGTCCTGGTGCTGATCTGGGGCGCCTCGTTCCTGTTCATCGAGTACCAGCTCGGCGTGGTCGCGCCCGAAGTGTCGATCTTCTATCGCTACGTCCTCACCGTGGTGATGATGGTCGCCCTGTGCCTGTGGCGCCGCGAGCCCATGCGTTTTCCTTGGCGCATGCACGGCCGGTTCGTGCTGCTCGGACTGACGTTCTTTTCGATCAACTACAACTTGATCTACCAAGGGCAGACCCATCTCACGAGCGGTTTGGCGGCCATTCTCTTCACGATGTGCCTGTTCTTCACGACGCTGAACGCAAGGCTGTTTCTCGGCCATCCGATGAGCGGCCAGGTCCTCCTCGGTGGCCTGGTCGGATTGGCTGGGCTGCTGATGATCTTCTCGGATTCGCTGTTTGCCACTGCCATCGATCACGAACTCACGGTCGGCGCGTTGTTCATGTTGGGCGCCGGCTATTTCGTGTCGATCGCCAATGTGCTCACCGCCAAGTTGGCGCAACTGAAGGTGCCCTCGATTGCGGCCAACACCTGGGGCATGTTCTACGGACTTCTGGTCAATGCGGCGATCGCGTTGGTCGGCGGTGCCCCGTTCAATTTCGACTGGCGCCCGGGGTACGTCGTTTCTCTCGTCTATCTCACCGTGTTTTCGACCATGGTGGGCTTCGTCCTCTACTTCGTGCTCGTGCGACGGATCGGGTCGGCGCGCGCCAGCTATTTCACGCTGCTGGCGCCCTTCGTCGCCGTGGTGTTGTCGGCGCTTGTCGAAGGCATGGCGATCACGCCGGCCCTGATCCTCGGTGGCCTCGCCGTGTTGGCCGGGAACTTCCTGGCGATGCGCGGGGCGCGGGCGCCGGCTACTGGGTCGGCCTGACGCCGTCTTTGCTCACCTGGATCCCGACTGGTTGACGGTTTCGGGCACGTCGACCTCGATCACGCGGCGTCGCGATGCGCGATCCTGAGCCGGGATCAGCCGTCTATGCCACGCACACGCGTTCGTGTGCGTCGCTCACAGCCCAAGGGCGCCGCGGAGAGTCGCCATCATGCTGCGCCTCGCGTCCTCGACGTAGGGCCGCGGCGCGGCGAATCCCCACACGGGCTTGGGCCATGCCGGATCGGTGGCAAAACGGGCGACGACGTGCACGTGGAGCTGGGGCACGGAGTTCCCGATGGCTCCGATATTGAGTTTGTCGGGCTCGGCCGTCGCGCGGAGGGCGCGGGCGGCCCGATCGATCTCACGCCAGGCGACCAAGCGATCCTCGTCGTCGAGGTCGATCAGTTCGCGAACGCCCGAGCGTCGGGGCACGAGCACGAGCCACGGGTAGGTCCTGTCGTTCATGAGCAAGACCCGGGACAACGGCCAATCGCCGAGCCAAAACGTGTCGGCCGCCAACTGTGGATGAAGGGCGAATTCTGTCACGGGCCGACCTTAGCACCGGGACGCCCATGGTAGGATCGCGGCCCGGGAGGGACCCATGACCGACATCGTTGCGCCGAACGGCATACCCGTCAGCATTTGCGTGATCGGGACCGCCAACCTGGAGCGATCACTCGAGTTCTATCGCGATCTGCACGGCATGGACGCGAGCAAGCCCGTCGCCTGGAGCGGTCTGGCCTTCGAGACCCACTGGCACCTGCCCAAGGGCTCGAGCGCCACGGCGGTGCTGTTGCACGCCGGCCCGGATCCGGTCGGACGCATTCTGCTGCTCGACTTCCACGCCAAGCAGCGCGAGCTGATTCGCGGTCGCAATGTCGTCGGGCGGAGCTACGGCCTGTTCAACATCAACTTCTACACGGCCGACATTTGGGGCGACTACCGCCGTTTCAGGGACAAGGGCTACGAGTTCTGGTCCGAACCCGTGCAACACGAGTTCAACGGCAACGTCGGCGCTCCGATCGAGGTCGTTTTCGAGGGACCCGATACGGTTCTGGTCAATTGGGTCGAATTGGCCGCCACCGACCCGAAGCAACGGATCGGCCAGATGCGAGCCTTCGTCGACCAATACGGGCGAACGCGGACGGGCTTCACGCCCGTCGTCACCACGGCTTCGGTGATGCGCGACATCACGAGGTCGCGAACGTTCTATCAGCGCGTCTTCGACATGGGCATCCACATCGATCAGGTGCTCGAATCCGAGGGGTACCGGCGCTTTCAGAAGGTGCCGCCGGGCGGCCGCACCCATGTCACGTTCATGCAGGGCAACCACATGTTCGGCAAGATCGCGACCTCGCAGCCGCTCAACTACGACATTCCCGACGTGGTGCCGCTCGCCGTCGCGCCCAACATCGGCTACATCGCCCAGAGTTTCCTCGTGCCCGACATGGCCGAGACCGAGCGGCGGTGCAAGGCGATGGCGGTCGAGGTCTACTCGCCGCGCATGGACATCGAGATTCCGGGCCTCGGCATGCGTCACGCGATGATCGTTCGCAACCCAGGTTCGGGCTGCCTGCAACAAGTGATCCAGGCCTGAGCGACCCGATGATCCGCAAGCAATACATCGAGGGTCGCTACGGGCAGGTGCACGTCCGCCTCGTCAGGCCGCCGGCCGAGAAAACCCGGCCGCTCGTGTGCTTTCACCAGAGCCCGCTGTCGGGGCGCATGTACGAGACGTTCATGACGGCCATCGGCGATGACCGCCGGGTGGTGGCACCCGACACCGTCGGGTTCGGTGAATCCGCGGCGGCCCCCCGATCTCTGACCATCGCGGACTACGCGGAGGCCCATGGCGATGCCATCGATGCGCTGATCCAAGGGGAATTCGATGTCCTCGGCACCCATACCGGCGCTCGCATGGCCGTCGAGGTCGCGTTGCAGCGTCCCGACCAAGTGCGTCACGTCGTGCTCATCGGCTGTGCGGTCTACACCGAGGAGGAGCGGGCCAGGCAACGCGCGTGGACGGGGGCCTCGGCGCAGCCGACCGAAGGATCGGACGGCTCTCACCTGTTGCGCCTATGGCACAACTGGGCGCAGTTCCGTGGGCCTGGCGTGACCGATGCGATGATCGATCGCTATATGGCGGACTCGCTTCGCCGGCGTGATCAGGTATCGGACGTCATGAAGGCGGTGTTCTCCCACGACATGACGCGTGTGGGCCTCGTTCGCTGCCCTGTCCTGGTGTTCAATGTTCGCGACGACATCTACGAGGCGACCAAGCGCGCCGAGCCCTTGCTCCAGCGCGGGCGCGTGGTCGACATGTCGCCGTCGGGCTTATGGTTGACGGAGACACGAACAGCCGAGGTCGTGGCGATGATCCGCGACCATCTGAGCCGCTGATCGGGAGAGATGGCCTTGGCCGCCAGCGCCCTTCAGGTCGTGACGTTGGGCGTGAGCGATCTCCGCGAATCGCTGCGCCTGTTTCACGATCTCATGGGGCTGCAAATCGACCGCGAGGCCGCTCTGCCCGAGGAACTGTTGCGGTTCTGGGGTGTTGCCGCAGGCGTATCGGCCCGCGCGGTCGAGCTCTCATGCGGCGGTTACCCGGTGGGGCGGCTCCGCCTGGTCGCGTTCGATCCGCCGGCGCGGCAAAGGGCGCGCGATGACCACGGCCCGGGCTGTCCGGATACCCCCTTCGATGTCGGTCCCAAGGCAATCGACTTCTATGTTCGACCTCCGATCACCGATGCGGTGAAGGACATCGAAGGGGCCGGCTACCGGTTCCGCTCGGCGCCGATCCGCTATGAGATCGGACCCTACGAGAGCGAGGAACTTCTGTTCTCCGGGCCCGACAACACGCCGATCCTGATCATGATCGGGCACCGCCACCCCGAGAGTTCGCAACGGCGGCTGCCGCCGGGGGTGCGCTACAGCGAGGTCCCGACGGTGTCGATCCGTTGCGCCGACATCGCCGCGACGCGCCGCTTCTATGGTGAGGCCCTGGGCCTCCACTGCGGCACCGATGCCGAGGTGACCGACGAGTTTCGTGATCTCGCCTGTACGCTGACCGGCGTCCCCAAGGGATCGCGGCTGCACTTTCTCACCTACCAGAAGCAAGGTGAGCCGAGCGGCAAGACGCTGCTCATCCATCTGTTCGAGCGCACCGGACGGCGGCTGACCGATCGCATGCGGCCCGGCAATCTCGGCGTCACGCTTTACACCTATGAGGCGGACGATCTCGTCGGTTTGCGTGCGCGCCTGATGGCGGCGGGCGGAGCGATCGTGGCGGAGCCTGCTCACTGCGCTGGGCGACAGCGCATGTTGGTCAAAGGGCCGAACGAAGAACTTTTCGAGTTCCTCGAACAGGCAGGTTGAGGATGGCGACATCGGCGATGATCGCAGTCACGGTGGGGGTAAGCGATGTCGATTCCTCGCTCCGCCTGTTTCGCGACACCATGGGCCTCTCGGTCGAGCACGATGCCCCGGTTGGGCCCGAACTCGCCGCATTCTGGGGACTCGAGGCGGGCAATCGTCAACGGTTGGTCGAGTTGTCCTACGGCGGCTATCGCGCCGGTCGGCTACGGCTGTTGTCGGTCGATCGCGCGTCGCCGCTGGTCCGCGACGACTATGGAGCGTCGAGTCCGGACTCGGCGAGCGATATCGGCCCCAAGGCGATCGACTTCTACACACGGCCGCCCATCAGCCGTGCCATCGAGGTCATGAAGCGCGCCGGTTGCGTACAGCGTTCGGAGCCCATTCGCTACGAGATCGGCCCGGTCGAAAGCGAGGAGCTGTTGTTTTCGGGCCCCGACGACGTCCCGATGTTGATCATGGTAGGACATCGCCACCCGCCGTCCTCCCTGCGCTCGGCGACGCTCCCAGGTCTGTTCAGCGAGATCCCGACGACGTCGGTGATCTGTGCCGACTTGACCGAGAGTCGCCGCTTCTATGGCGAAGGGTTGGGACTGGCGACGGGCACCGACGCCGAGGTCAAGGAGCCCTACACGGACTTGGCCTGCCGCCTGACCGGGGTGCCATCCGGGACGCGGGTGGCCCTGCTTGCCTACCTCAAGCCGGGCGAGCCCAGTGGCAAGTTGCTGCTCGTGCATTTTTTTGGTGCCTCGCGGCGGCGACTTTCTGGTCGCATGCGCCCCGGTCACCGCGGGCTGTCGCTGTTCACCTACCGGAGCGACGACCTTCCCGCGCTGGAGCGACGCCTGAATACAATCGGGGCGACGTTCGTCGCCCGACGAACACTCGTGAACGGACGCGAACGGATGCTGGTTCGCGGGCCAAACGAAGAGTTGATTGAGATCATCGCGTCCTAGGATACTGCGGGTCACGGTCAACATCCGGCATGACCGGCTATGGACGAACTCGACGACATCATCGCCAAGCACCGGCGGTACTTGGACAATCGTCCGGGCGGGCGGCGGGCGGATTTGCGCAATCGTGACCTGAGCGGCCTCGATCGGCCGTTTCTCATCCTCCGTCGGGCACTGTTGACAGGGGCCAATCTCGCCAAAGCCAACCTGCCAGGCGCCGACCTCTCGGGGAGCGACCTGTTCTGCGCCAATCTCGAGCGGGCCAATCTGACCAAGGCGAACCTCGAAGGATCCGACCTGCGGGGCTGCCGTCTGCGCGGAGCCGAATTGCGTGGTGCCAATCTCGCCGATATCGACTTGCGACCGGGCTCGCTTGGCGGTGGGGGCGGTGAGGGCAAGGCCGATCTCACCGACGCCAACCTCGAAGGTTCGGTGCTGCGCCGTGCCAAGATGCTCTATGCAGTCCTCAAGGGAGCGGTGCTCAAGCAGGCCGACATGCGGGGCGTCGCGTTGCAGCACGCCGACCTTCAAGGGGCAAACCTCAGCCTCGCCAATCTCGCAGGCGCCAAGCTCGATCAGTCGAATCTCACGGCCGCGACCCTGGAACACGCGAACCTCGATCAGGTCAGCTTGCAGGGGGCCAAGCTCAACAGCGCCGTCCTGATCGGGGCTCGGGTCGATCAGCGGGCGTTGAGGTTGGCGGTCGGGGCGGCCGAGTCGTTGGCGCGTTCGGCCGACTTGCAGCACAAACTCCGCGAACACGCCATGTGGGTCGAGTCCTTCGGTGCCCGCGGCAAGAGGCTGTCCTTGGAGGGCGCCGATCTGCGTGGCATCAGTTTGTCGGGCGCCAAGCTGAGTGGTGTGCGCATGACCAAGTGCGAGCTGTCGAAGGCGAACTTCGCCGGGGCGGAGCTGACGCTGGCGGTGCTGACGGGTTCGACCCTGCGCGAGGCCAACCTCACCGATTGCGACCTGCGCGGGGCCATCCTGCGCGATGCCGACCTGCGCGACGCGATTCTCGTGCGGGCCAATATCGGCTCGATCATGGTCCGCGATTCCGATGGTGCTCCGACGGGACAACTGCGCCATGCCGATCTGCACGGCGCCCAGATGCAGGGCGCCAATCTCAAGGGCGCCCAGTTCGAGGAGCGCTTCGACTAGTTGTCGACGTTGACCCGGCGGACCATCGGACTGGTGGGACGCGCGGTCCACTCGGAGAACCCGCCGACGTAGAGCCGCGCCGCCTTGTTGTTGAGCAACTCGTAACTCACGAACCAACCCAACGAGGCTTCGAGCGAGGCGTCGGCGATGTTGATCAGGCGCCCCTGCGGCGGAACCTGCGCGTGATTGAGCACCCGCAGCAGTTCTTGGGGCGTGCGGAATACGCCGGCCCCGTCGCGCATCAGCCAATCGGTCGGCAGGTTTTTGGCGCCCGGAATCGTGCCGGGTCGCCGGACGTAGCTCGACCAGTTCAGCCCCAGGAAGTGACCGACCGGGCGGTGGTCGATGATATCGCTGACCCCGAGCGAGGCGAAGACGTCGTCGTACGTGGCGCGCAGGCGGGCGATCGGTCGCTTCGCTTCGTATTGCGTCTTGGCGCGCCGCGGCACCTGCGCATCGACCGGGCCCCGCGCCGCGCGAAACGCGTTCAAACCCCCGTTGAGGATCGAGACCTCGTCGTGGGCAAAGAACTTGAACGTCCAATAGACATCGGTCGCTACGGCCATATCGCGATCGCTCGACCCAGTCGCCACGATGACGACGTGGGTGTCATTGTCGATTCCAAGGCCGGACATGATCTCGGCGAATTCTTCGGGGGTCGGCAGCGTGATTCGTCCGTCGTCTTCGAGCGTCCGCCAGCCCGCCTCGGGATAAAGCGTGTGGACCGCACCCACGACGTGACGTCGCTCGTAGTTTCGCTCCGACTGGACGTCGAGAAATATGATGCCAGGCGTGCGCAGGTTGGCGATCGCCCAGGCGGCGTCGACCAGGGGCTCGGCGGCATGAACGCGCCCGGCCAAGCCAATCCACAGCACCAACGCAAGAAGAATCGAAATCCGCATTCCGATGCCTCCCATTCCCTACTCGTTGACCGGGTGATCGGAGGCAGTCGTTGGCGGGTACGGCGGGGGCAAACCTCAGCGCACACGCCAGGTCCCCCGCCCGGAGCGAGAGAAATCTAGCCACCCGTTGCGGTCCATGGCAACGCCCGCGGGCAATCTTGGCAGGGCTTTTTTTCGCCGGTCGTTTACCGATTGGCAACCTCCGATCGAGCCTTGACTTGAATACCCTTGGCCCGTTTAACGGGCGGTATGAATGCATCCGCTCATCCAATTGACCCAGCGTCCTCGCTCCGGGTGGCCGATGTCTGGGCCAACCTGTGGGACGTGGCGTTCTTCCGAGCCCAACCGGCGATGCAGGCGCTCTACGACCGTCTCGGTATGCAAGCGCGCGCCGGCGTCACGACAGAGACGCTGACGCGGGAAGCCGAGGCCGGTGGCGTCGAACGGATCGTCGTCTCGGCGACGGATTTCGCCGGAACCCCGGTCGACAATCGGGCCGTGGCGCGTTTCGTCGCCCAGGATCCGAAGCGCTTCGTCGGTTGCGCCAGCGTCGATCCTCGGCGCGGCATGGAAGGGGTGCGAGAATTGCGCCGCGCGGTGTCCGAGGATGGCCTGCGTGGCCTCAAGGTGTTGCCGTTCCTCTACGACCTGCCGCCCAACGACGCGCGCTATTTTCCGCTCTACACGGCGTGCATCGACCTCGAGATTCCGGCGTTGGTGCTGACCGGGCATACCGCGGTCCAGGCGCGTTCCGAGGTCGGTCGGCCGCTCTATCTCGACGACGTCGCGCTCCACTTTCCCGAGTTGGTGATCATTGCCGGTCATGCCGGCTATCCTTGGACCGACGAACTGATATCGCTGGCCTGGAAACATCCCAACCTCTACATCGACACCTCGGGCCATCGGCCGAAGTACTTTCCGCCAGCGCTCAAGCACTTCCTCAACTCCTACGGCCGCGACAAGGTCATGTTCGGGACGGGGTACCCGTTCATGGACTACGCCGGGCCGGTCGGCGATGCCCGCGATATGGAACTGCGCCCCGAGGCACGACAGCGTTTCCTGTGGGGCAATGCGGCGCGCGTCTGGGGTTGGGCATGAAGGCGTTGTCGCTCCTCGATGGGCTGACGATCGTCGATCTCTCGATGTTCGTCGCCGGTCCGTTCGGGTCGATGGTGTTGGCCGATCTCGGGGCCGACGTGATCAAGATCGAGCCGCTGTCCGGCGATCCGGTGCGCAGCAATCGCATCGGGCCGCAGCTCGGCGGCGAGAATGCACAGTTTCAAAGCTACAACCGCAACAAACGCAGCATCGCCGTCGACCTCAAGGCGGCCGATGGTCGACGGGTCGTCGAGCGTCTGGTCGAGAAATCCGA
Organism: Alphaproteobacteria bacterium; assembly: GCA_016869765.1. Lineage (GTDB taxonomy): Bacteria > Pseudomonadota > Alphaproteobacteria > SHVP01 > SHVP01 > SHVP01. The sequence goes on from VGES01000036.1 coordinate 12,035, forward strand.
CGTCGTGTTCGACAACTTCCGTCCCGGCGTCCTCGAACGCCTGGGGCTCGACCACGAACGACTCCGCACCCTCAACCCGCGGATCATCTCCTGCTCGGTCTCCGCGTTTGGGCAGAAAGGACCGTGGAGCGACCGTCCCGGATACGACTTGATCGTCCAGGCGCTCGGTGGCGGCATGAGTCTCACCGGTCACGACAGGACCGGTCCGGCTCATATTCCGTTCCACCTCGGCGATACAGCGGCGGGCCTCTACGCCGCGATCGCCATCCTCGCCGCGGTGGCCGACCGCGCCCGCACCGGGGTCGGGCGGCGGGTCGAGGTCAGCTTGCTGGATGCCCAGCTCGCCCTTCTCGGCGATGAGGTGACCAACCACAGCGTTTCCGGGCAGGCGCCGCTTCGCCATGGCGCGGGCCATCCCAATTTCTTCCCCTATCAGGCGTTTGCGACCGCCGATGCGCCGATCGTCGTGGCGGCCGTCGGAGTCGAGAAGTTCTGGCAATCCTTGTGCCGGGTGATCGCCCGTCCCGAACTGGCCGAAGACCCGCGGTTCGTCGGCAACGACTCTCGCGTCAGGCGTCGTGACGAACTCGAGCCCATCCTGGCCGAGGCATTCCGCACCAGGACTCGCGACGAGTGGTTGGACGCGCTTACGGCAGCCGACATTCCGGCCGCACCGATTCTCGCCGTGCCGGAAGCGTTGGGAACGCCCCCGGCCAAGCATCGCGGCATGGTGCAGGAACTCGACCTCGGCGAGCGAGGCCGGGTCAGGGTCGCTGGCAACCCGGTGCACGCCGAGCACGGGTCCCGGTCCTTTCGGCCGGCGCCGCGCCTGGGCGCGGACTTGGAGGCGGTCCTCGCATCGCTTGGTTACGACTCGGAATCGATTGCAGCGCTGCGCCGCGCCGGCGTCATTCGCTGAGTCCCGGGGTTGTTCGCTGGATGAGCGGAGCCGGCCATCGCCTTGCCCACGCCGATGGGCGCATGCGACAAGTCGACCATGGATGCGATCACTGAGAACGACGATCTCCTGGCCCTCGAGGCCGAGCTCGTCCGGCGGGCGCACGCGCTGGGGCCCAGGTTTCGCGAGCGGGCGGCGGCGACCGAGCAGAACCGTGCTCTTCTGAAAGAGACGATGCAGGACCTGTTCGAGGCGCGGCTGCTGCGCTACTTCCAGCCCCGTCGCCACGGTGGGTTCGAACTCGAGTGGGGCGCACAGTACGCGATCGGGCGGGCGGTGGCGCACTATTGTCCCTCGACCGCCTGGATCGTCGCCGTCGTGGGAGCGCACGCGTCGTTCTTGTCGCGGATGAAGCCCGAGGTTCAGGACGAGGTCTGGGGGCCGAACCAGGACCAGTTGATCGCGACAGGATCGGTGACCAAACGGGGCGGGGCGAGGCGCGTTCCCGGAGGACTCCAAGCGTCGGTCCAGGTCGGGTTCTCGAGCGGTTGCGACCATGCCGAATGGGCCATGTTCGGCGTCAAGGTCGAGGGGGCGCACGACCACTACCAGATCGTCGTGCCCCGCAAGGACTGGCAGATCGCCGATACCTGGCACGTCGCGGGCATGCGCGGCACCGGCACGAAGGACCTGGTGCTCGAAGACGTCTTCGTCCCCGAGCACCGCACGTTGTCGGTCCATGACTGGATCAACGCGAACCCACCGGGCGCCAAAGCGAACCCGGGTTACATCTCGCACGTCGAATTCATGCCGTTCGTCGGCACAAGCCTGCTCGGTCCGATGGTCGGGGCCGCCGAAGGTGCGCTGAATGGTTACGTCGAGACGACGCGAAGCCGGCGCGGCGTCATGTTCGGGGAGCAAGTGGCCGACTCGGCCACGGTTCAGTTGCGGCTCGCCGAATCCTCGGCCGAATTGTCGGCCGCCGATGTCGTGATTCGCGACCAGATCGCCTATCTCCGTCACGTCGGTCATTCGGGCGAGACGGTTCCCGCCGAGAAGCGGCTGTCGATGAACCGTGACCGGGCTTTTGCCGGCCGCCTGTGTCTCAGCGCCACCGAACGGTTGACCGCGCAAATGGGCGCGCTCGGTTTGTTCGACAGCAACCCCGTGCAGCGCCATTTTCGCGACGTAAACGCCATCGCGACCCAGATCGGGATCAACTGGGATCGCAACATGGCGCCTTACGCGAAGTGGCTGCTCGGCCTTCCCACCGGGGACCCCAAGATCGACGGCGAAAATCGCCAGAAGGCTCCCGAGTGATGGTGATGACGCCACGACCCGTATGTGCGTCGGGCGAGCGACGAACGCTCGACGATCTGCTCGGCGTGGTTGCGCAACACGCAGGGGCTTGGCGGGATCGTGCGCTGGCGACCGAGCGGGCACGCCAGCCGCTACCCGAGACGACGGCGGAGCTGTTTGCGACAGGTTTGATGCGCATGTTCGTCCCGGCCCGCTTCGGGGGCGCGGCGCTCGATTGGGACGCGCCGGTGGCCTTGGGACGGGCGATCGGACGGGTATGTCCGTCGACGGCGTGGATGGTCGGCGTGGTCGGGGCCCACGCCGCGTGGGTGGGGCGCTACCCTGGCGCGGCGCAGGAGGAGGTCTGGGGCGATGGGGCCGACCAGTTGCTTTGTGGGGCCATGGTCGCCAAGGGGGGGCGCATTCGCCGCGACGGCGAGGGTTATCGGGTCAGCGGGGCATTCGGGTTCGCGTCCGGCATTGACCACGCGAAATGGGGTTTCGTGATGGGTTCGGTCGAGGGCTCGACCGAACAGGTCAGTTGTCTGATGCCGCGTACCGACTGGGACATCGCTGATACATGGTTCGTGTCCGGTATGAGTGGGACCGGAACCAAGGATATTGTCGTGCATGATGCCTACGTGCCCCCGCACCGGGCGGTGCGTTCGGCCGACCTCCTCAAAGCCGACCCACCGGGGGCCACGATCAATCGCGAGCCGATCTACCGTGCCGAATACGGACCCTACGTCGGCAGTTCGCTGCTCGGCCCGATTCTCGGCGCGGCGGAAGGGGCGATGGACGCCTACCTCGCGATCACCCGAGAACGCAAAGGGATGATGTTCGGGGACCGCGTCGCCGAGTCGGCGAACGTCCAAAGCCGCCTCGCCGAATCGACCGGCGATGTGCGGGCCGCTGCACTGATGACGGAGGACCAGATGCGAACACTCGTGGCCTGCTCGCGAGGCGATGCCAGGCTTTCCGAGGGCGAACGACTGATGTTCGCGCGCGATCGCGCCTATGTCGCTCGGCGGTGCAGCGAGGCCGTCGAGCGCCTCGTCAAGCACATGGGTGCCTCGGGCCTCTACGACGACAATCCGGTGCAACGGTTCCATCGTGATCTGCAGGCGATGGCCCAGCAGATCGGAGTCAATTGGGACCGCAACATGTTACCGTTCGCGCGCTGGCTGATCGGTGGCGCGTCCCAGGATCACAGCAACTGGCGTCGTTAGGCGCGCGGGAGGAACCTATGGCATTTGCCGAGCGGATCGACAGCAGCGTACCGACGGTCGCCGAACTCACGAAACGGGCCGAGGCGATGCTTCCCCGACTGCGGGAGCGTGCGACCAAGACCGAACAGGCACGCACGCTCCCCGCGGATACGATGCGCGATCTGTTCGACGCGGGCTTTCTGCGCATTCTGCAGCCTAGACGGTATGGCGGTTATGAAATGGGTTGGGCCGTGCACGCCGATGTGGCGCGCGTCCTGTCGCGGGCCTGTGCCTCTACGGCCTGGATCGTGTCGGTGGTCGGCGCGCATGCGGCGATCGTCGGGCGGCTCAGCAAAGAGGTGCAGGACGACGTCTGGGGCAAGAACCAGAACCAATTGATCGCCACGGCATCGGCGCGCACCAAAGGGGGCGCGCGCAAGGTCGACGGCGGCTACCGCGTCAGCGGGGTCTGGCATTTCGCGAGCGGCATCGATCACTCGGAGTGGTCGATGGTCACAACGCCGGTCGAGGGCAACGACCCCAAGGATCATTCGAAGTTCGTCCGGCTGATGGCGCCGACACGCGACATCGAAATCGTCGACTCCTGGCACGTCTCGGGCATGCGCGGGACGGGCAGCAAAGACATGAAGTGGGACGACGTGTTCGTGCCCGACGCCCGTTCGATCAATGCCCATCAGTCGTTCGGCAAATCCCCCCCGGGAGCGGCCGTGAACCCAGGCGGGTACCTGTACGAAGTCGAGTTCATGCCGTTCTTCGGGTCGAGTTTGCTCGGACCCATTCTCGGAACGGCCGAGGGCGCGTACGCCGACTATCGCGACATCACGCGGGTGCGGACGGGTGCGTTGTTTGGCGGCTCGGTCGCCGAGCAGACGCCGGTGCAGCAGCGCCTCGCCGAGGTGTCGGCCGAAATCAAGGCCGCGCGTCTCCTCTACGAGACCAACAATGCCATGATGCATCGCAAGGGCGAGGCCCGGCAGCGCTTCAGCCAGGAGGAGATCCTCGAGATCAACCGCGATCGCGCGTACGTCGCGCGGCTGTGTGTAAACGCGGTGACCCGATTGGTCCGCCAGATGGGGGCGATGGGCCTGTTCAACCAGAACCCGGTGCAGCGCCACTATCGCGACATCACCGCGATGGCGACGCAGGTGGCGGTCAACTGGGACCGCTGCATGAATCCCTATGGCGCGTTCGAATTGGGAGTCCCCCTCGGTGCCGACTCGCGATTGACGCAGACCGAGCCGCTGCGCAAACCGTGATCTAACGGCGCTCGTGCGTCATGGCATAGGGCTTGGGCGCGGTCTGCTGGGTGATCAACGGCAGCTCCGAGCCGTCGGGGTCGAAGAACTTGCCGGAATCGGCCGGGGTCAGGCGCTCGATGATCTTGGCCAGCATGGCGACACTCTGATCGGGCGTCAGCGCCGCCTGGCCCACCGTCTTGTCGTTCTGGACCCAACCGGGATGGGCGGCGACGGCGATCACGCCCCGGGGAGCGAGGCCGATCGCCAATTGTTTGACCACCTGGTTCAACGCCGACTTCGCGGCACGGTAGGCGACGACCCCGTACGTCGGTTTCGGGCCGATCCGACTTGAGATGGTGAAGATGATCTTGCGATCGCTCGCTGCGACATGTGCGGCGAAGGCTTCGGACACCATCATCGGGCCGATCGTGTTGACCTGGAACACTTTGAGCCAATCGCCGTAGTCGGTATTGCCGAAGGGAACACCCATCCGGCCATTGCCGGCGAACCCGGCATTGTTCACCAGGAGGTCGATCGATTGGCCGGCGAGGTCGCTTGCTAGGCGGCGCACCGCCGTCGCATCGCTGATGTCCATGTCGTGCACGGTGATGCGGCCGTGGCTTGCGGCGGCCATGGCCTTGAGCGCATCGGCGTTCCGCGCATCGCGGCAGGTCGCGAAGACCCTCCAGCCGCGATCGGCATAGTGCCGTACGAAGGCGAGGCCGAGATTGCGGGCGGAACCGGTGATGAGAGCGATCGGCATGGCGGTCTCCCGCATCTCCCCTACGCCCGAAGACTGTGGCGCGCAAGCGGCCAACAACCCAGACGGCGCTTGGCGGGCGGGGAACGGGCTGGGTAAGGTTGGGAATCGAGGGGGACCCATGGACGAAAGCGCCTACTGGCGGCGGCCCACCAACGTGCGACGCAGTTACGTCGAGGGGCGGTTCGGCCAGATGCACTATCGCATTGCCGAGCCGATGGGGGCCGGGCGCGTCCCGGTACTCTTCATCCACTCGAGTCCCAGCTCGGGTCGGATGTACGAAGCCGTTCTGGCGGACCTCGGTCGCGATCGGATCGCGGTCGCGGGCGACACCCCTGGCTTCGGGGACTCCGATCCGCCGCTCGCGCCGCCCGAGATTCCCGACTACGCCGCGGCCCACGGTGATCTCGCCGACGCCCTCGGGCTCACACAACTCGACCTCGTCGGCTACCACACGGGTAGCAAAGTGTGCCTCGAACTCGCGCAGCAGCGTCCCGGGCTGGTCCGTCGCATTGTGCTCGTCTCGGCGCCGGTCTACTCGGCCGAAGAACTGGCGCGTCAAAAGGTCGACTACGCCGATCCAGGAGTGCCCCGCGATGGCTCCCATCTCGCCAGCCGCTGGGCGTTCATGATGCGTTGGCGCAAACCCGACACCCCGCTCATCGTCGCTCAACGATCGCTCGCCGACTCGCTCAAGGGCGGGCGGACCGCCCATTGGGGACATCGTGCCGCGTTCAACTATCATCACGCGGAGAACCTGCCCAAGGTCGATCACCCGGTCCTGGTGATCAATCCCGACGATGACCTCGTGGCCCCGACCGCCCGTGCTGCCCCGTTGCTGCGCAATGGTCGCATCATCGAAGCCCCGACGTGGGCGCACGGCTTCATCGATGTCCACACCGGCGATTTCGCCGCCCTCTTGCGAGGGTTTTTCGACGGCCCGGCGCAGGACCGCACCACGGGCGGCGCGGCTAAGGGGCCGCCCGCGCGACCGGCGCGAATCGCCGTGTCGGGGGCCCGCCGCTTCCTCCCCGGGCGCCACGGTCTAGTCCATGTTCGCATTGCTGGCGCAGAAACGCGTGGTCGGCGCCCGTTGATGCTCTTCCACATGAGCCCCAATTCGAGTCGGATCTACGAGGGTTTTCTCGCCGCGATGGGGCGCGATCGACTGACGGTGGCCGTCGATACGCCGGGGTTCGGCGAATCTGACGCACCGGCAACGATGCCCGCGATCGAGGATTACGCCCAGCAAATGGCCGAGGTGGCCGACAGCCTCGGCTTGGCGGCGGTCGACGTCATGGGCTATCACACGGGCTCTCACATCGCGATGGAACTCGCGCTGCGTCGTCCGACGCTCGTCCGCCACGTCGTCATGGTCTCGGCACCGCTCTACACGGAGGACGAACGGGCGCTGCGCCATGCGCGGAACCGGCCCATGGAGATCCGACCCGACGGCTCCCACAACGTCGAGCGCTTCCGCTTCATCTGGCAGTTCTACGGCGAGGATGTGCCCGGCGAGATCGTCGCCAGGAACTTCGCCGAGAGTCTCCGTGGCGGTCCGATGTCCTGGTGGGGGCATCGCGCGGCGTTCAACTATCCCATGCGGGAGCGGCTGCCGATGGTCCGCCAACCGGTCCTCGTCCTCAATCCGAACGACGACTTGGCGCAGCAGACCCCGCGCGCCAAAGACCTCCTGCGCCGCGGTCGAATCCACGATTTCCCGCGATATTCACACGGCATGCTGGACGCCCATACGGACGAGGTGGCGGGGGTCGTACGGGGATTTGTCGATTCCCCGTAGGGTTAGCGCCCTGTGATGGCCGCCCTTGCCAAGTCTTCGCCGGAGCAGGAAAACTCCGGGTAAGCTTTTGGAGCGTCGAGCCCCGCGTGTCGCAACAGGAAATCCACTACTAGCTCTACATCAAGCAGAACAACCGTTGGTTGTTGGAGGCCAACTTTGCCTCGCACCAACGGAACGAAGCGATAGAGGAAGCAAAGCAACTCGAACGCCAGCAGCACATCCAGGCGGTGAAGGTCGTGCGCGAGCAGCGCAGCGGCAAAACCGGCCTGACGCGCGAAACGACAGTCTACAACGGCTGTCGGGAGAAAGAGGAGCGGCGGCGCGAACATCGTGGCGACGATGATGACGATGACGGCCCGTCCTTCGATGATGACGGTCCGTCCTTCGACGACGACGGCCCATCTTCCGACGATGGCCCGGCCGGCGATGACGACGGGATCGGCGGCCGCGACTGGGGCGATATGGAGATCGATGTTTCGCCCAAGGATTGGGGCGATATGGACGTCGGCGGCGCCCGGGACGACGACATCCCAAAACTCGTTCAGCGCCCGGCGGGAACGCAAGCGGCGGCCAAGAACACCGCTGGGGGTCCCGAAGCGGCTGTAATTTCTAAGCTTTTGGTGATCGGTGTCATCAGCGTCGCGTTCGCCGCGATAGCCACGTACATCATCCGGGGGCTGTAGCCGAGGCACCCTTCGCGCCGACGCCAATTTCCGCCACAATGGCGGGCAGAGATGTCGTTGGCGTCCTAGGGGGATCGCGTTGGTCGTTCCGAATGTTTGATCTCGGCACGATATTCATATTCCTGATCACGTTCGGCTTGAGTTCGGTGTTGCTGGCGATGTTCTTCCTGACGCCGGCCGACATGCTCGTGTTGCGACGCATCGTGCTGGGGACGGCGAACCGCGGGGGCGCCGCCACGCCACAAGCCGGCGCGACCCCAGCGCGCGCCGCGGCGGCCGAGGCGGCCGAGGAGCCGGCGGCGGACGAAGCGGCGGCGGACGAAGCGACCGAAGAGGGGGCCGCGGAAGAACAGGCCGATCAGCCCGCGGGTGATGCCCAGGGCGCCATGGCCAAGTTGATGAAGTTCCTCGAGGCGTCGATCTCCGATCTCATCGCGCAAAAGGTCAATCTCACGACGACCGACAAGTTCGGCGCCAATCTGTTTCTCGCCGGGGCGTGCGAGGTCGTGCGCAACGAGAACCGGCTCAACGACAAACAGTTGGTCGAACTTCTGGAGAAAGTCCTGGCGCTGATCGGCAACAAGCGCGAAGTGGCGCACCGGTTGGCCGACAAATACGAGGAGTACCTTCTCGAACCTCAGTACATCCGGATGTTTCAGGCTGGCACGGCGGCGCTCGATCGTTTTGCAACAGGGGACCAGAAGGCGATCAAGGAGTTCGCCAAGGCGATCCTGGAGTGGCGCAATCCCAAGGCAGCCCAGAGCGGTAAGGCGCAGGGGCCGATCACGGTGCTGTTCACCGATATCGTCGGCTCGACCAAGGCGACGCAGCAGTTCGGCGATGAAGGCGGTCAGCAGTTGGTGCGCGCGCACAACGCGATCGTTCGAACCGCCCTCAAGGACCACGCTGGGATCGAGGTGAAGCATACTGGCGACGGAATCATGGCGCGATTCGGTCAGGCCTCGAACGCCGTAGAGGCGTCGCTACAGATGATCAAAGGCGTGGCCGATCACAACAAGACGAAACCGCCCGTCACGCTCCACATGCGGATCGGCATCAACGCCGGCGAACCGATCGTCGAGGACAACGACCTGTTCGGATCGACCGTGCAGATGGCGGCTCGCATCTGCGACGCCGCGGAGACCGATCATGTCCTTGTTTCCAACATCGTCCGCGAGCTTTGCCACGGTAAGGCCGTCACCTTCAGAGAGGCCGGCAAGTAAGGCATGAAGGGCATTGAAGGCCCGGTCACGCTCTACGAGCCGACCAAGAAATAGTTCCGACGAAAACAGTCGGTTTTGCTGAACCTCGCCGCTGTCCGGTGGCTGCCCGGTGGGCCGCCATTCCAACTTAAGCCACTGATAACAAATAGAAATACGTGTGCGATTCATGGCCGCATACGGAATCGAAGTTGCGTGGCAATCTATGATCACAGCCCCGGCCTGACGGCGGCTTTGGTGGGGCGAGGAGCATGACATGCCAGTAACGGCGGCCAACGCCAACAACCTCGACGCGCTGTGGATGCCGTTCACCGCGAATCGCGCGTTCAAGCGCAATCCACGGATGTTCGCCGCGGCAAGCGGCATGTACTACACCACCGTCGATGGCCGTCAGGTCCTGGACGGCACCGCCGGGCTGTGGTGCGTCAACGCCGGCCATTGCCGCCCCAAGATCGTCGAGGCCATCCAACGCCAAGCGGCCGCCATGGACTACGCGACGGCGTTCCAGCTCGGCCACCCGGCGGAATTCGAGTTGGCGGGTCGCCTCACGGCACTCGCGCCGGGCGACCTCGATCACGTGTTCTTCGCCAATTCTGGATCGGAGGCAGTCGACACGGCGCTCAAGATCGCGCTGGCATACCACCGGATTCGCGGCGAAGGCACCCGCACCCGGCTGATCGGTCGCGAGCGCGGCTATCACGGCGTCGGGTTCGGCGGCATGTCGGTGGGTGGCATCGTCAACAACCGCAAGATGTTCGGCACGATGCTGGCCGGCGTCGATCATCTGCCGACCACCCACAATCTCGAGAAAAACGCCTTCAGCCGGGGCCAGCCGGAGTGGGGCGTGCACCTTGCCGACGAACTCGAACGTCTGGTGGCGCTGCACGACGCTTCGACGATCGCTGCGGTCATCGTCGAGCCGGTCGCCGGATCCGCCGGCGTGCTCGTACCGCCGGTCGGTTACCTCGAGCGGCTCCGGGCAATCTGCGATGAGCATCAGATCCTCCTCATCTTCGACGAGGTGATCACTGGGTTCGGCCGGGTCGGGGCGAGTTTTGCGGCGGAACGCTTCGGCGTTATTCCCGACATGATCACCTGCGCCAAGGGGCTGACCAACGGGTCGGTTCCCATGAGTGCCGTATTCGTGCGCGACGATGTCTATGACGCCTTCATGGACAAGTCGCCCAAAGGCGCGATCGAGCTGTTCCATGGCTACACGTATTCTGGTCATCCGCTCGCCAGTGCGGCGGCCCTGGCGACCCTCGACGTGTACAAAGAAGAGGGCCTGTTCGAGCGCGCTCACCTTCTTTCGCCGCGTTGGGAGGATGCGATCCATTCGCTCAAGGGTGGCGCCAACGTCGTTGACATCCGCAATCTCGGGTTGATGGCCGGAATCGAACTGGCGCCGCGCCAAGGAAAACCAGGCACCCGCGGGGCCGATGTTTTCGCCAAGTGTTTCGACGACGGCGTCTTGGTGCGGACGACCGGGGACGTCATCGCACTGTCCCCGCCGTTGATCGTCGAAGAGGCGCAGATCGATCAGATCATCGAAACGCTGCGCAAGGCGATCCAGAAGACCGCCTAGCCATGCTCCTCGGCGTTCCGCGCGAGATCAAGAACCACGAATACCGCGTCGGGATGACGCCCGGATCGGTTCGCGAGGCCATGCACCACGGCCATCAGGTTGTCGTCGAAGCCGGTGCTGGTCGCGCCATCGGACTCGAGGACGACGCCTATCGCCAGGCGGGCGCGACGATCGTCGCCGAGGCGGCGGAGGTCTATCGCCGGGCGGACATGGTCGTGAAGGTCAAGGAACCGCAAGCCTCCGAGTTCGGACTCCTGCGCCGGGACCAGATCCTGTTCACGTATTTGCATCTGGCGCCTGATCGCAAGCAGACCCGCGCCCTGATCGACTCGGGCTGCATCGCCGTGGCCTACGAGACGGTCACCGACGCCCGTGGCGGTCTGCCCCTGCTTGCGCCGATGAGCATCGTGGCGGGGCGGATGTCGGTGCAGGTCGGCGCCAGCTGCCTGGAGATCGCGCGGGGCGGTCGTGGTCAGTTGCTGGGCGGCGTTCCTGGCGTTCCGCCGGCCAAGGTCGTCGTGTTGGGGGGCGGCACGGTCGGGACGAACGCGTTGCGCATGGCGCTCGGACTCGAGGCCGACGTCGCCGTGCTCGACAAAAGCCTGTCGCGACTCTACGACCTCGATCTTCAGTTTGGCCCCGCGCTCAAGACCGTGTTCGCGACGCTCGAAGCGGTCGAAGAACACGTGGTCGCCGCCGATCTCGTGATCTGTGGCGTGTTGGTGCCGGGAGCGGCTGCGCCAAAGCTGATTACCGCCGACATGGTGCGGCACATGAAGCGCGGCGCCGTCATCGTCGACGTGTCGATCGACCAGGGCGGCTGCAGCGAAACCAGTCGGCCGACGACGCACGCCGATCCGACGTATGTCGTGGATGGTGTCGTCCACTATTGCGTCACCAACATGCCGGGGGCGGTGGCGCGCACCTCGACGTTCGCGCTCAACAACGCGACGCTACCGTTCGTCCTGGCGCTGGCCGGCAAAGGTTGGCAGCGTGCGATGAAGGACGATCCGCATCTCGCCAACGGACTCAATGTCGCGCAAGGACGTCTGGTGAACGCCGCAGTAGCCGACGCCTTGGGCCTCGACCATCTCCTGCTGTCGCGCGTTCTCCAGGCCTGACGCCATTTCCGGCGCCGCTTGGGGCATCTTCCTCCACGAGGAGCTGCGGGTCCGGGACTACCGCCCGGACCACGTGACGATCGACTATCACGAGATCGATTTGGCTGGGTGAGGCGAGATCGCTAGAGCACTTTGCCGGGATTGAGCAGACCCTTGGGATCGAGGGCGGTCTTGAGCGTGCGCATCAGTTCGAGTTCGAGCGGCGGTTTGTAGCGGCGGATTTCCTCGCGCTTGAGTCGACCGAGGCCATGTTCCGCCGAAATGCTGCCGCCGAGCTCATGCACGATGTCGTGCACGAGGTGGTTGACGCGCTCCCACTCGGCCATGAACGCCGCCGTGTCCCCTCCCAGCGGTTGGCTGAAATTGAGGTGGACGTTGCCGTCGCCCAGGTGGCCGAACGGTAGCGGCCGAACCCCCGGGACAGTGGCGAGAACCGCCGCCTGGGCGCGTTCGATCAGTTCGGCGAAACGCGTGATGGGGACGCTCACGTCGTGCTTGATGCTGCCGCCCGCCGGCTTCTGTGCTTCCGGCAGGGTCTCCCGAATCCGCCATAACGCCCGGGCCTGCGCCTCGCTCACGGCCAGCGTGGCGTCGACCACGAGGCCGGCGTCCAGCGCGGCGGCGAGCGCCGACTCGAGAGATGTCGTCAGGGCTTCGCCGTCATCGCCGCTGGATGCATCGAACAGGACGTACCAGGGGTGGGCGGCCGGCAGTGGGTCTTTGGTTCCCTCGATGTGCGTCAACACCAAGTCGAGCCCAAATCGGGGCAGCACCTCGAACGCGGTGATCCGGCCGCCCGTCGCGCCTTGCAGCCGCGATAGCAGGTCGACAGCCGCCCGCACCGATGGGACGCCGACAAATCCGGTGCGTACCTGTCGGGGCAGCGGGAACAATTTCAGGACAGCACCCGTGATGATCCCGAGCGTGCCTTCCGCTCCCATGAACACGTGTTTGAGGTCGTAGCCCGTGTTGTCCTTGCGCAGGCCCCGGAGGCCGTTCCAGATGCGTCCGTCGGCGAGCACCACTTCGAGGCCGAGCACAAGGTCGCGCGCCGAGCCATAGCGAAGGACGTTGACGCCTCCGGCGTTGGTCGAGAGATTGCCGCCGATCGTGCACGTGCCTTCGGCGGCTAGGCTCAAGGGAAACAGCCGGTCGACCCGTCGCGCCGCCTCCTGAATATCGACGAGGATGCAGCCGGCGTCGACGGTCATCGCGTAATCGAGCGCCGAAACCGAGCGGATGCGATTCATGCGGGCGAGGCTGAGGACGATTTGATCCCCGCTCTCGTAGGGGACGCCGCCGCCGACGAGTCCGGTGTTGCCGCCCTGCGGCACGATGGCGGCGTCATGCGCCGCACACAGCGCGACCACGCGTGAGACCTCGTCGGTCGTTCCCGGTCGCACGACCAGCGGCGTGCGCCCACGAAACAGCCGTCGTTCGTCTACGAGATAGCGCTCCTGATCGGCAGGGTCGGCGATCCAACCGTTCGGGCCGACAATCGCCTTGAGGCCCGCGATCAGCGCGGGCGCCGGGTCGCGGATCGGCCGAGCGGTCATTGTCGGATCATAGTCGAACCATGCGCCGCTCGTCGCAATCGGTCGTTGATCGCTACGCCGAGTCCGCGTTCGGGAATCGGCATCACCGCGATCCCGCTGAACTCGGGTTGGTCGAGTTCGTGGAGAAAGGCGAACAAGTGGGAAGCGGCTTCGACGAGATCCCCGGTCGGGCTGAGGTTGAGGACCTTGGAGAATCCTGGCGGCGTGCGTTCGCCAAAAGCGAGGAGCGCCTCCTGGGCCCCCTTTGGGCTGCTCGCCTGGAGACGAAGCGGCAGGGTGGGCGCGTAGTGGGCGAGCAGTTGCCCGGGGGAGCGTTCGGGATCGTTGGCCGGCGCCGCGTCCAGGGGTCCGATGACGGCGCTGATCTGTTCGGTCGTCACTGCGCCCGGACGGAGCAGCCAAGCCCTCGCCGGTAGGCAGGCGACGACCGTCGACTCGAGTCCGATCCGGCACGGGCCGCCGTCCAGGATGGCGTTGACGTGTCGCCCCAGGTCCTTGGCGACATGGGCAGCGGTCGTGGCGCTGAGCCGGCCCGACACGTTGGCGCTGGGGCCGGCGATCGGACGACCGGCGGCGCGCAGCAGCGCCTGCGCCACGTGATGGTCGGGGGCGCGCAGCGCCAGGGTGTCGAGGCCGGCGGTGGCCAGCCGCGACACGGGGCAGTCGGGACGGCGCGGGACGACGATCGAGAGCGGGCCTGGCCAGAAGCGCTCGGCCAGGCGACGGGCGCGTTCGTCGAGGGCCCCGAGCGCTTGGGCGGCCGCGAGGTCGGGCACGTGAATGATCAGGGGGTTGAATTGGGGCCGGGCCTTGGCCGCGAAGATCTTCGCGACCGCGCGGTCGTTGGTGGCGTCCGCGCCCAGGCCGTAGACGGTCTCGGTGGGAAACGCGACGAGGTCGCCCTCGCGCAGCAGGGCCGCCGCCTTTTCGATCGTCGACTGAATGGGGGCGTAGATGGTCATCGCAGCAGCGGGCGGGTTTGCGCCGAAAGGGTGCGATGCCATACTACGTCCGCTAATCGGCGAATGCCGAATCTTGCCCCCATCACAGGTCTGGGAACCTCGATGTCCGATTACACGCCGCCGCTCCGCGACCTCCGCTTCCAGCTCACCGAGGTCGTCGATCTTGCGGCCATTGCCAAGCTCAAAGGGTTCGATGCGGCGACCCCCGATGTCGTTGACGCCATTCTCGAAGGGGCCGGGCAATTCACGGCGGATGTCGTCGGCCCCCTCAACGTCGTCGGCGATCGTCAGGGCAGCAAGCTCGAAAACGGTATCGTGCGGACTCCAGCGGGGTTCAAGGAAGCCTATCGACAGTTCGTATCGGGCGGCTGGAACAGTCTCGCGTTCGACAGCGAAATCGGTGGCCAAGGCCTGCCGTTCACCCTGTCGACCGCGGTGACCGAGATGGTGACCAGCGCCAACATGGCCTTCAGCCTGTGCCCGCTCCTGACCGTGGGCGCCGTCGAGGCGATCGCCCAACACGGCACGCCGGAACAGAAGCGCCTCTATTTGCCCAAACTCGTGTCGGGAGAATGGACCGGCACGATGAACCTGACCGAATCACATGCCGGTTCGGACGTCGGCGCGCTCAAAGCGCGCGCGGTTCCCCAGGGCGACGGCAGCTTCCGCATCACGGGTACCAAGATCTTCATCACGTACGGCGAACACGACATGGCGGACAACATCATCCACCTCGTGCTCGCCCGCACGCCCAACAGCCCACCAGGCACACGTGGCATCTCACTGTTTGCCGTGCCCAAATTCCTGGTCAACGCCGACGGCTCGCTCGGCCAACGCAACGATCTGCGCTGTGTATCGCTCGAGCACAAGCTCGGCATCCATGCGAGCCCCACGGCGGTGATGTCCTACGGCGACAACGGCGGGGCCATCGGATGGTTGGTCGGCGAAGAGAACAAGGGCATGCGGTGCATGTTCACAATGATGAACCACGCCCGCCTGCAGGTCGGCCTCGAAGGGGTCGCGATCGCCGATCGCGCCTACCAGAAGGCGCTGGCCTACGCCCAGGAGCGCAAGCAGGGGCGACGGGCCGGGCGCCCCGAAACCGACCACGAACCGATCATCGTTCACGCCGACGTCCGGCGGAATCTGATGCTCATGAAATCTCACGTCGAGGCCGCGCGGGGGATCTCCCTGCTGGCGGCCGAGGCCTATGATCTCGGCCATCGTCATCCCGACAGCGCTACCCGGGCGCTCAATCAGGGGATTGTCGATGTGCTGACCCCGGTCGTCAAAGGCTGGTCGACCGATGTCGGGGTCGAGGTGGCCTCGATCGGGGTTCAGATTCACGGCGGCATGGGCTTCATCGAAGAGACCGGCGCGGCCCAGCACTACCGCGACGCCCGCATCACGCCGATCTACGAGGGCACAAACGGAATTCAAGCGCTCGACCTCGTGGGCCGCAAACTCACGATCGGCGGTGGCCAACCGCTCGATGAAATCCTGCGACGCATGAAGGCCGTGAAGACAGAACTCGAGAAGTCGGGAGCGGCGGCCCTGACCGCGGTCGCGCGCGGCCTGGGGGACGGCATCGCCGCGCTCGAGGCGGCGACGACCTGGTTGCGCGAAGCCTCGGGCAAGGATCGCGACGCGGCGAGCGCCGGAGCGACCGCGTATCTCCGCCTCTTCGGCACGGTCGCGGGCGCCTATGCGTTATCGAAAGGGGCGTTGGCGGCCAATCGGCGATTGGCCTCGCCAGGCGAGGACGCCGCCTTCTGCCGCGCCAAGATCGTCACTGCCCAGTTCTTCTGCGAACAGGTTCTGCCTCCGGCCGCGGCCCTCCTGGGGCCGCTCACGCGTGGCGCGGGCACCCTGTTTGCCGTCGAACCCGAAATGCTGCGGACCTGAGGAGGCCAACATGACGGGCACCGTCCTACTCGATGTCGCCAACGGCATCGCCCGGCTGACGTTCAACCGGCCCCAGCAGCTCAATGCCCTGAGCGAAGAACTCGGCCGTGACCTGATCGCGCTCACGGGTCGGATCGAGAACGACCCGGCGATCCGGTGCGTCGTCCTCCAAGGGGCGGGGGATCACTTCTGTGCAGGCGGGGACATCACCATGTTCCGCGAGATCGCGAAAAAACCGGCGCTCGAGCGCCAGCGCACCGAGCGCGAGTTTCTCCACGGCATCCACGTGGCGATCCTGTCCTTGGTCGAGATGCCCAAGCCGGTGCTCGCGCGGGTTCAGGGGGCGGCCGCTGGAATCGGGCTCAGTTTTGTCCTTCTGGCCGACCTCGCGATCGCGGCCGACGATGCCAAGTTCACGTTGGCCTACAACCAAATAGGGTTGTCGCCCGACGGATCGTCGAGCTTCTTCCTGCCGCGGACCGTGGGCCTCAAGAAGGCGACGGAGATCGCCTTCCTGGGCGAGCGCTTCGATGCCAAGACCGCGCTTTCGCTCGGCATCGTGAACCGGGTGGTGCCGCGGGCCGAACTCGATACGACCGTCGATGCCCTGGCCAACAAGCTCGCATCAGGCGCCACACAGGCGATGGGGCGGACCAAGGCGCTATTCCGACGTTCGGCCCACGCCAGTCTCGCGGACCAACTGGCCGCCGAGGTCGAGGCCTTTGCCGCCTCGGCCGCGACGGACGATTTCGTCGAGGGCGCCAACGCGTTCCTGGAAAAACGCCCACCACGCTTCCGCGGGAAGTAGCTTCGTCAGTTCGCGAACAGCAACCGTACGAAGTCGCGATAGAGCAGCACCTGCTGCGGCAGGATGCGCCGTTCGTCGAGGATCTTGGTCAGGATGATGCCGCCTTCGACCAGGGTGGCGGCCATGTCGGCGAGGGCCTCGATATCGACGGGCGTTCGCGGCGGATAACGCTCGCTGATCTTCTCGAGGCGCTCGCGAAACCGGTTGCGCCAGGCCAACACCCCCTCGGCGTTGAGCGCGCGGACCTCGCGGTTGATGAGCTGCGACTGATAGCAGAACGAAGCCGCGAGGCAGCCAGGGTGGGCTTCAGGCAGGTTCGCCATTAGGTCGGCGAACAGCTTGAGGCCGACCAGGAATCCATGCAGCGGATCCTCGTTGAGTTCATCGCCGCGGCGAAACAGCTCGTCGAGGATCTGCTCGTCGCGTTCGACGTAGCGTTGCATGAGGGCGACGGCGAGATCGCCCTTGTCCTTGAAATGGTAGAAGAAGCCGCTCTTGGTGATGCCGACGCCCGCGATCAACTCCTCGATCGAGGTCGCGGCGAAGCCTTTTTGCAGTACCGCGGCCTCGGCGAGATCGAGCAGACGTTCGCGAGCCGAGGGCCGCTTCGGGGATTCTGCTGAGACCTGATCGTTCGCGTTGGCCACGCCGCGTCTGTACCACGGGTACAGTTGACGCACCATTTCCTCCCGCGGAAGCGTCGGGAAAGCGGCCAGCCTCGGCTCTAAGCACTTGATCCCGCGAGAAAAGTCACTCAGGCCCCGAACACGACCACGAGTCGACTAGAGGTGGGCGGCGCCAATGCGTAGGTATCGGTCCAACAACGCAATCCTTCGTGGAGACGACGATGATCCAAGATTTTCAGGGCAACCCTGTTTCGACCGACTCGGTCAGCGCCGTGGCCGGCCTCAATCGGGTGATCTTGATGGTCCACGCCTACCAAGCGGACCCACTGGCGGCCCTCGACCGGTTGCTCGCCGATCAACCCGATTTCGTGATGGCGCACGCCGTTCGGGCTGGCCTTCTCGCCACGGCAATGGATCGCGCCTTCGAAGGCGAGCTCAAACGCAGCGTCGCAGCGCTCGAAGGTTTGGTGGCCAAGGCCAACGAACGCGAGCGGGGGCACATCGCTGCGGTGCGGGCGTGGCTCGCCGGGGACTTCGAACGCGCGGTCGAACACTGGGGCCGGGTCGCGATCGACCATCCGCGCGACGGTATGGCGGTGCAGTTCGCCCACCTCGGGGACTTCTATCTCGGCTATTCGCACATGCTGCGCGACCGCATGGCGCGGGTCGTGTCGCAATGGTCGCCTCACGTGCCGGGATACGGCTATGTCCTCGGCATGTCCGCCTTCGGCCTCGAGGAGGCCGGCGACTATGCCCGTGCCGAGGACGTTGGCCGGAAGGCCTACGCGCTCAACGCCAATGACGGATGGGCCGCCCACGCGGTTGCTCACGTCTACGAGATGCGGGGCGATTCCGAGGCCGGTATCCGCTGGCTCGAATCGACGGCCAAGGGATGGGCGCCCAACAGCATGTTCGCGTTCCACAACTGGTGGCACCTCGCGCTCTATTATCTCGATCGGCACGAGGTGGGCCGCGCCCTGGCGCTCTACGACGAACGCATCGCGGGCGGGTTGGGCCAGGCCTTGGAACTGGTCGATTCGACCGCGATGTTGTGGCGTCTCGCGACCCTCGGGGAGAGCGTCGGTGATCGCTGGGCCGTCGTGGCCGAGCGCTGGGCGGAGCGAATCGACCAGCGTCTCTACGCTTTCAACGACGTGCACGCGATGATGGCGTTCATCGGGGCGGGCCGAACCGAGGATCAGGCGCGGGTAATCGCCGCCCTCGACCGGGCGGCCGGGTCAGGGGGTACCAACGCGATGATGAGCCGGGAGGTGGGTCTGCCCGCCGCCCGAGGCTTGGCGGCGTTTGCCGCGAGCGACTATCCGGCTGCGCTCGAAGCGTTGTTGCCGTTGCGCGGCAAGGCCAATCGTTTCGGCGGTAGCCACGCCCAGCGGGACCTGTTCTCGTGGACCACGGTCGAGGCCGCGATCCGGAGCGGCAACCGGGCGATGGCCGAGGCGCTCCTCCACGAGCGGCTGGCTTCGAAGCCGGCGAGCGCGGTCAACGTGGGATGGCGGCGGCGGCTGGCGGCCCTGGGAAGCAAGGCGGCCGCCTGATCGTCCTCGTGCATGGGCGGCCGAGGCTGCTGGCTGGTCCTCAGGAATGAGGCTAGCATCTGCAGTCAGGAGGCCGCCCATGCTCTGGAGCAAGCACTACCCCGCTGCCATCGATTGGAACACGCCGATACCGGTCAAGCCGCTGTTTGCGATCCTCGATGACTCGGTGCATCGCTTCAAGGATCGACCGTGCCTCGACTTCCTCGGTCGTCGCTACACGTATGGCGAGGTTGGCGCCCTGGTCGACAATGCAGCTTCGGGTTTCCAGAAGCTCGGAGTCGGCAAGGGTATCAAGGTCGGGCTGTTTCTGCCCAACTGCCCGCAGTACGTGATCAGCTACTTCGGGGTACTCAAGGCCGGCGGCACGGTCGTCAATTTCAGCCCGCTCTATTCCGAACCCGAGTTGATGCAACAGATCGAGGATTCACACACCGACATCATGGTGACGCTGAACCTCAAGGTGCTCTATCCGAAGATGGCGGCGATGCTCGCCAAAACCAGGCTCAAGAAACTGGTCGTCGGCACGATGCCGGAGGTGTTGCCGTTCCCCAAGAGCCTCTTGTTCCCGTTGGTCAAGAGCAAGGACATCGCGGCCGTTCCCAACGACTCCGACCACGTTTCGTTCCGCGAGCTACTCAACAACGATGGGCGCTTCTCGTCGCCACTGATCGATCCGATGGAAGACATCGCCGTACTGCAATACACCGGTGGCACGACCGGCGTGTCCAAGGGGGCGATGCTCACGCATCGCAACATCTACGCCAACACGGCACAGGCCGCGATGTGGTTTACCGGCGCCGAGCCGGGCCGCGAGCGCATGCTCGGGGTGTTGCCGTTCTTCCACGTCTTCGCGATGGTCGCCGTGATGAACTACAGCCTCTTCATCGGGGCCGAGATCATCATGCACCCGCGCTTCGAACTGGTGCCGGTGCTCAAGGACATCCACAAGAAACGCCCGACCATGGTGCCGGGCGTTCCGACGATGTACACCGCGATCATCAACCACAAGGAACGCGACAAATACGACCTCAAGTGCATCAAGGCCTGCATCTCGGGCGGCGCGCCGTTGCCGCTCGAAATCAAGCAGCGCTTCGAGGCCTTGACCGGCTGTCACTTGGTCGAGGGCTACGGGTTGACCGAAGCCTCGCCGGTGGTCGCCTGCAACCCGCTGGAAGGGGTCAATAAGGAGAACTCGATCGGCTTGCCGCTGCCCGGCACGACGATCGTGATCACCGATCGCGAGGATCCGAACAAAGAGCTTCCCCAGGGCGAGGCGGGCGAGATCTGCGTCGTCGGCCCGCAGGTGATGAAGGGCTACTGGCAACGCCCCGAAGAGAGCGCCAAGGTGCTGATCAACGGGCGGCTGCACACCGGCGACGTTGGTTATCTCGATGGCGACGGCTACACGTTCATCATCGATCGTATGAAGGATCTGATCCTGGTCAGCGGCTTCAACGTCTTCCCGCGGACCGTGGAGGAGGCGATCTACCAGCACCCGGCGGTCGAAGAAACCACCGTGATCGGGGTGACCGACGACTACACCGGCCAGGCGGTCAAGGCGTTCGTCAAGCTCAAGTCCGCACACTCGCTCACCGCGGACGAGCTCAACGCCTTCCTGCGCGAACGGATCGGGCGGCACGAAATGCCCAAGCACATCGAGTTCCGCGAGCAGTTGCCCAAGACGATGGTCGGCAAACTCTCGAAGAAGGAACTCGTGGCCGAGGAAAAGAAGCGCTACGAGGAGTCGAAACGGGTCGCCGCCCAATAGCCGGCTGGCGACCCGGACGCCGTGCCTATTCCGCCGCGTGGGCCGGGGCGCGGTCTTTCGTCGCGTGCTCTTCTTCGAGCGCTGTCAGGCGCTTCGCGACATGCCCCATCGGCTTGGTGTAGCGCGCCAGCCACAAATAGAGCACCGGCACGACGAACAGGCTGAGCACGGTCGAGAACCCGACGCCGCCCACCACCACGACCCCCAAGGCCTGCCGCGCCTCTGCGCCGGCCCCCGAAGCGAAGGCGAGCGGCAGCGCACCGATCGCCGTGGCGATGCTGGTCATCAGGATCGGGCGCAGCCGGATCTTGGCCGCGTCCTGCACCGCGTCACGGATCGGACGTCCCGCGTCGCGCAGTTGGTTGGCGAACTCGACGATCAGGATCGCGTTCTTGGCCGTGAGTCCGATCAACATGATCACGCCGATCTGGCTGTAGATGTTGAGCGATATCCCGGTGTAGCGCAGCGACAGCAAGGCCCCGGTCATGGCGAGTGGCACCGAGAGCATGATGATGACCGGGTGGATGAAGCTCTCGAACTGGGCGGCGAGCGCCAGGAAAGCGATCAACAGGGCCAGGGCGAACGTGACGTAGAGCGCACCGCTCGATTGCTTGAACTCCCGGGTCTGACCGCCGAACGACGTCCTGGCGGTGGACGGCAGTTCTTCGGCCGCGATCTTCTCCAGGTACGTGACGGCCTCGCCCAAGGTGTACGTGGGCGAAAGCGAAGCGGTGACCGTGATCGAACGCAAACGGTCCTCGCGTTTGAGTTCCTTGGCCCCGGCTCGCTGCGTCGTCGACACCAGGCTCGACAGCGGGATGAGTTGGGCCCGCGACGAACGAACATAGATGTTCGACAGGTCGCTCGGGCTGTTCCGGTCGTCGGCTCTGCCTTGCAGGATGACGTTGTAGCGTTTGCCGTCACGATCGAAGGTGGTGCTGAACGACGACCCTAGGAACGTCTCAAGGGTGCGCCCGATCTCGTCGATCGAGACCCCGAGGTCGGCCGCGCGGTTACGATCGATTTCGACCCGCAGTTCTGGCTGGGTGTCTTTGTAGTCGGACCCGACATCGACCAGGCCCGGGTTTTCCTCGACCCGCGCAATGATCCGATCACGCCACTCGATGAGGGTCTCGTAGTTCGGGCCGCCGATGACCAGCTGCACGGGCGCGCCAAACCGGTTGCGCCCCAACGTCGCGGGGTTGACGGCAAAAGCCCGGACGCCCGGGATGCCGGCGACCTGCGGGAAGATTTCGCGGACGATCTCCTGCTGGCTGCGCTTGCGCTCTTCCCAAGGTTTGAGCGCGACCTGCGAGAAACCGACATTGACCGGGCCGGGGCGCCCGAACGACGGCGCAATGATCGAAATGATGGCTTCGGCCTCGCCCTTGTCGAGGAGGGGCTTCAGACGTTGCTCGATCAACGTGATGTTGCGGCGCGTGAACTCGAGGCTCGCTCCTTCGGGCGCGGTCACCGAAATGAAGGTCGTGCCGCGATCCTCGATCGGGGCGAACTCCTGCGGCAGCGTGCGCCACAATTCCACCGCCAACAGCGACCAGGCGACGGCGAACGCGACGACCACCAACGGCATGTTCATGGCCTTACGCAGGAGCCAGCCATAGCCGTCGTTAAGACCACGGAAGCCACGCTCGCTGACGCGGTAGACCCAACCTTCGTCCTTCGGCTCACGTAGCCAGATCGAACACATCATCGGCGTCAAGGTGAGCGCCACGAAGGCAGAAAAGATCACGGCGGCCGCCACGGTAATTCCGAACTCGCTGAACAGGCGGCCGGTGTTCCCCGACATGAACGAGATGGGCACGAACACCGACACCAGCACGACCGTCGTCGAGATGACGGCAAAGGCGATCTGACGCGTACCGAGCAACGATGCGAGCAGCGGAGGTTCGCCCTCTTCGATGCGGCGATGGACGTTCTCGAGCACGACGATCGCATCGTCGACGACGAGGCCGATCGAGATCACGAGCGCGAGCAGCGTCAAGATGTTGATGCTGTAGCCCATCGCCGCCAGCACGATGAACGTGGCGATCACCGACACCGGAATCGCTACCGCCGGAATCGCCGTGGCGCGCAGGTTGCGCAGGAACACGAAGTTGACCGCGACGACGAGCGCCAGCGAAATGCCGAGGGCGATGTAGACCTCGTGGATCGCCCGCTCGATGAACGTCGATTGATCGTAGGAGCGGCGAATCACCACGCCCGGCGGCATCTGATCCTTCAGGGTCTCGACGATCTCACGCACGCCCTTGGCGACATCGAGGGTGTTGGCGCGCGACTGTTTCACGATGCCAATGCCGACCGAGCTCTTGCCGTTGACCCGGTATTCCGTGCGGTCGTTCTCGGGTGCGAGCAGGACATCCGCGACTTCACCGAGGCGCACCAGGTATCCGGTGCGCTCCGCGATGATGATGTTCTTGAAGGCATCCTCGCGGCTCAGGGTCGATTCGGTACGCACCGACAGTTCGCGATTGGTCGCTTCGATCCGGCCCGACGGCAGCGCGATATTCTGGCGTTTGATCGCCTGGTCGACGTCGGCCACCGTGAGGCTGCGGGCGGCGAGCGCGCGTTTGTCGATCCAGATTCGCATCGCGTAGTCCTGGCCGCCACCGATCTGGACCTGGGCGACCCCCGGAACGGTCGACAAGCGGTCGGCAACGAACCGATTGGCGAAGTCGGTCAGTTCCATGATCGACTGGCGTTCCGAGGACAGCGTCACCCACATGATCGCCTGGGCGTCCGACTCGGTCTTGGCGACGCGGGGCGTATCGACGGCGCGCGGCAGGGCGCGGACCGATCGGGCGACGCGGTCGCGCACGTCGTTCGTGGCACTCTCGATGTCGCGCGACAGGTCGAACTCGATCGTGATGGCCGCGGAGTCCTCGCGACTCGACGAGGTCAACCGCGTGATGCCCTCGATGCCGGCGATGGCGTCCTCCAGCACCTGGGTGACTTCGCTTTCGATGATCTCGGCCGAGGCGCCGAGATAGACGGCACTGACCGAGACAATGGGTGGGTCGACGTTGGGCAGTTCGCGGACGGTCAGTCGCAGGAAGGCGAACAGCCCGAAGATGATGAGCACCATCGACAGGACCGTGGCGAAGACCGGGCGTTTGATCGAGAGATCGGAGATGACCATGGGACTAACTCGTCGGCCGCGGCGGTTGGGCGCCGGCAGGGGGATTGCCGCCTGGGGCGCCGGGTCCACCGCCGGCGGGGGGAGCACCCAGTGGCCGGACGGCGATGCCGTCGCGAATCTTGATGATGCCGCCAGTCACCACCGGCGTGCCGATCGCGATGCCGGACCGAATCTCGATCTTGCCGTCTTTCTGGTTGCCGAGCGTGACCGGCGTCTCTTTCGCCCTGCCATCGGCGATCGTGTAAACGAAATGCCGGGTGCCGCTCGACACCACGGCTTCCTCGGGCACCAGAACCGCGTTGTCCCGGGTTTCGACGACGAGCGCTGCGGTCAGGAACATGCCGGGTTTGAGGGCCTCGTCGCGGTTGGGAATCTCGGCGCGTAGTTCGACGGAACGGGTGGTGGCATCGACTCGTGTTCCGATGGTCGTCACGGTGCCGGAAAACACGCGATCCGGATAGGCCGGGCTCCGGGCCTCGACCTTGTTGCCGACTTTGATGGCGCGCAGCGCGGACTCTGGAACCCGGAAGTCGACCTTAATGCTGGTCGTGTCATCGAGCGTCGCGACCTCGGTGCCCGGGGTGACCAGGGCGCCGATGCTGACGCGCCGCAATCCCACGCGGCCGTCGAACGGCGCGCGAATCACATAGTCGGACATGCGCGCTTCGTCGGCGCGGATGCGGGCGTCCGAGGCATTCAGTTGTGCTTCCAGGTCGTCGACCCGGGCTTGGGCGATGCTTCGGGTCTGCAGCAGTCGCAGCGCGCGATCGTAGAGACGCGCTGTGTTTTCGCGCATGGTGCGCGTTTCCTGGAGCTTGGCTTCGATCTCGCTGGCATCGAGTTCGACGATGATCTGGCCGGCCTTCACCCGCTGGCCCTCGGTGAACGCGATCTTCCGGATGATGCCGCTGACCTTGGGCGTCAGCGTGACCGCCTCGTTGGCGCGGGCCGTGCCGACCGCTTCGACGATGTCTTGGACCGAGCCGGTTGCGGCACGTACCAGTTCGACTGGCACGGCGCGGGCCTGGGCCGCCTGACGCTGTTGTACGGCCTCGTTCGCCGTGTTTTTCACGCCTTGGTAGTAGTACCACGCCCCGGCGCCGCCGGCGGCGAGCACGGCGACCACGATCGCCTGGGTAACTAGACGCACCGGACACCCTTTCCTAAATGGCCTTCCTGCTCCCCGCGAACGGCCAAGCGCTATGGTACCATTGCCCTGGAACCACGGCACCCGTGGTCGCCATCCGTCGCAGGCCAGAATGACGAACTTTCTTTACCATCACGA
>VGES01000037.1 GCA_016869765.1 Alphaproteobacteria bacterium
CAGCTCTCGACGATCTCGATGACGCGTTGATTAAGTCCGACGACGTCGTCGACCCGAATGCGTGTCGCCGGCCCCCCAGGGTCGCTTTGGAACAGGGCGAAGGTGAGAAGGAACACGAGGGCAGCGGCAAAGGCCGATCCAAACGGGTCATGGCACACCTCCAAAATGCAGATAGGCATACCCCCGGCGCCACGCTTTGCGCGAGATCAAGGAACATCCGGCAAAACAACGCAACGATGGCGCGTTCAGCACGGGGTGTGCCATGGCACGGCGCGAGCGGGTCCTCATCCTGGGCGCCGCCGGTCGCGACTTCCACAACTTCAACGTCGTCTTTCGCGACGATTCCGATTTCGACGTGCGGGCCTTCACGGCCGCACAAATTCCGAGGATTGCGGGTCGCCGCTACCCGGCGACGCTGGCAGGCGCGCTCTACCCCGAAGGCATCATGATCGCAGAGGAGAACGACCTAGGGGCCCTGTGTCGCCAAGAGGGCATCGATGTCGTCGTTTTTGCCTACAGCGACGTCAACCACGAAGCCGTAATGCACCTGGCGGCCCGTGCCCAGGCCAGTGGAGCCGACTTCCTCCTGCTGGGACCGTGTCGCACCATGATCGATGCGGGATGTCCGGTCATCGCCGTTTCCGCGGTGCGGACCGGCTGCGGCAAGTCCCAGGTGGCGCGCTGGATCACATCGCGTATCGCCCAATCGCGGCGCCGCGTCGTCGCAATTCGCCACCCGATGCCCTACGGCGACCTCGCGACGCAAGCCGTGCAGTGCTTCCGATCCCGCGCGGACCTGACCGCGGCCCGGTGCACGATCGAAGAGCGAGAGGAGTACGAGCCCTATGTCGAGCGCGGGATCCCGACCTTCGCCGGCGTCGACTACCGGCGCATCGCCGAACACGCCCGGCGTGAGGCCGACGTCATCCTGTGGGATGGCGGCAACAACGATTTTCCATTCCTGCGTCCGGACCTTCATCTCGCCCTGGTCGACGCCATTCGCCCGGGACATGAAACGGCCTACTTCCCTGGCGAAACCGTGGTGCGATCGGCCGATGCGATCATCATCGCCAAATCGGAGCGCACCACCCATGAGGACCTGACCCGATTCGAAGCGACGCTGGCCTGGTGGCGGCAAACGCCGCCGGAGCAATCGTGCTCGACCCACGACCCTACGCCGTGGGCGAGATTGTCGATCTCTACCGGCAGTACCCCCACATTGGCCCGGTGTTACCGGCCATGGGCTATAGCGAAACCCAGGTTGCCGAACTTCGTGCGACGATCGATCGGTCGGACGCCGAGTTCGTGGTCGCCGGCACCCCGATCGACCTCGGGCGGGACGTTCAACCGCGTTTGCCGGTCGTTCGTACCCGCTACGAGTACGCCGACGGCGGTGTCCCGGATCTGTGGTCCGTCATTGGGCCATTCGTCGACAGGCTGCCGCGACGGGCGTGACGATGCGAACAGTTGTCGCGCTCGGTGGTCACGCCCTGCCGTCGAGTCGGTCGACCCGAACACCTGGCATCAGTTGCTGACCCCGTTGGTACCGATCGTTCGCGAGCACAAGTTGATCCTCACGCACGGTAACGGCCCCCAGGTGGGCCTGCACGCCGACCGTGCCGAACTCGCCCTCGACGATGCGATCGCCGCAAGTACCGGGTGGATCGGCTATCGCATCGAGGCGAGCCTGCGATCCCTGCTGCCGGAGCGATCCGTTGCCACCGTGATCAGCTTGACGACGGTATCGAACCAGCGTGACTCGGCAAAGCCAATAGGCCGGGTCTACGATCGCTCCGCGGAGGCGAATCTGCGTACCCGCGGCTGGCGCACCTTCGAAGACCGCGGTGGGATCCGCCGTCTCGTGGCCTCATCAGAGCCCGAAGGAATCTGCGATACCCATCTGATCGATGGCTTGCTTCGACAGGGCGCCATTGTCATCGCCGGGGGTGGTGGCGGTGTTCCGGTACGCCGCGCGGCAGACGAAACCATTCGCGGCGAACAGGGCGTCGTCGACAAGGGTTTCACTGCCAGCCTCATCGCCACGGCCGTCGGCGCCGAGCGGCTCCTCTTGCTGACCGATGTCCAGGGCGTTGCGGAATCCTGGCCCCCCCAGAGCAACGACACGCTATTTCGCGACCATCTCGCCGACGGCTCTGGCGACCCGATCGTTTGCCGTAGGTTCCATGGCTCCGAAAGTCGCGGCCGCGTGTCGCTTCGTCGAGCAGGGTGGCCGATCCGCCCATATCGGACGGATCGAAGAGCCGCAGGCCACGATGCAGGGCACCAACGGGACGACCATCGCCCGCGATCTGCCGACCACGTTCTCTCCCCAGGCTGCATCCGACCGCCGGTGACGTTTCGGCTCGAGGTCGAGTATGGTTCGGCCATGATGAAAACGATTCTCTCGGGAGTCGCGGGCCTGGCGCTGGTCGGGTTGGGGTCGCCGCTCGCCCGGGCCGTCGATCTCAAGAACGAGGACTCGGTCGAATACCAAGTCCATATCGTCCGGGACGGTTCGTCGCGAACCCTGGTGATCCGGCCACGGCAGACGATTCGCAACATCTGTTCGGCCTGTGAGATTTCGATCGAGGATATCGGCGTCGTGCAGGCGGAAGGCGATAAGGTCGCCATCATCCGCGGTAGTTATCTCAGCGTCGACGAGGACTGATCAGCCGGCGGGTCAGTTCCTCGGTCAGCGTCGCGATGAGCTTGGCGAACACACGGCTGCGGCTGGAGACAGCCCCGCGTTCGTGGTCCTCCGCGACCAGAATGATCGACCGCCCTTGGGCCGAGGCTTGATCGGGAGCCAACCACGCCGAGAGGGCGACCAGAGCCGTCGCGATGGGGACAAGGAACCGCAGGGCGCTTCTCCGCGGGATTAGGCGTCACGGCCACACGCCGGCCGCACCTCGTGCCCCAACAGCTTACCGCGGGAGAATTGGTCGGAGCGGGCGGATTTGAACCGCCGACCCCCAGACCCCCAGTCTGGTGCGCTAACCAGGCTGCGCCACGCTCCGACCGATGTCCGGGCATGCGCCCGGCGGGCGGGACTATAGCGGCGGACCCCGTCGCGGTCGACCGCCTAACGTCGACGCGATTTCAAGATGTCGCGGATGTCCTCGAGTTCGTCGAGGGCGGCGCTGATTTCACGGCTGGCTTGCAACGGCAGAGACGGTCGTTCGCTCGCGATCACGCGCCCGATCGTCGGCGGGCGCGGCGGCTCGTTGGCCGTGGCGGGACCGGTCTTGCGCCCATGCTCACGGAGCAGCTTCTGGACGCCCTTGATCGTGTAGCCCTCGTCATAGAGCAACGACCGGATGCGCCGCAGCAGATCGACATCCTCGGGCCGGTAATAACGTCGGCCGCCGCCGCGTTTCAGCGGGCGGACCTGATTGAACTTGCTTTCCCAGAACCGCAGGACGTGCTGCGGAACCGCCAACTCCGTGGCGACCTCACTGATCGTGCGGAACGCCTCGGGCGACTTCATCGCCCGGCGCAAACCGCCCATCTGCCCATTCACGTCGGCCATCGGCTACCCTTCCGACTTCGAGAGACCGCTGTTGATCCGGTCTTTCAGCACGTGGGACGGCCGAAACACCAGGACCCGGCGCGGAAGGATGGGAACCTCTTCTCCGGTTTTGGGATTGCGACCAACGCGTTGGCCCTTTTCCCGCACGTAAAAGCTGCCAAACGATGAGACCTTGACCGTATCCCCGCGGATCAAGCTCTTGCCGATCTCCTCCAAGACCGACTCGACCAAGTCCGCCGACTCATTCCGGGATAGGCCAACCTCCTGATAAACGGCCTCGCTCAGCTGGGCACGGGTGACCGTTTTGCCCGCCATCGCTACTCCCCTCCATCTGCCGCCACCACGGTAGCCCCGGGCCCCCGAGGCGTCAATCCCGGGGAGGGTCAATAGCGAGATATTTCAAATAGATAATCGGCGTCCCTGAATAGGCCTTGAAGACCGCCGTTCTACCATCGGACGAGGCACGCCCCCCAGGTGAAGCCACCGCCCATGGCCTCCATCACCACCAGTTGTCCCGGCCGGATCCGCCCGTCCTTTACCGCGACGTCGAGCGCAAGCGGTATGGACGCGGCCGAGGTATTGGCGTGCTGGTCCACGGTCGTTACAACCTTTTCGGGTTTTATCCCAAGTTTCTTCGCCGTGCTGTCGAGAATGCGTTTGTTGGCCTGGTGTGGCACCAGCCAATCGATGTCTTGAAGGGTCAGCCCAGCTAAGGCCACCACCTCTTCGATGACCCCGGCCATGTTGACCACGGCATGCTTGAACACCTCTTTGCCCTGCATGCGGACATGTCCGGTGGTTCCGGTCTTGCCGGGACCACCATCGACATAGAGGGCGTCGTGGAGCCGTCCGTCGGAATGGAGTTTGGTCGCCAAGATTCCGCGGTCGTTCGTCGTGCCCTGCCCTGGCTGTGTGCCGAGGACGACGGCCCCGGCCCCGTCGCCGAACAGTACGCAGGTCGTGCGGTCGTTCCAGTCCAACAGGCGGGAGAACACCTCGGCGCCGATCACGAGGGCGTTGGTGCCCTGGCCGGTCCGCAGCAGCGCATCGGCCACGCCGAGGCCGTAGACGAAGCCGGAACAGACCGCCTGCACGTCGAAGGCCGCGCCGCGAGTCATCCCGAGGGAGGCCTGCACCGCGGTTGCCGTCGCCGGAAAGGTTTCGTCCGGAGTCGTCGTCGCCAGCACGATGAGGTCTAGATCGGATGGGGAAACGCCGGCCGCGGCGAGCGCCGACTGCGAGGCTTTCAACGCGAGGGCGGACGTCAACTCGCCGTCGCCCGCGAGATAGCGTTGTCGAATGCCCGTCCGCTCGACGATCCACTCGTCCGACGTATCGACCCGCTTTGCCAGTTCCGCGTTGGATACCACCCCCGCCGGGAGGTACGAGCCGCACCCCCGGATCACCGACCGCACAACACTCACGATGCGGCAGCCTCCGGCGGGCGCGTCGCCGAAGCCACGGAAAACGCCTTCAGGTCGTTGACCAGGGTGGTGTTGAACTCCCCTTCGGCCATGTCGACGGCGACTCCAAGGGCGCTGGCGAAACCGATCGCATCGGTGCTGCCGTGGCTCTTGACCACGATGCCGTTGAGGCCGACGAACAGCGCGCCGTTGTAGCTGCGCGGGTCGAGCCGACGGCGCAGCGCCATCAGGGCGGGGCGCGCCAACAGATAGCCGAGGCGCGAAAACAGCGAGCGGCGGAACGCTGCCTTGAGATTCTCGGTGTAGAACTTGGCCGTTCCCTCGATCGTCTTGAGGGCAATGTTGCCGGTGAATCCATCGGCCACGAACACGTCGGCCCGACCGGTGCCGATGTCGGTGCCCTCGACGAACCCGACGAACTCGAGCGGCAGATTGGGGGTCTCGCGAAGGATCTGGGCTGCTTCGCGGATATGGTCATGACCCTTGACGTCCTCCGTGCCGACGTTGAGCAACCCCACCGTCGGACGCCGGATCCCGAGGACGATCCGCGCGAAGGCCGCCCCCATCGTCGCGAATTCGACCAGGTTGCCCGCGGAACACTCGAGATTAGCGCCGAGGTCCAGCATGACCATCTCGCCGCGCTTGGACGGAAAGAAGCCGGCGATGGCGGGACGATCGATGCCCGGGACCGTCTTCAGCACGAACTTGGACATCGCCATCAGCGCGCCGGTATTGCCGGCCGACACGACCCCGGCCGCCTCACCCGCCTGAACGGCGTCGATCGCCAGTCGCATCGATGCTTTCTTGCCGCGCCGCAAAGCCGTGGATGGCTTCTCGTCCCCGGCCACGGCCTCGTCGGTGTGACGAACCTCGCAACGGTCCCGCAGCTTGGGAAAGCGCTTGAGGATCGGCCCAATGCGACGCTCGTCCCCGAACATCAAGAATCGGACGTTCGGGTGGCGCTTCCGGCTGATATCCGCCCCCTTGAGCACGATGCCCGGGGCCTTGTCGCCCCCCATCGCGTCCAACGCCAATGTCAGGGTCATGCTCACCGGCCCCTCGGGCGTTCGTCGCTAGCCGGCGGCCTGGGAGGAGACGACCTCCCGTCCGTCGTAATGTCCGCAGGCCGGGCAAACGTGGTGCGGCCGCTTGCGCTCGCCGCAGTTGGAGCACTCGACGTAGGTCGAGCGCGCCAGCGCATGGTGGGAACGCCGCATGTCGCGACGCGATTTCGAGATCTTTTTCTTGGGTACAGCCATTGGATCGATTCCCTTGGAACAAGAAGTGTAGCCGGATTCACCTTACTTTTCAGCCGCTCTTAGGCGGCTGTTTAAGCCGGGCCAAAGCCGCAAACGGGGAGTTCGTCGCAACATCCTGGTTTTCCAGGACAAAAGCGGCACCCGGTTTTCGCGGATAAGGATCGAGCGAAAGCGCCAAATGCTCGATCACTGCCGCCCCGATGTCGAGGCGGTCGTGGACGAGGGGTTCGGTCAGATCGTCTTCCATCGTGACGACGACGTCTGCCGTATCCGCCGTCGGGTCCGTCGGTGGCGCGTAGGTGCGCTCGACGTCCTCTTCGAGGCGCATGCTGACAGGTTCGAGGGTTACGACGCAGGATTGAACCACATCCGCTACGAAATGGACCTCGAGGTACACGCCCTTCTCTCCTGCCGCCCGCATCACTCTTGCCGTGCCCGTCAACGCGACCAAATCGACCAGACCAAGACGATCGGCCACCGCCCGCCGCTCCGCTGGCGAGGCCACGAAGGCGTATTCGGCGCCGCCCGGACCGACCGTCGAGACGTCTACGACCAAAGAGAAGTCCGACTGCTCTGGCATCGCGCATTCCCGCCCAGTCAGGCCACGCCGGAAAGCGGCGGAACCTATCGACTCGGCCGGCGGCGGTCAATCCGCACGACTACGCGGATCCGGGCGACGGCGGCGGGCCAAATTGCACCTCGCCGGCGAGAAAGCGGTCCAAGGACTGACGGGAAAGGGCGTCATGTTCCCGCCGGACGTAGGCCGTGAGGGCGGTGCGGCGCGGCGCCCCGGGATCCTCGCCGCGGAAGAGGTTGCGGAGCAGGGCCTCCGACAACGCGGCATCGCCCTGCGCCAAGCCCTCCTGGTAGGCCTGGGCCCGGCCGTAGAACGCCCGAGCCATTTTCTTGATTCGCGGGGCGATCCCCATGTCCCCGGCCCCGATCTCCCGCAGGCTGTGATCCATGTCGGTGAACAGATGGTCGAACAGCGCTTGGGCGAGTTCGCGCGGCAGCCCGGCATGCGGCTGCAGTCGCGCAATCACCAGCACGGCATGCAGCACGATCATGTCGAAGCGACCATCCAGGGTATCGGCGACACCACACTCGGCATAAAATGCGGGCTGGCGCGCCTGACGGACCACGGCCTCGTAGAGCGCAGCCGCCGGTCCGGCCAGCCGCGGCGCCTTCCACAGGCCAAGCAATTGGTTCCAGAGGTTCATCGGCGCGCCCGCCCCACGACGTTGACAGGCATGCTAGCCGATGCAATCGTCCGGCCACGAATTGCCCCTCGCGGGCTGTCGTCGAAAAGGATCAGCACGCGGAATGCGCCGTACGGCTTGGCCAAGCTTGCTGCTGACGCTGGCGATCGTCGGATGCACCCCGGTCGTTCATTTCCAGGGGTTCGTGCCCGACGAGGCGCGTATCGATAGCCTGCGCCGCGGCGTCGACGATCGCACCGCGATTTCGAGCAAACTCGGGAATCCCTCCAGCGTCACCCCCTTCGATAGCGACACCTGGCTCTATGTCCATCGGCGCACCGAACGGGTCGCCTTCTTCGAAGAAAAGGTGCTCGACCAGCAGGTCGTGGTGGTGACGTTCAACGACACGGGATTGCTCAGCGAGGTGCGGCGCTACACGCTTAAGGACGGCCAGGTCATCGACCCCGTCACCCGCGAAACCCCGACCCGAGGGCGCGAACTCGGGTTTTTCCAGCAGATGTTGGGCAACCTCGGACGATTTGGCGGCGGTCGCAACAACGAGTAGTCGCGGCGCACCGCCCGACGTCGGGCGAACGATCGTTTAGGCCAACGCCGCCAGCATCAAAAGCGCCACGATGTTGGTGATCTTGATCATCGGATTCACCGCCGGGCCAGCCGTGTCCTTGTACGGGTCGCCGACCGTGTCGCCGGTCACCGCCGCCTTGTGGGCCTCCGACCCCTTGCCACCGTGGTTGCCGTCTTCGATGTACTTCTTGGCGTTGTCCCAAGCCCCACCGCCCGCCGTCATCGAGATGGCGACGAAGATGCCGGTGACGATGACGCCGAGCAGCATCGCGCCCACCGCCGCGAACGCCGCCCCCTGCCCACCGATCAGCCGCACCACGAAGTAAACGACGATCGGCGCCAGCACCGGCAGCAACGAGGGGATGATCATCTCCTTGATCGCGGCGCGGGTCAGCATGTCGACGGCCCGGCCGTAATCCGGTTTCGCCGTCCCTTCCATGATGCCCTTGATCTCCTTGAACTGCCGACGAACCTCGACGACGACCGAACCCGCCGCCCGACCGACCGCGGTCATGCCCATGGCGCCGAACAGGTAGGGCAGCAATCCGCCCAGGAACAGGCCGATCACGACGTACGGATTGGACAGCGCGAAGTCGACCTTCACGTTGGGGAAGAAGTGGGCGACGTCCTCGGTGTAGGCGCCGAACAGCACGAGGGCCGCCAAACCGGCCGAACCGATGGCGTACCCCTTGGTCACCGCCTTGGTGGTGTTGCCGACCGCATCGAGCGCATCGGTCGTGTCGCGGACCGACTCTTCGAGGTTGGCCATCTCGGCGATACCCCCCGCGTTGTCGGTGACCGGGCCGTAGGCGTCGAGCGCGACCACGACGCCGGCCAGCGCCAGCATGGTCGTGGCCGCGATGGCGATGCCGTAAAGACCGGCGAGCTCGTACGTCACGACGATCCCGGCGACGATGATGATCGCGGGTATGGCGGTCGCCTCCATGGAAACCGCGAGACCCTGGATGATGTTGGTCCCGTGGCCCGTGGTCGAGGACTGCGCGACGCTCCGCACCGGTCGGTAGTTGGTGCCGGTGTAGTACTCGGTGATCCACACGATCAACCCGGTGACGACCAAACCGACCAGACCGCAATAGAACAGCGACGTCGCGGTGAACGACAGGCTGCCCGTCTTGAGCACGGTCGAGGCCCCCAGGACCCAGTCGGTCACGAACCACAAGAGGACCGCCGAGATCACCGCCGCCGCGATGAGCCCGCGATAGAGCGCGCCCATGATGTTCTTCGAGGCGCCGAGGCGCACGAAGAACGTCGAGACGATCGAGGCCAACAGGCAGGCGCCACCGATCGCGAGCGGATAGACCATGAGGCTGGCGCTGATCGACGAGGCGCCGAACAGGATCGAGCCCAGGACCATCGTGGCCACGGCCGTCACCGCGTAGGTCTCGAACAGATCGGCCGCCATGCCG
Organism: Alphaproteobacteria bacterium; assembly: GCA_016869765.1. GTDB lineage: Bacteria > Pseudomonadota > Alphaproteobacteria > SHVP01 > SHVP01 > SHVP01. The sequence goes on from VGES01000037.1 coordinate 9,424, forward strand.
GCACAATCACCGACGTTGTCGCCGACGTTGTCGGCGATGACCGCCGGGTTGCGCGGATCATCTTCGGGAATGCCGGCTTCGACCTTGCCAACCAGGTCGGCACCGACGTCGGCCCCTTTGGTGAAGATGCCGCCGCCGAGGCGCGCGAAGATCGAGATCAGCGAGCCCCCGAAGCCCAGTGCGACCAGCGGATCGACGAGCCCGCGACCCTTGGCCCCGAACTCGAGGAGAAAGGCGTAATAGACAGCGACGGCGAGGAGCGCCAGACCCGCGACCAACATACCGGTTACGGCACCCGCCCGGAACGACACGGCGAGGCCCTCTTCGAGGCCCTTGCGCGCCGCTTCCGCCGTCCGAACGTTCGAGCGTACCGAGACGTTCATGCCGATGTAGCCCGCCGCGGCCGACAGCACGGCACCGATGGCGAAACCGACCGCCTCTTTCCAGCCGAGCAGGATCAGCAACAACACGAAAATGACGACGCCGACGATCCCGATCGTCCGATACTGGCGGTTCAAGTAGGCACTTGCGCCCTCCTGAATCGCCCGCGCAATCTCCTGCATGCGCTCGTTGCCCGCGCTACGCGACAGCACTGAGCGGCTGGCCCACAGGCCATACAGCAGGGCGATCACGCCCGAGATGATCGAAAACCACAGCCAATTGCTGGACATTGGAAAACGGCCCCTTCTGGCGTCGCTAGGTGTTGGGAATCGCCGCACCCCAGAGCCGCAGCGGAATCCCGGCAAAAAAGTCGGCGGAACATGCCAAAAACGGCTGGTCGGCGCAACCGGCTCGCCAATCAGGCCGGCGACGGCGCGGCGCGGCGGCGCCAGGCGAGCCACACCACGGCCAGAGTCACGACCACGAGGAACGGGATGGCCCCGAGGCTGACCGCCTGCCAACTGAGGAACTGGAGCAGCGCCCCGGACGACAGCGACGAAAGTGCGACCAGACCGAACACGGCAAAGTCGTGGAAGGCCTGGGCCTTGGGGCGCTCTGACACGCGGTAGGACTCGGTGAGGAGGGTCGAGCCACCCACGAACATGAAGTTCCAGCCGAGCCCGAGCAGGAACATGGCCATCCAGAAATGCAGCACGTTGGTGTCGGTCGCCGCGAAACCGACCGAACCCACCATGAACACGATGCCCGCCAGGATGACGTTGACGACGCCGAAACGGGCGATGATCGCGCCAGTGAAGAACGAGGGGAAGAACATCGCGAAGGCGTGCCACTGGATGACCGTCTTGGTGTCGTCGAGCGCGTGGTGGAACTGCTCGACCATCGCGATCGGAGTGGCCGTCATCAGGAGGGACATCAGCGAGAACCCGATCATGCTCGACAGACAGGCGACGATGAACGTCGGTTGCCGCGCGATTTCGCCGAGCGGCCGCGGCGTCTCGCGCAACTCCGCCGCGGTCGGCCGCGGCAGATCGAGGGTACGAATGAGCGCGAGCGAGACGAACTGCACGCCGATCAGGGCGAAGAAGGTGCCGAGGAAACGCGTCTCGGGGATCATGTCGACGGTGCGAACGACGATCTCGGGACCGACGAAGGCGGCGACCACTCCGCCGGCCAGCACATAGGAAATTGCCTTCGGCTTGAAATCTCCTTTTGCCACGTCCGCGGCGGCCAGCCGGTAGTGCTGGGCAAAGCCGTTGGCCGACCCCAGGCAGAAGGTAGCGACGCAAAACGCGGCGAACCCCGGCATGCCGCCGATCGAGACGCCGAGCGCGGCGATCGCGGCCCCGAGAAAGGCGATGCCGTTGCCGATGGTGAACCCGTTGCGCCGCCCGAAGCGGCCCATCAGCAGCGATGCGGGGATCGTCGCCATCGCGGTGCCGACGACCATCGTCGAGATTGGCATCGTCGCGAGAGTCGGATTCTCCCCCAGCATCTGATAGCCGACCAGGCCCGCGGTCAGCATCAGCATCGCCTGTCCCGTGTTGAACACGGCCTGACACAGGGACAAGAGCGTCACCGTCCGCTTGACCGGATCCATCAACGCTCGCTTTCCGGCACGCTAGTGGCCGCTTGACTTCGAGGGGGTCGGCCGGGCCGGCGGCGGGGCTCCCGGGGCGCTCGCCTGGGCCTCGCCAACGTTCACACCACGGTAGGTGTCCGCGCCGAGGATGCGCCGCCCGATGGCGCCGAAACGCGCCTCGACGTCCTTCATGTCGAGGTCGAACCCGTCGGCCGTGATCGCCAGGTGCCGCCCGTGAACCTCACGGATGATCGCGTCACGAAGTTGCGGTTTGAAATCATCGAGGGCCGCCTTCTGCCCGGGCCTGGCGAGTGCATCGTACTTGACGACCAGCGTGACGTATCGCCGGACACGGCCCTCGCGAACCAGCGGGACGGCGACAGCCGCAAGGTCGACCACGGTCTGTTCCGAGGGTGGCGGAGGCGGTGGCGGCTCGGCCTTGACGGCCTTGGTCTCGCTCTTGTCGCCGCCGAGCATCACCGAGAGTCCAGCCCCCACGGCTCCGAGCAGCAGGAGGAACCCAAGCCCGAGGAATACGAGTTTCTTCACCCCTTTCTGTTAACGCAGGTGAAGCCCGGCAGCAACCGCCGCCGCTCTCAGAAGTGCGTGTGGCCGCGCCGGGTGATCGCAATCTCCCGGCCGTCGGGACCGCGAACCACGACACCGGAGCCGGTGTTGGTCTCGCCAATTCGCGTGATCGGCACCCCGACCTCCGCGGCGATTCGCTGCAACCAGGATTCGAGCGCGATCGGCGCGGTAAACAGGAGTTCATAATCGTCACCGCCGGTTATCGCCCCGACGAGCTGGTCGTGATCGCCCGCAATCATCCGCTGCGCGGCTGGCGACAGCGGCACATCGGCCAACCGGATTTCGGCCCCGATGCGCGACTCCTCGGTGATGTGCGTGAGGTCCGCTACCAGCCCGTCCGAGACATCGATGGCCGACCGGGCGACGCCGACGAGACGCGGGCCGAGCGTGACCCGTGGCTCGGGCACGCGATAACGACTGAGCAAGGCTCGGCCGATCTCCGCCGGGGGCGAAAACTCGCCCCGGGCGACGGCGAGCCCCAAGGCGGCGTCGCCGATCGACCCGCTGACGAAGATCCCTTCGCCCGCCTGAGCGCCCGATCGACGCAGCGCCATACCGCGCCGCACCTGTCCCAAGGCAACGATGTTGAGCGACAGCGGGCCCGGGGTCGAGACCGTGTCGCCACCGACCAGCGTCACGCCGTAACGCTGCTGGTCATCGTGGAGCCCGGCGGCGAAGGCCTCGAGCCACGCGTCGCTCAGCGACGCGGGCGCCGCGAGCGTCAGAAGGTAATAGAGCGGCTTTGCCCCCATCGCGGCGACGTCCGACAGGTTCACGCGCAGCGCCTTACGCGCCACGTCGCCGGGTGGGTCTTCGGGAAGAAAGTGGATGCCCTCGACCACCATGTCGGTGGTTGCGACCAGGTCGTGACCGGGATCGGGCGCCACCAGCGCTGCGTCATCAGTCAGTCCCAGACCGTGTGCCTGGTCGGAGAGCGGCTTGAACAGGTCGTGGATCAGCTCGAATTCACCGCGACGAGGCACTGCGACCTCCGGGAGTTCAGCCCGCGGCTCGGGCCGCGAGTTCGGCCGGGCGGATTTCGCGGGCCAACCGATCGAGGACGCCGTTGACCAGGCCCACCTGCGCGGCATCGAAGAACGACTTGGCGATCTCGACGTACTCGTCGATCACGACGGCGGCCGGGACATCGACGCGCGCCGTCAACTCGTAGGCCCCGGCGCGGAGGATCGCCGCCAACACCGCCTCGACGCGCGCCAGCGAACGTCCTTTGGACAGGGCCTGGTTGACCTGGGAATCGATATCGGCGGCGCGCGCCACCACGCCCAGCACGATGTCCTCGAAGAACGCGCGATCGGCATCGCCGAGCGGAACGCCCTCGAAGTCGCCCGACAGCCGGTGCGCACGAAACTCCTCGACCGCGAGTGGGGCCGGGGTGCCGTTGAGGGCGATCTGATAGAGCGCCTGGACGGCCGCCAGCCGTGCCACCGTCCGCGCGTGACGGTCCGGCACTTCGCCGGTCATGGCAACCGAAACGAGCGCCGCACGGCGATCATCGTGAGCGCCGCCTCGGCCGCGGCGGCGCCCTTGTTGCCGCGATCCGGACGCGCTCGCTCTGACGCCTGCGCCTCGTTCTCGCACGTCAGAATACCCATGCCGACGGCGATGCCGTGACGCAGCACCAATTCCTGGAGGCCGCGGATGCTCTCCTGGCAGACGTGATCGTAATGCGAGGTCTCGCCGCGGATGACACAGCCCAGCGCGACAAAACCGTCGAAGCGCTCTTCGGTCGCACCGCGCTCCATCGCCTCGACAGCCATGCGGACAACGCCGGGGATTTCGAGCGATCCCGGCACCTCGATACGACGATAGGTCCCCTTGTGCGCCTCGATCGCCTTGATCGCGCCCGCCGCCAGGAAATCGGAGAGATGCGTGTAGAACCGCGCCTCGATGATCAGGAGATGTGGACCCGCGCTCACGGCTTGGCCTCGGTCGGCCGCGGCAGCACGGGCAGCCGATCGACGACGGAGAGCCCATAGCCTTCGAGGCCGATGATCGGTCGCGGCGCGTTCGTCAGCAGGACCATGCGACGGACACCGAGATCGAGCAGGATCTGGGCGCCGATCCCGTAGTCGCGCAGCGGACGCGGCGCGTCGTTGTCGCCGAGTTCGAAACGAATGCGATCGGTGATGCTGAGCGGGTTGGTCTCGCGCACCAGGACGACGATCCCGCGGCCTTCCTCGCCGATCCGGCGCATCGCGGCCTGTAGGACGCCCCCCTGGCCGCGTCGTTCGCCCAGTACGTCCTGCACGACGTTGAGGGCATGCACGCGAACGAGGACGGGGTCGTCCCCCGAGACATCGCCCTTCACCAAGGCGATGTGTTCGGAGTAGTTCACCGTGTCGACGTAGACGACGGTCCGCCATTGACCGCCGTGAACCGAGTCGAGCGTGCGCTCCATGGCGCGCGTCACGAGCGTGTCGTGACGACGGCGGTAGGCGATGAGATCGGCGATGCGCGCGATCTTGAGCCCGTGCAATTGCGCGAACTTCACGAGATCGGGCATGCGCGCCATCGTGCCGTCGTCGTTCATGATCTCGCAGATCACGCCTGCCGGATGGAGTCCGGCGAGCCGCGCGATGTCGACGGCGGCTTCGGTATGGCCGGTGCGGACGAGCACGCCGCCCCGACGCGCCATCAACGGAAACACGTGGCCGGGCGAAACGATGTCACCGCGACCCTTGCTGGGATCAATCGCCACCTGGATGGTGTGCGCGCGATCCGCGGCCGAAATTCCGGTCGTGATTCCGTCGCGCGCCTCGATCGACACGGTGAACGCGGTTTCGTGACGCGACTCGTTGCGCCGCGTCATCAACTCCAGGCCCAGTTCGCGGCAGCGTTCCTCGGGCATCGCCAGACAGATGAGCCCGCGGCCATTCTTGGCCATGAAGTTGACGACCTCCGGCGTCGCCCGTTCGGCCGGCACGATCAGGTCGCCTTCGTTCTCACGGTCCTCGTCGTCGACCAGGATGAACATGCGGCCGCGACGCGCATCCTCGACGATCTCCTCGATCGAGGACAGATAACCTTCGAAGTCCGGATAGGCGGTCGTTAGTGGGGTACTCATGCCATTTGTCGCAGACGATCGACGTAGCGCGCCAGCACGTCGACCTCGATGTTGACCCGGGCGCCGGGTTGCAGGTCCCCAAACGTCGTCACCTGAAGCGTATGCGGAATGATGTTGACGCCGAAGTTCACGCCGTCGACCTCGTTGACGGTCAACGACGTGCCGTCGATCGCGACGGCTCCTTTTGGCGCGATGTAGCGAGCGAGCGAGGCGGGCGCGGCAAAGGTCATGCGCACCGATCCGGCCTCGGGCCGCCGTGACACGAGCGTCGCGACGCCGTCGACATGTCCCGACACGAGGTGGCCGCCGAGTTCATCGCCCACGCGCAGCGAGCGCTCGAGGTTGATGCGCTGGCGCGGACGCCAATCGCCCAGCGTCGTCTTCGACAAGGTCTCGGTCGACACGTTGACGGCGAACCAACCCGGCCCCTTTTCCACCACGGTGAGACACGGCCCGGAACAGGCGATCGATGCACCGAGGGGAATGGTCGCGGTGTCGAACCGCGTTTCGATCGCGATCCGTACATCGGACGGCCGATCGACCGAACGCACGGTCCCGACATCGGTGATGATCCCGGTGAACATGGCCTCATGTCTTAGTTCTGAACGCGGAAAGTTTCCACCACATCCTGACCCAAGCCAAGGCGGCCGCGGCGTTCGAGACGTCGCGCCTGCGTCAGGCTGTCGACGGCCAACGAATCGGCCAAGGCCTTTCCATCGCCGCCCAGCAATATGGGCGCGCGATAGACCACGAGGTCATCGACCTGCCCGTCGTTGAGGAACGCCGCCGCGAGCGCGCCTCCCGCTTCGACCAGCACCCGGGTGATCCCCTCTTCGGCCAACCGGCCGAGGGCGTGCTCGATGCGAACGCCATGACCGCTGCCATCCAATCCGATCACGAACAGCCGCGCTCCGGTGGCGAGCGCGGCGCGATGGGCCGCGTCATCGGCTGGCTTGCCGGTGAAGACCCACAGTGGCACCTCGCGGACCGTGCGATAGAGCTTGGCGGTCAGCGGCGTCCGCAAATGGGCATCGAACAGGACGCGCACCGGCGAACGGCCCTCGAGCCCGGCGAGCCGACACGTGAGCATTGGGTCGTCGGCGATCGCCGTGCCCGATGCGACGAGGATCGCATCGTGGGTGGCGCGCAGCAGGTGCGCATGGGCGCGGGCGCTGTCGCCGGTGATCCATTGACTCTCGCCGGTCCGCGTCGCGATACGTCCGTCGAGCGAGACGGCCGTCTTGAGCGTCACCCAGGGCCGGCCGCGCGTGACCCGTTTGATGAAGCCGGCGTTGACCTCGGTGGCCTCCGCCAGGGCGATGCCCGACTCGACCGTGATCCCCGCCGCCCGCAACTGCGCGGCCCCACGACCGCGCACGCGCGGGTCGGGGTCCTCGATCGCGTAGACGACGCGCGCGATGCCGGCAGCGATCAACGCCTCCGTGCATGGCGGCGTCGCGCCATGGTGCGCGCAGGGTTCGAAGGTCACGTAGGCCGTGGCGCCGCGCGCGGCGGCGCCGGCCTGGGCCAGGGCGACAGTCTCGCCGTGCGGTCGCCCGCCACGCTGCGTGCGACCGCGACCGAGGATTCGCCCGTCGCGGACGATGAGGCAGCCGACCGTCGGGTTCGGCCACGTTTCGCCCTGGCCGCGCTGCGCCAAGGCGAGCGCGGCCCGCATTAACGTTTCGTCAGTCGCTCTTGGTGCCGCCGTCTTCGCTGCCACCCATGCCTCCGACGAAGGTCTCGAAATCTCGGGCCTCGCGGAAGTTGCGGTACACGGAGGCGAAGCGGACGTAGGCAACCTGATCGAGGTTGGCGAGCGCTTCCATCACCAACCCGCCGATGGTGTCGCTCGGGATCTCGGACTCGCCCAGACTTTCCAGTCGCCGCACGATGCCGTTGATCATGCGGTCGATGCGTTCAGGATCGACCGGTCGCTTGCGCGTGGCGATGTGGATCGAGCGCGCCAGTTTGTCGCGATCGAACGGCACGCGTTGCTGGTTCTTCTTGACCACCGTCAGTTCGCGCAACTGGACCCGCTCGAACGTCGTGAAACGCGAGCCGCACTGCGGACAGTAGCGCCGCCGCCGGATCGCCGAGTTGTCCTCGGCCGGGCGGGAGTCTTTCACCTGGGTGTCGTCGTTTCCACAGAACGGGCAGCGCATCGATCAGTCCAATCGGCCGGAGGGTTCGAGGGTCAGGCTAGTTTCGCCACACGCGGCCCATGCCGGCCGCCTTCGAAATCGGTGGTCAGGAACGTTCGCACGCAATCACGCGCCACCTCGGGTCCGATGATGCGGGCCCCGAGGGCAAGCACGTTGGCGTCGTTGTGCTGGCGCGCCAGGCGCGCCGTCGAACTGTCGTGGCAGACAGCGGCACGCACCCCGGCATGACGGTTGGCCGCCATGCTGATTCCGATTCCCGTGCCACAAATGATGACCGCGCGTTGCGCGCGCCCACTGGCCACAGCGGACGCCGCGGCGCGACCGAAATCGGGATAGTCGACCGAGGCACCATCGTTGGTACCGAGATCGAGCGGCACGAAACCGAGCCCACGAATCTCATCGAGGACGAGCGCCTTCAAGGGTAGGCCCGCATGGTCATTGGCGACGGCGACGGTCACGGTTGGCATCGATGGAAAAGACGCGTTCGGACAAGGGGCTATCAGTACCATATGTGGCGGAACGCTGCCAACGCACCACTACGTGGCGGCACTATTTGGCTTTCCCGCCAATTGCTTAGCCATTAGTTGTGACGATCGACGCCAGCCCGGTTCGATTGCGGGGCGCCGAACCACCAAGATATGCTGCGCCCAACACAACATCTGGCCCCGGTTCGGGGCCAATATCGGGAGGGACATCCATGCACATGAAAACCTTTGGTCGCCGCTTAGCGCTGCTGTCGGCCAGCGCGATCACGTTCGCGCTCGCGAGCGGCGCCGTCCAGGCGCAACAAACCGTCAAGTTCGGCGCGCTCATGCCGATGACCGGGGCGCTCGCCCAGTTCGGGCCGACCTCGCTCAACGGCATCAACCTCGCCATCAAACAGATCAACGCGCAGGGCGGAACTTCGCTCGGGCGCATCGAGGTCATCGTTTCGGACACGCAGACCAATCCGCAACAGGCCGTGCAGGCTGCCAAGCAACTCGTGTCCGTCAACAAGGTGTCGGTGCTGGTGGGGCCGCTCGCGAGTGGGGAAACGATTCCCGTCGGCACCAGCGTTGCCGCGGTCGACAACGTGCCGCTGGTGACCGGCTCGGCGACCTCACCCGCCCTGACCAGCCTGGCCGACAACGACTTCGTCTTCCGCACGACCCCGCACGATGCAGTGCAAGGCATCGTGCTCGGCGACCTCGTCAAGGAACAGGGCCTCAAGAAGGTGGCCGTCATGTTCCGCAACGACGACTACGGCAAGGGCCTGTCGGCCGCTTTCGAGAAGCGCTTCAAGGAAATCGGCGGCGAGATCACCTCGATGATCGCCTTCGAGGAGAAGCAACCGAGCTATCGCGGCGAGTTGCAGCGGGCGAGTCAGGGTGGGCCCGAGGCGCTCGTGCACATCGCCTTCCCGGGCGAAGGCATTCCGCAACTCAAGGAAGCGCTTGAAGGCGGCTTCTTCAAGAAGTTCGTCTTCACCGACGGCATGAAATCCGACGACGTCGTGAAGGCGATCGGCGGGCAATTCCTGAACGGCATGGTTGGCACCGCCCCCGAAGCGGCGGCGAGCGATTCCAGCAAGGCGTTCAAGGACGCGTTCCAGCGCGAATACAACCGAGAACCGCGCGATCCGTTCGTCGACACGTTCTATGACGCGGCGTTCGTGCTCGCGTTGGCGATCGAAAAGGCCAAGTCGACGGACGGCAAGGCGATCCGCGACGCGTTGCGGTTCGTCGCCTCGGCGCCGGGCGAAAAAATCCTGCCGGGCGAATGGGAGAAGGCCAAGAAGCTGCTGGCCGAGGGCAAGGACATCGACTACGTCGGCGCCGCCGGCAGCCAGGACTTCGACAAGGCGGGCGACGTCCCGGGTTCGTTCGGCATCTGGCGGGTCGAGGCCGGCGCGATCAAGACCGTGCGCATCGTCAACCAGTCGAACTAGAACAGCCTCAGGCGTTGATCGGGGCCCGCCTCACGGCGGGCCCTTTTTTCGTGCCCCTAGTCCGGACCCGGTCCGACGCGACGCGACTCGGGCAACAGTCCCTCGGGACGATAGAGCAGTACGACGATGAGCAGCACGCCCACGAGGACGACGCGGGCGGCGCTCGCCTGGGTGGCAAACTCGGGCGGCACCAGCGTGGCGACGAATCCCGTCACGGCGTAGAGACCCCAGACCAGAAACGCGCCGACGAGCGCCCCGCGGTTGTTGCCGCTGCCCCCGGCGATCAGCATCACCCAGACGATGAACGTGCCGAACATCGGCTCGAAGGCCTCGGGGCCGACGAAGCCCTGGAAATGGGCATAGAGCGCACCGGCGAGTCCCATCAACGCGGAGCCGAAAACGAACGCCTCGAGTCGGAAGCGAACGACGTTCTTGCCGGCGGCCAGCGCCGCCTGCTCCTGTTCGCGCACCGCGCGCACCGTGCGTCCCCAGGGCGAACGGCGGGCGCGCTCGACCAACCAATAGGTGACCAGCACGGCCACCGCGACGATCACGAAGAACGTGACACTGGTGGGACGCGGGATCGCGGTGATTCCGCGCGTGCCGTTGGTCAGCCATTCCTCGTTCTTGAGCACGAGACGAACGATCTCGGCCAATCCGATCGAGGCAATCGCGAGATAGTCTTCGCGCAAGCGCAACGTGATGAGCCCGATCGCGAGCGCGAGCACCGCCGCGACGAGCATCGCCACAACGAAGCCCGCGATCATCGGCAGCCCGAAGCCACCGAGGTGGTTGGGCGACTCGGGCGTCGTCAGGATCGCCGCCGTGTAGGCGCCCACGGCGAAGAAGGCCGCGATGCCGATGTTGAACAGGCCGGTGTAGCCCCACTGCACGTTGAGGCCGAGCGCCAGGATCGCGTAAATCCCGGCAAACGAGACGAAGAAAATGCCGAAGCCGAGGAGCGATTCCATCAGCGCCGTGCCTCCGCGAAAATGCCCGTGGGCCGGATGAGGAGCACGGCGATCATCAGGACGAAGGCGACGGCCGAGCGATAGACCGGCGGCAGGAACAGAGTCGACAACTCGCTCGCGAGGCCGATGACGAGCGCGCCGGCGATCGCCCCCATGGGCCGGCCGATGCCGCCCAGAATCGCCGCCGCGAAGAACCCGAGGAGCAAATCCCAGCCGAGGGTCGGCTGCAGGCGCGTGTCGAGCGCATGAAACACGCCGGCGGTGGCAGCGAGCGCGCCGCCGAGCACCCAGGTCCAGCGCACGACCGCATCGGTGTCGATGCCGGAGACGCGCGCGAGATCGGGATCATCGCTCATCGCCCGCATCGCCTTGCCGATCTTCGTCATGCGCAGGAACAGCGCGAGGCCCGAGATGAGCGCAATGCTCGCGACGATGATCACCAGTTGATCGATCTTGAGTCGCAAGCCGGCAAACTGCATCGGCAATTTGATGCCGGGCTCGTACACCAGGTTCTGTGGTCCCCAGATTCCGAGCACCAGATTGCGCAACACGAAGGCGACACCCACGGAGGCCAAGAACAGGATCACCGGACGCGTCCGCCGCAACCGGCGATAGACGACATGGTCGACGGCGATCGCCGCGCCGGCCGTCACCAGCACGGCGACTGGCAGGGCCAGCCATACCGAGACCTGGCCGAGCGTCACCACGGCGAGCGCCAGGTAGGCGCCCAACGTGACCATGTCGCCATGGGCGAAATGGGCGAAGCGGAGGATGCCGAAGATCAACGAGACGCCGACCGCGCCCAACGCAAAGATCGACGACAGGATCAATCCGTAGAGAATTGCCTGGACGATATCCACGTCAGCCCCCGAGAAACATGGTGGCAACCTCGCGATCGGCCAGAAGCAATGCCCCGCTACCCTCGTGGCGGTTGCGGCCCATGACGAGAACGTAGCCGCGGGCCGCGATGCCGAGCGCCTCACGCGCGTTCTGTTCGACCAGCAGGACGCTCACGCCCGTGCGATTGATCGCTTGGATGCGCTCGAAGATCATTTCGCGGAACTTGGGCGACAGGCCGGCCGTCGGCTCGTCGAGCAACAGCAAGCGTGGCTGCAACATCAAGGCCCGGCCCATCGCGACCATCTGCCGTTGCCCGCCCGACAGCGAACCGGCGGGTTGACGGCGCTTGTCCTTGAGCGGCGGAAACAGATCGAACACCGCCGCAAGCTCGCGGCCGAAATCGTCGCGGCGGAGGTAGGCACCCATTTCGAGGTTTTCCTCGACCGTGAGCGAGGGGAAAACGTTCTTCTCCTGGGGCACGTAGCAGACGCGGCGGCGCGCCACGGCATCCGTGCGCGCCCCGGTGATGTCCTCGCCAGCGAACACGATCCGGCCGCCGCGAACGTTGACGAGGCCGGTCACCGCCTTCATGGCCGTCGACTTGCCCGCGCCGTTGGGCCCGATGACGACGACGATCTCGCCTTCACCGACGGTCAAGGACACGCCATTGAGGACGTCGACCTCGCCGTAACCGCCGCGCACGTCTTCGAGCGCGAGCAGGCTCACGGGCCCGCCACCACGCGTTCGGCTACGGACCGCGAGCCGAGATAGGCCTCGCGCACGGCATCGTTGGCCCGGACGCTCGCCATCGGGCCCTGTGCCAACACTTTGCCTTCGGCCATCACGATCACCGGATCACACAACGCGGCGACCAGGTCCATGTCGTGCTCGATGATGAGAAACGTGTAGCCCCACTCGGCATTCAGGCGACGAATGCTATCGGTCAGCTTCTTCATCAGGGTCGGGTTGACACCGGCGCCCGGCTCGTCGAGCAGCACGACCTTCGAATCGGTCATCATCACGCGACCGAGTTCGAGGAGCTTCTTCTGGCCACCCGAGAGCTGGCCCGCATAGTTGTCGCGTACGGGCGCGAGGTCGAGGAAGGCGATCACCCGCTCGGCGCGCTCGCGAAACGCCTTCTCTTCGCGGTTGACCGCGCGCGACGCGAACACGGCCGTCAGGAGGTTTTCGCCCGCCTGCGGCCCTGGCACCATCAGGAGATTGTCGAGAACGGTCATGCGTTCGTAGACCGCTGGGATCTGAAACGTGCGCATCAGCCCACGGGCGAACAGGCGCGGCGGCGCCAGCCCGGTGACATCCTCGCCGCCGAGGACAACCCGCCCCCGACTGGGCCGGAGAAAACCGGCGATGACGCCGAACAGGGTCGTCTTGCCGGCCCCATTGGGGCCGATCAGCGCGGTGATCGAACCCCGGCCGACCTCGAGATTGACGCCGTCGAGGGCGCGGATGCCCCCGAAACGGAGTTCGATCCCATCGACCACCAGAATCGGGGTTGCGGATTGCGAGCGTTCAGCGCCGTTCACGCGTCCCGCCACTCGAGCCATCCCCTCGTTTCTTCGCCAGCACATACTCGAGTTTGCGCACCGCCAGCCGTTCGAGTTCGGCCTCCGTCGCGCGCGGGTCGCCGACGATCGAGGCCTCGATGTTGGTCTCGGGGTCGATCGCGGAGACCTTCACGTAGAGCCCCACTCGGTGGAACTCGATCAGGTACCTGACCTGCTTGTTTGGCATAGCCGCTCACCGCCCAGCGCGTGACGAGCATGCCACCGGCACGCTAACGTCACAATCTTGATCGCCCGCTGCGGATGCCCTCGTCGTCCGCGCAACCGTTGGTTTCGACGCTTGGCTCCCGAGACTTCCGAAGGTTCACCCCGACGAACGCCCGGCGCCACCCTCGCCCTGCTGCGCGACCGGAATTTCCGCCAGTTGTGGCTTGCGGCCGGACTTGCCGAGGCGACACGGTGGATGGAATTGGTCGCGAGCAGCGTGTTTGTCCTGTTCGCCACCGACTCGGCCTTTGCCGTCGTCCTTGTCAATTTCGCTCGCTCCGCCCCAATGATCCTGGTCGGCGCGTTCGTCGGCGCACTGGCCGAGCGCGTCGATCGCAAGAAGCTGCTGATCGTCGGCGCCGCGGTGCTCAGCGTTTCCACCTTGGTTCTCGGCGTGCTGGCGGCCCACGACGAAATCAAGCTTTGGCACCTGCTGGTCGGCGGCTTCGTCAATGGCGTCGTCTTTTCCTCCGAGTTCCCGGTGCGACGAAGTTTGCTCGGCGAATATGCCGGCATGGACCGCATCGGCGCCGGCATGGGGCTCGATTCGTTCACACGCAACGCGACGCGCGTGATCGGGCCAGCGCTCGGCGGCGTCTTCCTGCAGTTCGTCGGATTGGATGGCGCGTTCTTCACAGCCGCAGCCGTTTATGTCGTGACCATCGCTCTGATGTGGCACCTGAGCCCCCGACCCACCCCGGCCGCGACGGCTGGTCCCAACATGCTGACGGCGGTGGTCGATGGCTTCCGCTACGCGCGTCGCGATCGGCTGATTTTCTGGTTTCTCACTGTCACGGTGATCATGAACCTGTTCGCCTTCCCCTATCAGGCGACGGTGCCGGTCATCGCCCGCGAGGTGCTGCGACTTGAGCCGTTCCCGATCAGCCTGCTGGTCGCGGCCGAGGGCGCCGGCGCGATGCTGGGGTCGCTTGCGATCGCCCTGTGGGATCGCCCGCGCCGCTATGTCGCGATCTACACCGGCGGTGCCGCCCTGTTCATGATCGCGATCCTTGGGTTCGCCAGTTCGCCGTGGTACGGCCTCTCGCTGGCAATCGTCTTCGTCGGCGGCCTGGGAATTGCGGGCTTCACGACGCTCCAAGGCACGCTCCCGTTCCTGCTGGCGCCACCCGAGATTCGCGGGCGAATCATGGGCGTGCTGTCGGTCTGCATCGGCGTCGGCCCCATCGGTTATCTCCACCTCGGCCTTCTGACCGAACTGTGGGGCGCCCCGGTGGCCACCATGGTGATCGCGGTCGAGGCGCTCATCGCCCTCGCGCTTGCGACGTTCTTCCTCATGCATCCGGCCTTGCGCATACGGGCGGGTACGGGCGATTCTCCACCGCCGTCGAATCGTCATCCGTGAACCAGCCGACCTCCAGCGACCCGTCTTCCGGCAAGACCGGCTTCGCGCTCGTACGCGATGGAAACCTGCGACGCCTTTGGCTCGTGGGGGCGGTCGGCGAAGGAACCCGTTGGCTCGAGGTTCTGGTCACCAACATCTACGTCTACGAGATCACCCAATCGGCGTTGGCCGTGACGCTGGTCAGCGTCGTGCGCGCCATTCCGATGGTGTTCTTGGGTCCGGCGGCCGGCGCGTTCGCCGAGAAGGCCGATCCGCGAAAGACTCTCCTCTATGGCACGGGCGGCATGGCGCTGATATCGGCGCTGGTGGCCCTGCTGGCCTACACCCAGTCCCTCACGCTGTGGCACCTCGCCGCAGCCGGGTTCCTGAGCGGCCTCCTGTTTTCGACCGAGTTTCCGATGCGCCGACGCCTGTTGGGCGAGTTCGCCGGGCCCGAGCGAATTGGCGCCGCGATGGGGTTCGACTCGGTGACGCGGACCGCGACGCGCATCGCCGGACCGCTCCTGGGCGGGGCGCTATTTCAGTACGCCGGCATGCACGGCGCCTATCTTCTGGCCGCCGCGACCTATGGGTCCGTCGTTCTTTTGCTAATCGCGGTGCCGTCGCGGCCCTTGACCGTCGTCGCCCAGGCCGGGACATCGTTCCTGTCCAACATGGTCGACGGCATCCGCTTCGTGCGGTCCAACCGGGCGCTTCTCGGATTCCTCACCGTGACCGCGATCATGAACCTGTGGACGTTCCCCTATCATGCGATGGTGCCGGTGATCGGGCACGACGTGCTCCAGGTCAAGCCGTTCGCGATCGGCATCCTGTTCGCGGTCGAGGGCTTGGGCGCCATGCTCGGGGCGCTGCTGGTCGCGATCTACGAGCCGCGCCGGCACTACCAGCGCATCTACATCTTCGGCGCAGCGCTCGCGATGTTCGCGGTGGCAGCGTTTTCCCTCTCGGACGTCTACGGCCTGTCGCTGGCGATCGTGCTGGTCGGAGGCTTCGGGATGGCCGGATTCACCACCATGCAGGCGACGCTCCCCTTCCTGCTGGCGCCGCCGCAGGTCCGTTCCCGTTTCATGGGGCTCGTGTCGGTGTGCATCGGCATCGGCCCGATCGGCCAGCTCCACCTGGGCTTTCTCGCCGATTGGCTGGGCGCGCCGACGGCGACGACCTTGATCGCGATCGAAGGCCTGATCGGGCTGACCCTGGCGGTCACGTTCCTGGTGGGAAAAGGACTTTGGCGGCGCTGAGGAGCCTCAGGCCGCGGCGTATTTCTGAATTTCGTGAACCGACCAGACGTGGGTCAGGGCGCCCAAGAGGCTCCGCATCATCTCGTCGCTGTGCAACGGCGTCGGCGTGAAGCGCAGCCGCTCGGTGTGGCGCGGGACCGTCGGGTAGTTGATCGGCTGCACGTAGACCCCGAAGTCGTTGAGCAGCATGTCCGAAGCGCGCTTGCAGCACGCCGCGTGTCCGATCAGCAGCGGCACGATGTGACTCACCGAGGGCATCACCGGCAGGTTCGCCTGGCGCATCAATCGTTTGAGAGTCGCGGCGCGTTCCTGATGACGCACCCGCAACTCGTGGTGTTGCTTGAGATGCCGAATGCTGGCCAGCGCCCCGGCCGCCAACACCGGCGACAACGAGGTCGTGAAGATGAACGAGGCGGCGTAGCTGCGAACGACATCGCAGATCACCGCCGAAGCGGCGATGTAGCCGCCCATGACGCCCACGGCCTTGCCGAGCGTACCCTCGATGATCGTCACACGGCTCATCACGCCGTCGCGCTCGGCGACGCCGGCGCCGCGGGCGCCATACATGCCGACAGCATGAACTTCGTCGAGATACGTCATGGCGCCGTACTTGTCGGCCAAGTCGCAAATCGCCCCGATGGGCGCGATATCGCCGTCCATCGAATACACCGACTCGAAAGCGATGATCTTCGGCCGACCGATCGGCGTCTCGCGCAGCAACTGCTCGAGATGGGCGAGGTCGTTGTGACGGAAGATCTTCTTTTCGGCACGGCTCGCCCGCATGCCCGCGATCATCGATGCATGGTTCTTCTCGTCGGAGAAGATCACGCAGGCGGGCAACAGGCCGGCCAACGTCGCCAAGGTCGCTTCGTTGGCGATGTAGCCCGAGGTGAACAAAAGCGCGGCGTCCTTGCCGTGCCAATCGGCGAGTTCCTGCTCGAGCAGGACGTGGTAATGCGTCGTTCCGGAGATGTTGCGCGTGCCACCCGCCCCGGCACCGACCCGGTCGAGCGCCTCGTGCATCGCCTGGCGCACGTTCGGGTGCTGCCCCATGCCGAGGTAGTCGTTCGAACACCACACGACGATGTCGCGCGGCTGTTCGCCGCCGTGGTAGATCGCGTGCGGAAACGCTCCCGCCCGGCGTTCGAGATCCGCGAACACGCGATAACGCCCCTCGTCCTTGAGGGCGGCGATCTTCTCGGCGAAGAACTTCTCGTAATTCATGGACTTAACCGATAACCCGACTCTAGGGTCGTAGCCTAGAGCGGGCAAACACGTATTTGTCGCAGCAGGCCCTGGGCGGCCAACCGACCACCGGTTATAAGAACCCCCATGAAGCGCGCTTATTCCGCGCTCGACCCCAGTTTTCCGCGAGATCACCATGAATTCGACCGCTGCCGCCCGTAAAGATGCCTCCGCCACCGTCGCCGAGTTCAAGTGGGACGACCCGTTCCTGCTCGACGATCAGTTGAGCGAAGACGAACGCATGATCCGGGACAGCGCCCGGGGTTACGCCCAGGACCGTCTGATGCCGCGGGTCCTCGAAGCCAACCGGCACGAGGTATTTCACCGCGAGATCATCACGGAGATGGGACAGCTCGGCCTCCTGGGCTTGACGCTCAAGGGGTACGGTTGTGCCGGCGTCAACTATGTCTCCTACGGTCTGGTGGCGCGCGAGATCGAGCGGATCGATTCGGGCTACCGCTCTGCCATGAGCGTGCAGTCGAGCCTGGTGATGTACCCAATCTATGCCTACGGCAGCGAAGCCCAGCGCCAAAAATACCTACCACGGCTGGCCAGGGGCGAGATCGTCGGGTGCTTCGGTTTGACCGAGCCCGACCACGGCTCGGACCCGGGCGGCATGGCGACCCGTGCCCGCAGCGTCAAAGGCGGTTACGCCCTCACCGGCGCCAAGATGTGGATCACCAACTCGCCGATCGCCGATGTCTTCGTCGTGTGGGCGAAGAACGATCAAGGCCGCATCAACGGCTTCATCCTGGAAAAAGGCATGAAGGGCCTGTCGGCGCCCAAGATCGAAGGCAAGTTCAGCCTGCGCGCCTCGACGACGGGCGAGATCGTCATGGACGAGGTGTTCGTGCCAGAGGAGAACCGCCTGCCGAACGCCGAGGGACTATCAGGGCCCTTCGGCTGCCTCAACAACGCCCGGCTCGGCATCGCCTTCGGATCGCTCGGCGCCGCCGAGTTCTGCTGGCACGCCGCCCGCCAGTACACCATGGACCGCAAGCAGTTCGGCCGGCCGCTCGCCGCCAACCAGTTGATCCAGAAGAAACTCGCCGACATGCAGACCGAAATCGCGATCGGACTTCAGGCCTGTTTGCGGGTCGGACGACTGCGCGACGACGACAAGGCCACGCCCGAGATGATCTCGCTGATCAAACGCAACTCGTGTGGCAAATCGCTCGACATCGCGCGGATGGCGCGCGACATGCACGGTGGCAACGGCGTTGCGGACGAGTTTCATGTCATCCGCCACGTGATGAACCTGGAAGCGGTCAACACCTACGAGGGCACGCACGACATCCACGCCCTCGTCCTCGGTCGCGCGATTACGGGAATTCAGGCCTTCCGCTGAGCGCGACGGCGATGTCCGCGCGTCTCGCCTACTTTCACATCCTGTTCTACCGCTATCGGGACGGAGAACCCGAGGTGACGGCACGGATGGAGACGTTCTTCCAGCGCTTCCGGCGCGAGGTGCCGGGCGTCATCGACGCGCAGTACGGCCCCAATGTGTCCGCGTTCGCAGGCGAATACACCCACCTGCGACTGACCGCCTTCGAGAGCTACGCCGCACACATGGCCTATCAGGTCGCGCCACTCCATGACGAGATTGCGGCTTACGTATTGCCGCGAGCCAACGTCATTGTCGGCGATTGCCTGGGCGCGCTCGATGCCGGCGCGTTGCCGCGCTACTACCACGCGATCCTGATGTGTGCGAAGGCGCCACTCGGCCCCGATTTCTGGCCGCGCGTCGAGCGCCTGCGCATTCGGCTGCGCGAAGAGACCCCCGGCGCCGGCTTGTTCGAGATCGCGCCCAACCCCTCACCCCACGGCCTTCCGTGGACACACGTGCACTTGAGCGGTTTCGCGTCGCGCGAGGCGCACGATGCGTATCAGCGCTCCGCGCTCCACGGCGAAATCGTCGATCTCATGGTGCCGATGATCGAGTCGCACGTCGGCGATCTCGAAGCCCGCTGAGCTATCGCGACCCGCCGTAACGGATCTCGTCGCTCCAGAACCGCTCGAGCATCAGCAGCGCCTCGTTCATCGCCGTCAGGCGTTAGGTGGTTTCGGGACCACGGGCGAGCGTCGCGCATTGGGCCTCATGGAGCGCATCGATCTTCTGATAGAGCTCGAGGCCCTTTTCGGTCAGCCGGATCTGCACCGAGCGCCGGTCATGCGGCGAACGTTCCTGCACCAGGTATCCGTTCTCCGACATCTTCTTGACGTTGTAGGAGACGTTGGAGCCGAGGTAGTACCCGCGCGTCGTCAACTCCCCGACTGTCATCGTGTCGTTGCCGATGTTGTAGAGGATTAGCGCCTGGATGTTGTTGATGTCGGGAATACGCAGGCGATCGAGTTCGACCTTGACCACGTCGAGGAAACGGCGGTGAAGCCGCTCGATCAACTGCAACGACTGAAGATAGAGCCGTTTGAGCGCGGCTTGTTCGGACTCGGCCATGGCTGCGAATTGAGTGCGGCGCAAACCTTAGCGTCACGGGCCTGCGCCGCAAAGCTTTTTTGGGCGACGCCGCGGCCCAAGCGGTATTATGCCGCTGAGCGAGATCAATCGTGACCGACCGACCAATCCAGCGTCGCCTCACCAGCATCCTCTGTGCCGATGTCACCGGCTACAGCCGGTTGATGGGCGAAGATGAAGAGGCGACGCTCGCGACCCTCACCGACCATCGCCGAACCATCGATGCCCTGATCGAGCGGCATTACGGCCGGATCGTCAGCACCGCAGGCGATTCGGTGCTGGCCGAATTCGCCTCGATCGTCGAAGCGGTGCAGTGTGCCGTCGACATCCAGCATGAGCTCAAGGCGAAGAACGAGGCATTGCCCGCCTCGCGACGCATGCTGTTCCGCATCGGCGTCAACCTGGGCGACGTGATGGTGCGCGAGAACGATCTCTTTGGCGACGGCGTCAATCTCGCGGCGCGCCTGCAGGAGGTGGCCGAGCCCGGGGGCATCTGCATCTCCGGTGCCGTCTATGACCAGGTGCGCAACAAGCTCTCGGTGTCCTTCGACTACTTGGGCCCACGCACCGTCAAGAACTTCTCCAACGAGGTGCCGATCTATCGCCTGCGGCTCGGGACGGAGTCCCCGACCGGCCAACCCGCGGCCACCGCCGCGCCGCCGCCGGCGGCCGTGGCCGAACGCCACCTCGACCAGGAGCGGCGGGTGCGTGCGCTGCTGCGCCAAGCCATGATCATGGGCGTCGTCATGGTGTTCCTGTTCGTCCTCAACATGGTGACGAACTCGCGGAGTTGGTGGTGGTATTGGCCGGTGCTCGGCATGTCGATGTTCCTCGCCATGCGAGCGATCAACGTCTTCGTCTTTCCCGATCACGACCGACGGTCGCGCAAAAGACGCCGGCGCGAGAAGGCCGACGGGGAGGACGAACAGGTCCCGGGCCTGCCGCCGTTCCCGCCACCGCCTCCCCCTCCCCCACGGCGGTAGGCTTCTCGTATAGTCGACCCATGACGAAGCGGTTTTCTGCGCCGGGGTTCCCCCGAACGCGCATGCGGCGCAACCGACGGACCGACTGGTTGCGCCGACTGGTGTCCGAACACAGTTTGTCGACAAACGATCTGATATGGCCGGTGTTCGTGCACGAGGGGACGGGGCGCGCCGACCCGGTCGCGGCGATGCCCGGCGTGTTCCGGCTCTCGATCGACCTCCTGGTCGAACGCGCCAAGGAAGCGGCCGAACTCGGGATTCCGGTGATCGCCGTATTCCCGGTGATCGACCCGGCCCTCAAGAACCCGGAGGGCAGCGAAGCGTTCAACCCGGGCAACCTGGTGTGCCGCGCCACCCGCGCCCTGAAGAACGCCATCCCGGAATTGGGCGTTCTTTGCGACGCCGCACTCGACCCGTTCACCTCGCACGGGCATGACGGATTGCTGCGGGACGGACGCATCCTGAATGACGAGACCGTGGCCGTCTTGGCCAAGCAATCGCTGGTTCAGGCCGAGGCCGGCTGCGACATCATCGCGCCCTCCGACATGATGGATGGTCGCGTCGGCGCCATCCGGGACGCGCTTGACGGCGCGGGTTACGGCGACGTCGCCATCATGTCGTACGCCGCAAAGTACGCCTCGGCGTTCTATGGCCCATTCCGCCAAGCCCTGGGTTCCGCCTCGGTGCTGAAGGGCGACAAACGCACCTACCAGATGGATCCGGCCAACAGCGACGAAGCGCTGCGCGAAATCGCCCTCGATATCGCCGAGGGCGCCGACATGGTGATGATCAAGCCGGGCATGCCCTATCTCGACGTCATCCGCCGCGTCAAAGACACTTTCGGGATGCCGACGTTCGCCTATCAGGTGTCCGGCGAATACGCGATGCTCAAGGCCGCGGCGCAGCACGGCTGGCTCGATGCCGACCGCACGATGATGGAGGCGCTGATCGCGTTCAAGCGCGCCGGTGCCGATGGCATCCTCACCTACTTCGCCATTGACGCCGCGCGGAGAATTCGCCATGGCTAACACCATGGCGAGTCACGAGAAAACGAACGCTACCCGATACCCGAACCTGATCGGCGCGGGCCTCCTGGTCGGCCTGCTGGTGGGCGCAGCCGTCGGCGGCGCCAGTGGAAACTTCGACGTTTGGGTTCCTGTGCTGGGGATCGCCGGCGTTCTGTTGGGCCTCGCGCTGAAGCGCTTCGCTTAGTCGACCACGAGCGAATAGCTCGTACTGCGGCCGCCTGAAGGATTCTTCCGCAGAACGCCGCCCGCGATGAGGTCGACGATGTCGCGGTGTGCTGTGTCCTGGGAGCAGCGCGCGATCGAGGCCCACTTGCTCGTCGTCATGTGACCTTCGAACCCGTCTAGGAGCCGGTTCAAAACCTTGATCTGGCGCTGATTGAGTACTTTCGCAGCGTGCTTCTCCCAGAAACGAGCCTTCCGGAGAACACTGCCGAGCAGATCCTGGGCGCGAACGATCGAACGCGTGAAACACCCGAGGAACCATTCCAACCAGCCCGTGATATCTAGCGTTCCCTTCTGCGTGTGCTCGAGTACATCGTAGTACCTGACCCGTTCCTGGCGAATCTGTGACGACATGCTGTAGAAGCGCTGCCGGGTTTGTTCGGCGCGAGCGAGCACCATGTCCGCGACCGCGCGAGCAATTCGCCCGTTGCCGTCGTCGAACGGATGAATCGTGACAAACCAGAGGTGCGCCTCTCCAG
Source organism: Alphaproteobacteria bacterium (assembly GCA_016869765.1). GTDB lineage: Bacteria > Pseudomonadota > Alphaproteobacteria > SHVP01 > SHVP01 > SHVP01. The sequence continues at coordinate 31,805 of VGES01000037.1, forward strand.
CTTTCAGAACCGGATCGAGGTTGTGATCGTCGTTGAACCAGGCCAGAAACCGCTCGATCTCGATATCGAGCCGCAACGCGGGTGGTGCGGTGAAATGCACGCGCTCCCGCCCCACCGGTCCGGCCACGACCTCCATCGGCCCCTTTTTGTCGTCGCGCCACCGGCCCACGGCAATCTTGGTCATGCCGCTGCGCCCGGTCGGAAAAAGCGCAGCGTGCCACCCGAACAGCCGCTCCTTCGTCAGGGGTCGGTCGAACTGCTGGGTCGCGTCCACCATGATTTCGACGATCCCCTCGACATCCTGCTCGGCCGGAATCAATCCAGCGACATCGATCCCCAGACGACGGGCGACCGAGGAGCGGACCTGCGCTCGATTCAGGGTCACGCCTTCGATCTCACTGGTGTCGAGCGCGTCCTCGGTCATCGCCTTGAGCGAGGCTTCCTCCCGCAATCGGAAGCCCAACGCGTCCATCCGCCCGAGCAGGTAGCCCTGCCGGTGGCGCGCGGCGCCCAGGGCCTCACTCAGCCGTCCCTCGTTCCAACGGAGCAGAGGCCAATCCGGCAATTCCCAGATGTACACAATATTCTCCGCCATTTTTGCGGATAATATGGGCTTCGTTCTCCGCATGCGCAAGGGGCGCCACGACCTTTGGCGACCCGCCCTTCGTCGAGGCACGCTCCGGCAAAACGGGCACGAACAGCAAAGGGGCTGACACCATGACGTCGCCCCCCAAGGGCGAGCATCGATTCCGACGAAACATCGCAGTCGGCACTGTGCCGTCCGCTCAAGCTCCGAACGGAACTGAGGCGGCGGCCGCCCGCGGTTTGCTTGGCTCCGTTTTGACGGGGCTCACCGAAAAGCGTCTGCCGATCAGCGCTCCTACCAAATCGACAGTTCGACGCCGCGTCAGCCAAGACCATGAACGGATGGTGCCGGTCGAGGCCACGCTCGCAATGAAAGCACTCCTTTGGGAAACCATGCGCCGTCAGCAGACAGAGCCCGCTGATCTAGCGACTGCCCTGAAGTGCACAACCAAAGACGTGCTCCGTCTACTCGACACCAGCATGGAAAGGAGAGAAGCGGCGCGCTACCAGTTCGATTGAATCGGGTTTTGACCGCGCGCCATCCCTAGCGCACACTTTCCCAATGCGAATAGTTCTGCGCGTGCTGGCAGCCGTCTTCGTCCTGATCGCCGTGGTGCTGGGCGGCGGTTATCTGTGGCTGCGCGGCTCTCTGCCTGACCTCGACGGACGCATCGTCGTCAGCGGGCCGTCCTCCGCCATCGAGATCGTCCGCGACCGACACGGCATCCCGCACATCGTCGGCACCACCATCGAGGACGCGTTGTTCGGCCTCGGCTTCGTCCACGCCCAGGATCGCCTGTGGCAAATGGAGATGAACCGGCGGGTCGGGGCTGGCCGCCTGGCCGAGATCGTCGGGTCCGCCGGACTCGGACCGGACCGTTTCCTAAGGACGCTCGGCGTCTATGAGTCCGCCGAGCGAACCTTCGGCAATCTCGATGCGGCCACCCAACGCGGGCTCGAAGCCTATGCTGCCGGAGTCAACGCGTTCCTGGCCACCCGTTCCGGTCCGTTGCCACCGGAGTTTCTCATCCTCGGCCACACACCGGAGCCTTGGCGGCCGGCCGACACGCTCGTGTGGGTCAAGATGATGGCCTGGGATCTCGCCGGCAACTGGAGCGAAGAACTGCTCCGCGCCCGTTTGGCGCGGCAACTCGCGCCCCAGCAGTTGTCCGAGCTTTTCCCCAACTATCCACGGGACGGCGTCACCGTGCTCACGCGATACGCCGATCTTTATAGGGCCCTGCCGCTCGATCAGCTGGCCGAGGCCCTTCCGGTCGTCGATCGCCACAACGGTTCGAACAACTGGGTGGTCTCGAGCCAGCGCTCGACCACCGGCAAGCCCCTGCTCGCCAATGATCCGCATCTGGCCCTGGGCGTCCCGTCCCTTTGGTACTTCGCACACCTGCAAGCCCCCGGCCTCGACACCATCGGGGCGACGTTGCCCGGCGTTCCAGCGGTCGTCCTGGGCCGGAACGATCGCATCGCCTGGGGCTTCACGAACACCGGGAGCGACGTTCAGGATCTCTACATCGAACGCGTCGACCCCGCCGACGCCAGCCGCTACCTGACACCCGGAGGTTCGGCGCCCTTCGAAACCCGGCGCGAGACCATTCGTGTCAAAGGCGCCGAGCCGGTCGAACTGCAGGTACGGCAAACCCGCCACGGCCCGGTGATTTCGGACGTGGTCGGATCAGCGGCCACGATCGCCGGGCCTGGACACGTGCTCGCGATGTCCTGGGTCACGCTTCGCGACGACGATCTGACCGCGCAGGCGGGAATGCAGATCAACCGCGCTGGCACCTGGGAGGAGTTCCTCGCCGCCGTGCGCTCGTTCCATTCGCCGCATCAGAACATGGTGTTTGCCAGCGTCGATGGAACCGTCGGTTTCGTCGCGCCGGCGCGTGTCCCGATTCGGCGTCCGGGGCACACCGGCAACGAGCCAGTGCCCGGCTGGACCGGCGAGTACGACTGGAACGGCTTCATCCCGTTCGAGCATCTGCCGAGGATCGTGAATCCGGCGAACGGCGTCATCGCCACGGCGAACAATCGAATCGTTCCCGAAGACTACCCTTACTACCTGACCGACGATTGGGCTGCCCCGTTCCGCGCCGATCGCATCGCCGAGCTCCTCGACCAGAGGGATCGTCACTCGCTCGAACATTTCCGCGCCATTCAGGGCGACGTTCGCTCCGGGGCTGCGGCCCAGTTTCTGCCGCGACTGCTGCAGGCCGCCGCCCAGAACCCGGATGCCACGAGGCGAAGCGCCCGCTCGCTACTCGAATCCTGGGATTACCGCATGACCGCCGACCGCGCCGAGCCGTTGATCTACGCCGCGTGGTACCGCGAACTGACGCGGCTCGTGGTCGAGGACGATCTCGGCCCGCTGTTCGGCGACTTCTGGGCGCAACGCCCGCTGTTCATGGCCTCGGTCCTGTTGGGCGACGCCAGCCACTGGTGCGATGACCGCGCGACCCCACGTGTCGAGTCCTGCGACGACCTGATCCGCGCCGCGTTCGAGCGCGCCATCGCCGACCTGACCAACCGCTATGGCGCAGATTTGACGCGGTGGCGCTGGGGCGAGGCCCACGGGGCGCAGAGCGAACACCGGCCGTTCCACAGCCAGAGCCTCCTCGCGCGAATCTTCGACGTCCGGGTCGTCACCGGCGGCGATGCGTTCACCGTCAACGCCGCCAATCACCGGATCACCAACGGAGCCGATCCGTTTCGCCAATACCACGGGGCGAGCCTGCGGGCACTCTATGACCTCGCCGATCCCGAGCGTTCGCAGTTCGTGCTGTCGACCGGACAGTCGGGCAACGTGCTGTCTTCGCGTTACCGCGATCAGGCGGCGCGGTGGAGCAAGGTCGATTATCTCCCGATGCAGACCTCGCCCGCCAATTACCAGGACGGCGCTTTGGGCCGCCTCACCCTGATCCCAGGCCGACCTTGAGCGTGACCCTCGACGACGTGCGCGCCGCGGCCGCGGCGGTCGGCCCGGCCATCTTGCGAACACCGTTTCTCGCCTCGCGCGTCCTGTCCGACATCACCGGCGCCAAGGTGTTCGTCAAGTTCGAGAACCTACAGTACACGGCGTCCTTCAAGGAACGTGGTGCCCTCAACAAGCTCTTGGCGTTGCAACACTCGGGCTTTGGTCGCGGGGTGATCGCCCTGTCCGCCGGGAATCACGCACAAGGCGTCGCGTATCATGCACGCCGCCTCGGAATCCCGGCGACGATCGTCATGCCCCGCGGCACTCCGATGGTGAAGGTGCGCCATACGCGCGCCTTTGGCGCCTGTCCGTCGTCAGATCATTTGAGACTGATCGAAGGCTTTATTAATGGAGGCTTCGGCCCATCTGGTTTGTCAGTCTAGGCGGTGGCTTGCTGGTGCAGCAAGCGGCGGTGCTCGATGGTCTTTCG
>VGES01000038.1 GCA_016869765.1 Alphaproteobacteria bacterium
CCCGAGGCGACCTGGCGAGGCATCGGTCAACTCCTCGAGGCCTTCTCCCCTCAAGAGTGCGCCAACTACCTCACCAACGCCGGATATGCTTCAACCTAAGAGAATCGCGCTCTAAGGATTCAGCACCAGCCGTCCGAACACGGTGCGGCTTTCGAGCAGGCGATGGGCCTCGCCGGCATCCTTCAGCTTGAAGCGCTTGTGGATCACCGGCTTCAGCTTGCCGTCGGCGGCGAGTTGCAGCACCTGGGCGGCGATCGCCTTGGTCGAGCGGCCGCAGCCGTGCAGCGAGATGTGCTTGCGGAAGAACTCGATGAAATCGACGCTCACCACCTCGCCGGCGTGGGCGCCGACCGTCACCAGGCGCCCGCCGGGCGCCAGGGCCTTGATGGTTTCCTTCAGCGTGTCGCCGCCCACCATGTCGAGGGCGATTTCGACGCCAAGGCCACCGGTCAACTTCAGCGTGGCATCGCCGATTTTCTTCTTGCGGTAGTTGATGCCGTGATCGGCGCCGATGGCCCTGGCGCGCTTGAGCTTGGTGTCCGACCCGGCCGACGTGATGACCCGCGCGCCGGCGAGCTTGGCGACCTGGATGCCGGCCGAGCCGACGCCGCTGCCGGCGGCGTTGACCAGCACGGTCTCGCCAGCCGAAAGCTTGCCGACCGTGATCAGCGCCTCCCATGCCGTGGCGAATGGCACGTAGGCCGACACCGCGTCGTCGTAGCCCAGGTTGTCGGGCAACCGCACGAGGTGGTGCTGCCCCACCTTGAAGTATTCGGCATAGCTGCCCCAGGTCGTCGCCCCCAGGATGTCGAAGCGCAGGCAGATGTTCTCCAGGCCCTTGAGGCAGTTGGCACAGGTGCCACAGGACAGCACGAAGTGCGGCGCGACCCGGTCGCCCTTTTTCCATTGCGTGACGCCGGCGCCGACCTTGGCGACCTCGCCCGCCGCGTCGACCCCCAGGATGTGCGGGAAGCGGCCTTCCATGCCGGAAATGCCGTTGCGGATGTCGATATCGACGTGATTGACCCCGGCCGCCCGCGTGCGCACAAGCACTTCGCCGGGCCCCGGTTCCGGAGTCGCGATCGACTCGTATTTCATCTGCTCCGGTCCGCCGTTCCTATGCAGGACGATTGCCTTCATCCGTTCCCTCCCTGGGATCCATTGGGCGCTTGGCGACGCAGTTGTGTTTCGATTCGGCCGAGGCGTGTTAGCACGGCGGCCTGCAGGTCGTCGACCTTCTCGTGCAGGTGCGAGACCTCGAGTTCGGCCTTGAGGTTCACGTCGTATTCGATATCCGAGCGGATGCGATCTTTTTCGGCCTGACGGTTCTGGCTCAAGAGCACGAACACCGAGAGAAAGATCGCCTCGAGCGACACCGTCATGGTGAGGAGCCCGAAGGGAAACGGGTCGAAGGGATCGGCGGCGCTGACGTTCCAGCCGATCCACAACGCGAACCAGACGATATGAATGACGAGGAACGGAAAGCTACCGGTGAAGGCGGCGATCCCGTCCGTCACATGCTCGATGATCGAGCGCTTCTGCTCGATTTCCTCGTTGACATTGCGCGCCGCGGTTCGCCGCAGGTGTTCGTCGGTCGCCCGCATGCGGTGGGCGAGGACCGCGAGGATGTCGAGCGCCGCGTCGGGCTTGCGCCGCAAGTACCCGGTCATGTCGTCGTGGCCGATGACCAGCAGCTCGGCGTCTTCCATGACGCGCGCCGTCGCGGTCCGCGGCCCCGGCGCAAACATCGAGACTTCGCCGAAGAAGTCGCCCGGTCCCGCCTCGATCAAGGTGATCTTCTGGCCCAGCTTGTCGGTGATGAACAATTCGATCTGGCCGGAGGCGACGATGTAGGTCTCGTCCCCGGGCTCGCCGGTGCGGAAAATGATCGCGTCCTTGGTGACCCGCTCGTCGCGCATGACCGCGGCCAGCGACGCGCGCTCCTCGGCGTCGAGCAGCTGGAACAGCGGAATGTTCGCGATGAGTTCGTCGCGGGTGGCCATGGCCCGCAGACTAGCGGCTCCCCTCACCCCACGCTATCGCCCCTCACCCGGCGCTCCGCGCCACCCTCTCCCGCTCCGCGGGAGAGGTCGAACGGGCGGAGCGAAGCGACGACCGTTCGGGTGAGGGTGAACGGGCGGAGCGAAGCGACAACCGTTCGGGTGCGGGGGGAGGCGTGCCGAAAAATCACTCGCGCTTGGCGTTGAAGGCGATCGAGATGCGCGGACGTTTGCCGAAGTACGGGTAGACCTCGTGCGGCAGGTAACTCGGAAACACCAGCATGAGCCCGGCGACCGGCCGCACGACGTAGGACTGCGGCGTGATCTCGGGAAAAAACCCCATCGCCGCCGCCAGGTTCGGATGATGCAGCACGAAGGCGCCCGACTCCTTGTTGTCCACGGCTTCGTCGCCCTCATCGACGTAGTACACCCCCGACCAGGTGGCGCCAGGGTGGATGTGCGTGCGGTTGAAATGGCCCTTGCGATTGACGTTGGCCCACATCGTGACCCGCCAGCGAATCGGCTCCTTCAGCGTGTGGTTGCGATAGTAGAGCGCGGTGGCGTGATTGATCTGCTTGCCGAGGCGCTGAATGAGCTGCTGGCCAGTCTCGCCCGACCAACGCTCGAAATCGCCCTGGGAGTGCCAGCCGCCCGCGTTCGACCGCACCTCGCCTTTGTCATCCTTCTCACGCGCCAGCACGATCTTGCGCAACTCGGCGTTGAGAGAATCGACGTCGGGCCAACGATGTTCGACGATCGGCGTCGAGAACAGGTGGACGAAGCGTTTGTCGGAGAGTTCGGTCATCGCCGGCTGACGATAACCCACCGCTCACCCGCTCGCTACGCTCGCCCCTCACCCTCGCCCTCACCCGGCGCTGCGTCCCCTCACCCTCACCCTCACCCCCTCTCGCTACGCTCGCGACCTCTCCCCGTTGGGGAGAGGTCGAACGGGCGGAGCGAAGCGACGATCGTTCGGGTGAGGGTCGAGCGAGCGGGAGGGGAAATCGCCCTGCCCCGCGCATATCCTTGATGTGGTCAGACGCAAATTTGGAAGCCAGATTGCCTTCGCGCGGCGTCTCCGTCGTGAAAGCACGGACGTCGAAGCGATGTTGTGGTCATTCCTGCGCAATCGGCAACTTCTCGGCGTCAAATTCCGTCGCCAGGTGCCGATCGGGCCCTTTGTCGCCGACTTCGCCAGCCTCAATCCGCGCTTCGTGATCGAACTGGACGGCGGCCAGCATAGCGAAAGACAGGTGTACGACGCGCGAAGAACGGCGTTCCTCGAGCGGCGTGGGTTCACTGTGCTTCGCTTCTGGAACACCGAGGTGTCGGAGAACCTCGAGGGCGTTTGGGAATGCATTGAGCAAGCGCTAGCGGCGCTCGCCCCCTCACCCGGCGCTTCGCGCCACCCTCTCCCGCTCCGCGGGAGAGGGAAGAGCGCCGAAGGCGCGAGGGTGAGGGCCGCTCCGCGGGAGAGGTCGAACGGGCGGAGCGAAGCGACGACCGTTCGGGTGAGGGCGAGGGTGAGGGCCGGAGCGAAGCGACGACCGTTCGGGTGAGGGTGAGGGCGAGCACCATCACCGCGCGAGCGTCACCGTGGGCCAGCGCTGCGGCCGATCGAACGCCGTCCCCGGTGCCCCACCGCCCCACGCCATCCAACGCGAACGGTGGTAGGCCCTGGCGCCGGCGTAGAGCTTGAGGACCTCGGGCGCCCGCTCCACCCCGAGCGCGGCCCAGGGAATCGTGAGTTCCGCCGTGATCCTGGGCTGGTCGGCCCCGAAGTATGTGGCGACGGCGCCCGGCACGGCCTCGCAGCGTTCGCCTTCCTGGGCGCAGAACCGGATCGCAAAGTTGGCCGCGCCCTGCTGCGGCAAACTGGTGGGCGGCACCATCTTGAGCACGAGGCGGCGCACGCCGGCGCCCGCGTCGATCCCCCAGTGCACCTGCAAGACTTCCGAATCGGGCACCGGGCCCGGGGCGAGCAGATCCGGATCGAAATAGTCCATGGCGATCACGGCCAGCGCCAGCCCCTGTTCGCTCCACGAAACATAGAAATCGCCGAACGGGATCTCGCCGGAACCGGCCACCACCCCCGGGCGCCAGGATTCCCGTTTGGGCCATTCTCCGAGGTGCCCATCGCGCGCATCGATGACGGCGTACGGCACCCGTGCTCCGACCGACGTGTCTGGTCCGCGGGCCACTGCGTGCAGCGAGGCGAGCGACCGGTTGGCGCCGCCGAGCTGTTCGATCAAGGCCTCGTACGGTCGGTCGGTGATGTCGACCAAGCCGAAGTTGTAGTCCTCACGATCGGCGCGACCGCCCACCGGATAGTCGTGGAACTGGAACCAATGGATGCCGATGATATTGGGGATTTGCGCCAACTGGCGTGCCCCGGCTGCGGCGCCGCGGGCTCGTTCGGCTTGCGTGGCGACCGTCATCAGGTGTCCGGTGTTGCGGTTGCCGCTGCGGTTCTCGCGCGCCGCGAAGAACCACTCGCTGGCCACGACCGGGCGCTCCGGCGCCAGCGCGCGCAAGCCCGCGAAGAAATACGGTGACACCCAGCCGTCCGGCGCATCCAAATTGTAGTTGGCGGCGATAGCATCGACATGACGTGCCATCGATCGTACGGCCATCGGATCGTAATAGATCGGCAGGCGGTCCCCGAAAAACAGCGCCTCCGGGTCGGCCGCTCGCAGCGCCTCGGACATCAGCTTGTAGTAGTGGTCCGTGACCACGCCCGTCCAATGGCGCACCGCCTGGATGCCCTCGCCACCCGCGCGCAGCCGCACCGGCTCACGACTGGCGAGCAGCGCCCCGAACGTCGTCGCGCCGGACGGCGGAAGAAAGTCGCGGGAAAAATGGTTCCAGTCACCGGCGTAGAAGCGTTCGAGGAACGCGACGAGGCGTCGCTTGGTGACGTTGTCCGGTGCGGCCTTGGCGTAGAAGTTGAAGAGCGCGCCACTCCACCAGCCAACCTCGTTGTCCGCGGTGTAACCGATCCGATGCGGGTTGCCGCGGTGGGGCGCCGTCAACTCGACGGCAAGCCGACGCACCTCGCGCTCGGTGGCCGGGGAGAAGCTGTCGAACCAGTGGAACCGTGCGGTTCGTCCCAGCTCGAGGTTGGGCAGCGACGGCATCCGCAGCATCGCCGGCGAAAGTGAGAAGCCGCCGGCGCTGTTGAAGCCCCACCCCGCGAGGCGCCCGCGCGTCCGGTCGGCCCAGGCCGCGAGACTAGGGTCGTAGTCGCTGAAGCGATAAGCGCGGACCGCGGGCGGCGAGGAGAAAAACCCGCCGTCGAGCACATTGACCCCGGTCGAGAAGAAGCGCTCACCGCAAGGTGTCTCGAGCCAGGCGACATCGCCCTGCCAGTCGATCCGCCAGCGGCTGTCGGGCGCTCGCGCCAGATCCGGACACGCCCAGGCGGCCGAAGACCAACCCAGGGCACCGAACACAATGGCGAGGCTCCAGCGGCGGCGCTTCATCTAGACGCCCGCCTGCTCCATCATGTCGCGGAGCAGCTTGTCGGAATCGAAATAGGCTTCGGCGATCTCGCGCGCCCATCGGCAGTGGGACCGGTAGTCGCCCTCGATGGCGTCGAGGGCTGCGAAGATTCCGTCCCAGTCGCGATAACAGAACAGACCGCGACCGTGCGGAATGAACTTCTCGGCGGCGGTGGCCTGGGTGATGACCGGACGGCCAGCCGCCAGATACGACACGCTGCGGTCGCTGCACCAGCCGATGCTGGTCCGGACGTAGATGTCCTTGGCGACGGTGAATTCGCCACGGGAACGACGGATGAAATCGGCGTAGCTTTCCATCGACTCCGACACCGGCACGGGGTCGACCAGATCCCAGCCGTACCCCTTAAGCTCGTCGTTGAGTTCGCGATTGGGTGTGATCATCGCCAATCGGAACTTCCTGGTCGACGCACGGCGCGGCAGGTCGAGGAAGCGGATGAAGTTCAGGTGCTTCGACCACTGGTAGTTCTCGCCGCCGAACTCGATGTTCTTCCCTTTGTTCTGCCAGGTCGCGATCGAGGTGTAGTGCGTCGTCGGCAGATCGAAGTCGGGTTGCCACTCTGTGAGGACGACGGGCGGCCGGGTCTTCTTCCAGGGCAGCGTGAGCGGCACGGGGCAATCGGCGCCGCCGAAGTTCTCGCCATAGGTGAAGAAATGCGTATGCGCGCCGATGTAGCTCAGCGAATCCGCTTCCCCCTTGAACAGACGGATCTGCTCGTAGGGCGGGTCGGTGTCGAGAAAGATGCGGACCGGACACTTGAGATGCTCATCGCGCAGCTTGGTCACCCCGCACAGGTTGATCAGCGCGTCGGCGCCGGCGTAGAGCGCGAACAGCTCGTCCTTGCTCAATCCGACGTATTGCCCCGTCACCGGATCCCAGTACGCCCAGCGGTTGCCCAACCCCGAACGTTCCATCATGCGCCGGACAAAGGCGATGTTCTCGGTCGAGTCCCAAACCACGCTGTTCTGGCGCGGCGAGTAGGGATTGGCGCCATTGTCTTCGATGTACCAGACGTCGTAGCCGAGGCGCTTCAGTCCAAGCACATAGGCCATCGACTGCCAGGCGATGCCGCCCAAGGGCATCAATCCGGAAAAATGCTGGACCAGAACGGTCTTGCGCCGGCTCATGCCGTCTTGGCCTCGGCCAGGGGCTTGAACTGCGTGTGATAGAGATGCGCGAAGGCACCACCGCGCGCGATCAGCTCCGCGAACGGCCCGGATTCGATGATCTTGCCCTGATCGAGCACCACGACACGATTGGCGTTGCGTACCGTCGACAGGCGGTGGGCGATCACGAAGCTGGTTCGGCCCTTCATCAAGCGCGCCAAACCATCCATGACCATCGCCTCGGTCTCGGCGTCCAACGCCGAGGTCGGCTCGTCGAGAATGAGGATCGGCGCATCGCGCAGGATGGCGCGCGCGATGGTCACCCGTTGTTTCTCGCCCTCCGAGAGCGCGGCGAAGCCCTCCCCGATCGCCGTATCGTAGCCTTGCGGCATCGCCACGATGCGATCGTGGATGCGCGCGAGCCTGGCCGCTTCGATGACGTGCTCGTCGCTGGCGCTCGGACGGCCGTAGGCGATGTTGTCGCGGACCGACAGCGGGAAGATCAGCGGCGGCTGCAGCACCATCGAGATCTGCTGGCGCAGCGCCGCGACGCGATACTCGCGCGCGTCATGGCCGTCGATCTGCACGCTGCCTTCGACCGGATCGAAGAAGCGCGGAATCAGACTCAACATCGTCGATTTCCCGGCGCCCGTCGGACCGACGACCGCGATGCATTCCCCGGGCATCACCTCGAGATCGACACCGGCCAGCACCGGCACACTTGGGTTGTAGCGGAACGCCGCCTGGCGCCAGATCACGTGGCCGCGCGCCCCGGTCGGCGGGAACTCCCGGGTTCCGTCCTTGACATCGGCCTCGACGTCGAGAATTTCGAACACCCGGCGAACGCCGACGCGCGCGCCCTGCAGCGAACCCCAGGTTCGCGACAGTGTGTCGATCGGTTGATAGAGCGCCGCCAGATACGCGATGAACACGAGGAGTTCGCCGAGCGTCATCGTGCCGCCCATGACCGAGCGTACACCGAGCCAGACGATCAGGGCGGTTCCCGTCGCGATCACGACGCTGACCATGCCGCCGTAGAGGGTCTGCAGGTTGTAGAGGCGCAGTGTCGTCTTCAGGCTCGAGCGGCTGGCGGCCATGAACCGCGAATGCTCGTCGCGCTCCTTGGTGAAGGCCTGAACGACACGGATGGCCGCGATCGACCATGTGGCGAGCGAATAGACCGCGCTCTCCTTCTCCTTCATCTCGGTCGCGGCCGCGATGATGAAACGGTTGAGCAACACGATCACGAGCAACAGGGGCGGACAAACGACCATGGCGACGACCGCGAGCAACCAGTCGATCTGCACCATGATGACGAACATGCCGATGAGCAGGAGGCCGGACGTCACCATGGTCAACAGGCCGTTCATCAACAGCGACTGGACGGCGAACGTGTCGGCGGTGACGCGGTACATCAGATCGCCGACCTGGCGACGGCTGTGAAACATCAGCGACAGGCGCTGGAGATGCGCATAGAGCGCCGCGCGCAGATCGTTGATCATGTCGTGACCGATGGCGATCGTGATGTGATTGTGCGCCAGCGCGATCACGCTCAAGACGATCTGCACGGCGACGACGGCGAGAACCGCCCCGAGGAACCACGCCGATTGATCGCCCAGGGCGATGAGCCACGCGGGCGCGGGTCGATCGCCCAGGACGTGGTCGACGATGATCTTGAGCGGCCAGGGCTTCAACAACTCGAAGCCGGTCATCGCCAGGACCAGGGCCAAGGCCAGGATCACGCGCCGACGATAGGGTGCGAGGTAGACCAGGACCCGCCCGACCGTGGCACCCTGCTTCGTGGTCATTGGGTCAGCCCGGGCGGGCGTCGGCGCCGATCGCGATCAGGTTCTTGGAGCGGCTGATCCGCTCGATCACGCGGTTGACGATGCGGCCGAGCTGTACGGTCTGGTGCGCCATGGTGGCGCCATTGGCGAGCGCGATCACCGCCACCACCACGGCGAGACTCGGCACCCCCAGAACCAGCGCCGCGCCGAACAGCACGGCGTAGACCCGCAATAGCAGGGTCGACAGACGCGACAGGCGCAACTCGCAGCGCACGCGGTGCAGTCGTTTGGTCGCGCCGTGGTTCTCGGTACCGACTTTGATCAGGGCCCGTCCCCAGAGTCCGCGAGCGACCTTGAGGTCCCAATCGTCCCACCCCTGATCGGTGATGACGAAATACTTCCGCGGCGTAAGATAGTCGATCAAGCCGCCCAGGATGGCTTCCTTCTCGGTGCCGTCCTCGGCCCAGTACGAGAGGTAGACGGCGCGGTCCCGCCACGAGATTCGCGGCTTCTGTCGCAAATCTTCGAGCTGGGCGGCTTCGGTCTCCGTGAACAGCCGCGTGCGCCACTTGAGACGCTCCCAGCTGCGCACCAACGGACCGAGGAAGATCAGAACGGCGATCAGGGCTCGTGATCGCAGCCCGCTGAACCGGGGGTCGACGGGAGCCTGCAGGGCCTGACCGACGCACAGCGCCCACGTGATCAGGATCGGCAGGGCGCCGAGCCAGGCCCAACCGCCGAGGCCGATCGCGACCAGGAACAGGAGCGCCGCCACCGTGACCCACTCCAGGGTCAATGGCAGGAACGCCGCCAACGATGACGGGGGCTCGTAGAGCGTCTGGAACATTCCGCGACCGAACACGCCGGAGTAGATCAGCGGCTTACGCGAGAGCAGGAACGACGCCGACAGATCGCCGTAGATGCGACCGAGCCAGCGGGCCTGCCCGAGGAGATTGAACCGCGTCGGATGCTTGGCGTAGACCAGCGCCTCGGCCTTGCCGTACCCCCGTTGCTGCTGGAGGTAGGCTTGCACGGTGTTGCGACGATAGTGCCAGACCACGGCCGACGGGCTGAATCCGATGGTGTAACCCGCGTTCTGCAGACGCCAGCACAGGTCGACGTCGTCTCCCGCCGAGCGATACACCGGATCGAACAAACCGACTTTTTCCAGCGCCTCGCGCCGGAACGCCATGTTGCAACCGGCGATGTGTTCGGCCGTATCGTCGCTCAGCAGCACGTGCGTCGGCCCGCCCGGGGAAACAGCGACGGCCGACGGCACGAGCGTGTCCTCTGGCGGCGGAAAATTCGGGCCACCGACGGCCTGCAGGTTGTTCGATTGCATCTTGGCGACCAGATAGGTCAACCAATCCGGATCGGCGACGCAGTCGCTGTCGGTGTAGGCGATGATCTCGCCGTTCGCTGCCTGGGCGCCGACGTTGCGCGCCATGGAGAGCCCCTTGTTCTCCTGACTGATGATCCGGCAATAGTCGTAACGCTGGGCGATCTCGAGCGTGCGATCCTTCGAGCCGTCGTTGACGACCACGACCTCGTAGTTGGGATACCGCAGGTCGCGCAGCGACGCGAGGCAGGGCTCCATCGTGCGCTCGGCGTTATAGGAGCAAACGACCACCGACACCCGCGGGTAGTGATCGAGTTTGGGCGGCAGGGTGTCCTTGTATATGCGCTGCACGGCATGGAACGACGGCTTGGGTTGGCGCGCCCGATCGACGAGGCCGAAGGCCCAGTCCTCGATGGCGTGGCCGCCAGTGAACCATTCGTCGGTCCAGGAGAACACGAACGCGCCCGCGACACCTTCGAGGAAGGCGGTCGGCAGCTGCCAACCGAGGAACTTGGCCTGCGCCTCGTTGCCCTGGCGCATCGAATCCATGCCGAGTTCGGTCAGCACCAGCGGCCGGTCGACCGACAGGTTGTGCAGCCGCGCCAGGTAGCGCGTGAACGGCGCCCGGTCGTGCAGGTAGACGTTGAAGGCGAGGAAGTCGGTGAACTCGGTGTTCAGGTACTCGGTCGAGGGAAAGTTGGCGTACGAGAGGAGGGCGTTCGGATCCTCGTCCTTGGCGACATCGACCAAATCCTCGAGGAACCGGCTGACCCTGCTGGGCCCGTGCCAACGCACCATGTCCGGCGGGATCTCGTTGCCCACCAGATAGCCGAAAACCGCGGGGTGGGCGCGGCGCTCACGGACGTTCTGTCGAACGGTGTCACGAATTCGTCGCTGTTCGGTGCTCGAATCGAGGAAGGCGATGTGCTGCGCCCACGGCAGGCCGGCCAGGACCTTGAGCCCCTTGTCTCCGGCGGCGTCGAGCAACCAGGTGGGCGGTGGCGTGAAGACGCGCAAGGTGTTGGCGCCGAGTTCGACCATCAGCGACAGGTCCCGCTCGACGACGGCCTTCTCGGGAAATTGGCTGCCGTGACTGCCCTCCGAGAAGGGACCATAGGTCACGCCCTTGACGAAAAACTTCTCATCGCCGCGGAAGAACGATTTGCCCGACACGGTGATCTGCCGGCCGGCACCGCCGCTGATGACCCCCAGCGTCGGAGCCGGGCTTGCCTCGGCCGACCTTACCTTGGCGGCACCACCGTTGGCGTAGCGCGAGGCCCAAGACACGCTGTGCAGGGAGCGTGCGCGACTAGCCACGGCCGGCCACCGCGCGAACCGGGGTGGGCGAGAATGCCCGGGTATGCCAAGCCACGGCGGTCGCGACGATCGTATCGATCGCCGAATGCCGAGGCAGCCAGCCGAGGACGCACTGCGCCCGACGCGGATCGGCGATCAGCGTCGGCGGATCGCCCGGGCGGCGCGGGGCGAAACGGACCGGCACCGGTCGACCGGAGCCCCGCTCCACGGCGGCGATGACCTCTTTGACCGAGTGGCCGCGCCCGGTCGCCAGGTTGAGCGCGAGCGATTCCCCGCCCGACAGCAAATGATCGAGCGCGCGGACGTGGGCATCGGCGAGGTCGCTGACGTGGATGTAATCGCGCACCGCCGTGCCGTCCGCGGTGGGATAGTCGCTGCCGAAGAGTTCGAGGGCGTCCCGCTCGCCGAAGGCCGCTTGAATGGCCAACGGAATGAGGTGGGTTTCCGGATCGTGGTTCTCGCCCACTTCGCCACCGGGGTCGGCGCCGGCGGCATTGAAGTAGCGCAGCGCGGCCCAACGCAGGCCATACGCCCGCCCCTGCCATTCGAGCATGCGCTCGACGACGAGTTTCGATTCGCCGTACGGATTGATCGGGCGCTGCGGCGCCGTCTCGAGGATCGGCAGCGTTTCCGGAATTCCATAGGTCGAGCAGGTCGACGAGAAGACGATCGTGCCGACGCCGACGTCGTTCATGACCTCGAGCAGGTTGAGCGTGTTGCTGACGTTGTTGCGAAAGTATTCGGCTGGTCGCTGCATCGATTCGCCGACGTAGGCGTAGGCGGCAAAATGCATCACCGCCTCGACGCGATGTTCACGGACCGCTCGTTCGACCGCCAGCTTATTGCCGAGGTCGCCCTCGACGAACGGACCGAAGCGAACGGCGTCACGGAAACCGCGACTGAGGTTGTCGAACGTAACCGGAACGTGGCCAGCTTGGGCCAGAGCCTTACAGGCGTGGCTGCCGACATAGCCAGCCCCGCCAGTAACCAATATGCGGCGACTCGTCATTGGAGGATGGACGATGTTTGAGGGATGACGGATGAACCGGCGAACGACCGTTGCACAACTCATCCTGGCGTCGTTGCCCAACGCCGCTATCGACTCGCGCTCCTAGGAGACCGCCGCCGCCCGTCGACCGAAGGGGCCAGCCGCTCGGCGGCAACGGATACCCCCGTTAACCCCCTAGCGCAAGCCGGTTTCCTAGGGCAGACCGGCACGACGCTCCGGACACCCTTGGACCGTCCAGCGCCGAGCCGTTCTCCGAGGCTGCCCCAGGAATTCTGGCGCCCTCAGTCGTTGGCCAACAGGGCGGCCAATCATGGTGGAACTGTGGCACCTCCCTGCGACCAAGGGCCCCAGGGGGGCTTAACCCTGCCGCCCGTCAACCCTAAGGTGCCCCGCCAACAGGGGGACCGAATGTGGGACACGAAGGCCGACGTACTCGTGGTCGGTGCCGGGGCGGCGGGCTGCATCGCGGCCGGGGTTGCCGCGGCCGATCCCGCCCTCGAGGTCGTCGTCCTCGAGAAGGACACGGGCCAGCCGTGCAACTCGACCATCGCCAGCGCCTTTATCCCAGGGGCCGGCTCGCGCTTCCAGCGGGCGAAGGGCATTGCCGATGATCCCGCAATTCTGGCCGAGGACATCTGGCGCAAGAGCAAAGGTCGGGCGGACAAGGCCCGGGCGCTCACGCTCGCCCGACGGTCCGCCGATGCCGTCCATTGGCTTGCCGACGTTCCCGGCATCCCGATCGAACATGCGCCGGAAATCGAGTGGTTCGGCCATACCCGGCCGCGGATGCACAGCCACCCGATTCGCTCCGGAATTCCCATCATCGCAACGCTGCGCGCCTACCTTGCCGCCCAACCCAACGTGACGTTCCTGGACAAAGTTCCGGCGATCGATTTGCTCGCCGACGGCGGTATCCCGATCGGAGTCGTCGCCCGCGGCGAACGTGAACGGCGCATTGCTGCGCGTCGCATCGTGCTCGCCTGCGGCGGGTTCGGCGGCAATCCCGAAATGGTCGCGCGCTACATCCCGGAAATGGCCACCGCCTGGCACATCGGCGGCACGACCAACACCGGGGAAGGCATCCGTTGGGGTCTGGCGCTCGGCGCCGCGGTCGAGCACATGGGCGCCTACCAGGGACGCGACACGATCCGCGAAGACGGCACGCGCGTGACGCCCGGCGTCGTTACGGGCGGCGGAATCGCCATCGACGTCGGTGGTCAGCGCTTCGTGCGCGAGGATCGCGACTATTCGGAATTGGCCGCGGTCTATCGCCAGCAGCCGGGCGGGTTCGTCGTGCTGATCTGGGACGCCGGCATTCAACACTCGGTCGACGCCTTGCACGTGATGCAGGAGGCCAAGCGCAACGGCGGCATCGACCGTTTCGAGTCGTTGCGCGCGCTGGCGCACCATCATGGGCTTTCGGAGAACGTCCTCGGCGCCACGCTCGACGACTACAATCGCGGGGTCCTGGCACGCAAGGATGGGCTCGGGCGGACCGAACTGACCCGGCCGCTCGCCCCACCCTACTTCACGGCGCGCGTCACGGGAGCCATCGCCCACACCCAAGGGGGCCTCAAAGTCGACGATCGGCAACGGGTTCTGCGCCAGGACGGTCGCGCGATCGAGCCGCTCTACGCCGTCGGCAATACCGCGGTCGGCGTGTCGGGCAGTGACGCTGGGGGCTACATGTCGGGAAACGGCCTGATGGTCGCGTTTTCCAGTGGCCTGATCGCGGGGGAAGACGCCAGCGCCACCCTCGCCCCTGCCTAACCCCTCGTTAACCATTGTCGGTGACGATCGGCTTGGGAATCTGCCCATGGACCGTTCGCCCGAAGAACTCTATCCGGTCGTCGCCGTGCCCGAGTCGCTGGTCACCCGGGTGGCCGGCCTGTTCGACCATCTGACGCCGTGGGAGGGCGAGGTCCCGGCCGGGCGTTCGCGCAATTTCCTGGGCGCGCTCCTGCCCTACGTCGCGAAATCCGACCTGCCGCCCGGCGCCCTCGTCCCCCTCAAGACCCGACGGCCCGAGGTCCGCGACGGCGAGGGTCTCGCGGAGTACTACGCCAGCCTGCGCGCGATCGAAGGCGCGCGCGAGCGCTTCACGATGATCTCCTTGGGTGCCCACTTCGGCGGCCAACTCGTCAACACCGCCTTCATGCTGCGTCAGATGAAGCCGCTGCCGACGCGCCTGATCGGGGTCGAAGCCAATCCCTTCATGTGCGGGCAGCTGCACGCGCATTTCGCCGAGAACGGCTTCCGGCCCGACGACTATGTCGTCGTCAACGCCGCGATCGGTGCCGACAACCGGCCGATGCTGTTTACCGTGTGCAATGCCCGCACGGGCGCGGCACGTGCCTTCCATGACGGCAACCGGCCGGACGAGGTCGCCAACATCATCGAACAGGCCGGGCAGTCGGCGCGCGTGTTGCGTCGCGTCCTCACCGAAATGTCGACGGACTTCGAGATGTCGCTCAACGACGGCGATCTCACGGGCCGCCTCGACATCGTGAGCACGCTGACCATTGCCGATACCATCGACCCGCACGACTGGGTCGACTAACTCGAGATGGACATCCAATCTACCGAAGAGGTCGCGGTCCCGGCGTCGATCAAAGCGATGAACCGCAAGGTCCGCTGGACGCTGATCGGCACCCACGGTGGGGCCACGCACCAGAAGCTCTCCCGCCTGTTGCGGGACGAGGGCTGGCGGGTCCACATCGATTTGTTGCCCAACACGCGCTATGAGGGCCCGGCCGGCAGGTTCACCATGAACGACGGCGCGCTGTGCGCCGAGAACACCTGGTTTCGCTGGCCGTCGCGAGGCTAGCTCGCGCGCCCGTTACGAACACGGCGCGCCCGCCCAAGTCCGATAGCGAAACTCCCCAAGGCCAGTGGCCGGCCATTGAGCACCGCTTCGACGCGGTGGCGACCGGGATAGTGCTTTCGCGTCGTGAGGTCGACCAGCACCAATCCTTTGCGCAGCCTCGCGCTGGCCCGCGGTGGCAACGCCAGAGTCTTCAGTTTGAACACCTTGGCGGCGGTCCGGCCGCTCGCCTTGACGAAATGGACGCGGAGATCGACCAGAACGCGCTGCGCCTTGGGCCGCTGGTTCACGACCTCGAACGCAATCTCAACGCGACCGCCGATGATCGGGGCCTGTGGCGTGATCCGGACGTTCTCGATCGCCACGTCCGCGGTCGCACCGAAGCCGAGCGCGGCCAGCGCTCCCGGCTCGCCACGCTTGACCGCCGAGCGCAGCGCATGGCGCACGATCCAGCTCCGTTCCGGCCCCGCGCCCTCGAGCCAGCGTCGCGCCGTGGCAGCGAGCAGATCGGGGTGATCTTTGCCGATGTCGTTCAGGTTGTTGGCGACCGACCGCCGGACGTAGAGCGCCGGGTCGTCTTTCAGGAGTTCGAGGAGTTCGAGCACGGGACGAGGATCGCGCTGGAAGGCCGGAAGCCGCGCCGCCCAGGGCAAGCGCGGGCGTGTTCCCTCGGATACCAGCCGTCGCACCGCCGGCCGGGGATCGCGCGCCCAACGGCGAAGCCGAACCAATGTCTTCTCGGGATAGCGCTCGAGGAACGGCCGGATGCTGAACTCGGCCGTGAACTTCTGGGTCAGGAGGTACTGCGCGCGCATCGACGCTTCGAAGTGATCGAGGCCATGGCGCGCGACGAACAACACGTGCGGCAGGTAGAGGAACGACGCCATCCCGGGTGCCGCTTCGTGGCGAACGTTGCCGCGTTCGACCGAGGCGATGAGGATTGCGATGGCCTCGGGATAGCCGTCCGGCAGGTATCGGTGCAGGGCGTCGGCGATCCGTCGCCCGCGATCCATCAGCGCGAGCGGACCGTAGCCGGCGAGCACGTCCGCCAGGAACCGGCGCGCCGGGAATTCGGGCCAAACAGCGGCAATCATCGCCGCGATGGTCCGCGGCACCTCGGGTCCGAACTGGTTCTTGAGTGGCTCCGCCACGCGAATTCCCTGCCGGTGATGCCGAAGTCTAGTCGCGGACGGCGACGGCGCCTCAGCCGCGCGGCAGGTGGCGGCCCTCGACCCAGGTGGCGTGGAAGCCGAGGGGCACGCGCTGGGGCAATTCGATTCGGGCGACCGGCGGCTTCGTGAAGTCCTGGGCGTCGATCACCACCGCTTCGCTGCGGTCGGCGTCGGCGTCGTAGACGAACGAAACGACATAGCCGTCGTCCTCTTGCCTATTCGACGCGCGCGGCGCGAACGGCGACTCGCTGCCAAAGCGCCCGGGGCCGAAGTCGTGGCGGCTGGCGCCTCCCCGCTCGTCGTATTTGACCAGACCGTCGAACAAGAGCGTCGGCGAATCCTTGATGCTGACGTTGTAGCAATAGCGCGAGCGCCGGCCGCGGACATTGAGATTGATCGACGGAAACTCGGTATTGCGATCGGGATCGATCGTCTGCTCGCGGCAGGCGCCGGTCTTCAGGTTGAAGCGCCACACGTGATGGCGGGTATCCAGTCGGAGCGTCGCCATCATGCGCGCGAGATCGTCGGGCAACTGGTTGTTCGCCTCGGGCCAGGGGTCGGCGTAGCGGCACGCCAGGAGGACGATCTCGTCGCCGTCCTCCCACGCATTCGTCGTATGGTAGACGTAACAGGGGCTCGCCTCGAACCAGCGGACGTCCTGCGCTCCACCGCGCCGCGGAAGGATTCCGAACCGCGCCGGCAGTTCGCGATCGAAGATCACGCGCCAGCGCCCGGCCTTGAGCGCCGCCATGTCGTTGTAGAGCGGCAGGTCGAGCAGGATCGAATAGTTCTCGGTGATTGCCATGTCGTGCGGCAGGCGTGCCGCCGGCAGATCGATCGGAACCTGGTGGACGAGGCGGCCGCCCGGATCGACGACGCCGTACGTCATGTAGGGCTTGACCGGACCGTAGTCGAAGAACATGAGCTCGTTGGTCTGGTAGTCGACCTTGGCGTGCGCCGACACATGTGTTTTCAGCGTCCCGCCGAAATCGTCCGCGCCGAGCGTGGCGAGCGTCGCGGGATCGAGCGCATAGGGCTGGCCCGACAGATACCAAAGCGCGAGCAGCTTGCCGTGGTGAAAGATGATGTCGGTATTGGCCGTGTCCTTCAGCGGCATGTCGCGGCGCGCCCGGTTGGGTCCCTCCATGATGCCGCGCCACAGAGCCCGTCCCGCGGCCTGTTCTTCGGCGAACGCCCGCGTCGACACCCAGCGATTGCGATAGTGCGCCCGCCCGTCGCGAAACCGCACGGCGTGGACCATGCCGTCGCCATCGAACCAGTGGTAACGACCCTCCGGGGCAAAGTGCGGATTGGGACCATTGCGGACCAGGAGGCCGTCGAGGTCCGCGGGGATCGCCCCCGCAATCACGCGACATTCGCGCTCGACCTCCTCGCCGGTCGGCGCATACGCGCCCTGCAGGTAAGGGTTGCGGGTATCGAGGCGAAGCGCAGCTTGGACCATGTCAGGCTCCTGTGGCAGCGGGGCCGCTCGCGCGCGGCCAGGAAGCGTCGCGCGCCTGGGCATCGGCCGCTCGCCAATACTGGGCGCGCAGGTTGGCGACGATCGTCGCGACCGGCTCGATGGCGCCGACCGCACCAACGCCCTGCCCGGCCGACCATACATCTTTCCACGCTTTGACGTTCGAGTGGATGTCGCCTTTGAAATCGGCGCCGGTGGTGCGGACCAGATTTTCCGGCGTCGCGAAGCCGGCGGCGACCAGACTCGGTCGCAGCCAATTGCCGGTCACGCCGGTGAAGTAGTTCGAGGGCACGATGTCCTCGGCACCGCTCGCCGCCACCATCTGCTTGTAGCCCGGTTCGGCACGGCTTTCCTCGGCGGCGAGGAAGCGCGTTCCGAGGTAGGCGAGGTCGGCGCCGAGCGCTTCGCTCGCCCGAATCGCCCAGCCGTCGCCGATCGCGCCGCCCAAGACGATCGGCTTCGGCCAGAACTTGCGGACCTCGTGGACGAACGCGAAGGGCGTGAGCATGCCGGTGTGGCCGCCGGCGCCGGCCGCGACCAGCACCAGGCCATCGACGCCGACGGCCGCCGCCTTGCGGGCGAACGCGACCGAGTTGACGTCGGCAAACACGAGCCCGCCGTAACCATGGACGGCGTCGACCACCGACCGCGGACTGCCGAGCGAGGTGATCACCAAGGGCGGACGATGCTCGACCGCCAGCTCGAGTTCCTTGCCGGCGCGCTCATAGGTGCGGTGCACGATCAGGTTGAGCGCCCAGGCGGCCGAACCGGGCTGGCGCGCGCATTCGCCGACCTCGGCCATCCAGCGGTCGAGTTCATCGAGCGTCCGCGGGTTGATCGCCGGAAACGACCCGATCAACCCCGCCCGGCACGCCGCCATCGCGAGCTCCGGCCCGGAAACCCGGAACATCGGCGCCACCACCGCCGGCAGCACCAGACCCTCGAGCAAATGCGCGGGCAAACGATGGCTCATCGCGTGCGTTCATCCCCGGTCATGGGCGCCGGTCGCGGCAGCGGTACCATAGTCAGTTTCTTAGTGCAAGTTACTCCGACTCCGGCTGCCGGCCATCAATGGCCGCGAACCGGTCCGCCGCAGCTCTCGCAACGCCACGTCGCCTTGAGCGGCCGCCCGCACGGAAGGTGGATGAGCTGCAGCGGCGCCCCGTGACGACCGGAGATCCAACGGTCGCTCCATTCGAGGAGCGCGACGATCAGGTTGTAGCAATCGTGCCCGCGCACCGTCAGCCGGTACTCATGGCGCAGCGGCCGGCCCTGATAAGCGACCGGCTTGAGGATGCCGCAGGCCGCGAGGTGCGCCAGACGCCGCGACAGGATGTTGGGCGCGATCCCGAGCGCCCGCTCGAGATCGCCGAAGCGCCGGACGCGAAAGAACCCGGCCGCCACGACCATCGCACTCCAATGGTCGCACAGCACGTCGGCGACGCTGTCGAATTCCGGACGACGCTCCAACGCGAGCGCCCGGGCCCGCCGACCGATGCCGGTCGAGGCCTTCCGTCGCCGGTGCGATCCGAGTCCGTCGCGGTAGGACACCTCGTGGGGATCGACGGCCCGGCCACACGCGGCGCAACACAGCGACAGCAGGAGCGGCTTGCCACAGGCATCATGGCGTACCGCCGCCCTGCCGAGCCAGCGGCGATCCCATTCGGCGATCGCGAGCAACACGTGGCCGAGTGCGCGACCTTTGGCCGTGAGGCCGTATTCATGGCGCGCCGGACGCCGCATGTAGAGTTTCCGCCCGACCAGGCCGGTCCGCGCGAACGCGGCGAGCCGTCTGACCAGCGTGCTGCGCGACACCCCGAGCTCGTCGTGCAGCGCGTCGAAGCGCCGCGCGCCGCGCTGGAGCGCGGCGAGTATCCGCCACGACCAGCGGTCGCTCATGATTTCGAGCGCACGGGTGACGCCACTCTCGCCGATGCGCCGCCGCACGGCCTCGATGTCGAGCCCCGTCGAGTCGCTCCGGGTGTCGCGATGTCTGGTGGCGGTCATGGTTCGTCGGCGCCCGACCCTAGCGCATCCGGCGGGTGCCCGCACGCCGAGGGCTACGGACGGGCGAGTTCCATAGTGCTAGTCTATGCCGCGCGATGGACCCCTGGACCACACTCGCGCAACTCATCGTCAACGGCCTCGCGGCGGGTTGTGTTTACGGGCTGGTCGCGCTGGGTTTCGCCCTGGTTTACAAAGCAACCGAGGTCGTCAATTTCGCGCAGGGCGACCTCCTCATGGTGGCGGCCTTCGCCGGCTGGACCCTGATCGAGGTGGCGGGCCTGCCTTACGCGGTGGCGTTCCCGGTGACCGTCCTCCTTTTGGCGGTGCTCGGATTCGGCCTCGACCGCGTCGTCGTGCGGCCGATCCTCGGGCGGCCGCAGTTCGCGACCATCATGCTGACGATCGGCATCGCTTTCGCGATGCGCGGCGTGGTGTCGATGACCTGGGGCCCGCAGGCCCGCACCTTCGAAACGCCTTTCAGCCGCAAGAACACGCCGTTTTTCGACGTCGTTCTCTCGGACGTGAGCCTGTCGATCATCGCCGCGACGGCGGTGTTGAGCGCCTTGTTGTTCGCGTTCTTTCGTTGGAGCTGGCTCGGCATCGCCATGCAATCGGCATCGCAAAACCAGATGGCGGCCTACCTCATGGGCATCCCGGTCAAGGCCGTAACGTCGTTGACCTGGGCGTTGAGCGCCTCGGTCGCGGCGTGCGCCGGGCTGCTGCTGGCGCCGATCGCGCTGGTCGACATCGCGCTCTGGTTGGTGATTCTCAAGGCCTTCGCCGCCGCCGTGCTCGGCGGCTTCGGCAGCATCCCGGGGGCGATCGTGGGCGGCCTGTTGATCGGTTTGGTCGAACAGTTCGTCGGTGTCTACCTGCTGCAGGAAGCCAAAGGCATCGCCGGTTACGTCGTGCTGCTCGCGGTGTTGCTGGTGTGGCCGCGGGGCCTGTTCGGCGGCGGCGAGCGGAAGCGCGTCTAGCGATGCGCTTTCCGTTCATCACCGAATACCGCGACGACCTGCGTCTCCTGCGCTACCGCTCGGACTGGTGGTCCTACGGCGCGTTGCTGGCGGTCCTTCTCGTTTTGCCGGCCGTGCTCGGGCGCTTCTACCTTGGCGAAGTCGCGTTCATCTTCGTGCTCGCGATCGCCGCCGTCGGCCTGATGACCCTGACCGGGTTCACCGGCCTCGTGTCACTCGGCCACGGTGCCTTTCTCGGTGTCGGGGCCTACGCCCACGCGCTGCTCATGGCGAACGGGGTGCCGTTCGTCGTGGCGTTGCCGGCGGCCGGAGTGGCCACAGCCGCGATCGGCGTTGCGGTCGGGTTCCCGACCCTGCGGCTCAGCGGCCTCTACCTCGCGATCGCGACGCTGGCGTTCAGCGTCATCGTCGAACACGTGCTCGGCCACTGGCGCTCGCTCACCGGCGGCTTTCTCGGATTGACCGTTCAACGCCCTGACTTGTTCGGCTGGTCGCTGGCCGGCCGCACCGAGTTCTACTATCTCTGCCTCGCGGTGCTGGCGGGCGTCGTGCTGGCGGCGCGCAACCTCCTGCGCAGTGAAACCGGACGCGCGTTCATCGCCCTGCGCGATTCGGAGACGGCGGCAGCCGCGTTCGGCGTCAACGTCGCCTGGTACAAGACGCTCGCGTTCGCGGTGTCGGCCGGCGTGACCGGGATTGCCGGCGGCCTCTACGCCCACAAGCTCGGCCACATCACGCCCGAGGCGTTCGGGCTATTTACCTCGCTCGAACTCGTGCTGATGGTGGTGGTGGGCGGCCTCGGCAGCCTGCGCGGCGCGGTTCTCGGCGCGATTTTCGTCGGGGCGCTGCCGCAGGTGATCGCGTTTTTCCGCGACGTGCTACCCAAGGGCTTTCTCCCGACCACTGGCCTCGAGCTCACGCTCTACGGCGGCATTCTGGTCTTGTTCCTGCTGTTCGAGCCCGACGGACTCAACGGCCGCTGGCTCAAGATCAAGGCGTTGTTCCAGACCTTTCCGCTGTACCGCCGGCGCACGTTTCAACGCACCAAGACCTACATGCGGTCGGAGCGCTACCGATGATCGGCCTTGCGGTCCGGGGCCTGTCGGTGAGTTTCGGCGGGGTTCGCGCCCTGCGCGACGTGTCGTTCGCGGTGGCCCCGGGCGAAATCCTGTCGATCGTCGGCCCCAACGGTGCTGGCAAGACCACCGTGTTCAACCTGGTGTCGCGGTTGTTCGACGCCGATGCCGGAACCATAACGGCCGGCGATCGCGACATCACGTACCTTGCGCGCCACGAGATCGCGGCCGTCGGCATCGCCCGGACGTTCCAGAACCTCGAACTGTTCGACCACGCGAGCGTTCTCGACAATCTCCTGCTCGCGCGGCACGCCCACCGTCAGTCGACGGTCGTGGCGCAGATTCTGCGGTTGCCTTCGGCGATGCGGGCCGAGGTCGAACACCGCTTGCGCGCCGAACAGGTCATCGAACGCTTCGAGCTCGAGCGCTTCCGCAGTGCGACCGTCGCCAACCTGCCCTACGGCGCCCGCAAGCTGGTCGAGTTCGCGCGGGCGCTGTGCCTGGAGCCGAAACTCCTGCTGCTCGACGAGCCCGCGGCCGGCCTCAATCCCGAGGAACGTGCCGATCTCGCGTTCCGCATCGCCGACGTGCGCGACGAGCTCGGGACCACCATCGTCCTCGTCGAACACGATATGGGCCTGGTCGGCGAAGTATCGGACCGGGTGCTGGTGCTGAACGACGGCCAGCTCCTCGCCGAAGGCACGCCCGACGTCATTCGGCGCGATCCTGCCGTCATCGCCGCCTACCTGGGAGCCGCGACGTGACGGCCCTGCTCGAGGTCCGCAACGTCGAGACCTATTACGGCCCGATCAATGCCATCAAGGGCGTGAGCCTCGATGTCGCCGACGGCTCGGTCGTGGCCGTGCTCGGCGCCAACGGCGCCGGCAAGTCGACCCTGCTCAAGACGGTGGCCGGAGTGATGAACCCGTTCAAGGGCACGATCGTGTTCGACGGCCGCCCGATCGCCGGGCTCGACGCCGACGACGTGGCGCGCCGCGGCCTGTCGCTGGTGCCCGAGGGCCGCCAGGTGTTCCCGTTCCTGAGCGTGCGCGAGAACCTGATGATGGGGGCCTTCGCCCGCCGGCGCGAAGCGGATCTCCCGCGCGAAATCGCCGCCGTGTTCGACTATTTCCCGCGCTTGCGCGAACGCGAGCGCATCGCCGCCGGGCTGCTCTCGGGCGGCGAGCAGCAGATGCTGGCGATCGGCCGCGCCCTGATGGCCAAGCCGCGCCTCCTCCTGCTCGACGAACCCTCGCTCGGCTTGAGCCCGTTGTTGGTCGCCGAGATTTTCGCGATCGTCGCCCGCATCAACCGCGAGACGCGGGTCGGCGTTCTTCTGGTCGAGCAGAACGCCCAGCGCGCGCTCGATCTCGCGCATTTCGGCTACGTCCTCGAGGTCGGCCGGATCGTCATGGCCGACACCAGCGAGCGCCTGAAACAGAAGGACGATATCCGCGACTTCTACCTCGGGCAGCGCGACGCCGGGGTCCGTGACCGGCAACGCTGGCGCCGGCGAAAGACCTGGCGGTGACGGACCAACCAGCCGCCGCCAAGGCACGGACGCCGGCCGAGTTGTTCTGGCGCCGAACCGACGAGTGGTCGACTCGCGTCGCGCTGCGCGAAAAGCGCCTCGGACGCTGGCGCTCCATCACATGGCGCGACTACGGGCTCGCGGCAACGTGGACGGCGCACGGCCTGCGCGAACTCGGGCTCGCCCGGGGCGACGTCTGCTCGATCCTGGCCGACAACCGCCCGGAGTGGCTCTACTGCGATCTGGCGGCGCTTTCGCTGGGCGCGATCGGCAACGGCATCTATACGACGTCCTCGCCGCAGCAGGTCGCCTACGTGCTGCGCGACTCCGATACGAGGATCATCGTGGTCGAGAACGACGAACAGCTCGACAAGGTGCTCGAGGTGCGCACCGCCTGCCCCCGCCT
Source organism: Alphaproteobacteria bacterium (assembly GCA_016869765.1). Lineage (GTDB taxonomy): Bacteria > Pseudomonadota > Alphaproteobacteria > SHVP01 > SHVP01 > SHVP01. The sequence goes on from VGES01000038.1 coordinate 23,551, forward strand.
CGAACGCATCGTCGTGATCGACACCGACGGACTGCGCGACTTCGCCGATCCGCAGGTCGTCGGTTTTGCCGAGTTGCTGACGCGCGGGCGGGCCCGCCTCAACCGCCTCGACGATCTGCGAGCCGAGATCGACGCCGCCGGCGAGAACGACACCGCCATTCTCGTCTACACCTCGGGCACCACCGGGCCGCCCAAGGCCGCGTCGATCGGCAACTCGAGCATCATGGCCCAGATCGCCCGCGCCCATGTCATCATGCCGCTCGGCCCGGGCGACGAAACGCTTTCCTTCCTGCCGCTCTGCCACATCGCCGAGCGCATGGGGAGCGTCTTCAACCCGCTCGCCTGCGGCTCGACGGTCAATTTCGCCGAGAGCCCGGAAACGGCGATGGCCGATCTGCGCGAGGTCGCGCCGACCGGCGTGTTCGCGCCGCCGCGGGTCTGGGAACGCATGTATTCCGCGGTCACGTTGGCGATGAACGATGCGCTGCCGATCGCGCAATGGGCCTACCGCTGGGCGGGCCGGGTCGGGGCGGCGGATGCGCGGGCCCGGCTCACCGCCGAACCGCGCCCCCTCGCGAAGCGCGGGGCCGCGTGGCTGGCACGAGCGATCGTATTCAAGCACGTGCGCCAGAGCCTCGGCCTCGACCGCGTCCGCTGGGCGGTTACGGGCGCGGCACCGATCGCGCCGGAGCTGCTCCATTGGTTCCTGGCGCTCGGCGTCGACATTCGCGAAGCCTACGGCCAGACCGAGACCACCGGACTGGCGACGATCAACCCGCTCGGCGCCAACCGCCCGGGAACCTGCGGCCCGGCAGCGCCGGGCGTCGAGCTGCGGATCGACGCGACGGGCGAGATCCTGATCCGCGGGCCGGTGTTGTTCGCGGGCTACCGCGGCAAACCAGAGGCGACCGCGGCCGCGATCGATGCCGATGGCTGGCTCCATACCGGCGACGTGGGTGAAATCGATGCCGCCGGCTACCTGCGGATCACCGACCGGCTCAAGGACATCTTGATAACGGCCGGCGGCAAGAACATCGCGCCGACCGAGCTCGAAAACCGCCTCAAGGCGAGCCCCTACATCGCCGATGCGGTGGTGATCGGCGATCGTCGCCCATTCCTCACCAGCCTGATCATGATCGACCACGACACGGTCGCCGCTTTTGCCCAGGACGAGGCGGTGCCGTTCACCAACTACGCCAGCCTGTGCGCGGCAGCGGCCGTGCGCGACCTGATCGCGGGCGAGGTCGCGCGCGTCAACCGCGATTTTGCCCGCGTCGAACAAATCAAGGATTTCCGGCTGATCGACGTTCTGCTTACACCCGAGGATGAAGAGCTGACGCCAACCATGAAGCTCAAGCGCCGGGTCATCGCCGAAAAGTTCGCGCCGCTGATCGCGGCGATGTACGGCGCGCCTGGCGCCCTGTGACTTGCGCTATAGAACCCAGTATAGTCAGCGGATCGCAATGACCGCCCAGGGGAGGGTGACCATGGGAATTCGTGTCGCGGCCGCATCGGCGGCAATCGCTTCATTCATCGCGCTCGGCGCTGCGGCGCAGGGCCTCAAGACGCAGGGCGTGTCCGCCACCGAGATCGTGGTCGGCAGCCATCTCGACTTGTCGGGCCCGGTGGCCGCCGGCATGCCGCAGTTGCGCAACGGCATGCAGATGCGCTTCGACGAAGCCAACGACGCTGGCGGCATCAACGGCCGCAAGTTTCGCCTGATCGTCGAAGACAACGCCTATGCGCCGGCGACGGCGGTGCGGGCGGTGCAGAAACTGGTCGAACGGGATCAGGTCTTCGCGGTTTTCCAGCCGTTCGGAACCGGCACCGGCGTGGCCGGTTATCAGGCCGCGGCCGGCGCCAAGGTCCCCCATCTGTTTCCGTGGGCGGTGTCGCAACCGTTCCACGCCGACAAGAATCCAGGCAGCTTCACCTACGTCGTCGATTACGTGTTCGCGGCCGAGGCCGGCGTCGGCCACATGGTCGATCAACTGAAGTCGACCAAGGTCGGCATCCTCTATCAGGCCGACGCGTTCGGCGAGATGGTCAAGGCCGGTACCGCCAAAGCGCTCAAGGCGCGCAACCTGGAAATCGCCGCCGAGGCCAGCTACCGGCCGGGCGACATCGATTTCTCGGCCCAGGTGCAGCGGCTGCGCCAGGCCCAGGTCGACCTGGTCGTGCTCGCCACCATCATCCGCGAGACCATCGGCGCCGTCGGCGAGATCAAGAAGATCGGCTGGAACGTTCCGGTCCTCACCCACGTACCCGGGCGAACGGTGATCGTGACCGCGCTCGGCAAAGAGGCGATGGAAGGCCTCTACGGCATCGGCCAGTGGAACATCCATTACGCCGACAACGCGCCCGCGCCGATTCAGGAATGGACGGCCAAGTTCCGCGCCAAGTTCAACACCGCGCCCGACGAAAACGCGATGGTGGCGTATTCGCTGACCGACTGGTTCCTCAAGGGCGTGTCCGCCGCCGGACGCGACCTCACCGCCGACGGCTTTGCGACCGCGTTCCGCAAGGTCAAACACCGCGACATGTTCGGCAACCCCGAGCAGTCGCTCGACGACGGCAACCACGCCAAGCCCGAAACCGTCTTCGTCGAGCAGGTCAAGGCCGGCCGCTGGACCCGGGTTTCCGGGCCGCTCGTCGCCAAATAGCGGGGCGGTCCCGGTGGCGGCGGGCGTCCGCGTCCTCGGCGGTTACCAGACCGATTTCCGCCGCAACCTGGGCCGCGAGGGCAAAGGTCTGTTCGAGCTGATGCAGGAGGCGGTCGCCGGCACTTTGGCTGCGACCGACCTCGCCCCCGACGACATCGAGGTCGCGCACGTCGGCAACTTCGTGGCCGAGCTGTTCTGCCAGCAAGGCCACCTCGGCGGCATGTTCGCCGCCATCGATCCGGCGTTTTCGGGCCTGCCCGCGGCGCGCCACGAGGCCGCCTGTGCCTCGGGCTCGATCGCGTTGTTGGCCGCCCAGGCCGACATCCTCGCCGGACACTACGACGTCGCCTGCGTGCTCGGCGTCGAACTGATGCGACACACCGACGCCAAGACGGCGGCCGACAACCTCGCCACCGCCGCCTGGATCGGACGGGAGGGCCAGGAGGCGCGCTGGATGTGGCCCTGGATGTTCGCCCGCCTGGGCGACGAATATGAGCGCCGCTATGGCCTCGAGCGCGAGCATCTGGCGGCGATCGCACGCAACAATTTCGCCAACGCGCGCCGCAATCCGAACGCCCAGACCCGCGAGTGGATCTTGACCGACGAGAGCTTCGGTACCGACGAGGCCGCCAATCCGGTGATCGAAGGCCGCATCCGGAAAAGCGACTGCGGCCAGATCACCGACGGCGCCGCCTGCGTGGTCGTCGCCTCCGAGCGCTTCGCCGCGCGCTACGCCGAACGGCGCGGGGTTGCGTTCGACCGCATCCCGCGGGTCGCCGGCTGGGGCCATCGCACCGCGACGCTGCGACTCGAGGACAAGTTCCGCGAGAGCCCCAACGATCCCTACATTCTGCCGCACGTCCGCGGCGCCATCGCCGACGCCTACCGCCGGGCGGCGATCGCCGGGCCCGACGCGCTCGACGTCATCGAAACTCACGACTGCTTCACCACCACCGAGTACCTGGCGATCGATCACTTCGGGATGACCGAGCCCGGCGAGAGCTGGAAGGCGATCGAATCGGGTCGGATTGCGCTCGGCGGCGATCTTCCGATCAATCCGAGCGGCGGCCTGATCGGCGCCGGCCATCCGGTCGGCGCCACCGGCGTGCGCATGCTGCTCGACGCCTGGAAGCAACTGAGCGGCACGGCCGGCGGCTACCAGGTCGAAGGCGCGCGACGCGCCGCGACGCTGAACATCGGCGGCAGCGGCACCACGACGGTCAGCTTCATCCTCGAACGCGATGCCTGAACCGGACGCGCTGATCTTCGACGCCGTGCGCACGCCGCGCGGCAAGGGTTCGGCCAAAGGAGCGCTGCACGGCGTCAAACCGATCGACCTCCTGAAGCCGCTGTACGACACGCTGCGAGCGCGATTGCCGCTCGATCGCGTCGGCATTGACGATGTCGTGCTTGGGGTTTCGAGCGTCACCGGCGAACAGGGCGCCAACCTGGCGCGCATCTCGGCGCTCTACGCCGGTCTCGGCGACCGCGTGCCGGGCATCACCGTGAGCCGCTTCTGCTGTTCCGGCCTCGATGCCGTCAACCTGGCGGCGGCGAAGGTGACGGCCGGCGAAAACCTGGTGCTGGCTGGCGGCGTCGAATCGATGTCGCGGGTGTCGATGTTCGCCGACAACGGCGCCTGGTTCGCCGACCCGGTGGTCGCCGAGCGCACCGGGTTCGTCTTCACCGGAGTGGCGGCCGACATCGTCGCGACGATGGAAGGATACGCGCGTGCCGAACTCGATGCCTACGCAGCCGAGTCCCATCGGCGCGCCGCGGCGGCGATCGCCGCGGGGCGTTTCACGGCGAGCGTCGTACCGGTCGCCGACGCCGCGGGCAAGGTCCTGCTCGCCGTCGACGAATGCGTCCGTGCCGGCACCACCGCCGAAGGACTCGGCGCGCTGGCGCCGGCTTTCGCCGCCCAAGGATCGGATGCGCGGGCGCGGGCGCACCTGCCGCAACTCGGGGAAATCCGTCATCTCCACCACGTCGGCAATTCACCGGCCATGGCCGACGGTGCGGCCCTGGTCGCGGTCGGGAGCCCGTCGCTCGAGCGCGCGGGGCTCCGGCCGCGCGGCCGGATCATGGCTTACGCCAACGTCGCTTGCGATCCCGTCATCATGCTGACGGGTGCGGCCGAGGCCACCCGACGGGCGGTGGCCGCGGCGGGCTTGTCGCTCGCGGAAATCGACCTGTTCGAGGTCCAGGAGCCGTTCGCGGCGCCGATGCTGCACTATTCCCGGGCGCTCGGGGTGGCGATGGACCGCATCAACGTCAACGGCGGCACGATCGCGCTCGGTCACGCGCTCGGGGCAACCGGCGGGGTCCTGGTCGGCATGGCGCTCGACGAGCTGGCCCGGCGAAACGGGCGGTACGCTGTGGTGGCGATTGTCGGCGGGGCCGGCCTCGCTGTCGCGACCGTGATCGAGGCCATCGCAGCTCCGGCCTAGCCTCCTTGACCGTTGGCAAGGCGCAACCGGGAACATAGTTGACGCTATAGACCGGGAACATGGTTGACAGTTTTCCGGTTTGTTCGGTCGTAGGCACCAGCCCGGCCGGGCTGGCGCGAAGGGCCGTAGGCGTCGGTTTCCGCCGATCGATATACGGCTCTTCAACGCCCATCTCTCAGGTCTGTTTGGCCCCGGCGCGTCGATCCCGAAAAGGCGGATGCGTTTTCCAGCCACATCGAAAATGTCGCCATCGATGATCTTTGCCGGGCCGGCGATCGGAGGCGTGGGCGGCAAGCGGCCGTAGGACGGCGAGAGCGGCCAGGACATGGCGAGGCCAGCACCCCACGTGTCGTGGTACCCTGTCGGAAAGAGAACGCTGTCATGCGACGCCTACACCTTATCATCGCGCTTTTCCTTGCGCTGTGGACGGGCGCAGCGCACGCGGGGCCATTCGAGGATGGGGTCGCAGCGGCACAACGGGGCGACTTTGCGACCGCCCTTCGCCTCTGGAAGCCGCTGGCCGAGCAGGGTGACGCGTCGGCCCAGAACAACCTTGGGCTCATGTACCACAACGGCCGGGGCGTGCCGCAGGACTACGTCCAAGCTCACAAGTGGTTCAACCTCGCGGTGTCGAGGTTTTCCGCTGATCGGAAGGAAGATCGCGACCACGCCGTCAAGAACCGCGACTTAGCTGCCGCCAAGATGACGCCTCAGCAGATTGCCGAGGCGCAGAAGCTCGCCCGCGAGTGGACGCGGAAGCCGGAGCGGTGATCGAATCAGCGTTGCATCGACGACGTGGCCCGACAATCCGGCGCACGACCGAGAGCCTCGTGCGGCCGTTCGTGATTGAAGTCTTGGCGGAAGTGATCGAAGCGGGTCTGTTGGGCCGCGGCGTTCGCCGCCACATGCGTTCGTGACGGCCGTTTTGTTGCGGCGCCGCCGGATCGGCGCGTGTCTACCCGGCTCAGACCGACCGGCCCCCCTCCCCTTTGGGTAAGGCCGGCACCCCACGTGTTCGTGGTACCCTGTCGGAAAGGGAACGCCGTCATGCGACGCCTACTCCTTGTCATCGTGCTTTTCCTTGCGCTGTGGACGGGCACAGCGCAGGCGGGGCCATTCGAGGATGGGGTCGCAGCGACGCAACGGGGCGACTTTGCGACCGCCCTTCGCCTTTGGAAGCCGCTGGCCGAGCAGGGTCACGCGTCGGCCCAGTACTTTCTTGCCCTCATGTATGGCGACGGCGAGGGCGTGCCGCAGGACGACGCCGAGGCTGTGAAATGGTATCGCCGCGCGGCCGAGCAGGGTCACGCGTCGGCCCAACACAATCTTGGGGCCAGGTACTCTGACGGCCAGGGTGTCCCGCGGGACTACGCCGAGGCGGTGAAGTGGTATCGCCGCGCGGCCGAGCAGGGTCTTGCGGAGGCCCAGAACAATCTTGGGGGCATGTACTCGAACGGCCGGGGTGTGCCGCAGGACCACGCCGAGGCGGTGAAGTGGTATCGCCGCGCGGCCGAGCAGGGTCACGCGTCGGCCCAGAACAACCTTGGGGTCATCTACAACGGCGGCCAGGGCGTGCCGCAGGACTACGCCGAGGCGGTGAAGTGGTATCGCCGCGCGGCCGAGCGGGGTCTTGCGGAGGCCCAGTTCAATCTTGGGGTCAGGTACTCCAACGGCCAGGGCGTGCCGCAAGACCACGCCGAGGCGGTGAAGTGGTATCGCCGCGCGGCCGAGCAGGTTTACGCGCCGGCCCAGTACAATCTTGGGCTCATGTACTCCAACCGCCGGGGCGTGCCGCGGGACTACGTCCAAGCTCACAAGTGGTTCAACCTCGCGGTGTCGAGCGCTGATCGGAAGGAAGATCAAGACCACGCCGTCACGAACCGCGACTTAGTTGCCGCCAGGATGACGCCTCAGCAGATTGCCGAGGCGCAGAAGCTCGCCCGCGAGTGGACGCCGAAGCCTGAACGGTGATCGCGAATCAGCGTTGCGTCGACGACACGGCTCGATAATCCGGCGCACGACCGAGTGCCTCGTGCGGCCGTTCGTCGTTGAAAGTCCTGGCGGAAGTGATCGAAGCGGGCCTGTTGGGCCGCGGCGTTCGCCGCCACATGCGTTCGTGACGGCCGTTCTGTTGCTGCGCCGCCGGATCGGCGCGTATCTACCCGGTTCAGACCGACCGGCCCCCCTCCCCTTTGGGCTAAGGGTTGGGCGATGGTGTCGCCATCGATAAATTGCCGGGCCGGTCAGTTCGGAGGCGTGGGCGGCAAGCGGCCGTAGGACGGCGAGAGCAAGCTGCGTGGACCGCGCCGCATCCCCACTGGGATTCCCGAACAAAATGGACGGATGCACGAGTCAGCGCAACTCGTCGCACCTCATCATCTGGCCCTAGAGACGCGCGATGCGGTTAGAACTGAGCGGCCAGATCATTGATGTCGGGCACATGGTCGATCTCTTGCAAGGCACGGTAGAGGCTCAGGGCGCGCTCCCTCGTCAACGACAAGGACGTGGACTCCAAGAACTTCTTCCGAACCATCGCTTCAGTCATTTGCTTCCCGGGCCGGCCGTAGGTCTCACGCATCGTGAGCCGCTTGCGGTAGGTTTGTCCGCCAGAGTCGATTTCGGCGGTGCCCGCGATATCGAACCAGTTGACTCCGTCCCGGCTGCCGCGGGCACGCGCCAAAGACTCGCCTTCCTTGCCCCAGTAAGCCCGAGTCGCTTCGGGATCCTCGATGATCTTCACCATCGCTGACAGGCGCCGGCTCAACGGATCCGCAATGCGTTCCTTGCTGGCCCATTTGGGACCGGCTGGTATGCCCAAAATGATCATCGCCGTTCCCCATTGGGTGGAGTAGATCGCCTCCCAATAGTTGTCGGGTGCAGGTTCGTCCTGCCAGGGTCTGGTGTACATATTGGAAAGATAGAGCCGAACACCGGTGATTGACCGTGGATCGAGGGAATGCTCGCCCATCAACTCAGCCACCGCTTGATTGGCCGCTTGGCCATGGGCACTGCTGACCCAGGGTTTCAGTTCCATCTCCTCTTCGACCCAATGGTAGGGCGTCGGCTGTCCGACAAGCACCGGCACATCATAGTCGTTCCGATGTTCGTCAATCTCGTCCGGTGCGCTCTCGAATCCATGTCCAGCCATGACGGCAGCCTGAACGCCCATTCGGGCATTCACCAACGGGACAGCGATGCCGGCCGCCTGGGCGAACGGCGACATCCGTTTCGCAATAAATGGATCGTCGGTCATGTTCTTGCGGGGCGGCATCTCCCACGCCAGGCTCATGGCCCGGGCGGTCGTTGCCGCATCATGACCAAGAAGCCGAGAAGCGATCGCTGCCGCAACCGTGCGGTGCTGGACCGGTCCGGTCCGCGGCCAATCTCGCACCCGCGAAAAGTGGAACCGTCCGGCGAGAACATAACCGAGGCTCGTGGCCGTCATCACGTCGCGGCCGGATGCGCGCGTGCGCTGGCCCACAGCCAGGGCGGTATGCACACAGAGTGGCCCGATGTGGGTGCCGGGCCCAGTCTCCTGAAAGTTGGTCTGTCGGCATAGTTGTCCGTTCACCCCAGCCGCCAACTCGGCTGGCACCCTGGCGCCGTCGCCGATCAAGACGGCCTCGGGACGACCCCCCAGTTCCTTGGCGTATGCAAGAAGCGCCTTCCCAGTAAATGCTGCGCCCATGTAGGTGATACAAACTTGGTCGATAACCATGCGTCGGATCGCATCGAAAGTCGTACCGGGTATGGCCGTCCAGGGTGTCTCCGCGACTTCT
>VGES01000039.1 GCA_016869765.1 Alphaproteobacteria bacterium
CACCTGCGGTCCCGACGATGCGCCCACCCTGGTCATGGTCCACGGCTCGCCCGGCGGAGCCCGACCGTTGGTCCCGCTGATGAAGGAACTCGGCAAGACGTTTCGCATCTTCGCGCCCGACACCCTGGGCAACGCCGACTCTTCGCCGGGAACTCAGTATCCCGTCACGATCCCCTATCTCGCCGATGGCATGTTGCGCGCCATGGAGAGCCTGGGTATCCGCGAATTCTATCTCTACGGCACACACACCGGTGGCAACATCAGCATCGAAGCCGCGATCGCTGCGCCACAGCGCATCAAGAAGATCGTCCTCGACGGTGTCGGGCTCTACTCCGAGGACGAAAAGAAGGGGCTCGTGGCCAATCATGCCCCCGAAATCAAACCCGATCTCGAAGGCACACAGCTCCTGTGGGCTTGGCACTTCGTGAGGGACGGCGCCCTGTTCTGGCCATGGTGGCGCACCACGGCCGATCGCGTACGCAAGGGGCTCGGCCTCCCCTCGCCCGATTCGTTGCACGAGTCCGTGGTCGACGTCTTGAAGGCGATCAAGACGTATCACCACGCTTACCGTGCGGCCCTCGGCTACAACAAGCAACCGCGCATGGCCCTGATCAAGACACCGACCCTGGTGAGCTGCGGCGAAACCGACATGCTGCGACCGTACACGGAAGAAGCCGCCAAGCTGATCCCGGGAGCCCGCTACGCCTACACGCCGGATCCGAAGGGCCCCGAGGCGCTCCGCGAGATCGCACGGGTCTACACGGAGTTCTACCTCGGCCGCTGAAACTCAGGCTTCGACCGCCTGTGGTCGCGGTTCCGCCGTGACGACGGCGCGAACATCGGGCAATTGCCGCAGGGCATTTGCGATTTTGCGCAACCACTCCGCGCTCACACCGGCGATCTCCAGGTGAATGACAACGTGCTCGCCCGCCGTATGGGCATCGAGACGCGTGGGCATCAGGTCGAGTTTCGCCAAGGGCTGCAGCACACGGACGAGAATCGCGGGCGAAGCGAACGCTTCGATGGCGAACTGCGCGGATCCGGTGGATCGAGGGCTATTGGACATGGAACGAACTTCTCTTTGAGGACGACGGACGGACGGCAGCGATGACCCGGCTCTTCGTGAAGGCCGGGATCGCGACTCGTACGCCGACGATCGTCCGGCCGCAGATCGAGGCCGGGACCGTAAGTCGCCGCAAAGGAACGTTCGTTCGCATGGCGCGGGACGATGCGTTCGCGTCCATCAGAAGTCAAGCCACCTTCACAGGGGCGGCAGTTGTTTCGCGAGTTCGGGTTTCAGAACCTTGCCCATGCCGCTCTTCGGGAACTGATCGAGAAAGAACACTGCGCGCGGCACCTTGTAGGGCGCAAGAAACTTGCGGCAGTGGTCCACAAGCTCACCCCCGCTGACCTGACGTTTCGCCACGACGAACGCAGCGATCTCCTCCCCCCGTTCCTTCGAGGGCCAGGCGACCACCGCGGCGTCACCTACGGCATCGTGAGAAAGAAGCGTCTGTTCGATCTCCTCGGGATAGATGTTGATGCCCCCGCGGATGATCATGTCCTTGGCCCGACCGGCCAGGTAGAGATATCCCCCAGCATCCAGCCGTCCGAGATCCCCGGGATAGAACCAGCCGTCACGAAACGCGGATTTGCTCGCCTCGGGATTGCGGAAAAAACTGTCGGCCACCGTCGGACCGCGATAGCGGACCCGACCAACCGTTCCCGGTGGTACGGGCCGGTCCTCGGGATCGACGATCTCGACATCCATGGCGTGGATCGGACGCCCAACCGAGTCCTCGACCTCGGGCGGATCCGCGGGACGCAATAGCGTCAGGCCGCCGCCCTCCGTCGAGCCGTAGTAGTTGCACAACGCTGGTGAAACGCGGGCAAGAACCGCCTTGCGCTCATCCGGATGCAGGACCGCTCCCGTCGAAAACATCAGCCGCAACTGCGGCAACAGGTGTCCGTGCGAAGGCGCGATCGAAAGAAGCCGTCGTAACACGGTGGGAACCAGCAGCGTCACGTCGATACGTTGCTCGGCAATGACTTGGACGATCTGTTCCGGCTCATAGGGCGGTGGATTGAACACGAGGGTCGCACCATTGTTGACCTCACCGAGGGTCAAATTGCGTCCCGCGCCGAAATAGAGCGGCAGGGCCACCATGAACCGATCCTCGGGACGCAACCCGAGAGACTTGCGCTGCGCCACGTAGCGTGCCGCCATGTGCCCATGGGTGATCATCGGCCCCTTCGGAATACCAGTAGTGCCAGAGGACAACGAGAGACAGAAGTCGGCCTCCGCGTCGCTCGGAAACGAATCCGCGGGCGCGGTGGCGGCCACGGCGCGATGCCACTGCTGATCGACGGCGATCGAGCGCAACGACGGCGACAGCGCATCGTCCGCCTCACGCAACACCAGGGCGGCGGCGAAGAACTCGGCCACCCGACGTTTCTCCTCGGCGGTCCAGCGATGGTCCATGGGCAACAGCGCCGCCCCGCTGCGGGCGATCGCGTAAAGCACCACCAGATGTTCGGGGGTATCGCGAAGACAAACCCCGACGATCGCGCGGGAACCAATGCCTAGTTGCTGGAGATAGGTCGCCGTCCGTCGAACCAACGCATCCATCTCGCGATAGGCAATCACCCGTGACCCGTGGATCATCGCCGGGTGCTGCGGACGCGCGTGCGCATGTTCGATCAAGACATCGGCAATGTTCACGAAATGCTCCCTGAACTGGCGCCAGCCCGGTCGAGCGTGACACGATAGTCCGTCACGCCAAGGGGGGCGTCATGGAAAATGTCGAACAGAGTTACCAAACCATCACGACGTTCATCAACACGGCGATCCAATGGACGATCGCCCATGGGTTCCAGGTTCTCGGCGCGCTGGTGCTTTTCTACATCGGTGTACGGCTGGCCCGCTGGGCCGGCCGTCAGATTCGCCGCATCGCCACGGTTCGCGGCCTCGACCAAACGCTGATGAACCTCGCCAGCACCCTGGTTCAGGTCGTGATCGTCGCCGTCCTGATCATCATCACGCTCGGCAATCTCGGGATCGAGGTAACTCCGTTCGTGGCTCTGCTCGGGGCCGGGACGCTGGGTGTCACGATGGCGCTGCAGGGCGTGCTCTCGAATATGGCGGCTGGCGTCGCGATCATCCTCAGCCGGCCGTTTCGAATCGGCCATACGATTGCGGTCGCCGGCCAAAGTGGCGTCGTGCACGAGATCGGACTGCCGGCGACGGTGATCCAGGGCGAAGACGGCGAGAAGATCACGATTCCCAACAAACACATCGTCGGCCAGGTCATCGTCAACTCGGACCGGAAACGCGTGGTCGAGTATCGTATCGCCCTCGCCGCGGACCAGGACGTGACGACCGCCATCACCGCCGTACGCCAAGCCTTCGATCGCTTCCCGGATCTCGCGGAGGCACCATGCGCTCAGGTCGGACTGCACGAGTTCACCTACGGCGGTATCCTCCTCGGCCTGCGTTTTTGGGTACCGAGTCGGCAGTACTTCGAACGGCGCTACGCGGTGAACCGAGCCGTCCACGAAAGTCTTCGCACGAGCGGGGTCAGGATGCTGGCGTTCTCCGGTACCAGCCTACCGGCACCCGCCCTGGTCGATCGTGCGACAAACAGCGCGCTCGATTCTTTCGCCGAATCGTGACCTCGCCGGGTACGATCGATCACGCTCGCAATCCTACTACGTGAGGATCCCATGCCCATCAGCAATGACGTGCGCGCCATCGACACCGTCGTCAATATCATGACGCCGGAGGTGCTCGCCAAACGACCGAAGGATCGGCGCGAATTTTTCGTCGACAAGATCGGTGTCGACGAGCAGACCTTTCGCGGCATTACGCACGAAGACATGCTTAGGCGCATGGACGCGGCCGGAATCGAGCGCAGTTTCCTTATCGCCTCGAAGAGCGGCGTCGCGAGCCATCCCGCGAGCTTCCAAGTGCCCTACGAGGCGGTCGCCGAAGCCGTGCGGCGCTACCCTGATCGATTCTCGGGCCTCGCCGGCGTCGATCCGACCCAGGGCATGGTGGCGGTCCGCGAGCTGGAACACGGCATCAAGGATCTCGGTTTCATCGGAGCCCACGGCTATCCGCACTGGTTCGAGCTACCGCCCGATCACGCCCGCTGGTACCCGATCTACGCCAAGTGCGTCGAACTCGACGTTCCGATTCAGCTTCAGGTCGGCCAATCCCTCGTCTACTCACGCTCGGCCCCGAAGCGAAGCGTGGGGCGACCGATCACCCTCGACGCGGTCGCCTGTGACTTCCCCGACCTCAAGTTGATCGGGATCCACGTCGGAATCCCCTGGACCGAGGAGATGATTGCCATGGCCTGGAAGCATGCCAATGTGTTCATCGGCTCGGATGCCCACAGCCCGAAGTACTGGCCGGAGAGCTTCGTCCACTACATCAACACCTACGGCCAGAACAAAGTGATCTTTGGAACCGACTTCCCCATTCTCGGCTTCGAGCGGACGATGGAGGAAATCAACGACCTCCAGCTGAGGCCGGGGGTGCGCCAGAAGTTCCTGCGCGACAATGCGGTCCGAATCTACAAACTCAAGGGCTGATCGCCGAGCTCATGCGAGGGGTTGCGGCCTCTCGACCAGCACCGATTCGTGCCACGGGATCAGCGCGCGTCGGATGACGATGATCGCCAAGTAGAGCACGAAGCCGATCAACGTAAGCTGGATGAGTATTCCGAAGAGCCCGGGCGCATTGAGTTGATTCTGGTACTCGAGCGTCAGGTAGCCGAGGCCCTGGGTGCCACCGGCGAACTCCCCGACAATCGCCCCGATGTAGGCGAGCACGATCCCGACCTCGAGACCGGCGATGATCGCCGGCAGGGCGCTGCGCAATTCGAGCAGCGAAAAGGTCTGCCAGCGCGAGGCGTTCAGGCTTTTCATCACGTCCTTGTGGCCGAGGTCGACCGATTTCACGCCGAGCAGCGTATTGGTGAGGATCGGGAAGAACGCGAGGATCGTCGACACCAGGATCTTGGGTTCTGATCCGAAGCCAAACCACAGGATGAAGAGCGAGACCAGGGCGATCTTCGGGATCACTTGGGTGGCAATCACGAAGGGGCGCAACGTTTCTTCGAGCCACTGGATCTTTCCCAACAGCGCCCCGCCCCCGATGCCGATGATGCAGGCGAAGAAGAACCCGACGAGGGTTTCGTAGACCGTGATGTAGGTGTGGTTCCACAAGCTCTTGAGTTGCAACAGCTTGCCGTACTGCATCACCACGTCGCCCGGGCGCGGGACGATAAACGGATGAATGCCCGACCAGCGGCAATAGAGATCCCAGGCGACCAGGAACACGAAGATCAGCGCGGGCGTGGTGAACCACGTCATATGGCGACGGACGAAATTCATCCCATGGCCTCCAACTGCTCACGCAGAGTCCGCACGATCGCCTGGAACTCGGGCATCGTCTGGATTGCCATCTGGCGCGGTCGCGGGAACGAGACCTCGGTGACGCTGCTAATGCGGCCAGGACGCGGCGAGAGCAGAATGATGCGGTCCGCGAGAAAGACCGCCTCACCGATCGAATGCGTGACGAAGACGACCGTCGACTTCTGGCTCATCCAGATGCGCTGAATTTCCAAATTCATCGTGTCGCGCGTCATGGCATCGAGTGCCCCGAACGGCTCGTCCATCAACAGGATCTCCGGGTCGTAGGACAACGCCCTGGCGATAGCGGCTCGCTGCCGCATCCCACCCGACAACTCGCGTGGCCAACGCTTCTCGAAGCCCTTGATGGCGACGAGATCGCAAAGCGCGCGCGCCTTTTCCAGGCGTTCCCGGCGACCGACCCCACGCAGCTTCAGGGGCAACGCAACGTTGTCTTCGATCGAAAACCAGGGGAACAGATTGGCCTCCTGGAACACGATGCCGAGTTCCTGAAGCGCCACCTTGTCCCGCTGGCCGCCGTTCCAGAGGTTGCGGCGGGCGACACGAACCTCGCCAGCAGACGGCTGCAGCAACCCCGCGATCATGCGCAGGATCGTGGTTTTGCCGCAGCCGGAAGGCCCGAGCAGGACGACGAACTCGCGCTGGCGCACGTTGATGTTCGTCGTCGCCACGGCATGGACCACCCCATCAGCGGTCTGGAACCGTTTCTCGATTCCGACGAGCTCGATTTCGTCGGCGACCGCAACCGCCGGCTGATCGACGTTCACGCGCCCACCGTGCTACGAGCGCAACGCTTCTTCGACGAAGCGGTTGGTGTAGAGGTCGGTCGCGGCGATCTTGCGCTCGAGCTGCTTTGCCGCATTCATGTTGTCGATCAGGGCTTGCCAACGCGACGGCACGTTGCGCAGCAGATTTTCCTTGCCCTCGCTGAACCAGAGCGGCTCTTCGTCTTCGATCGTCTTGGCCGCCGCCGCTGGATTCGTCAGGCCCTCGATGGGAAATTTTTCACCGAGGCGCTTGACGATCGCTTCGCGCTTGGCCGGCGTGTCCGCTGCCAGGAGTTCGCGCGCCGAGTCGCGGATTCCCCGCACGAATCGCAGACAGACATCCGGGTCTTTTTCGATCGTCGACTTGAGACAGAGATAGACCTGCCCCGGTTGCTTGGCCTCCTGATCGGTGTTCCACGCCAGGATCTTCTCGCCCGACTCCCGAAGCAGGGTCACGGTCGGCAAGCTGACGATCATCGCGTCGATGCGCCCCTGGGCAACCAGCGCGAAGGCCGACGGCGCATTGCCCACCGGCTGTCGTTTGACCTGCTCGATCGGGATGTTGTTCTTGGCCAGCATCATGTCGAGCGTGTTCTCGGTCGAGCCGCGAACCGAGACGATGCCGATAGTTTTGCCTGGCATCTCCTTGGCATTGCGGATCGGTTTGTCCTGTGCGCTGACGACGAAGAAGTTCGAACTTTGCACCATCGTGGCGATACCGACGAGGTCCACGCCTTTGTCCACCGACAATGCGATCTCGATGCCGCTCGTGCGCGTGAAGAGCGCGCGGCCCGCCACCACCTGCTGCACGGCCATCGCGGCGCCACGGCCTGGGAGCATTTCGACGTCCAGGCCATGCCGGGCGTGATGGCCGCCCGCGACCGCGTTGAGCTCCGGCGCGAAACTCATCTGGTAGGCAAAGGGAGCGATGTAGCTCACCTTCTTGCCTTGCGCCGCCGCCTGGCCGACCACCGCTGGGGCGGCCAAAATGACTGAACCGGCGGCAGCGCCCTTGAGGACGCCACGCCGCGTCGTTGTCCCTCGCGTCATCACCTCTCCTTGTCGTTCCTTCGGTGCGGCCCTGTCCACACCAAGACAAGTACCGGCCCCTAATAGCACAGCCACAGAAAACCGCCACCCGCGTCTTTCAAGGCAGCCGCTTCAATTCGATCGCCGCCCCGATCGCCGAAACTGGCGCGCGATCGCCGGTCGCCAGCACGCGTTCGAACATCCTGCGCGCCTCCGCGGGACGCCCCGCAATCAACAAGCGTTGTCCCTCGAAGAAATAGAGATCGGTCAGACGTTCCAACTGTTCGCGCGGATCACGGTCGGTCGCGGCGCGCTCGATGTCGGCGAACAATCGCTCCTCCAGTAGCAACGCCAATAGAGGTCCAGGCCATCGCGAGCGATCGAGGCGACTGGCATGCGCCTGCAATTCGCGCCTTCCGTCACGACCGGCGCGCGCCGCCGCGAAATAGCGCCAACCGATGTTGAAGACGTCCGTCGGCTGACGGTTCAACGCCGCCGTGAAGCGCTCGGCGGCTGCAGCGAAATCGCCCTGAAAGAAGCGAACACGGGCCGCGGCGGCAATCGGCCGACCATCCCGGAAGTCGAGATTCGCCGCCTTGTCGAAGTCTGCCAGGGCCTCGGGGTAACGCTCCATCGCCCGATAGGTCGAGCCGCGATTCAGCCAAGCTTCCAGCAGTTGGGGCTGCTGTGCGATGGCCTGATCAAAGTCGCTGATGGCTCCGGCGTAGTCGCCGGCCAGTCGCCGAGCATTGCCGCGCAAGGCATAGGTGACCGCCTGGTCGGGCGCTCGTTCGATGGCGCGGCCGTAGTCGTCGACAGCCCCGGCATAGTCGCGATCTCGCATGCGAGCGTTGCCCCGGAGCCCGTACAGCACGGGGTCATCTGGCGCCAACTCGATGGCAGCGCCGAAGTCTACTATCGCCAGATCGATGCGGCCGTCGTTGTGGTAGGCGATGCCGCGACGCTGCAGTGCGCGCCGACGTTCGGCCTGCCCGAGATCCTTGATCGACAACACAGCAGTGCAGCGCAAGATGACGACCGCGCCGTGGGGCGAGCGCAGGCACTCCCGCAAGTCCTCCGCCCGCGGTTGGGCTGCCCAGGAGAGATCCCCGAGCACGAGGAGCCCGGCCACCAACGCCAGACCCGCCCGGCCCACGCCCATCGACTACCCTCCGAGTCGGGCGAGCTCGGCCTTGGCCGCCCGATGGTAAGACGACGCCGATATCCCGAGGGCCATGATGCTGCGCAATAGCTCCTCGGCCTCTTTGCGATTGCCTCCGACGAGCAGTTCGACGGCACGGACGAAGTAGACCTCTTCGAGTCTTGGTTTCGATAGACGCGCCTCGGCTTCTGCAGCCGCCGTCGCTTGGGCAAACGTTCGTTTTCCGAGGACCATCTCCGCCACCGCCTTTCGCCAACCCGTGCTGTCGAACGCCGGCAGAGCCGCTTTGAGAGCCACACGAGCGTCCTTGCCCGATCGCGAGAGAGCGACGAACTTCCACGTCGCCAAGTCGGCGTTCTGCGGCGCCTGGCGCAAGGCCGCCCCCAGCACTTCGGCACTGCGCTCGTAATCACCTCGAAGGAAATGCATCTGTCCCGATCGCAAGGCGGCGGTTGGATCGTTCGGCGTCAGGCGAACGAGGTGATCGTAGTCCCTCGCGGCGACTTCGTAGTTGTCCTTGGCCAGCGCTGCGTCGGCGCGCCACTGAACGCCGTAGGGGTCGTTGGGCTCGATCTCGATCGCCCGCGTGAAATCGGCCATCGCCTCCTCGGACTTGCCGAGCGCGAGACGGGAGATACCGCGACCGACCAACGATCGTAGTCGCCGGCGGCCAGCTTCAGCGCCTGGTCGAAATCCGCAACGGCCGCTTCGTGACGACGCTGTTCTTGCAGCGCCAGGCCCCGTGCCCGGTGAGGCGCCGGATCGTCGAGCTTGAGATCGATGGCGCGCCGGTAGTCGCCGAGCGCAGCGTCCGTCTTACCGAGACTCAAGCGCGCACTGGCCCGAGCCATCAAGACGCGCATTTGCCCCACGACCGCCAACGAACCGGAGTCGAGGGCTCGTGTGCAGGTCTCCTCGGCCTTGACGTGATTGGGTTCATCGAAGCAACGTTCGACGACGGAGCCCTCTTGGGCCCCCGCAGGTGGCGCGATCGCAATCGCCAGTCCCAACAATACAAAACGACGCTTCATCCCGCTCCCTCATTTTGGCCGATCGTAACCTGTCCCGGCCGACCCGACCACGGGTCTTCCTATCGCGCGCTCGCGACGCCGCCATCGACGATGATTTCTGCACCGGTGATGTAGCTGCCGGCATCGGAGGCCAGCAGCAGGAGCGCGCCGTCCATTTCGTCGTCCGCCGCCGGGCGACCCATCGGGATCTTGGCCAACATGGCTTTGCCTCGGTCGGTATGAACGTAATCCTTGGACAACTCGGTGATGAACAGGCCAGGCGCAATCGAATTGACCCGGACGCGATAGGGCGCGAGTTCCATGGCCATCATCCGCGTGAGATGCGCGAGACCGGCTTTCGACGAGACGTAGGCGGGCGTTCGGATCATGGTCCGGATCGCCGCGACCGACGTAATGTTGATGATCGATCCCCCTCCCTTGGGCAGGCGATCCTTACGCGTGGCCATACGCTTGGCGACGCCCTGGGCCATGACCCACGCACCATTGAGATTGACGTCGACCACGCGTTGGAAATCCTCGGCGGTATGCTCGAGGATCGGCTTACTCATGGTGGTGCCAGCGTTGTTGAGGAGCACGTCGATCGGGTGAAATTCGCGTTCCACGCGATCGATGGCGCGCTCGCAGGCGTCCGCGTCCGCCACATCCAGGGCGATTGGAAAGACGGCGGCCCCCGACTTCCCAAGGTCCTTGGCCAGCGCCTCCAAGCGGTCCGCCCGCCGCGCCGCGATCGCCACCTTGGCCCCAGCCGCGGCAAACATGCGCGCCGCATGGTGACCGATCCCACTGGATGCGCCGGTCACAAGAATGCAGCGGCCGCGGACGTCGAACGGATTGCCCATTCGGAGGCTCCCTGTACCAGCGGACCAGTCTATGGACGAGCCGGAGGCGCGGCAATCGGCCCTCGCCTAAGGATGGCATCGCTCCGATGAGCGGCTATGATCGAGCGTTTTCGTTGGGGAGCGAAATGGCCAAGTCCAAGACCAAAGCGACGAAGAAGACCAAACGATTCAAATCCGTTTTGACCGGACCCGTGGGCACTGTGGAGCCCAAATTTCTCCATGATCTCGACATGGATCGTATGGTGGGCGCGTTCATGGCCCTGTGCGGCGAGGTCTACGTGCTGCGCGACCGGGTCGCCACGCTGGAAGCCGTTCTCGAAGAGGCCAAGGTGATCGGCAAGAACGCGATTGAAGACTTCGTCGAAGACGCCTCCCGTTCCAAGGCCCGGCAGGACGACGCCAAACGCTTCGTACGACGCGTCCTGCGCGAACTCCATCGATCGGACGTTCCGGTGAGCGCTGTCGGCCGCAAAGCCCGCGAAATGGTCGCGTGAGGGCATGATGGCCACCAACCAGCCACTACGCTTCGATTCGACGCGCGAGTTTCGCGCTTTCCACGACTTTCTGCACGCGGCACGCGGCTACCGCTTGGCCTCCCTCTACGAGGACGCCTATCGCGCCTATCAGCGCGCTTACGCAGCGATGGGCAGGACCAACGGCAAGACGCCAAGGACGATCGCCGAGGTCAACGAGGTGATCGATCGCGTCCCCGACGTGCAGCTCTACTTCTGGATGATGCGCCACGTCCAGCGCTTCAAGTACAGCCACGCCGATTGGGGCATCCTCGAAGCGATCAACACGCAGGCCGATCGCCTGGTACCGCAACTCGAGCGGCTGGCCGAAGAGGGCTTGCGATCGGGCGAGCTCCAACTCAATCCGGCGGTCCGATATCCCGACTACTTTGCCCTCGTCGACTTCCATCAGCATCCGGGCGGGCTGTCCCGTCGGCCACTCGATGGCATGGTCTACGAAATGGGGCGGGCCGTCCGGTTCGCGCGCGGCACCGATCCACGTGGCACCGACTCGAACAACCTCTACCGCTTCATCTTCCGTTACCTGCCGCCCGGCCGATACCATCGCGTGCTCGACTGGGGCACGAGCTTTGGCGCCGGCGTTCGCACCTGGCTCCAGGATCACCCAGAGTCCGAAGTCTATGGCGTCGACCTCGCCGCCCCTTGCCTCAAACTCGCGTATGCCCGCGGTCGCGAGGCCGGCATCAAGGCGCAATGGTCGCAGCAGGATCTCGAACACCTCGACTTCGCCGATGATTTCTTCGACCTGTCGTTTTTCGTGTTCATGCTGCACGAACTCGCTCCGGGCCACATGCCCGCGCTATTCCGCGAGGTTCACCGTGTCCTGAAACCAGGCGGCGTCTTCATCGGCATGGAACTCGTCTATCTCGAAGACAGTCCGTTCCAGCAAGCTCTGCAAGACGCCGAGGGCTGGATCAACAACGAGCCGTTCATGCCCGCCTGCTTCAAGACCGACTTCGACAAGATCTTCCGTCAGGCAGGCTTCTCGAAGGTCGAGATCATGCGCTTCGACGAAATGGCGGACGGAGCGACTCCAAGCGATCCCGGCGTGCCGCCGCGCCAGACCTGGAACATCTTCCGCATCACGAAATAAGGTGGCCAACGCATGCTGTTCTCGAACCAGCCCAAGGACATCACCGACGTCGTCGAGGATCGCAGCTTCCGCGCCTTTCACACCTTCATGCGAACGGCGCGCGCCTACCAGGAGGCTGAGGTCTATGACGCCGCCTGGCAGTCGTACCGCCGAGCGCTCGAGCGCGACGGTCGCGACAATGGTCGGTCGCCGAAGTCGGCCGAGGACGCGCTCACCGTTCTCGACGATCTCGCGCCCTATCAGCTTTACAGCTGGATGTACCGCCACTTGCAGCGTTTCAAGTACAACCACCCCGATTGGGGCCTGCAACCCAAAGCCGAATCGGAGGCCGCGCGCATCGTCCCGGAACTCGATCGCGCGGCCGCGGAATCGATCAAGAAGGGCACGCTGCGGCTGAACCCGAATATCGAATACCCGGACTACTATCGGCTGACCGATTTTCACCAGCACCCCGGTGGGGTTTGGACGGACGACGTCGATGGGTTGATATATGAGTTGGGACGACGCACGACGCGCCCGCACGAAGACGATCCCAACGACTTCTATCGTCTGACCTTCACCTACCTGCCCAAGCGCAAATATCCGCGCGTGCTCGATTGGGGGACCGGCCAAGGCGGGATGGCCCTCACTTGGCTCGAAGGGCACCCGGATTCGGAAGTCCATGCCGTCGACATTTCCGCACCATGCTTGAAACTCCTCAACAAGCGGGCCATCGAACGTGGGATCACCATCCACCTCTCGCAGCAGGCAATCGAAAAACTCGATTACCCCGACAACCACTTCGACCTCATCCTGTTCACGTTCATGCTGCACGAGATACCGCCCAACCCGACGCGCGGAATCCTGGCCGAAGTTCATCGTGTGTTGAAACCGGGCGGCATCTTCTGCGGCAACGAGTTCCTGCCGCGCGAGGACTCCCCGTTCAACTACGCGATGATGTTGACGACGGCGTGGACCAACAACGAGCCCTTCGCGCCGGCGTTCTACAAATACCCCTATACGAAGGTCGCCAAGGAGATGGGGTTCTCCAAGGCCGATATCGTCTGGTTCGACAAGATCATGGCCCCGGTCTCCAAGGACCCCGCCGTTGCGCCGCGAACGAAGTACCCGATTTACATGTTCGAAAAGTGATCTGGTTTCGCAGCCGGCAGCGAGCCGTGCAGGAGTAACGATGACCGAGCGAGTCAAGGACGCGACGTGCTTCCACGTCAATCGTCGGGACACCCACGTCCCCAAGCCCCGCATGGAACTGGGTCAGACGTTGATGATCGGCAACACCCTCAACTCGCTCTATGGCTTCATCGAGTCGAAGCAGCGCGTGTACCGCACAGAAGTGCCGGGGCTCGGCGTCAAGCCGGTGGCGCCGGTGTATTTCATGCAGCTGGTCGCGACCGGCCAGATCCCACCGCCCGCGGATTTCGTTCGCTTTGCCGCTGACATCGTCAGCGATTTTGCGATCCTGGTGCGGGAACTCGTGTTCGAGGACGTGCGCGCCCGCGAGTTTCCCTACGCGCCATCTCGTAAGACCTGCCTTTGGCTGTGTGACACCGAGGAGGACGCTGTCGCCTGGGCGAATACGCTTGGGCGCGGCCGCGATCTCTATCGGATACTCGAAGTCAATGCGACCGGGCGCGTCCACACGGCCGAAACTCGCCATTTGGAAAACGATCTGATCCCCGTGCCACGAGTCCAATCGGCCGCCAAACTGTACTGGCGTGGAGACATTGCGCCGGAGAATACCCGTGAGACGCTGTTCGTGGGCAAACTCGAAGTCGCCCGCATCGTCGCCGATCATTGGCCCGACGCCTAGGCGTTGACCTAGTCTCTGACAGGGACTGGGCGCAATCGTTCACGGTTCGGAGCGACTTAGATACGTCGCGTGGCCGGCCGGCCCGATCCCTACTTTCGCGCCCCCGCGATGAACCAGGTTCCCGCTTCTTTCTTCATCAGCGTGCCCCGGCTTGGCTTCTCGGCACTCGGAATCCGTTGGGCGAAGGCATTACGCGCGGCGAAACCGCACTCGCCCATGATCGCCGGCAGGTCGAGCCCCATGAGCGTACCGAGGAACGGCTCGTTGTTGTAGTGCGCGAGCCACTCCATGAAATAGCCATCGAACGGATCGTCGTCGAACGAACGTCCGTCGAGGTGGACCATCAAACCACCCGGACGCAGGATCCGGTGGCATTCGCGGAAAATCGTTCGCAGCGCCTTGTTCGACGTTTCGTGCAGCAGCAGGTGCGAAACCACGAGATCGAACGAAGCATCGTCGAACCGCGTGTGCTCGGCGTCCTGCTGACTGAAATGGATCGCCTTGCCGAGAGCCTCGGCACGGGCATGACCGTAACGCAGACAGGGCGCCGCGACATCGATCGCGTGGACCTCGGCACCGGGGAAGGTATCGACGTAGGGCAATGTCGAATGGCCGATGGTGCACCCGAGATCGAGGACTTTGCGCGGCCGAAAATCGGGGTAGGTCGATCGCAGCCACTGGGCGACCGAGCGCCCCATGTCGTCGTTGTAGCGGCCAAGCGTGCCCATGAAGAACACGTTGATCGAGCGGTCGTACTCCGCACCGGCCAACACATCGTCCGCGACGATCTCGCTGTGATACCCGCCCGGCTTGCAGTGAATGTCGGCCGCCGCGTTATAGCGCGGCACGCGGACGGTCGAGTCGAGTTGCAACGAACCTAGCTTGCGATTGCTGTCCCGGAAACGGCGGGCCTTGCCGACAAGGTCCGGCAATTGCCGGGCGATCGAGGGGCCGACCGTGTCGTAGAGCATTTCCTGGGTCGTACGGACGAGGGACCCGAACATGCTCGTGAACGCGTCGCCCTCCATGGCGCGAAACACCTCACTGGTCGATTCGGGCTTTCGCTGGTGAGCCTTCTCGAACGCGGGTTTGACCCGGGCGTTGTAGACCGTCCCCGTTCCACCGAGCACCGGCCCCAACACGTGGGAGCGCATTGTGCGAACGAAGTTCTGCCGCGATTGCTCATCGTGCGTCGCGTCCGGATACATCTCGTGCCAACCAAATGCGGCCATCGGGTTCCCCTCGCAGAAAACGCCATGCTGCCAAAATCGGCCCCGCCCTACAACGTAAGGATGGAAGCCGCTAAGCCTTATCGGTTCCTACGCCCAGTCGTCGACCGTGAGGCCGGAAACGCGCCGAAACTCCCGTACATTGGCCGTAACGAGCGTTGCGCCGTGCCGAAGCGCTTGCGCGGCGACCAACAGATCGTACGGGCCGATCGGCCGACCCTGTTCTGCAAGTTCTGCCCGCAGGCGACCGGCGATGGGAGCATCAGCCTCGTCGAAAGGGACGATACCGAGTGGTCCCGACAAGAACGCCCTCAACCGGTCGGCGTTCTCGCGGCGTCGGACACTGTGAGCCACGCCGGACTCCAATTCGAAAACGCTGATCGTCGAAACCGCGACACGATGTTTGTGCGTCAGCACCCGGGCGAGCTGGCGCCTTGCCCGCTCGGGTGTGCCGTTGATCAGCGCGATCGCCACGTTCGTGTCGATCAGATAGTTCATTCGAACGCAAGTTTCGGTTCGGGCATCGGCGGTTGCTCGCGCCCGTTCGGCATGAATGGGCTTTGGCGAAACCGGTCAAGTTCCGCGAACCAAGCATCGACGTCGCGCGCCAGCGGCTCCAGCAAAACACCCCCGTTCACGCGTCGTACACGTACACGATCTCCGGGCAGACGGAATTCTTGCGATAATCGAACCGCTTGGCTTCGGCCATGGCGGAATAGACGCGCAATGCTCGTACGTTTCATGCCGGCCTCCCCATGATATCTATCTTGGGTAGATATCATAGAACGTCGCCCCCGTTGACAACGTGCTCGGCCCCGCCCATAGTTAACTCTATGGTTAAGCATTCACTCGACACGACGTTCAACGCCCTGGCTGATCCGACGCGGCGAGCCATCCTGGCCCGCCTGGCCCTCGGCGAAACCGCCACCAGCGAATTGGCCGAGCCGTTCGACATCTCGCTCCCTGCGGTGCTCAAACATCTGGCTGTCCTGGAAGACGCCGGTCTCGTAAAGCGGCAGAAGCGCGGGCGCACGGCCTGGTGCGCCCTCTCTCCGGGGCCACTCAAATCGGCCAGCGATTGGATGGCGCAGTACCAACCATTCTGGGACGAACGTCTCGATGCTCTGGCAGCCTACCTCTCAAGGAACAAGAACTGACCATGACGGCGCAACCTCTTCCTCCCGCCCTTCAGCTCTCCCGACGCCTGCCGGCGTCTCGTGAACGCGTGTTTCGCGCATGGACCGTCCCGGCCGAGGTTATGGCGTGGTGGGGTCCCGGCGGGTTCACCGCACCGTCGGCCGAAATCGACCTGCGCGTTGGCGGCCGCTATCGCTTCGCGATGCAGCCGGCCGAGGGCAAGGTCTTCTATATCACCGGAACCTACCTGGAGATCGCGCCTCCCGAGCGCCTCGCCTTCACCTGGCAATGGGAAGGCACCGGCAACGACGGACCGGAATCCGCCGTGACCATCGAGTTCCATGCCCGCGGCGGGGAAACCGACCTCGTGCTGATTCACGAAAAACTCTGGTCTCAGGAGGCCGCCGACAATCACCGCTGGGGGTGGAATTCGAGTTTCGAGAAGTTGTCAGCGTTGTATTCACGAACCTGAACCCTGGGAGGATTCCATGAAACACTACGCCAACCCTATGTCACCCAACTCGCGAAAAGTCGCGGCGGTGGCCCAACACCTCGGAATCGCCTTGGATACCAAGGTCGTCAACATTCCAGCTGGTGAAACCCGCCAGCCCGAGTTTCTGAAAATCAACCCCAACGGCAAAGTACCGGTGCTGGAAGATGGCAATTTCGTCCTGTGGGAATCCAACGCGATTTGTCAGTACCTGTGCGACCAGAAGCCCGGAAACGCGCTGCTCCCGACCAACCCCAAGAACCGCGCTGACGTCACGCGCTGGCAGAGCTGGGAACTGGCGCACTGGGACCCCGCGTGTGCTTCCTTGATTTGGGAGAACCTGCTCAAAAAGGGATTTACGGGCCAAGGCCCCGACCCAGCGGCGGTCAAGGCGGGCGAAGACAAGTTCCATACCGTCGCAAAGGTGCTCGATGGTCACCTCAAGGGACGCGAATACCTGGTCGGTTCGAGCCTGACGCTGGCCGACATTTCCGTCGCCGCCTACCTGATGTATGCCCAGCCCGCGAAGATCCCGGTCGAGGGCTACGCCAACATCAAGCGTTGGCTCGCCAA
Organism: Alphaproteobacteria bacterium; assembly: GCA_016869765.1. Classification (GTDB taxonomy): domain Bacteria; phylum Pseudomonadota; class Alphaproteobacteria; order SHVP01; family SHVP01; genus SHVP01. The sequence goes on from VGES01000039.1 coordinate 17,133, forward strand.
CGTCGAGAAACTCGAAGCGTGGAAAAAAACGGCCCCGCAGGGCATGAACGCCGCGGCGGAATAGCGGGAATCGCGACAGCCCGCGCGATCCGAAGGACCGGCCTGGTAACACGGGTCGGTCCTTTCTCGTTGCTGGGCACCGTTGTCGCCGCCCGATCGCGTCGCAGCGTTGACAACCGGGCATCGATGTCAACAGAGTTGGAACCGACCCTGTTGGCTCCACAATCGATGTTCCTCAATAAGCCCCGCGCCCACGACGTCATGGCCAAGCATGGCCTGGACGGACTGATCGCGACATTTCCCCAGAACGTCTACTACCTGAGCGGCTATTGGGACACACAGTTCGATAGCCGATGGCCGTTCCTCAATTACGCGGTGCTGCCGCGCGAGGAAGGTCGCCCAGCAACGCTGGTAATGCGGACCGTCACGCTCGACCGCCTGTCGTTGTTTCCCACCTGGATGCCCAACATCATCGCCGTTTCGGACTACTCCGGCCGGCAAAAGGTCGGCGGAACGAGCGACGGCGGCGAACCACGCGCCGTCGAATGGCGCGGCTGGCCGCGACGTCCGGGCGCGACACTCTCGCCGCTGGAGCGCACTTGGGCCGCATTGGCCGACTCCCACGCCGATAATTTGGCCGCGACCTCCGCCTGGGGGTTGCGCCGAGCCTTGGTCGAGGCCGGTTTGGAGGGTGGTCGCGTCGGTTGCGACGACCCGCGCGTCCTCGGGTGGTTGCGACAGATGGGACTCGATCGCATCGAAATCATCGATGCGCTCAACGTCTTCCGCGAGATTCGCATGGTCAAATCGGCGACCGAGGTCGAGATCATGCGCCGCTCGGCCATCGTCAACGAGGAGGCCCTCGAGGCGTCGGTCGCCGCTGCCCACGAAGGAGCGACTTGGCGTGAACTCGAGACGGTATATCACGTCGAACACGTCAAGCGCGGCGGTCGCGGCGGACACATTCTCACGGCGCTTGGCGGTTTGCCGAATGAACGGGTCGTGCGCGGCGAGGCGTTTCTGTTCGATGCCCTCGGCGAATACGAGCACTACTTCGGTGACCTCGGGCGGACGGCCGTAGTCGGCCAACCGAGCGCGGAACTCGAACGTCGCATGAAGGCGCTGCAAGCGGGATGGCGAGCCGGATGCGAAGCGATACGTCCCGGCCTGAAGCGGTCGGCCCTCATTGCGACGGTGATCGAGGCCGTGAGGAAATCCGGCTTTCCCGAGTACTTCTACGTGTCGCCGCATTCGATCGGTCTCGAACACACCGACAGCCCTGTGCTCGTCAGCCCTCACACCCACGGGGTCGAAACCGCCGACTACGCGCTCGAGGTCAACATGGTCATCAACATCGACATGCCCTACTACGAGCTTGGCTGGGGCAATCTGCACATCGAAGACACCGTGCTCGTGACCAAGGACGGTTACGAACCCCTTACCTCCGAACGCATGGAGCTGCGCGTGATCCCCGAGGGCGTGCGCTGAGGGTGCCATGGACAAGTCTGCCGCCCCGCCCCAGCGATCAACCCGCACCCGGAGTCTTCGCCAGGCGTTTCGGCAGTACGACCAGCGACTGCTGCCGAGGGAAGATGCCGAACTGACCCACGTCGGCCCGGGGACTCCCTGTGGCGAATACTTGCGTCGCTTCTGGCAACCGGTGGCCATGAGCTCGGAGGTCTTCGAACGGCCGCTCGCGCTTCGAATTCTCGGCGAGGACCTAGTTGTGTTTCGCCGTGGTGACGGCCAGGTCGGCCTCTTGGATCGCCATTGCAGTCACCGCGGAACCTCGCTCGAGTTTGGCCGGGTCGAAGCCAACGGGCTGCGCTGCTGCTATCACGGGTGGCTCTACGACGTCGACGGGACCATCCTGGAAACGCCGGGGGAAGACGATGCCGGCAGCATGCGCGGCCGGGTGTTCCACGGCGCCTACCCGCTCCATGAATTCCGCGGTCTGATCTTCGCTTATATGGGGCCTCCCGAGGCCCGGCCGCCGTTCCCGCACCTCGACGTTTACGACCTTCCCGGCGACCGGCTCGTGCCCTATGCCATCGCCTCGCCATGCAACTGGCTGCAGGTCCACGAGAACGCCGTCGATCCCGTCCACGGAGTGTTTCTCCACACGATCATCGCCGGCACGCAGTTCTCCTCGCAGTTCGCCCAGGTCCCGTTGATGGAGTTCCACGAAACACCGATCGGCATGTTCAGCGTTTCGACGCGGCGGGTCGACGACCGCGTTTGGATCCGAATCAACGATGCGATTCTCCCCAACCTGATGCGTTACGCCTACTCCTGGGAGGAGGCCGAGCGCGTGAGCTATTTCGGGCGCGGTAGCGGCACCAAATGGACCGTACCGGTGGATGACACCCACTGCCGGGCGCTAGGCTGGCGGCACTTCGGCACGCTCTCCGACCCAAGGGGGTTGGGCAAGGAGACCGAAGTCGGGCTCGAAAGCGTCGACTTCATGGGCCAGACCGGGGGAAGGCCCTATCACGAACGACAGCAGGCGCCGGGGGACTATGACGCACAGGTTTCTCAGCGCCCGATTGCCCTCCACGCGCGCGAGCATCTGGTGTCGAGCGACGGCGGCGTGATCCTCCTACGCCGCCAACTACGCGCCGCTATCCACCAACTGAGCGAAGGCGGAACGCCGCCGATCCTCGAACGGCTCTCCCAGGGGATCGTCTCGACCTACACTGGGGATACCATCGTTCGTCGCCCGATCCGCCCCGGGGTGGACGACAAACACACGATGCGTGCCGTGACGGCCGATGTCCTGAACGTCATCACCGATCCGGCCAACGGCGAAGGCGAGTTGCGTCGCGACACGGTGGCCAGGCGCCTGGCGATGCTGTTCCCCGCCTGAAGGCTAGCGATCGACGACGATGACGTGGAGCCGGCGCGGACCATGCGCCCCCAGATAGTGCGTAAGTTCAATGTCGGCGGTGCTCGACGGCCCCGAGACGAACATCGCGGTTCGTGGCAACGGACCTTGGGCCCGCAGCCGATCCCAGCAGTCTTCCATCGAACCCACCACCTGGTCGCGTCGCACGACGACGACATGATGCTCCGGAAGGAGGTGGAGTGTTTGCGGGCTCTCCGCTCCCGAAGTGAGAAGTAGCGTCCCCGTTTCGGCAATGGCGGCAAAGGCTCCCGTGACGGCGACGGCATCCTCGCCGCGCGTCGCGCCCACCTTGGTTTCGAGAAGCGGCTGTTCGTTCCACGGCAGCTTGGCGAGCGCGGGCGCGAGCACCACTTTGGCCGGTAGGTTCTTCCCGCTGAGATAGCGGGTGATGGCGCCAGGGACGTCGTCCGTCGTCGCCACATATTCGAGCGTCGCATGCGTCTCCTGGATCTGGCGGGAGAACAGCGCCACCTTCGTGTCGGCATCGACGTTGCCGCGGTCGGGCACCAGATTGCGGGCGTGCCGCCGGATGTGTTCCGACACCAAATCTCGCGCCTCGGCACCAAGGGGCCCACGCCCAAGAGCATCGCGGATCGAAACCAAGATGGCATCGCGGGTCATGTCCGCCCCCGCTCGCGCCAAAGATCGAGAAATGTTCTCCCCGCCGGCGCCGGGAGGTCGCGTGTCGCTGTCCAGCCACGCGCGAACGCCAGGTCGGCGATGCGTCCGGTCGGGCGCCCGCGCCACGCAAGGTAACTGGCCACGAGCCGGGCAACTTGCCGGTACGATCGTGGTCGACGCGCCAACCACGCCCAACCCCGGATCGCCATGCGCTCGCGCCAGGTGCAAGCATCTTGGGCAAAGGCCTCCTCGCGCCAATGCCGCATCATGCTCGGCAGCGGAATTCGCATCGGGCAGACGTCCTGGCAACGCCCGCAGAACGTCGACGCATTCGGCAAATGATGCGCCTCGGCGATTCCAACGATCGCCGGAGTCAGCACCGATCCCATCGGCCCCGAGTAGACCCAGCCATAGGCGTGCCCGCCGACGCTGGCATAGACGGGGCAATGGTTGAAGCACGCGCCGCAGCGAATGCAGCGCAGAATGTCTCGAAACGCCGATCCGAGCAGCTTGCTGCGCCCGTTGTCCAACAAGACAACGTGATATTGGCCGGGCCCATCGGGGTCTCCCGGTCGGCGCGGTCCGGTCGACACCGTGGTGTAGACCGACATTTGTTGGCCAGTCGCCGACCGCGCCAGGAGGCGAATCAGGGTTGCCGCGTCTTCGAGCGTGGGTACGATCTTCTCCAGGCTCGCGAGCACGATGTGCATTTTTGGCAGCGTTTGGGTGAGATCCCCGTTGCCCTCGTTCGTCACGATGACCGACGATCCGGTTTCGGCGATCAAGAAGTTCGCGCCCGTGATACCCACGTCGGCGGCCAAGTAGCGTGGCCGGAGGATTTCTCGCGCCTCGCCCACCAGCTCCTCCCCCTCGGTGAGGCGCTTGGTCTTGCCGTAACGACGATGGTGTTCCAGGAACAGATCGGAGACCTGCTCCTTGGTCTTGTGAATCGCCGGTCCGATAATGTGCGATGGCGGTTCGTCGGCCAGCTGAATGATGTACTCGCCCAGGTCCGTCTCGACCGGCTCGATGCCCTGCGCCGCGAGGTAAGGATTCAGCGAAATCTCCTCACCGATCATGGTCTTGCCCTTGGTGACGCTACGGGCGTTCACCGAACGGCAGAGATCGAGCACCATGCGCCGAGCATCCTCGGCCGTCGAGCACCAGTGGACCTGCCCGCCGGCGCGTTCGACGTTCTCGGCGAACACCTCGAGGTAGTGATCGAGATGATCGAGAACGTGGTTCTTGATCGCGACGCCTTGGTCGCGCAGCGACTCGAACTCGGGCAGGTTCTTGACGGCGCGGGCTCGGCGCTCGGTGAAGTTCTTGTCGACGCGAAACAGCGCCTTCTGGAGCTCGGTGTCTTTCAGCGCGCGCCCGGCGTTTTCCTTGAACTGCCGACTCGTCGGAATCACGACCCCGCCTCGCCGATTGCCGGACCGTCGATCCCGGCCAACACTTCGGCCACGTGCCGGCAAGATATTTTCCGACCTTCGCGTTGGAAACGACCGGCCAGGTGAAGGAGGCAACCGAGGTCGCCACCAACGACCAGGGGAGCCTCGGTCGCCGCGAGCGCCGAGCACTTCTTCCGCGCGATCTCGCCTGAGATTTCGTCATACTTGACGGAAAAGGCTCCACCGAAGCCGCAGCAGGCATCGCGATTCTCCGGCTCGCGGATCGCCGTCCCGGCCGCTTTGAGGAGCCGCCGCGGTTGTTCGCGGACCCCCAATTCGCGCAGCCCTGAGCACGAGTCGTGATAGGCAACGGTCCGCGCCGGGCCAGGGGGCGCGACGAAACCGCGAACCTCGATCAGGAACGAGGTCAGTTCCCAGGTGCGCAAGGCGAGTTCCTGCGCTTTCGCGGCGTACCTCGGGTCGTCGGCAAGGAGTGACGGATAGTGTGCACGGATCATCCCGGCGCACGATCCCGAGGGGATGACGACATAGTCAAAACCGTGGAGCACGTCGATCGTGGCCCTGGCCACCCCCCGAGCGTCCTCGCGAGCACCCGCGTTATAGCCCGGCTGGCCACAACACGTTTGACCGATCGGGACTTCGACCGAACATCCGGCCGCTTCGAGCAATCTGACGGAGGCGAACCCGACGGCTGGCCGGAACAGATCGACAAGACAGGTGACGAATAGCGCGACGCGCGGGGCAGACACCGGGCCACTCCCGTAATGGAAACAACGCAGCCTACTCGCGCAGCGCGCCGGAGGAAACGTAACGATCGATGGCCTCAGCCGCGACGCCCCAGCGGACCAGCGTCCGCCGCGCCGTCTCCGAGGAAGGGGAGGTCGAACCAAGGCGCGGAGCGACCTGTGGTCGAGTTACACCGTCCTCGACAACAAAGGCTCGCCGCGCGCGCGCATGTGGGTGATGCGCCGCTTCTGTCATGGACAGCACGGGCGTAACACAGGCATCGGTCTGCGCGAACTGCGCCGCCCATTCATCGCGGGTCCGCGTGCGAAACACCGATGCCAATCGGTGCCGCAACTGTGGCCAGGCGCTGCGATCGTCCTGGTCCGGCAACTCCGCCGGATCGAGCTCCAAGCCGTCGAGCAACAGGCGGTAGAACTTCGGTTCTATGGCACCGACGGCGATGTGTCGGCCGTCGCGGGTCTCGTAGGTGTCATAGTAGGGCGCCCCGGAATCGAGGATGTTGGCACCGCGTTCATCACGCCACAGCCCCGCCGCGATCAACCCGTGAACCACGGTCGCGAGGTAGCTGGCGCCATCGACGATGGCTGCATCGACCAGGCGCCCAGTTCCGGTCCGACGGGCTTCCAACACCCCTGCGACCACGCCGAGGGCCAGCATCATCGCACCGCCGCCAAAGTCTCCCACGAGATTGAGCGGCGGAGCCGGGCGTTCGCCGGCATGACCGATCGCGTGCAGGACCCCCGACAGGGCGAGGTAGTTGATGTCGTGCCCAGCCGTTCGGCTGAGCGGCCCCTCCTGGCCCCAACCCGTCATGCGGCCGTAGACCAATGCGGGGTTGCCCGCCTGAACCACATCAGGGCCAAGCCCGAGGCGCTCCATGACTCCCGGACGGAAACCCTCGATCAACGCGTCCGCGTGCGCCGCCGCCTCGCGCACGAAAGCCACACCATCGGGATGCTTCAGATCGACCGCAATCGACGGCCGCCCTTGGCTCATCAAATCGAAACGCGGGTCGATGGCGAGGCCGACGTCGCTCGCGCCGGGTCGTGTCAATCGCAGGACCTCCGCCCCGAGCTGGGCCAAAAGCATGGCGCAGAACGGAACCGGCCCGATGGCCGGTAGCTCGACGATGCGAATACCGGCTAGCGGCCCCACGACGCCCCTTCAGGACTGGCGTTCGGGCTCGAGCATGTCCTCCATGGTCTTCGTCGTCCGAAGGCCGTCGAGCTCCTCGAGCTTGTACTCCCAGTCCTTGACCTTGGCGTTGATCTCGTCGACGCGCTTCTGAGCCTCGGCGCGTTTGTCGGCGGGCAGGTCAGCCGCGAGCGAGGCTTTGACCCGGCCAAAGCGCGGTGGCTCGGCGCTCACGCTGGCGTTCTCTGGCTTGGGGAACGTCTTCACTTCGAACGTGATGATCACGCCATCGAAGGTCTCGTACTCCGCGATGTGGCGCTCGCCGGTCCACTCGATATGCGGCGCCGGAAAGATATCCTCGAACTCGAATTTCTCGACCACCAGCGCCAGGCGATCGGCCTCGTTGTCGGTGCGAAACCGGCGCCCCTCCGGCACGTTGTCGAGCGACACCTTGCCCCTGGGCTCATTGCGTTGGCCCGCTACCTTGGCGCCGTCGGGATGGGTGATGAGATAACGCCTGACCTCGGCGACCGGAAACTCGAAGACGAGGCGGTCGAGCCACTGCGGCGCCGTGCGCCCCAGGTTGACCTCGCCTTCGGCCAGCCAGGCCTGCTGGTCGCCGCCGCGTCGCACGTACGTGCCCGCGCGTCCGTCGGCGTAGAGGAAGTATTTGCGCCGCCCGATATAGCCCTGGGCGAGGATTTCCCCGTTCTTGGCATAGACCGTGAACTGGCGCGCTTCGCTCTTCTCGCCCTCAGGTTCATCGACCTCCAGTCGGCCGTAGCGATCCTTCTGCCGTGTCTTACCTTCGACGAGCCGCAACTCGGCCGCCTCGCGCACAAAGTCGCGTACCTTGGCGAACGGCACGCGATAATTCTTCTTCTCCACGATGCCCCATTGATCGCCTTCGCCCTTGATCGTGAAGTGATGCTTGCGTGTCTTGATCTCGATCGCGCCGACGTCGTTGATGCGTTCGACCAACTTGGGAAACGCCGGTTCTCGATCACCGATGATTCGAGCGGGCGGCGTCGTGCGCACGGTGGCGACGATTGCCAGCACGAGCATGACGGCGGTGGCGGCGGCCAAAATGCCGAAGCGACGGATGTTCATGGACCTTGCCTCCCCTAACCTTGTGCTTCGCGGACCCGACGCGAGAACCGCGCGCGTCGCACCAGCGCCAGGCCGATCGCGAACAGGCCGACCAGCACCGGGACGGCCCCGATGTTCAGGATCTTCGTGGTCGAGTCGAGTTGCTCGATGTCGCGACGAAGGGCGTGCTGCACTTCGCGCAACTCGGAACGCGTGCGGACGATTTCGCGACGGAAGCCGGCGATCTGATCCTGTTGCTCACGTGAAAGAATCGAGGTGCCTTCTTCGCGGCGCCGCTGCTCGTCCAGTTTCTTCTGCATGTCTTCGAGATTGGTGACCAGCTCCCGCTCCTTGGAGCGGAAGCGGAGCTCGGCGTCGCGCTGGATCGCCTCGACGTATTCGAAGGGTCGGTTCGACAATCCGCGGCCACGCAACGAAATCAAGCCGACACTGCCCGCCGCATTGTCCAACAGGTTGACGAACAGATCGCCATTCTGTGCCACGGGCACCGCGAGGTTGTTCCCAGACCCCTGAAGCCACATCTGATCGGCCAACATGTCGGCGTCGGCCGCGACGATGATCACGGTCGGCTTCTTGGACTCGTTCAGATGTTCCTTCACGAGTTCCGGATCCGGCCCGGTCGCGAAGCGATCGTCCTCGTCCTTGGGTGGCCCAGCGGGGAAGTTGGTCTTCACCGACCCGGTATAGCGCGCGATCATCGGGTAGGTTTTTCGATCCGCCTTGAACTCGGTCAGCAAGCGAACGGGATCGGGGTTGTCGCGCAGCACGGCGACATCGATCAGCGTCGAGTCCTCGGAGGACGAAACCAGCGCCTCCATCTTGAGGCTCGACCCGTCCTTCAGCCCGAGCACGCCGGCGCTCGTCATGTTGAGGCGCTCGATCTCCGCGGTCACGACATCGTCGCGCCGCAGGTGGATTCGGGACAGATTGAGCCACGGCAAATAGCTCGTGACGACGCGCCGGCCAGCGGACAACGCCGTGACTCTCTGGGCGGCGATCCGATCTCCGACGACCTTGTCGGCTGGCGCGTCGATCCCCCACCCCGACAACAGGCCATCGAGCTGGTGTTGCGGCCAAGGCCGCGGAGGCATTCCCGGTTCCGACGGCGGCGGCGGACTGGTCTCGGTTTGCGGATCGGCGAACACGAGCAGCTTGCCACCGCGCATGACGAATTGATCGATCGCGTACTTGGTGACCTCTGCCAAGGTTGTCGGGTTGATCAACAGCAATATGTCGACGTCGTCGCCGATCTTCTTGATGTTGCCACCGAGCGTCCGGATGTCGAAAAACTGTGTCGCTTGCTCATAGGCCACCCACGGCGTGTACCGGCGCTGCGGGTCGGCGGTGATCGGCAGGCTCGAGATCAGGGCCACGGTCGTCTTCTTGGGTCGCGAAAGGTTGAATACGAGCTTGGACAAGTCGTATTCGAGGAAACGCTCACGATTGGGCGAAAAAAACGGGATCGTGTCTTCGTCGTCCGTCGAGTTGGTTCCAGCGAGGCCGAAATAGATGACGTCGCCGGCGCCGCTGACCGGAACCGCCTGGATACCGAAGCCGACGGCCTGGTCCTCTTCCGGCGAAAACTGTTGCGGGTGGTAGATCTCGATTCGCAACCTGCCGTTCGATAGCAGTGCATAGTTCCCGAGCAGTTCCTGAACGCGCGCGGCGTACGGGGCGATCGCAGGAATCTGCTTGATCCGCTCCGATACATAGAACTTCAGCGTGATCGGCTCTTCGATCGCGTTTAGAATCTCCTTGGTCGCACTCGCGACCGTGAACACACGTTCCTCAGTCAGGTCGATACGCGCGGTCTTGAAGACCGCGTGCGAAAAGACGTTGACGGCAAGGAACAACACGATCGCGAGGACAATGCCGCCCACGGTCAGGGTATTGCGATCCAGATTTTTCAGCATATTCATGGTGTTCACGCCGTCTTCTTGAGGTCGACAATGGCCGTGTTGATGTAGAGGAAGATGCCGATCATCGAGACGAAGAAAATCACCTCACGCAGATCGATCACCCCTTTGGTGATCTGATTGAAATTGGTGAGGAAGCTGAGGGAAGCCACGATATCGACGAGGAACTCGGGGGCCCAACCCCGGAACGCGCCGAGCACGATGTCGAGCCCGCTCATCAGGAAGATGAAGCTCGCGGCCGCTCCGATGATGAACGCGACGACCTGATTTTTGGTCAGGGCCGACAGGCAAGCAACGAGGGCAATGAACGCTCCCGCCATCAGCCACGAGCCGATATAGCTCGCGACGACGACGCCGTTGTCCGGCGAGCCGAGGACGTTGACCGTGATCCAAATGGGAAACGTCAGCGTCAACGCGATCAGCGTGAACAGCCATGCGGCGAGGAACTTGCCGAGCACGACTTCGAAGGTGGAGATCGGCAAGGTCAACAGCAGTTCGATCGTTCCGGATTTTCGTTCCTCGGCCCACAACCGCATGCCGATCGCGGGAATCAGAAACAGGTACAGCCATGGATGGAAGTTGAAGAACGGCTGCAGGTCGGCCTGACCACGGGTGAAAAAACTTCCGAGATAGAACGTGAACGCTCCGATGGCGGCCACGAAGATGACGAGAAAGACGTAGGCCACGGGGGTCGAAAAGTAGGCGACCAACTCGCGACGAGTGATGTTGAGAACATTTTGCATCGCGTCTTACTCCCCGATCGTCAGCGAGCGGAACACGTCGTCGAGGCGCCGAGCCTCGGCCCGCATTTCCTGGACCAGGACGTTTTCGGCCGCGGCGAGCGCCGTGACCGCGGCGGCCACATCCTGGTCGGCCCGCGACACGACCAGCAAGCTCGCCAAACCTTTGGCGTGTGAAATCGTTTCGACGCGAGCGACTGCGCCATGGGCTCGGAGGCGCGGGAGAAACCGATCGATCAGGCCGCTCGCAATGCGGAAGCTGACCGAAGTACTCGCCGCGCGATGGGCCCGCAGGGTCTCCGGGGTTCCGTCCACCAGCACCTTGCCGCGCGCGATGATCATGGCCCGCGAGCAGACCGCATCGACTTCCTCCAAGATGTGAGTCGAGATGACGATCGCCTTGCCCGGCGCCATCTGGCGCAGCAACTGCCGGACCTCGTGCTTCTGGTTGGGATCGAGACCATCTGTGGGCTCGTCGAGAATGAGCAGGTCGGGATCGTGCAAGATCGCCTGCGCGAGACCGACGCGGCGCTTGTAGCCCTTCGAGAGCGTTTCGATCGGCTGATAGAAGACTTCGGCGATGTGAACCTTTTCGATCGCTTCGTCGATGCGGCGCTTGCGATCGACCTTGCTGAGCCCACGAACATCGGCGATGAAGTGGAGCAGCGCTTTCGGCGTCATGTCGCCATAGAGCGGCGCTCCTTCGGGAAGGTAGCCGATGCGCTTCTTGACCTCGATCGGCTTGCCGACGACGTCGAAGCCGGCGACCGCGGCCGACCCCTCGGTTGGCAACAGAAAACCGGTGATCATCTTCATCGTCGTCGACTTGCCGGCGCCATTCGGACCGAGAAAGCCGAGGACCTCGCCGCGTTCGACGCTGAAGCTGATGTTGTCGACTGCCGTCAACGGACCGAAACGCTTGGTCAGTCCCTTTACTTCGAGCAGGGCTGTCATCGCAGACTCCGGGAGGGATCGCACGCGCAACCACGGTCGCGCCGCGCCATGAAGCCGAACCGGTCGGCCTCCCTTTCCTTCCGGCTCGCCTGAGGATAGTGCGCCAAAATGGCGCGACAATTTACGAATCCACCTTCACTCGTTCAAGCGATTCGCGTCGCGTCGTCACCACCGAAGGGCTGGTCTCGGCCAAGGCATGTTGCCTGAGCGTAATCACCGATTCGAGATCACTCGCATCGATCGGAGGCGGCTTGCCAAATCTTCGCTCGTATTTTGGCAGAAGCCTCTCCAGGAGGATTTCTTGCTGCAAGCTCATCCTTTTCCTGCCCCTGCATCGGAATTCGAAGAAAAAGAACGGTTCCGGCCCTTCACCTAGGACTCCGACGGCGACATTCAAGAGCGAGCAGCGGCCTCCACGCTCGCCATAATGACAGTAATACTGACTTGTTTAGCGGATCATTGCCTCGCGAAGAAAGAGGTAGGGAAGGCTGTTGCCGAAAATAGACAGCATTTCATACCTTTCTCTGGAAACCGCTTGTTAACCATGGTGGCCGTTCACTTTGTGCGGAGGCAGTGGAAGGAGGCTTCGATGCTTGGTCGTCTCGCTCTCACACTCGGGCTTGGTCTTTGTTTGGGCGCTGTTCCGCTCTCCCCAGTCGCGCCCCAGACACGGGTCGCCTGCTTGCCGCATGAGCATCTGGTCGATGCGCTTCTGCGGACCCATCAGGAACGACCGACGTTCGTTGGGCTCACCGCGCGGGGCGATCTCATGGAGGTCTTCACGTCGCTCGATACCGGAACGTGGACCATCGTGGTGACATCACCCCGCGGCATTTCCTGCTTGTTGGTCGATGGCGATTCCTGGGAGCCCGCCAAGCTCCAATCCGTTGCCGAGCCCAAGGCCTGAACTAGCACGCTCCGAGCAGTGAGAGTGTCCGAGCGTCGGGCACGCTCGAGCAGAATTTTTCGAGCGCGCGGTGGAACTCGCCCCCCGCAGAGTCGGCGCAGGCAAACAGAGTCATCGACGAACGGAATTTGAGATCGTCCGGTGACCCGAAAATCTCCCGCAGCGAACGGCCCTCGATGGCCGTCACGATCTGGGTGCACACCCGAAGCCGCGGCCCGAGAATCGGATCGGCAAGGAATGCCCTGGCCTCCGCCAAGGACCCGATGGCGTAGGCCTTGGCCATCGCACTCCCACCCAACCCGACGAGCTGGGGGAACACGAACCACATCCAATGGCCTTCCTTGCGGCCGGTACGAAGCTCTTGCATTGCGCCAGCGATGACCGGCTCCTGGGCTCGGCGGAAACGCGCCAAGTCGAATGGGTCGGCTCCCCGCGGCGGGCCGGCCGTCGACAACGGATCAGCGTTCGATCAACTCGATCCACTCGCCTGCGGACCCGACGACGACCGCGACCCGCTTGCCGCCATAGGGACCACCGTCGACCTTCGCGGGAAGAGCCCGAAACGGCGTTGGACATTTGTCGAGCGAATCGACGAAGAACGACAACATGCCGATTCCTGGCGGAAGTTCGCCGCGGTTGAGTTCGCGATAGACGGCCCCGCGGGGGAAGTCGTCGAGTTCGATGTTCGCCTTTTCCGCCAATTTGATCACCGACAAGCGGTGCTTGGTTTCGATATCGAGGCCAAAGGCAACATTGAGTCCGGTCACCCGCATCACGTGGACATCCCCGTGTTCGACGTTGAAACACCGGGAGTAGAACGCCCGCGAGAGGTCGAAGTCCTGGGAACCGAGGATCACGATGAACAGATGATCGACGAAGGATTTGGCCTTTGGCAGATAATCCGTCTCCTTGGCCTCGTTGATTTGCGTGAGATACACCATCTCCTGCGCCAGTCCCCGCGTCTGCATCGCGCGGATCGAGCCAGAGGGATAGAGGTTGCGCGGCAAGCCGATGATTTCGAACGGTGAGCCCTTGAGCTTGTCGGGCAACTTGTCGACGTCCTTGGCCAGAATCTCGAGGGCGTTCCAGCCGTAGGTAAGAAACGGCCTGTAGGTGGCCGGGGGCGTTCCCTCGACGAAGCGCAGGATCGCCCCGTTCCCCGATTCGGCCTGCACCATGGCGTAGCGGCGACCCGCCATCGCAGGCGTCGCCCAGATCGAAGACCAAGCGACGGGGATCGTGCCGCTTCCGAGGTCCTTGTATCCGAGATAGCGTTTGTAGGCGTCCGCAGCGTTGACCGGATCACTCGCCATGACGGTCGCGATCGCAAACGGGCCGATGGTGGCCTTGGCCATGATCTCCCTCCCCTTCGATGGCTGGTCGCCCGGAGCGCCGCCCCTGGGCTAAGCTGATCGTCCTATTGTAGGCGGGAGGCAGCCGATGGCCCACAACGTTTCTCCAAACGGCAGTCCGCTGAGCGTTGCCGTGATCGGCGTCGATAACCTGGAACGTTCGCTCGCGTTTTATCGCGACGTCATCGGGCTCGATGCCGATCTCGAGACGACCTGGCGGGGACCGGCGTTCGAGCGGCTCTGGCATCGCCCGAAAGGGGCAAGCGCGCGCGCCGTGTTCTGCCACGCGGGATCGAGTCCCGTGGGTCGCGTGTTGCTGCTCGACTTCTCGGCTGACGAGAAAAAGCGCGTGCGGGCAAACAAGGAACCCTGGCACTACGGGTTGTCGAACCTGAACTTCTACACCGCCGACCTTCGCGCCGCATCGCGCGAGATCGCCTCACTCGGTTATGAGTTCTGGAGCGAGCCGATCGCCCACAAGATGGCGCCCGATGTCGGAGTCCCGATCGAAGTCGTGTTCGAGGGACCCGATGGCGTGC
>VGES01000040.1 GCA_016869765.1 Alphaproteobacteria bacterium
GGCGCAATACCTTGGGCCTAATACGGCATCCTGACGTTGGCCCGCTTGGCGGAACGGTAGACGCAACGGACTTAAAATCCGTTCACCGCAAGGTGGTCCGGGTTCGAATCCCGGAGCGGGCACCATAATAAAATCAACAACTTATGTGGTAGTTTAGAGGGCAATTGTTGATCTGTAAGTTTGGCTCGGTAAGCAGCCGGTAAGCATCTTGGCCGAATTGGCCGGGGATCTCTTAGGCCGCCCGAAGGGGACTGTTCCCCCGGAAGGACGGCCCAAACGCGACGTTGACGTGTCAACGGGCAGGTCTCCTGAACTCTGACGGCTCAACGAACGCGCCAGCCCACAGGCCGCGCTTCGCATCGCGTGCTTCGTTCTCAGCCTCCACGAACTCCTTGCTGAATTGTCGGTAGGCGATGGCCCAACCGTCGCGAACCATGCGCTCGTTGATGTTGGTGTCGCCGGCCCAGCACACGGCGACGATGCGTCGATAACGGTCAACGTCGCGCGGCTCGCAGCGAACGTTGTTGCCCTGGACCATCTCTCGAAGGGCTTTCGCGGCAGCCTGACCGCAGAGGTAGACGACGTTCGATCCATCCCGGCAGGTCTGTTTGGTTTCTGGCGCGTCGATCCCGAAAAGGCGAATGCGTTTGCCAGCCACATCGATGGTGTCGCCATCGATAATCTTTGCCGGGCTGGTCAGTTCGGAGGCGTGGGCGGCAAGCGGCAGTAGGACGGCGAAAACGGCCAGGACATAGCGACTAGGCCAGCACCCCACGTGTTTCGTGGTACCCTGTCGGAAAGGGAACATCGTCATGCGACGCCTGCACCTTATCATCGCGCTTTTCCTTGCGCTGTGGACGGGTGCAGCGCACGCGGGGCCGTACGAGGACGGGCTCGCGGCGGCGCGACGGGGCGACTTTGCGACCGCCCTTCGCCTCTGGAAGCCGTTGGCCGAGCAGGGTGACGCGGAGGCCCAGCAGCTTCTTGGGCTCATGTACAACGAAGGCCGAGGCGTGCCGCAGGACTACGCTGAGGCGGCTAAATGGTTGCGCCGCGCGGCCGAGCAGGGTTACGCGGCGGCCCAGTACAATCTTGGGGTCATGTACAACGAAAACCGGGGCGTGCCGCAGGACTACGCCGAGGCAGTTAAGTGGTGGCGCCGCGCGGCCGAGCAGGGTCACGCGTCGGCCCAGAACAATCTTGGGGTCAGTTACGAAAAGGGCCATGGCGTACCGCGGGACGACGCCGAGGCGGTGAAATGGTATCGGCGCGCGGCCGGCCGTGACCCTAGCCCAGGTCATGCCTCACGTGCACGTCTGGTGGCGCGGAATCATGTGGCTGGTGCCGGTCCACGGAGGTCGCTAGGGTCGCCGCCACTTCGAACAAGGTGTCCCCGATGTCCGAGCACTCGAAAACCACGCTACCCGCCAGTTTCATCGCCTCGGGGACATACCGGAGGGATGGTTTGTCGGTCTACGGGCCCGTCGACCCGAAACAAAGCGCGCTTTTGGTCATGAACATGCAGAACGCTTGGCTCGCCCCGGGCGCACCGTTTTCGCCGCCCGGGGACACGACGACGCGGGGCGTCGTACCAACCGTAAACCGTTTGGCCGAGGCGTTACGTCGGAAGGGTGGGCGCGTCTTCTGGTTTCGCACCACGACCGGAGCAGCGGGGTCCGCGACCTACTGGTCGAACTATTTCGACCACTTCGTAAATGCGGCCAATCGGGGGCCTGCCGTCGAGGCGCTGATCGCAGGAAGCCGATGGCACGAACTTTCGTCCGATGCGACCGTGGCCCCGGAAGACCGGGTGCTCGACAAGCACCGGTTCAGCGCTTTTGCACGGAACCCGTATGATCTCGAAGATCTGCTCCGGAGCCAGGGCATCGATACCGTGATCGTGGCCGGGACCGCGACCAACATCTGCTGTGAGTCGACGGTGCGCGACGCGATGATGCGCGACTTCCGGACCTATATGCCGCACGACGCCGTCTCGGCACCGCGGGAGGACGGCCATCTCGCGGGTCTGCGTAGCGTCATGCAGGCGTTTGCCGACATCAGGCCGATCGAAGAAATCCTTCGCTGAGGAGAGGGGAGGCTCGCATGAGTGCCAAGTCCGACCAGCCCCTCACGGACGACGAATTCGAACTCTACGATCTGCGAGTCGAAGTCGTCGCGCCACCGGGCGCCAAGATCTATTGCAACAGCAAACCTGGCGACTGGTTTGAAGTCCGCGGCGAGCTGTTGCACTTCCAGCCCGGAATGCCGTTCAGCCTGTACAATCTCGCGGCGCTGCTGCCGCTGCTCCCGGCAAAGCAGCGTGTGACCGCCCCCAACGATTGGATGACGACGGACGCCGAAGTGGCCTGCCCAGATCCCCACTGTCCGACGCGATTTCGCATCACGCGATTGGGCAAACGTCGCTTTCGTCATTCGGAAACGAGCGCCGTGCCGCTGCCCAAACGCTGAAATCGCTCCCTTGATCGCTCCATCCCGCAAGCGGAGTTCTTGTGATGACCATTGAACGCATTGACTTAGTACCCGGCTATTCCATCTCTCGATTGCTCAAGGGTGGCTGGCAGCTATCGAGTGGCCACAGCGAGGGCTGGGAGCGCGGGCAGGCGATCAAGGATATGGCGGCCTTCGTCGAAGCCGGCTTCACGACCTTCGACTGTGCCGATCATTATCTCGGCGTCGAACAGATGATCGGCGACTTTTGCCGCGACCATCCCTCGCTCGCGTCCAAGGTCCAGATTCACACAAAATATGTGCCCGACTTCGACGCGTTGGCCCGGATCAAGCGCACCGACACCGTTCGCATCATCGATCGATCGCTCCAACGCCTCGGGGTCGAACGTCTCGACCTCGTGCAGTACTACTGGTGGGACTGGAACGTCGCGGGTGCGGTCGACGTCGCGCTGACGCTGAAGGACCTGCAGCGGGAAGGCAAGATCCGCCTGATCGGGGTCACGAACTTCACGACGCCTCAGCTCCGCACGTTGGTCGACGCTGGTGTTCCAGTCGCCGCCAATCAGTTGCAGTATTCGTTGGTCGACAATCGGCCCGAGCGGCAACAGATCGATTACTGCCGACGCCAGGGCATCGCGCTTCTCACCTACGGTCATTTGTTGGGCGGTTTCATCGGCGAAGACTGGCTCGGCAAGTCGGAGCCGCAGGAGCCCTTCGCCAACCGAAGCTTGCGAAAATACAAGTTGATCATCGAGGATTTCGGCGGCTGGACGCTGTTTCAGGAGTTGCTCCGCACGCTCAAGCACATCGGCGACCGTCAAGGGGTCGGGTTGGGCGAGGTGGCGTTGCGGTGGACTCTCGATCGTCCCGGAGTCGCCGGTTGCATCGTCGGTGCAACGTCGAAACGCCATCTCGCGCGCAACGTCGAGGTCGTCCGGATCGCACTGACTGCGGCCGATCGCGCCGCCCTCGCGGCCGTGTGCAACCGCCGCGAGGGGCCGACCGGCGACTGCTACGAACTCGAAAACGAAGCGTCGGGACGCCACGGTCGCATCATGCGACGTAACCAGAACGCGCTCGAAGATCGTCCCTGGCCGGGTTGATCGGCGCGTCTATGACTCGAGTAGCGCCTCGCGTCGTTCGACCTCGGCTTCGATCACGCGTCGGTCGTAGACGCCGACTGGATCGGCCCGTGTCGCCATGTATTTGCGGTGGGCGGCGAATCGTCCGAGCCAGAGCCCGTAGATACGTCGCAGTTCGGCGACCGCCGTGGGGTGGTCGTCGACCCGCAGCGACAAATCGGGGTAGTCCTCGGTGCCATAAATGAGGATGCACGCCGACTGCTGTCCGCGCTTGTCGCCCCCGGCGGCCTGACCCGCCGTCATCGCTTCGATCAGGCGCTCGGCGAAGGGGAGGGACGTGGTGGCGACGTAGCGATCGAACGTGTTCCCGACCACCGCGGGACCGGCCAGCATGTTGCCGGCAACCGAGACACCATCGCCACAGTGATGGCCGCTCCACTCGATGCACTCCGATCCGGTATGGGCGAGAGAGCCGCCGTATCGGTCGACGACATGAACTTGCCGAGTGGCGCGACCGGCATCGGCTGCAATGAGCGCCTCTACGGCCTCACGGGCCGAGGCCCCGGAGCGCAGCAGCGCCAGGCCACGCGCGCCATACGTTGGATTGATCATCGCCTGGGTCGATAAAGCGCCGACGCCACTCTCGGCATGGGGGCAAAGTCCCCCCGCGGCCAGGAAACGGGTGGCGACCGCCACCCCGAATGCCCCGCTCGCCGGATCGCGGGCCACGATCGACCAGGTCATGACATCAGCCTCCGGGCGCTTTCACCGCCAAATCCGGCCCACTATACTTGGGCCGCGCTTTTCCAACCAAACAGGGTCCAGCATGTTTTCTGTCAGCCCGTTCATTCCGAACGGCAGCATAGAGATCGTGGATGCGTCGAATCCCGCCGACGTGCGTCTACGCATGCGCGTCGACGAGGGCGACAACCCGTTCATCTACTACTGCCACTTTCGCGCCGCGGGTGTGCGCGGCGTCGATTGTCGCTACTCGCTGCTCAACGGCGGCGATGTTCTTAAGTTCCGGCTGGCGAGCCATGCCAACCTAGAAGGCCGCTGGGTCAATACCGGCGTCATGGCGAGCTACGATCGCCGCGATTGGTTTCGCATTCCGTTGAGCGAGAAAGACGGCATCGTCACCTGGCAGCATTGTCCAGACTACGATCAGATCTACTACGCGATGTGGCCGCCCTATTCGTCGGAGAAACTCCTCGATCTCATGGGAGAACTCCAGTTGTCGCCGCGCGTGCGCCTTGAGGTTCTTGGGCGGACGGTCGGGGGGCGTGATCTCGACCTGATCACGGTCGGTGTGCCAGGGCCCAGGAAGCACGTGTGTTGGGTCATAGCTCGTCAGCACCCGTCGGAAACAATGGGGGGATATTTCATCGAGGGGTTCCTGCGCCGCCTCACGGCCCCTCATGATCCTGTCGCGAATGAGCTCCTGGACCGCGCCGTGTTTCATGTCGTTCCCAACATGAACCCGGACGGTACCGATATGGCTCTATCCCGTGCCAATGCCGCGGGCGTCAACCTCAACCGGGAGTGGATTGCGCCGTCGATGGAAAAGAGCCCCGAAGTCAAGCTCGTCCGCGATCGCATGGAGGCCACCGGGGTTGATTTTTGCATCGATTGCCACGGCGATGCCCAGTTGCGCTGCAACTTCCTCGGTGGGCCGCTTGAAATCCCCTCGCGGAACGAGCGTCTGTCCGGACTTTTCTATGGGTTCGAACGGGCCTGGGCGGCGGCCTCGCCCGACTACGAACTTGGCCATCCTTACCCGGGGGGATCGCCCGATAAAGCCGACCTCAGCATGGCCTGGAATTGGATCGCGGAGCGTTTCAATTGCCTTTCCGTATTGCTTGAGCAGCCGTTCAAGGATACGTCATGGCGCCAGGATCTGGTTCGCGGCTGGTCGCCGCAACGCTCGATCCGCTTCGGGGCGTCGCTGCCAGCGGCGATCCTCGGGGTGGTCGCCCGGCTCCGGTAGCAATGACGGCCCAGGAAGGTGCCGTCAGTAAACAGGGGGTACGACGATGAAGCAAAGCGTCTACGCGGTGGCGTTCGCCGCCATGCTGGTGTCCGGCGTGGCCGTGGCCCAGCAGCAACAGAACGCGATCACCTGGGGGCTCAACTCCGAGGTCGAGACTCTGGATCCCTACGCGACGTCCAAGCGGACCGCGCAACTCGTGATCCGCAATATGCTTGAGAACTTGGTCGTGCGCGATCCGGCGACCGGTCAGGCCAAACCGGCGCTCGCCACTGGTTGGCGGTGGATCGATCCGACGATCCTGCATCTCGAGTTGCGCCGCGGCGTGACGTTCCACGACGGATCGCCGTTCACGGCCGACGACGTGGTCTTCACGGTCGACTACATCAAGGACACGGCTAACAACGCGACCTTTGCGAAGGCCGACTATGGGTTCATCAAGAAGGCCGAGAAGGTAGACGACTTTACGGTGCGACTCCTGCTCGAACAGCCGACGCCGTCGGCGGTCGATCAGCTGAGCCAAGTACTGTTCATCATGCCGAAGGCGACGCACCAAAAAGTCGGTGCCCGGGCCTTTGGTGCCCAGCCGGTCGGCACGGGTCCGATGAAGGTCGAGCGTTTCGAAGCAGGTCGCAGCATATCGATGGTGCGCAACGACAAGTATTACACGGCGGCCTGGGGTAAACCGCGGCTCGATCGCATTACGGTGCTCAGCATCACCGACAATCAGACGGCGAACGCCGAAATTTCGGCCGGCAAGGTCGATTTCCTGTGGAACATCACCCCCGATCAACTCGCGCAGTTGAAGCAGGCGCGGAACGTCGAAACGGTCACGGGCGGCTCGGTGGCGATCAGCTTCCTGTCGCTCGACGCGGCGGGGCGCGCTGGCGCCAATCCGATGCAAGATAAGAACGTCCGCATGGCGATCGCCCACGCCGTCAATCGTCAAGCGATCGCCAAGACGCTGCGTGGGGAATCGAGTGAGGTCATCCACTCACCGTGCAATCCGCGCCAGTTCGGGTGCATCCAGGACGTTGCCAAGTACGACTACAACGTCGCCAAGGCCAAGGAGTTCATGGCCAAGTCGTCTGTGCCGCGAGGGTTCGAGCTGAAAATCGCGGCCTTCACCGATTCTGGTCCCGTGGCCGAAGCGATCGCTGGCGATCTTCGCCAACTCAACATCGACGCCAAGCTCGACTTCCGTGAGACCTCGGCTTGGATTCGCGACCTGTTTGGGGGCAAGCTCACATCGGCGGTCGTGCCTTGGCCATCGAACGGCGTCTACGATGTCGTGGCGATGGTGCCGTTGTTCTTCACCGGCGATCAGGGCGACTACACACTCGATCCCGTGGTGATGGACTCGTTCAAGAAGGCGGCGACCATCGTCGACGAGCAGGAACGCCTCAAACTCTACAAGGTCGGGTTCGATCGATTGGCTGCGGAAGCATACGTCCTGCCGCTGATGAGCGGGGTGACCCACTTCGCCTATCGGCGCGGGCTCGACTTTGTATTGCCGGTCGACGGCTATCCGATCCTCTACATGGCGGGATGGAAGTAGGCCGGTGACGTGCTGGCGCTGCTTGGCCGCAAGCTCGTCGAGGCAATTCTCGTCGGCCTGATCATCTCGTTCGTCACCTTTCTGCTGGTGACGTGGACGGGAGATTTGGCGATCGCTCTGGGCGGCCTCGGCGCCAGCCGTGAGGAATTGCAGCAGCTGCGGACGACACACGGCCTCGATCGTCCGATCCTCGTGCAATACTTGGATTGGGCGGCCAAGGCTCTGTCGGGCGACCTTGGCCGCTCGTTCTTCTCCAAGGAAGACGTCCTGCCGCTGATCTTGTCGCGATTGCCGGTCACGGCAACGCTCGCGGTCTGCTCGATTGGGGTCGGTATCGCCTTGGCGCTGCCGCTCGGCATCCTGGCCGCCATTCGGCAGGGGCGATGGATCGATCATACCGCCCAGTCGGTCGCGGCCGTCTCCCAAGCCATGCCGTCGTTCTGGTCGGGGCTGCTGCTGATCCTGCTGTTCGGCGTCAATCTCCAGGTTTTGCCGATCTCGGGATACGAGAACTGGGCGAGCTTCGTGATGCCGAGCCTGGCTCTGGGCTGGTTCGTCTTTCCCATTCTGCTGCGCCTGCTGCGCGCCGGGATGGTCGAAACCCTCAACACCGACTACATCCGCACCGCCCGCGCCAAGGGCCTGTCGCCGCGGCGCATCATCCTCAAGCACGCTTTGCGCAACGCCGTGCTGCCCGTCATCTCGCTCGCTGCCGTGCAGTTCGGCCAGTTGCTGGGCGGGTCCGTCGTCATCGAGGCGGTGTTTGCACTCCCGGGTGTCGGCCAGTTGGCCTGGAACTCGATCCAGCGCGCCGATTTCCCGGTGGTGCAGGCGATCGTTCTGCTCGTGGCCGTGATCTTCGTCACCATGAACTTGCTGGCTGATCTCATCAACGGTGCGCTCGATCCGCGGATTCGCCGCGCATGACCGAGACCCAGGTCACCGCGACAGATTCCATCGGCGTGCGCCCGGTGGGCCTGTGGCGACGCGCTCTGCGCCATCCCGGGTTCGTTGTCGGCGGCGTCTTGTTGCTGTTCTTCGTGCTCGTCGCGCTTGGTGCCGATCTATTGGCGCCGCACGACCCCTACGCCCAGAGTTTGGTTCGCCGGTTGCGTCCGCCGGTGTGGTCAGCCAACGGCTCGTGGACCTTCATCCTGGGCACCGACCCGTTTGGACGGGACTATCTGTCGCGCCTGATGCATGGCGCGCGCATTGCGCTCGCCGTCGCTTTCGCGTCGGCGCTGCTGGCCGGGGCCATCGGGGCCACGTTGGGCGTGCTTGCGGGTTATTTTCGTGGCCGGGTCGACCAGGTGATCTCGCTCCTGATCTCGACGCGATTGGCTTTGCCAGCCCTGCTGGTGGCGCTCGCCGTGTTGCAGGTCGCAGGCAGCGGCCTATGGATCGTCGTGCTGGTACTCGGATCTACGTTATGGGATCGCTTTGCCGTCGTGATGCGCACGGCGGTGATGCAGGTGTCCAGCCTCGACTACGTGATGGCGGCGCGCGCCGCCGGTGCATCGCATGGAAGAATCATGACGCGCGAGGTGGCGCCCAACGTGTTGGGGCACTTCCTGGTCGTCTTTTCCTATGAAGCGGGACAAGCCGTCTTGGCGGCAGCGGCGTTGAGCTTTCTCGGCCTGGGCATCCAGGCGCCGCAACCGTCCTGGGGCCTGATGATGGCCGAGGGCCGTTCCTGGCTGTTGGTCAATCCCTGGCTCATCGCCAACGCCGGCGTGGCCCTGATGCTGCTGGTGCTCGCAATGAACCTCGTCGGCGACGGCTTGCGCGACGTACTGACCCCAGGCGAGCGCTTCTGATCATGCCGGTACTCGACGTCGCAGATCTACGCGTGGACCTGCGGACTACAGCCGGTGTGCTCCGGGCGGTGCGCGGGATCTCGTTCTCTATCGAACGGGGCGAGACATTTGCACTCGTGGGCGAGAGCGGCAGCGGCAAGTCGATGACGGCGCTGGCGCTTCTCGACCTGATGCCGCGCAACGGCCGACGGCAGGCGGAACGCATCGTGCTCGATAGCCGCGACCTGATCCGATTGGACGAGGACGAGTTGCGCACCGTCCGCGGCGGAACGGCGGCGATGATCTTCCAGGAACCGATGACTGCGCTGAACCCGGTGCTGTCGATCGGAGATCAGATGACCGAAGGACTCCTGGAACATCGGCCGGGTACCGCGCTCGGGGAGGCGAGGCGCCGAGCCGTCGACCTCCTGACGCGGTGTGGCGTAGCCGAACCCGAACGCCGCCTGCCGCAATATCCGCACGAGCTCTCCGGTGGACTGCGCCAGCGCGTGATGATCGCCTCGGCCCTCATGACCGGACCAAAGCTGCTGATCGCCGATGAGCCGACAACGGCGCTAGATGTCACCGTGCAGGCCCAAATTCTCGATCTATTGCGAGAGCTGCAGCGGGCCTTCGACTTGGCGATTTTGTTCATCACCCACGACCTAAGCCTCGTCCGACGCTTCGCCCACCGAATCGGTGTGATGTACGCGGGAGAAATTGTCGAGAGCGGCGTAGCCGAGGCCGTCATCACCGCGCCGTCGCACCCTTACACGCGGCGCCTCATCGCTTGTGCGCCCGATCTCGCTGCCAAGCGTGGTCATCGCCTGGGATTTCTTACCGGATTGCCGCCCCGGTTGCTCGGTGTATTGGATGGTTGCCAATTCCGTTTCCGTTGTCCGGTTGTGCAGGCCGCGTGCGCCGGCGCTATTCCGCAGCAGCGGACGGCGACGGGGGTCGAGTATCGCTGCGTCCAAGACCCACAGGGCACCGCGGGCCAGGGCGTTCCAGAACGCGCGGCAGCGTCATCCCCCCATTCAGTGGGTGAGTCCTTGCTGCAGGCCCGCGATGTCTCGGTGAGCTATCGTTTGCGTGGGGGACTGTTCGATCGCTCAGCCACTATTCAGGCCGTACGTGGCGCGAGCCTGACGCTCGCCCGCGGGGAAGTACTCGGACTCGTCGGCGAAAGTGGGTCGGGTAAGTCGACCCTGGCGCGCGTGATCCTCGGTCTCGAAGTGCCTGACGAGGGCTCGGTGACGTTGGCCGGCACCTCGATGCGGGCCGTTGATCGGCGGGCGCGGGCGCGCGCGGTGCAGCCTGTGTTCCAGGATCCTTACTCCTCGCTCAATCCCCGGCACACGGTTGGCGCGATCGTGCGGGCGCCGCTCGACATTCTAGGACTTCACCAACCAAAGGACCGCGCACGGGTGGTCGAGCAAATGCTCGATCGCTGCGGTCTGCCGCGGCACTTGTTCGCATCTTACCCAGCGCAACTGTCTGGGGGGCAACGCCAGCGGGTGGCGATCGCGCGCGCCCTCGTGAGCGGTCCGTCGCTCGTCGTGTGCGATGAACCGACAAGCGCCCTCGATGTTTCGATTCAGTCACAGATCCTCAACCTGCTGCAGGACTTGCAGCGCGACTTGGGTCTCACGTATCTGTTTATCAGCCATAACCTGGCGGTAGTGCGGCATCTGGCTGATCGGGTCGCGGTGATGTACCGCGGTGAAATCGTCGAATCGGGCGACGCCGACCAGGTCTTCGAGCGCCCGGAGCACGCCTACACCCAGGCGCTCCTCGCTTCGGCCGGGCGGCGCGAGGCGTCAGGCTAACCGCAGATAACGCCCGCGAGCCAGTTTGCAACCCGTGCGTCAGGGCGCGCCTTGACCCCCTCGGTGACAACGTTGGTATCGAGCAGGAAGCTCACAGGGACACCGGCCGCGTACGGCTCTTGCTACGCCTGATCTTCAGCTTCACACCGTGCAACGGCGAGGCGGCGAAGAACTCCGCCAAGTTGCCGACGCGCGGCGATTTCCGCGACCACTCGTCGGCCGAGACGACCACTACCGTCCGTTTTCCTTTACGTGTGATGGTCTGCGGGCCATCACGCCGCGCACGTTTGATGAGTTCGCTGAACTTTGCTTTGGCTTCGGCCACAGGCCAGACGCCATCCATGGGCACTCTCCAACAAACAGGTCATCATAGTCATCATGTCGATGAGACATTGTCGTCGGCACGGAAAGCCGCCTGGAGCCCGCGCGCCGCGACGGCTAGCGTTCGTTGGGGAATGCGACCTTGCGGAGGGCGATGGCCCGGCCCATCGGGGTTGTCGCTTGGAGCGCGATTTCGGCCTCTTTGGCCATGCCGAGGCGACGGTAGAGCGAAGCGAGACGACCCAGGAGCGAGTCGCGCGACCAGTCCTCGTCCACGGTATTGCTCGCCCACGCGCCGGCTTCAACCAGACTTCGGGTCACCGGCACGTCATCGAGCACCGTCTCTGCGGCGAGGACCAGCGTGTGAGCCCTGTCGCTAGCAGTCGCCAGGCGATGGCTGATCATCACCGCACCGGCGGCATCGCCAACGCACGCGAGTGCGACGACGGCGCGGCGGACATCGGGGAAATACATCGAACGAAGCGCCGCAACGTCGCCCAACAGCGTCCGTAGCATCGCTCGGGCGCCTTCACGGTTACGCGCGAACAGGCGATCCGATTCGTGCGCGAGAAGTTTCCCGCGGGCCGACCCGATTTCGTCGGGATCGAGTACCACATCGCTCGGAAAATCCTCGATCAGGAGCTGATCGCTTGGCAGCCGCCAGGCGCACGCTTTTTCGGCATCACCATGAACCTGATCGAACAGAAACTGGTCCACCACGAAGACCGGACGTTCGACCAGCCTCACGTCGCGGTGGGCTGCTGGAGCGGGCCGCACTTGAGGGCGTTCAAGGAGGAGTTCGAAAGCGGCCTCGCCAGCGGGCAATTGGACATCGCTGAACACGAACAAAAACGCCAGGCAGCCCAGATCCGCTACGAACGGACCTTCTGGTTCGATATCACCAAGGTCTTCGGAGCAGCGTAGGTGACGGTGCGTCCGGCGCTCCACCCGGTCAACCAGGCTCACGCCGTGTCACGCGCCTCACCCTCGACCGGAATTGTTCCGGCGCAACGAAGGTCCCTGCCCACAGCTCGCGTCGCTCGCGCCGCGCCTCGTCCTCGGCCGCGACGTAGGCGTGGGAGTACCGCCGGTAAGCGATTGCATGGCCGTGGCGCACCATCCATTCGCTGCGCTGAACATGCAGCAGATTCGACTGAAATACGATCAGCAGGTGCCGGTTTGGGAGCCCGAAGCTCTCAGGCCGCCGACTTGAAGCGCTCGAAGCGCAACGCAAGTCGGTCACGATCGGGGCGATCTTTCTTGCGGCAAGGCAAATGGATGGTTCCGCCGTTCAATCGCTTTAGGCCTTCGAGCATCGGACCGTCCCTCTGGATCAGCAGCCGCTCGGACACATGCAGCTTATAGTCCGGGTCGATGCCGATCAGATGTGCATCGAAGGCGGCATGATGGATCTTCGACAGTAGTATGCCGTTCGGCACCGCCGGCTGACCGAGCTTCTCGTCCTTGTCGGAAACGATATGGGCGGCATCCAAAAGCAGCGGCTCGGGTAATCCGGACAACGCGCAGCGGCCGTTGTAGGCAGTAATGACGGCCTCGCGGAAAGATGCTTGATGCAGTCGTTGCTTGACCGTGCGCAAGGCATAACGCCGTTCCAGCGCGTTCTCGGGCGGGGCAAGGGCATTCTGATCGGGAACGCCAAACGCAACGCGCGCCCTCAGCGCCGCGGAGTCCCATCCTGAAATGAACGCGGGCAGAATAGCCTGGTAGCGGCCGGGCGCGATGCCAAGAAAATAGATGATCGGAATCCTGTTCTCGAACGCCTCGCGAAGCCATCGGTTGTCAGCCGCGTCCGGGTTCTGGCCCATGAACGCGTAGTCGATCGCCTCATCGCCCTCGAAGATTTGCCGATGCACCTCGCGCTGGTCGTCGTACCAGACCTTGGCGCCCCGCTTGGGAAATACTGTCTTGATCGACAGAAGGAAGCGCATCTGCTGCGGCTTGAATATCCCGCGCTACGGGTTGATCAGCGGAATGCGCTCCCCCTGGAACAAAAACCCCGGCTTCAACTCGGTCGCAGTCAGGTGGTCGTGGACTTCGCCGAGCCCTCGCACATGCTCGAAAGCCGCTATGCGCATCAAGGTGTCGCGGTCGGTGTCGATCATTCCCGGTCACTCGGTTCATCCGAATAACCTGCCGACTTGATTCCATTCATGGCCCACCGCAGGTCTATTTCGGCCATTTCCCGCTTTGTCTCCAACGCCACGCGCACAGCCCCATTTTCTCGGCGCAGGGTTAGTTCCGATGCCCGTGCCATCTCGACGAAACCGGCGGCGTAGCGGGCCATCCTTCGAGTTGCAAATCCGGAACAGTCCCGCGGGACCCTCGTACCGGCTCTACCGGATGGAATAGCTCAAAAGGGCAATGTGACCGATAGAGGCCAAAACCATCGCAACAAGCAGGATCACCGTCCAAGTCCAAAGAAATGTTGCGCTGTTCGCGGTGAACACGAATGTCATCAGCGAGATGATCCCTGCACCCACGAAAACCGACCCACCGCCTCCGATAGCCTCGCCAATTTCCTCCGGCCACCACAGCTGTTTTCCAAAGTCTTCGGCTCAAATTAGCAGCAACCGCCAAACGATCGATCCCACAAGGAGACCCCCGATCCAAGCCACGTTTCGGGCTTTCACTGGCGCCCCCTCCCTTTTTGTACAATCCGCGCCGCCCAGCTCGCTCCTACACTACTACGCGGGACACGAACCAACGTGCTGACGGCCGTTTTGGTGGCGCGGCTCAGCCGGACCTCGTACTCAAACCTGTTCCAGGGTGAGAAGGCGACCATGTACTCCACGCCATGGCCGCGCTGGTCATAGAGCGTCCGGCGCACATGGACGACGGGTGAGCTGGTTGGCACCGCCAGCAGCTCGGCCGTTTTCTTGTCGGCCGGCCGGGCGCCGAGGAATTGCGAGCCGTGGTGCAATTCGATTCCGGCGCCGTCCAGCAGCAGGAGCATGGGCTTCTGCTCGAGCTGCTCGCGTGGAAACAGTCGGCCGATCTCCTCCGGTACGTAGGAGACGATGTGGGCAAAGGGCATGTCGTTCCGCGTCGCCACGATGGCCGTGCGATAGACCTGACTGTTGGCCGGAAGCCGCAGGCTGTCCGTCACCTCGCGATGCGGGCGCATCAGCCGATAGCCCACGGCGCGATAGCGGGTGGTGATGGACTGTTCGAGCACGCCTTCGATCAGGCCTTCAACCGTAGCGCCGGAATGGGTCGTAGCGACTCGCCTGACCACGCGGGCGCGGCGTCCCTTCGAGGTTTCGACCAGGCCGTCCAGCGCCAGCTCGCTCAGCGCGCGCTTCACCGTGACAATGGACACGTCATAGAGCTGGCAAAGCTCGCGCTCCGAAGGCAGCAGCGCCCCGCGCGAGAATTCGCCGCGCTCGATGCGCTGGCGCAGCTCGCTTTCGACCTTGCGGTAGAGGGGTTCTGGCGGTCGCGGGCTCATGGGCGGTGTGATACTGAAAGGGACGGAGTCCGTCCAGCATTGGCGGAGATGAAATGTCGCCAGGCGCCCTGCAGTCCACCAAACAGGCCTTCGCGCCGCTGGCCCGCGCGCTGCCCGGCGGGCTGCGCGCGAGGCGCGCCGACGAGCCGCTCAGCGCCGCTGCAGGAATTGCTTGGCGACAAGGCGTCACCCAAAAGGCCGGGCGCGCTCAAGCCCGGGGAGCACCAGTTCACGATCGCCGCCGTGCAAATCATACGCCCCGAGAAGACGCATAGCACCTTGCTGGAGCAGAAGAACTTCCCGCCCCACCAGCCACACCGCCGCGTGTCGGTGACCACCGGTCATGTCCGCGTGATCTTTCGCGACCGCCAGCCGCGGCACATCGACGACCTGCACACCGACCCGGACTTCGAATAGGGGCTGTCGACCGCAACGATGGGCTTGCTGCTCATGCATCCGATGATCTGGCATGGCGCCATGCTGGGCTTCATCTTCGTCGCCGCCCAGCAGCCGCGCATGTGCCGGCCGCTCGATTCCAAAATCCTGGCGGCCTTCGCCGACGTGGCGACGGTGGTGTGGGTGGCGCAGGGCGGGGTGGATCATCTGGCCGACATCCTGGCTGCGTTGCCGCCCGCGCCGCCGAAACCTTAAGGCGCCGCGACCAGGTCGCCGGCCACCGCGCCCCGCGCCGCATGCTTGCGCTTCAGGTCGGCGAAGGCGGCCGGGTCGCTGGCGAAGCCGACATGAAACTCGGGGAAGCCCAGCGTTGTCTTGCGCAGGGATTCGCGCACGCGCCAAGTGTCGAAGCCGTCGAGGCGCTGGTTGGCCGTGCTTTCCGGCACCACCAGGGCCTGGTTGCCCCAACCCGGCCGGGGCGTCTTCGCAATGCGTTCGCAGAGATAGGCCTGAGCATTGACCCCCGGGGTGCCTTCGGGATCGACACCCCACAGGCGGCGCCATTCCTTGCGGAAACCGTTGAGCCGCTCGCCGTTCATGACCTCGTCGAGGGAGCCGAGCCCGTCGATGCCGAGGAAGTCGAAATGGGTACCCATCTGGGGATGCGCGCCGCCGGCGATCTTCCAGTTGGAATAGTGCTGCACGCCGTCGGTCGCGTTGAAGAAGGGGTTGTCGACCCGGCGCAGCCAGTCTTCATAGCCCCGGGCCACGGAATCGGCGCGCGGGGTGTAGGTCAGGAGAACCATAAAATCGTAGCCGGGAACACGGGCCATGCTGCGCACACCTCGCTGGGACAAAGAGGAGTGGCGCCGCATACGCGGCGCCCCAGTCGGTCAGTTCACGACGTCGATGTCGAAGTAGTTGATGTTCTCGTTCAGGGTTTTGAGGTTCCGCACGCGCGGCCCATAGCCCATGATCGACGGCAGCTCGAGCATGGTGAGCAGCGGCGCGTTGTTGTGGTTTAGCTCCATCAGCTTGTGCAGGATGGCGAGCCGCTTCTGCTGGTCGAACTCGCGGTTCGCCGCCAGCACCATGTCGGCTTCCTCCCGGTTGCAGTAGTAGACCGAGACTTCCGGCGTCTTGAGGCACGAAGCGAGGCGGAAGGTCGCCGTCACGTCCATCGTTGGGGCGACGAAGTGGCCGATGCCGAAGGCCTCGCCCGCCCAGGTGCCGCTGGAGAAGTTTTTGAGCTGGGTCGCGAACGTGATCGGCAGAAGCTGCGCGCGCATGCCCACCTTGGCCATGTCGTTCACTGCCACCTCGAACATCACCTTCTGAATCGGGTCGTCGACGCGGGCCTCGATGACGAAGTCGAAGCCGTTGGGGAATCCCGCTTCCGCCAAGAGCTGCTTCGCCCTAGCCGGGTCGTAGGGATAGGGCTTCACGTTGGGGTTGAAGCCATAGGAACTCGAGGTGCCGGCCTGCGAGCCGATGGTGCCGACGCCGGAGAACAGGTTGTCGAGCATCGCCTGCTTGTTGACCGCCAGGTTGGCGGCCATGCGGATGCGCTGGTCGCGGAAGCGCGACTTCTCTCCCCGCCCATCCGCGATCGGCGCGGCGACGAAGGAAATGCCGTGCACGCGGGCGGTCTGGCCGATATCGACATTGCCGCGCGCCGCCTTGATCTGCGGGATCACGTCCGGCTGGGTCGCGTTGTCGATGTCGATCTGGCCCGTGATCAGGGCGCCGACGCGCGCCGTGCTGTCGGGGATCTCGGTGTAGTCGATGACATCGACCTTCGGACTGCCCTTCCAGTAGGCCTTGGTGGAGCGGATGCGCACACCATTGGGCGTCCAGGCCTCGATCTTGAAGGCGCCGGTGCCCATCGGGTTGGTCGAGAAGTTGGTTGCGCCGCCGTCGGTGAGATACTTGATGTCGATGGCCGGCAGCACCGCCATGTAGGCGGGAATGAGCGGCGAGGGGCTGGCGGTGTCGACCTGCACCGTCATCGCATCGATGACCTTGGCGCCGGTGATGCCGGCGACGCGCAGGTGGTTGCTGGTGTTGGTGCGCCGGCCTTCTTCGGTCAGCAGGTAATTGATGATGTCGGCCGCGGCTTGGGCAGTCACCGCATTGCCGTTCCAGAACTTCACGTTGGGCCGCACCTTGAAGCGCCAGGCGCCGTTGGCGAAGGCCCAGCTTTCCGCCACCATCGGCTGTGCCACGCTCTTCGCGTCGAGTTCGGTGAAGGTGTCGAACAGGGCCACCCAGAGAACGCTCCCGGGCGTGCCGGTGCCTTCCAGCGTGTTCGCCTTGGACGGCGGCATCTGTGTCGCGCCGACGCGCAGGACCTTCTCCTGAGCCTGGGCACCGAAGGCGACGGTGGAGAGAAACAAGGCGGCGGGAAGGGCGCGTGTGACAAATCGGCTGAAGGATCGTGTGGTGTGTGTGCTCATCGAAGCCTCCCTAAGGCTTTGTTTGTGTGAAGGATGCTAAAGGGCGGTACAGGCGGGGACTGTCCCGTGGGTCATGTGGCGCGGCTCGGCCGCGGGCACGTCGGCGAGAACTTCGCCGAGGATGCGGCGCGATTCCGGCCAGGTCGATTCGGAATGGGAAAAGTCCGATCCCCAAATCATGTTTTCCAGGCCAATCGTGTGGCGGCACTAGGTGCCCAGGGCGTCTTCCATGAAGGTGACGAAGACGTTGGAGTCCGAGGATCGCGGCGGACACACCGTCCTCCTCCATCGCCTTCACATATTCGGCGGGCTCGTAGGACGACGTCGGGATGCTCTCCCAGCGCCCGCGGTGCTTGAGCTTGGCGGGATCGTCGGAGCGCTGGCTGGCCGCGGCCATGATGGCGATATGGCCGACCATCCTGCCGTCGACATACCAGGCGTCGTGCGCGGCCTCGCTGACCAGCCGGGGCGCCTGGTCGCGGAACGCCGGCTCGATGTAGTCGCGCCATAGATGCGGTAGCTCGATCACATGGTTGTCGGCGGAAATCAGCGACCGGTTGCGAAGGTCGGCCATGGCAATGTCAGGCCTTGGCCCGTCCGACTGCGTCGTCGCCGAAAATTTTCTCGTGGCGGCGTTGCGCCATGTCGGGCTCGACGAGCGGGGTGAGGATCGCGGCGGCGAATTCGTCCTTCTCGCGCGCCATCCATTGCGCCAGTGCCGGATCGCCGCCAGCCTCTTCCAGCAGGTCTACCGACAGCGCGCCGTTGGCGAGCAGCGCGCGCGTCAGCCGCTCGTTGCGGGCCTTGAGGACGAAGACCTCGCCCGCCAGCGCGGTGACGGTGCCGAGCAGGCGGGTGATCGCGGGGTCGTCGAAATACTGGTGTTTGGTCTTCTTCGGCATCAGGCAGCCTTTGCAACAATCAGGGCCCAGGGGAAGCGCCAAGAGTCCGGGATATCCCGCCCCTTGGCGAGCGCGCCTTCGGATTCCTCGAAGGGTTCGACGCGCACGTCGGTGAAACCGGCCTTTTCCAGCTCTTTCACGAGATCAAGCTTGACGAGCGGCACCATGTAGGGTTCCCGGTTGCGCGCGCTATGGCCGTAGTAAATGAAGTTGCCGACCGCGCCGCCCGGCGGGTCGTAGAAATCGAGCTGGGTATAGGTGCCGCCCTTCTGCAGCACCCGACGCGCTTCCTTGAAGCTCTGGCGGATGGCGCCGACCGGCATCTCGTGCAACATCATCGAGCCGGTGATGGTGTCGAACCTGCCGTCGGCGAAGGGCGTCATCCTTTCCGCCGCGCATTGCACGAAGTTGACCACCAGCTTCTCGTTGAGCGCGCGGGCATGGCCGATGTTGAGCGCCGGCGCACTGAAGTCGCAGCCGGTCACCTCTGCCTCGGGATTCTCGCGCTTCAGCGGAAGCGTGGTCTTGCCGAAGCCGCAGCCCTGGTCGAGCAGCTTCTTCGGCCTGCAGTTCTCCTTCACGAAGCGGGCGTAGCGCAGGTGGAGGTCGGCATCGTTCGCCATCATCGGCGTCGTCGTCTGCGTGCCAAGCTCATAGGCGAAGGCGCCGGCGGTGTTCCATAGCCCGCCGGGAATCTGGTGGAAGTCGCCAAGCCGGTAGTAATCGGGGAAGGGCAGCCTAGGGTCGAGCTTCAACCGCTCGGGACTCCGTTTTGCATAAGTCTTCAGGTAATCGGCGAGCGCCGGCACCTGCTGCTCGAACACCGTCAGCAGCCCCCAGTGGCCGACATACTTGAATTGCTGCAGGTGATGCTCCAGCCAGCCGAAATACTGATAGAGCGTCGAATCCTGCATGCGCTTCTCGATCTCGTTCGGGTCGTCGAGGCCCAGCGCCTGGGCCTGTTGTACGACTGCCTGGTAGATGTCCTTGCTCCAGAAGATCTTCAGCCCGACGACGAAGGACTGGTAGGCGTGCATGTCGAAGGAGACCTTCGGACCACTGCGTACGTTGAGGATGGCGTTGCGGGCCATGGCGTGCTCCGGTTTCAGGCGGCCGGGGAAAGGTGCCGCGCGCGCAGGCGCGACAGCGGGAACCAGCGGTGCCCCGCGACCTTCCGGCTGATGCCGACGACGAAGGAATGCTGGGCGAGCGGGATCCAGGGCAAGTCGTTAAGAACGACCCGCTGCACCTCGCCGAGCAGCGCGACCATCTTGCCGTCGTCGAGCTCCTTCAGGCTCGCGGCCAGGTAGCCGTCGATCTCGTCGCTGTGATATCCGGTGAAGTCGAACACGCCCTTCAAGGGCGGGTTCACGTCATGGCCCAGCGCATAGCGGCCGTCGATGGTGATGGGACCGTCCTGGTCGACGAAGAAATTGAGCGCGCGGTCGAGCTTCTTCAGGCCGTGCTGCGCAAGGTCGAGGTAGGCGGGCTTCACCTTGACGCCGACCTCGCCCAGCGCCTCCGCGACGATGCGGGCGATGCGCGGGAAATGCGCGAATTCGTCGTGATAGGCGAGCTCGATCGGCGGCAGCGGAAGATATGGCTTGAGCAGCCGGCGCGCCTCGGCGGGGTCGTAGTTCCAGCTCCGGTGCGCCGCCGTGTGGCCGGTCACCACATCCGAGATGCAACTAGTCATCCGCTTGGCGCCGCCGCGGAAGGCCTCGTCGACGATGCGCTGGTAGGGAATGGCCAGCGCCACCGCGCGCCGGATGTTGAGCTTGTCGAAGGGCGGGCGCGTCACGTTGCAGCCGAGCATGGTGCGCCAGGTGGTGGGCAGGTGATGCACCACCACGCCGTTGCGCGTGCCGGCGGGTTCGTTGAGGTCGATGGCGACATCCACCTCGCCGTTCTTCAGCGCATCCCAGCGGTCGGCGGGATCGAGGATGGCCACCATCTCGACCCGCTCATAGCCGACCGGGCCCGCCCAGTAGCGCGGGTTGGCGCACATCCGGAACACGGTCTCGTCGCTGCTCTCGTCGACCGTGTAGGGGCCGTAGCCCAGGCCGCGCTTCTGCAGCGTCTTCAGCGCCCAGGGATCGTCCGGCGTGACGTACTTCTTCACCTCGGTCGAATCGAACACCGTCGGCACGATGACGGTTAGGAGATAGGGCAGGATGGAGGTGGAATAGGGCAGGGTGAATTCCACGGTGTAGCGGTCGATTGCCTTCACCTGGTCGGCCCGGTGCAGGCCGGCATTGCTACCGATCCAGGCGCCGACGGTGCCGAGCGCTAGCGAGCGTTTCCACGTCCAGGCGACGTCCTTGGCCGTCATCTCGTGGCCGAAAGCGCTGAATACGCTGCGGCGCAGGAAGAAGCACCAGGTCTTCGCGTCGTCCGAGCGTTCCCAGCGTTCGGCCATCAGGCCGACGAGCTTCTTGGAGTCGGGGCTGCCCGCGGTCGCCGGCTCGGCGCCGGCATAGCCGAGCAGCGGTTCGTAGAGCTGCAGATGCGCGTCGATGTTTTCCCATTGGAGGATGCGCAGCGGCTGGTCGCGATCCAGTACCGTGGGCAGAACGGCGCAGGCAACACGAAGCGTATTCATCGACACCACACCTTCACACGCAAGGTCCCGCAACCGGCCCGGGCTCGCGATCCGCACCGCGGCGTCGCCGTCGTGGCCAATGGTAATATAACAGGTTCCTAACATAATAGGTTTGTTTCGGCAGGCGGCCCGGCAGCACGGCGCGGGCTTGGCGGACCGCGCGGTCTTAAGCCAGCCGGAAGATGGCGTTACGCGTCCTTCGCCCGCTGCCGGGTGAGGATGGTGGGGTGGTGCAGATGACCTTCGATTTCGCGGAAAGGTGGCGTTCGTCACCGGCACCGCATCCTGCATCGGCCTGGGCGTTGCGCGGGCCTTGGTGGAGGCCGGCATGGACGTGATGCTGGCCGATATCGACGCGGCGGCGCTGGCCGCCGCGCGGCAGCAGCTGGCCGTTCCGGGCCGACGCATGGAAACCTACGTCGTTGACGTGTCCGGTCGCGACGCGCTGCAACGCGCCGCGCGGCCGCGAGCGCGGCCAGGCGGTCGTGCTGGAAATCCTAGGCGGGCGCGGCGATCGTGACGGGGACGGTCGCGCCTTGCAGGGTGGCAGCGAGGTCCATGCTCACGTGTCCGGCGCGATAGCGGTGAAATCGCCGGCGAAGCGTTCGAGAAACGGAATATTCTCGCTTCTCGACAGCGGCGAGTTGTGCACGAAGAACACGGCAGGCTGATCCGGCGCTCCGGTAGTGCAACTGCCGCGCTTGCCGAGGGTGACGTAGTGTCGTGTGATCATTTCTGGTCTTTCCTGCGCGGGGCACGGATCATATGAGCGCCGACTTTCCCGCCTCGTGCTTCACTTAACAAGGACGTTTCTCATGCCGATCGATGTTCGACGGGTCGTAACCGGTCATGACGCGAAGGGACAGGCCTGCGTCATCGAGGACAGCCGTTTGCCGGTGTCGGGTCGCGTCGGCGTCTGGTTCACCGGCCCCGGACTATCGCGCAACGACGACACCCAGGCCGTCACCTTTCATCCGACGAAGCTCGAACCACCGCCGGGCGGTACCACCTTCCGGATCGTTGAGGCGGCACCACAAACAAAGGGCGATACCCTGTCCTTTGCTGAGAAGCGCGAAAAGCAGCGCGAACGCTTCCGTTCGATGGGTGCCGAGCATGTGCTGGTGGAGTCGAGCAGGCATCCGAACATGCACAGGTCGAAGACGACCGACTACATGTACCTGCTCGAAGGCGAGCTGACGTTGATCCTTGATACCGAGGAAGTCGCGCTGAAGGCGAACGATATCGTCATCCAGCGCGGCACCGCCCATGCCTGGGTGAACCGGGGCGCCAAAACCGCGCGCTGGGTGATGGTAATGGTGGATGCCGAACCGCTGATGGGCCTGCCGAAATGAAGGATTCGCCGATGAAGCGCGCCTATGCCGACACGAGCCTCGGACAGGTCCACTATATGCATGGCGGCAAGGGGCCGCCGCTCCTGCTGCTGCACCCGGGGCCGCGTTCGTCACGCTTCTATTGGAAGCTCGCGCCGGTACTGGCGCGGGACTTCACCGTCTATGCGCCCGACACGCTGGGCTTCGGCGCGTCCGATCCCGCGCCGGACGATGTCACTCTGCCTATGCTCGCCGGCACCATGGCCGAATTTCTAACCGCAGTCGGTGTCCAGAAGGCCCATGTCTTCGGGCTGCACACCGGCAACAAGATCGGCGCCTGCATGGGCGTCCGGCATGCCGACCGCATCGACAAGCTGATGTTGTGCGGCATGACTCACAGCCTGGTGGTGGAGACGCAGAAGCGCAACGCC
The DNA here is from genome assembly GCA_016869765.1 of Alphaproteobacteria bacterium. Taxonomy (GTDB): domain Bacteria; phylum Pseudomonadota; class Alphaproteobacteria; order SHVP01; family SHVP01; genus SHVP01. The sequence goes on from VGES01000040.1 coordinate 22,630, forward strand.
GAGATACACAAGATTGTCGGCTATTTCACCGACAGGGCGACCGCGGCAGACGATCGCCGCATGCTTCTCGACTGGGCCAATGGCTTCAGAGAGCTCTCGAGCGAGTGGTGGCGACAGGACCTGCTGGAGCGCAAGGAACTGGGCGCCTTACGCTTCGGCCACATGCAGAACCGCGTCGCCGATATCCTGCTCTGCCGCGATAGCATGGCCGCCTCGCGCCGCGCCATCATGGCCCTCGACTTCGCCGAGGAGCTGCGCCAGCTCCAGATACCTGCGCTTGTGGTCGAACTGGTAAGCAAGGGCGAAGAGCATCTGGGCCACCAGGGGCCTCGGCTTGTGGAGATGATGAAGATGGGCTCTCTGGTCACAATCGAAAACGCCGATCGCGACTTGCTGGAATTCGAGCCGGAGCGAATTGCTGAGATCATCGTCCGACACATCAATGGCTGATCAGCGGGTCGTGCCGCGCTTTCAGCAGTGAATGATGCGCACCGCCTCGGCGGGGAGGAACGGCCCGATTAGCTCTTCTAACCAGGTCTTCAGACGACGGAATTCGGACCAGCGATAGCATGGGCGCCGGCATTACGCGGCTATGGCCGGCGGAATCGCGCCTCGATCTGTGGCCGCCACCCCACCGGAAACGGCTGTATCAGCACGCCCATCCTGTTCGGACCAGGCGAGGTATTCGATGACCAAGGTCAGTCGAACCACCAGTCCGGGGCACTTGCCGAGCCATGAGGCGAATTTTCCGGCCGATACCCGGGCCTCGTGCTGCTGACGCCATGTCACCAGCAGGTCCTCGGCCTCGCGTGTGAAGGGAACGACGCGCGGCTTTGCCTTGCCGTCTACCTGGTCGATGTCAGGCTGAAGAGCGTTGAGCCGGCGAAACGCCGCCAGCGCCCAGTCTTGATCCGCGACGCTCTGTGGCCGCAGGAATCTCTTGGCCCGGGGGAAGAAGTACATGAATCGCGACGCCAATCCGTCGTCGCCGCCATTGAGCAGAAACTCCTGCAGGGGGTCGGGCTGAGCGGCGCCACAGATCGAGACCGACAGGTGTTCGACGTGGACTGGACGGGCGTTCTTTACCCGATCGATCGTGTAGGGGCGACCCCCGTAGCATTCGATCCAGAATCCGCGGTCGTTGCCGCCACGGCGCTCGAAGTTGGCGAGCCAGGCGCTCAACTCATCGCGCGACAGCAGGATGCCCTTCCGGTTCGCCGCCGAGAGCAAAGCAACAGCCTCGATCGTCGAATCGTTGGTGAAGAGTCTTGGCCGACCCGCCATTGCCGATCGGGGAACGTACGACTATTCGACGTTCGGCTACGTGCTACTGGGCCGAGTCATCGAGCAGGTGACCGGCGAGGCGTATGCTGCGCATTGCGCTCGTCAGGTCCTGGAACCGGCCGGTATCGGAAATGCCGAACTGCACCGACAGTGGGGTATTCGGTATGCCGTGGGCGGCTGGGCCCTGTCTGGCCGGGAGTATCTCGCGTTCCTTCGCCGCTTGGCGGACGCCGGGACTTGGCTCGGCGATGAGGTCTGGCAGTGGGCGACAGACCCGACCGGGAAGCCGGCAGTAGGCGCGCGATCGTTCTATTCGCTCGGCGTGATGGTCCGCCGTAGCGGGCCCCAAATCGAGATCAGTCACTCCGGGGCGCTCTACCACAACCAACCGTCAGCCTTTGGTGGATCGTTGTTCAACTCGACCCATACCTAAGCCATACGCACCCCCGGGCGGCACGAGTTGTTCGTCTTCGCCCGCAACTGCCGGGCCCCACGAGACGGCCGTGCTGCGGCGCCGGGCTGGATCGAGCATGTTGGCCGTCTGCTCAAGGCGGTCGGAGCGCGCTAGCGGGCACTCGCCAGGACGATGTGGGACGCGAGCGAGCAGCAGCGCGGGGCACGGCGTGGTTGACTCCGGCGGTCTCTCGGACACACAGAGGCGGCTGAGCTCTTCTATTTCGGTCGAGCGCCGCAGTCGCTTCTCGGGATGGCGGCTTTCCAGAAGAGATTTCGGCCTGACCGCGTGCTTCTAGTCTAGTGGGCGAGGGTGGGATTCCGCTCGACCGCTTCTTGGCTCGGCCGATCACCGAATGGGTCGGACCCGAGTAGGGCGCGGCCGGCGCAAGAGGAAAAGCCAGCGTCCCCAAACGGGATTTCCCCAAGTCACGCCGCCCGGCCCAGCTCCTCGGCGATGGCGCGTTGCGTCGCCGGGCGGGCGGCGACGCGCGCGCGGTGGGCGATGACGCGCGGCAGGCCGGCGACGTTGACCTGGTAGAACTCCATCCACTGCGCCAACGTGAACAGGTAAGGATCGCAGATCGTGAACCGTTCGCCCATGACCCACGGACCGGTGAGGTTGCGCTCCACCAGTTCGAAGGCATCGAACACGCTGGTCGGGACCTTCTTCTTGAGGGCGGCGATGGCGTGGGCATCGTCGGGATCGACCCAGCGGTTGCCGCGCTGCCAGTGCGCCTCGGCAACGTGCACGGTGGCGCAGAGATAGGCGTTGAACGACTGGACTTGCGCAAAGGCCCACGGGTCGTCGAGCGGCGCGAGATTGGCCGCCGGAAACGTCTGCGCCAGATAAGCCAGGATCGCCGGGGTCTCGGTGAGCACGCCGTGTGAGGTCACCAGCGCCGGCACGCGGGCCTTCGGGTTGATCGCCAAATAGGCCATGCTGCGTTGCTCGTTCTTGGTGAAGTCGAGCCGCGTGCGTTGGTAGGAGGCGCCGACCTCTTCCAGGACGATGTGGGACGCGAGTGCGCAGCAGCGCGGGGCATAGTAGAAGTTCAGCATGGGCGATGGTTCGTGATCCGTCGACATGGCCAGAGGCTCAAGCGACCTTGCGCGATGACGCGCGTCGAGTCGGCGTTCTCGGTCGAGCGCCTGCTCCCGATGCGCCCGGAAAGCTCGCCCGGAGGCCGCCACCGAATGCGGCCATCACCTTGAGCACCGTGGCGAGCTCGGGCTTTCCCTTGGCGCTGAGCGTCTTGTAAAGCTGCTCGCGTGCTAGGCCGGTGGCCTTGGCGATCTTGGTCATGCCTCGGGCCCTGGCCACGTCCCCCAGGGCCTCGGCGATGCGAGACGTGTCGCCGCTGGTGAAAGCCGCATCGAGATACACCGCGATCATGTCCTCGCTATCGAGGTAGTCGGCGACGTCGTATTTCTTGGTCTTGAGGTTCATCGGTCGTTTCCTTTCACCATCGCGATCGCCCGGGCGATGTCTTCCCTCTGAGAGGATTTGTCGTCGCCACATAGCAAAATGACCAAGCGCTTCCCCCTTCGCGCGAAGTAGAGCCGATAGCCGGGCCCGACATCGATACGAAGTTCGCTGAGGCCTCGGCCAATCGGCCTGACATCGTCTACGTTGCCGTCACGGAGTCGTCGGACTCGCTCGAAAATGCGCTCCTTTGCGCGAAGGTCACGGAGGTTCTTGAGCCACCGGTCGAAGGTGTCCGTGACTTCGATCTCGATCACCGGACCTAGTGTAATTTATGGATCACAATCGGACAAGGGGCGGCGGGAGCCATCTGGCGTCTGCCCGGCGTGCGCCATGGCCCCTACGAGACGCGGCTCGGCAACTTCTGTTTCTTTCGCTTCAAGGGCGGACCGATCACCATCAAGTGGACCACGGACAAGATCCGCTACACCTTCGATGCGCCCTACCGTCCGGCTTTGCCCGACGAGTTCCGCGCGCACGTCGCCAACCCGGCAGATACGATCGCGCTGTACTGAGCGGTCAAGAAAAGAGGGAGCGCCAGGCGCTCCCTCTCGGTCCTTGGCTCTCGGCCGCTTTAGCGGCTGAGCTCGATCTGGTGCCAGTTGATGCGCCAGTTCTCGTTCTTGTAGTTCGCGACCTTGGGCGAGGTCGCGTCGAGCTCATACTGCTCATAGAGGAAGAGCTGCGGCGCCGCGTCGTTGTAGAGCTGCGCGATCCGGCGTAGGTGCGTCATGCGCTTTACCGGATCGAACTCGCTGTTGGCGGCTTTGATCGCGTCCTCGGCCTCCGGAATGCACGTCCACTTCTGCGGCGCGGCGCAGGAATGGAAGGCGTTGATCGAGCGCATCATGTCGTTCGACGGATTCGAACCGTAGTTCATGACGTGCATTTCGGCTTCGAACGGCTTCGTGCCCGTCACCCGTGCCGAGAGGTCGGCGAGGGAGATGATCTTGAGCTCGAGCGTCACGCCGACCTTCGATAGGTCCTGCGCGACCTGCTGATAGACGTTCGTGAGGTCGGCGTTGTTGGTGACGATCTCGGCCGTGGTCTTGAGACCATTCGGGAAGCCCGCCTCCGCCAGGAGTTTCTTCGCCCTGTCCGGGTCATAGGGATAGGCGTTGACGTCGGCCTGGAAGCCGTTCACGGAACTCGCCGCCGGCTGTCCCGCCGGCTTGGCGTGACCGCCGAGCAGGGTCTTCGTGAAGTTCTTGTCGATCGCGTAGTTGAACGCCTGGCGTACACGCTTGTCAGTCGTGAAGCCGCCCTTCGACTGGTTGAATACCAGGATCGCGACCGACGGTGCGGTCCCGGTGTTGATCTTGCCGCCGGCGGCTTCGACCCGCTTCTCCGAATCGCTCGGAATGCCCATCGCGATATCGACCGAGCCGGCGAGGAAGGCCTGCACGCGGGTCGCCGCCTCGGGCATGAAGTACATCTGCACGCCGCCCACCTTGGGCGCGCCGCGCGGCCCGGTATCGGCCCGGGTCATCTCGGCCTTGAGGTTGTCCCACGACGTGACCTTGAACGGCCCGGTGCCCGACGGATTGAAACCGAACTTGTCACGGCCGAGATCGGTCCAAACCTTGCCATCGACGATGCGGAAGGCGGCGATCTCGTTGGGCAGGATCGGCGCCGGGCGGTCGGTCTTGATCACCACGGTCAAGTCGTCGACCTTGGTCGCGTCGACCACGTGGCGAACGCTGCCGTACACCGAGGCTCCGAACTTCTTCTGATCGTCGGACTGCAGGTTCTTGACCGCGAACACGATCGAGTCGGCGTTGAACGCGGCGCCCGAATGGAACTTGATATTGGGCTTGAGTTTGAATTCCCAGGTGAGCGGGTCCTTGTTGGTCCAGCCCGAGGCGAGGCTCGGTCCTGCCTTGCCATCGCCGCTCACCGTGGTGAGCGCATCGAACAGCGCCTCGAAGGTGTAGGTGTGCTGGTAGCTCAGGCTCACTGTCGGATCGCCCTTGTTGGGCGGATCGTTGAGATTGGAGACGCGCAGCGTCTGGGCCTCGGCCTGCGATATCAGCGCCGCCAAGCCAGCGGCGAGCCCGAGGCCAAGCGTGCCGCGGGTCGCGAAACGATGGTGCATAGCGTCCTCCCCGTTGATTGTCGTCGCCCGGGCCGCCACCCACCCCAAGCATGACGTCCAGTCTATCCGAGCCGGCGGCCGGGTCCACCGCGGTGGGGACTACGGGGCCTGACGGATCGGTGAACGGGGTGGTTGACGCCGGGGCCGCGTCGGCCAAACTGCGCTTGGCGGCCGTGTTCCAGGGTTTGCCGAGGGGGAAGGAGCCCGTTCGTGATCCGCCTCGCTGCGATTCACCGCTATCCGGTCAAGGGTCTGCAGGGTGAGAACCTGACCCGCGCGACCGTCGCCCGTGGCGGGGCGCTTCCCGCCGACCGCCGCTTCGCGCTCGCTCCGGCCATGTCCGGGATCGATCCCCAAACACGCACCTGGCAGGCGCGGCGGGGTTTCTTCCACTTGGCGCGGCACGCGGTGTTGGCCCCGTTCGCGGCGGCCTGGCGCGACGACAACCGAACGTTGTCGATAACGCGGGATGGCCGAACGCTCGTCGAAGGACGGCCGGAAGACCCGGACGAGCGAAATCGACTCAGCGATGGTCTGGCAGCGGCGCTCGGGCTCGATCAGGCCCTGACGCTGGTGGGGGGCGAGGGCGCGTCGTTCTCGGACGTTCCGGCGAGGGTCTTGTCGGTGATCTCGCTCGCCTCGCTCGAGGAACTTGCCGAGGGCGCGGGAACGGTTCTCGATCCGCGGCGCTTCCGCGGCAACCTTGTGATCGTTGGCGCCAAGCCGTGGGCCGAGTTCGGTTGGGTCGCTCGCGTGTTTGCGCTAGGCACCGCGCGCCTGCGCGTGATCGGCGCGATCGAGCGCTGCGCGGCGACCACGGTGAATCCCGACACGGGCGAGCGCGACCTCAACGTGCCCGCGCTGCTGCAGGGCGCTATCAGCCGCGCCGACTGCGGCGTCTACGCCGAGGTGCTCGCCGCCGGCACGTTCGCGGGAGGCGATGCGCTGATGTTTGCTTGAGTGCAGGCGCTGCGGTGAACCACCCCGTGATGGCCAAGCCCAGGTCGGCTACGGTCAGGCGCGGACGGACACGACGGGAGGAGCGACGAGATGCCTACTTTGCTCATCACGGGCGCCAATCGCGGAATCGGATGGGGAGTTGCGCGATTGCTCGCCGAAAGAGGTTGGCATGTGCATGCCACCTGTCGAAGGCCGGACCGCGCGGAGGCGTTACAAGCGCTCGCCGCCGCTCACGCCGGGCGTGTCACGGTTCATGCGCTCGAACTCCTCGACTTCGCCGGGATCAAGCGACTGGGACAACGCCTGGAGGCGGCCGCCATCGATGTTCTCTTCAACAACGCCGGGGTCATGAACATGGCGCAACGTCGCTATGACCCGGCGCTGACGATCCAGGACTTCGGTCACACCGATGCCGAAGACTGGACGAAGGTTTTTCAAGTGAACGTCATAGCACCGATGAAGTTGGCCGAGGCGCTCATCGAACCGATTGCGCGGAGCGAGCGCAAAGTCATCATCACAGCGACATCGGTGATGGGTTCGATTCGGCTCAACAAGACGGGTCGTTGGCACCACTACCGCACCACCAAAGCGGCGGTGAACCAGATGATGCGCGGCATGGCGGTTGAACTTCGGCCGCGCGGGATCACCTGTTTCCCCTTGCATCCGGGATCGGTGCGCACGGATATGAACTTCGCGCGCGCACCACTGAGCATCGATGAAAGCGCCGCGGGCATCGTTCGTGTGATCGAGACGGCTGGGCCCGAGCAATCGGGTCGCTACATGATGTGGAACGGGGAAGAGATGCCATGGTGACCGCGTCGATCCGTCGTCCAAAACATAGGGCAGGTTTACCTGCCCCATAAAATCTATGTGGCTCCCTTCGTGATTCTTTTCCCCTAACCTTTGTGCGGCATAAGCACGCGGCGCGAGAGGTGGATAGCAATGACCGGAGCGTTGGCTGGCACTCGCGTTCTGGACATTGCGAATTTTTTCGCCGGCCCCCACGCCTGCATGATGCTGGCGGACATGGGTGCGGATGTGATCAAGGTCGAGCAGCCGCCCCGGGGCGACCCGACCCGCAATCGCGAGGACGACTCGGGCTATGCAGCGAGCTTCGTCGCGAAGAACCGCAACAAGCGTAGTATCGTGCTCGACCTCAAGAGCGTGGCCGGCCAGGATGTTCTCCGCCGTCTTGTGCGGGAATCCGACGTCATCGTCACCAGCATGCGGCCGCAGACCCGTGATCGCCTGGGCTTGACCTATGACCAGATCGCTCCCGTCAATCCACGGCTCGTCTATTGCTCGATAACGGGTTATGGGGAAACGGCGCTCGCGACCGATCGCCCGGCCTTCGACACGACGGCGCAGGCCCTCTCCGGTCTGCTCAGCCTGATCACCTCGAACTTCGACCAACCGATGGCGATAAAGGCGTTGCTGGCGGATATGCTGGCGGGTCACTACGCCGCGCACGGCATCGTCTGCGCGCTACTCGCGCGTGAACGAACGGGGCGAGGCCAGGAGATCCGGACATCGCTGCTCGAAGCCTCCATCGCGTTCGCCGATTCGGCATTTTATCATGTGCTTTTGGCGCAATCGCTGGGCTTGCCCAAGAAGCAGCAGGAGATGAGAACGGCCGGTTTCTTGTTCGTGGCTGGCGACGGACTTCCTTTCGCGGTGCACGTGCCACCTTCGCCGGAGAAAAACTGGATCTCCTACACCGACGCCATGGGCATGCCGGAACTGCGCGAGGATCCACGGTTCAAGTTGAAGCTGCCGCGTGACGAGAACTATCCGGCGCTCCATGCCGAGATTTCGCGTCAGGTGAAGAAGCACCCGCGGACCTATTGGCTGGATCGGCTGATCGCGCATGACGTGCCTTGCGCCCCGATCTACGGCATGGGCGAGGTGTTTCACGACCCGCTGGTCGAAAGCCTCGGGATGCTCCACACCGTGCGCGATCCCTGGGGTCAGGACCGGCAGGTCGTTGGCGCAGGGCTGCGGCTCAGTGACTCGACCGTGGAACGACCAAGCCGAGCGCCTCTGATGGGCGAACACACACGCGAGATTCTCGCCGCGCTGAAGTACTCCAGCGCCGAGGTCGACGCGCTCGAAATCCAGCGTGCCGTGATCTCCTCCGCGGAGGCGAAGGATCGGCCCGCATGAAGGGACAACGCGACGCAATCCGAGTGAACCGAGAACGGGAGGAGAGGCGGATGACGAAGC
>VGES01000041.1 GCA_016869765.1 Alphaproteobacteria bacterium
TCGAGCACCGCCGCTTGCTGCACCAGCAAGCCACCGCCTAGACTGACAAACCAGATGGGCCGAAGCCTCCATTAATAAAGCCTTCGATCAGTCTCAAATGATCTGACGACGGACACTTGATACCTCGATCTTGCAAGACCAAGCGTATGCGGACGTCAACCTTTCCGGACAAGAGTTGGAAGTATTCAATGAGGTGGTCGAAGTACTCTTAAGGAAGGTTCGCAAGCCCACGGTTGTCGTGCACTTGATCTGCCCAGTGGAGGCACAGTTGCGGCGAATCGCCGATCGTCGGCGCAACGAGGAACGCTCAATTACGGCTACCTACCTACAGGCCCTGAATCAGGCCATTGAGCAAAGGATTCCAATGTTTGGCGTGCCAACGCTCGTAGTGAATAGCGGCGCGCGGGACTTTGCGACCGATGCGCGTTGCCAGGCGGAAGTGGCCAATGAGGTTGTTACTTTTCTCAACAGCCATTCGGCTCCAACGAAGCTCTGAGAAGTGAACTATCGCCACGCCTACCACGCCGGCGGCTTCACGGACGTTCTCAAACACGCGGTCCTGACGCGCCTCGTCCTCTACCTCGAGCGCAAGCCGGCACCAATTTTCGTGCTCGACACCCATGCCGGTCTCGGTCGCTACGATCTCGCAGGTCCCGAAGCCACGCGCACGCATGAGGCGGACGCGGGCATTCACCGGCTCATGGCGCGTCGCGACGTGCCCGAATTCATCGTCCCTTATCTCGATCGGGTGCGAAACTTGCAGACGCCCGGGGAGGCGCTCCAGCACTACCCGGGCTCGCCCCGTCTGATCCGGGACCTCCTGCGCCGCGGCGATCGCCTGTTTGCCGTCGAAAAACACCCCGAGGACGTGCTCGCACTGCGGCGCGAGTTCGCGCGCGACCGTCAGACCAGGGTGTTCGCGCTCGATGGCTACGAGGCGCTCGGGTCCTTCGTGCCCCCCAGGGAGCGTCGCGGTCTCGTGCTCATCGATCCGGCCTACGAAGCGGAGGACGAGACCGAAAGGCTCTGTGCCGCTCTGCGCACGGCGCTGCGGCAGTGGGCCGACGGCCTCTATGCGGTGTGGTACCCGATCAAGGAACCGGCGCAGGTCCGCGCCCTGCATGCGGCGGTGCGGGACGATCCAAACGTCCGTCGCGCGCTCGTGGTCGACCTCGAACTCGCCAAGCCCGACGGCGAGACGCTCGTCGGCTGTGGGCTCGTGATCATCAATCCGCCCTACGTGTTGCCCGAGGAACTCGACGCATTCATGCCCTACCTCGCCACGATACTGGCGCGCGAGCGACCCGCACGCTGGCAGCGCCAATGGCTGCGGCAGGAGCAGCCACCCGACTGAGGGGGTGCAGCGGAACGTTCGTGGTCTCAGCGCTTCTTCGGAATGTGGCTCTCGTGGTTCTTCAGGTACCACTCGGCGATCTGCTCGCGGTTGGTGATCCACACCCCGGGCTTCGATTTGGCGTAGGCGAGGAACTCGCGGATCGCCCGAATCCGGTAGGCGAGGCCGCTGACGTGCGGGTGTAACCCCACGTTCATCATGCGCCCGGTCTTGGCGCCCTCCGCCCACAACACGTCGAGTTGCTCTTTGTAAAGCGCGAGCACGGCGTCGGTCGTGAAGCCGCGGCGATGGAAATGCGTGAAGTCGTTGACCTCGTTGGTGTAGGGCGTCGAGACCATCGGCCGGCCGCTCGAGGTCTCGATCAGGTAGGGCTGATCGTCATTCATCAGGTCGCAATAGAAGATGAGCCCCTCCTCGGCGAGAATGTCGGCGGTGCGCAACGTGCCGCGCAGGCTCGAGGACAGCCAGCCCTTGGCCTTCTTGCCGACGACTTTTTCATACACTGCGAGCGTGCGCTTGATGACGTCGCGTTCCTTGGCCTCGTCATGGGCGTAACGCACGAGCAACTCGCCCTGTTCGTAATTGTGGGCGACGATCTCCCAGCCGCGCTTCAGCGCGTACTGCACCATTTGTGGGCGCTCCAACGCCGTCTTGGCGTTGATCGTGCAACTCGCCTGGCAGCCCGCCTCTTCGAAGGCCTCGTAGAGGCGCCAGATGCCGACGCGCTGGCCGTATTCGCGCCAGGAATAGTTCGGCCAGTCGATGACGTTGCCCGGCAGGGGGTCGGGCAGGATCGGCGGACCGCCGGCGTAGTAGGCCTCGCTCGACTCTTTCACCATGTCCCAGTGCTCGAGGTTGAGCGTGAAGATCAGGGCGACGCGGGCGTCGTTGGGCCAGCGCAGCGGCCGGCGGTCGGGCAGGGGAACGTAGTCGTAACGCATGGCACTCCTCTCGGGGGCGATGAACCTAGGACTTTGGCGCGTGCGCCACAGCGAAATCGGGGTCGACCGCGAAGCGCGCGACCCGGCGCGCGTAGACCGGCGACGCGAGCGGCGCTTCGATGTAATGAAACAATCGCCAGCCCGCCGGTTTCCGGCGCAACAGCGCACTCACGCGATTGAAGCCCGCCATCAACTGGTGACCGAGCGCGCCCGTCGTCTTGGCGTTCCAATGCATCTCGTAGAACGCGATGGCCAGGTCGGGCACGGGCTGTCGCGTCTGCAGGTTCCAGGTGCGGACCTTGAGCGCCGCCAACACCCGGCGGTTGTTGGCGAAGTACCCCTCGATGGCCGGCCAACCGACGAAGGGATCGCCCTCTTCGGCGACATAGATCGGCGCCGGCTCGTCGCGGTCCCACAGTTGCAACATGCCGTCGTAATCGGCGGCGCTGAATCGCGCGTAATAGGTGCCGAGGAATGCGCCCAGTTCGTCATCGAGGCTGGCCATCGCGGGCTCCGTGGTGGAAGCCTAGATTGGCACAGGACGCCACCTCCCGTAACCTGATGACGGGAGACCCCAATGGTTCAACACCACGACGTGGGTGGGCAGTCCGGCCGTCCCCTCGATCGTCAGGAGCACGACCTGAGCGATTTCGAGCGGCGCATCGACGCGCTGTGTCTGATGCTGTGTTCGCCCGCGACGCGGGTGGTCACGGTCGAGGAACTGCGCCGCGTCAAAGAGCAGATGAAGCCCGCCGAATACGACGCGCTCAGCTACTACGAGCGATGGACGGAAGGTTTGTACCGGCTGCTGGTCGAGAAGGGCGTACTGTCCGAAGCGGAGATTGCGACCAAGCTCCGGCAGAACGCGGAGGGGGATCATGGCGGCGTTCCGCGTCGGTGATCGCGTGCGCGTTCGCACGAATGACCCACCCACCCATATGCGCACGCCTGCGTTCTTGCGCGGCAAGGTGGGCGTCATCGAGCGCGACCAGGGGCCATTCGGGCGCCCCGAGGACTTGGCCTACGGACGGGCCCCACGAGTCGGCACCGTCTATCGCGTGCGTTTTCGGCAGCGCGAGGTGTGGCCCGACTATCGCGGGGGGCCGCGCGATACCGTGGCTGCCGATCTGTTCGAACATTGGCTCGATCGGGAGGCCTCATGAGTCACGACCACGACGATCACGACCACGACGACCATGATCATCGCCCGCCCCAGCCCGACGATCCGGTCAGCCGCTATGAGGCCCTGGAACAGGCGCTCCGCGAGCTCTTGATCGAAAAAGGCGTCGTCACCGCCGACGGCCTGCGCCGAACCATGGAGGTGCTGGAGTCCGCGAGCCCCGAGAACGGCGCCCGCATCGTCGCGCGGGCGTGGTCCGATCCGGCGTTCAAGGAACTCCTCCTGCAGGATGGCCAGGCGGCCGTCGCCTCGCTCGGCATGGGGCCCACGGGTCGGTTCGTCGTGGTGGAAAACACGCCGGAGCGCCACAACGTCATCGTCTGCACCTTGTGTTCTTGCTACCCACGGTTCGTGCTCGGGTTCCCGCCGGCTTGGTACAAGAGCCGTGACTATCGCGCCCGCGTGGTCCATGAGCCGCGAGCGGTCCTGGCCGAGTTCGGTCTCAAGTTGTCCGACGACACCGAGGTCGTGGTCTCCGATTCGACGGCCGAAATCCGCTACATGGTCCTGCCGCAGCAACCACCCGAGACCAAGGGCTGGCCCGAGGAGAAGCTGGCTGGCCTGATTACTCGTGATTGTTTGATCGGGACGGCGGTCGCTCGCGCTTGACGGGCTTGGTTCCGCGAGCGCCAGCCACCGATTTGACGTATATCAACGGTGCACAAAGCACCGAAGGAGGAGGTTTGATCATGGAGAAACGTTTCATGAAATCGGGGCTGGCGGCGCTGTTCTGCGTTGCCGCCCTGGCGGCACTACCGGTCCAGGCGCAACAGCACCTGCGGTTGGGTGTCGTCGAACTGCCGCCGTCGCGCGGCAATCCCTATGGAGGATCCGGCACGCCCGGCATCTTCACGTGGTCGATGTTCTACGACGGACTGACGTTCGTCGACACCAAGGGCGTTCCCGGCGCCGCCCTCGGACAGACCTGGCGGAACTCGGATCCGACCACCTGGGAGTTCAAGCTCCGTGCCGGCGTCAAGTTCGACAACGGGGAAGCGCTCGATGCCGAGGCGGTGGCCGCCGCGGTCAACTGGTTGTTGAGCGAACAGGGCAAGGCCCAGGTCGTGGCACGCGAGGTGTCGAACTTCGCCTCGGCCCGCGCGGTCGACGCCAGCACGGTCGAGTTCAAGACCAAGACCCCCGATGCGATCCTGCCTTCGCGCATGGCCAACATCTTCATCGTCGCGCCCAAGGCCTGGAAGGACAGCGGTCTCGAGGGCTATTCCAACAAACCGGTTGGCACCGGCAGCTACCGCGTCGAGAGTTGGGCGGCGGAGAAGGTCGTTCTGGCCGCCCGCAGCGATAGCTGGCGCCCGGCCAAGATCCCGCGCGTCGAGTCGATCTCGCTGCCCGAACGCCCGGCGCGAACCCAGGCGCTCCTGTCCGGGCAACTCGATGTCGTGATCGGCGTGGACACCGGCGACATCCAGCGCATTCGTGCCGCGGGGGCCGAAGTGGCCATCGCACCGGCGCCTCAGGTGATTTCGCTGTCGATGCCCAACAGGGTGAAGCCCAACAGCCCGTTCAACGACAAGCGGGTGCGCCAGGCGGCGAACTTCGCCGTCAACAAGAAGGCAATCGTCGACGGCCTGTTCGAGGGTCAGGCGCAGGTCGCGACCCAGGGCGCGACGCCGACGGCGTTCGGCTACAACCCGAATGTCAAGGGTTATCCCTATGATCCGGATCGCGCCAAAAAGCTGTTGGCCGAGGCCGGGCATCCCAACGGCTTCAAGGCCGTCGCCGAAGTCGTGGTCGGCTCCTTTGCCGGCGACTCCGAGATGTACCAATTGATGGCGCAGGACCTGAGCAAAGTCGGCATCCAGGTCGAGCTTCGTCCGATTCGTTTTCCGGACTGGCTGCGCAAGTACCAGAGCAACGGCTGGGACGGCGACACCTTCGGTCTTTCCTGGCAGCTCGCGCCGTACATGGATGTGATCCGGGCCGTCGCCTATTACTCCTGCGCCCAACGGCCGGCTGTGTTCTTCTGCGACGAAGAGACCCAGAAGGTCATCGATGCCTCGAACAGCGAACTCGACAAGGCCAAGCGCGAGAAGCTTCTGCACCAGGTGCAGGAGCGCTATTTCGATCTCGCGCCGGCGTTGTGGTTGGTCGAAGCCATCGACGTCTATGGTCTCAGCAAGCGCGTGCGAAACTTCAAGGACGTCAATCGCACGTTGCTCTATCACGAAATGACCCTGGGCGGCTGAAGCCCGTAGTCCGCAACGCGTGTTCTAAGGGGCGCCGGCCACCCGCGCCCCTTTTGCTCTCCAGGCCGCTGACCAAGCTCGGCCGGCTCCACGCACCGGCGCGGCCGCGTTAGTGTTCTCGAGCCATCCCGAGGGAGGTTGCCATGCCCGTACCCAAGTTCGTCGCCACCGCCGTCCAGTCCGACATCCGCGTCGTGCCCGAAGGCTGCGACGGCCAGACCCGCGACCGAATCATTCGCGAAAACCTGGAACGCAACATGGAGTTGGTCGCCTACTTGCATTCCGATCCGCGGTATGGCGGCCCGAAGCTGGTCGCGTTTCCGGAGTTCGGCCTGTGCGGAATCCCCGAGACGCGGTCGTGGGAGAACTATCACGGCCGGGCCGTGAGCCTGCCCGGATGGGTGACCGAGATCGCCGGCAAGACAGCGCGGAAGTTCGGCTGCTACGTCGTGCTCAACACCTTCGAGCGCGACGACAAAGACTGGCCTGATCACGTGTTCAACACGGGCTTTATCGTCGGGCCGGATGGTGATCTCAAGCTGCGCTACCGCAAGAACAACGACACCCAGCCGGGCTGGTATCGCACCACGAACCCGGGCGACATCCTCGCGGCCTATGCGGCCAAATACGGCGGTATCGAAGCTCTGTTTCCGGTTCTGAAGACCGAATACGGCAACATGGCCTGCTACACCGACGTGGGCCACGGCGAAGAGGGACGCTGCTTCACGTTGCTCGGCGCCGAGATTCTCATTCAGTGCACGGGCGAGGCCGCGGGTGATCCCGGGCGCGTGGTCTACAAGGCGGCCAAGCAGACCCGGGCGTGGGAAAACGCTTGCTATCTGATTTCGGTCAACGGCGGGCTCACGCTCAATTCCTCGCGACCCGTGTTCCGTCAGGGCGGCGCCTCCCGGATCATCGACTACCAGGGTCGGATCATGGCCGAGGCCGATGTGCCCGGGGAATGCGTGGTGAGTTCGCTGCTCGACATCGAGTCGCTCCGCGAGTTCCGCGCCGCGGGCGGCTACAACTACCTCATGTACAACCGCCTCGATCTCTACAAGCAGATCTTCGAACGTTTTCATCTGTGGCCGAACGACAGCTATGGAGCGAGCGCCAACACGGACCGCGAACGGGCCCAGAAACTTCGGCTGTCGGTGCGCGACAGTCTCATCCGTCAAGGCATCATCACGCCACCGGCCACGATGAAGGACGAAACCCGGGGGGTCTTCATCACGTGAACTCCGCCCGCTCGCGCTCCCTCTCCCGTCTGGGGAGAGGCAGGGTGAGGGCGCGCGCGAGGAGACGCTCTGCTAGAGTCGTACCGTTGGAGGGAGGATGACCATGTCTGCGCCGATTGGACCGTGGGTTGCTTCGACGATCGCCGCCCCCGATGTCGATGCGGTCGAAAAGAGTTACGTCGAATGGCTCGATCACCGCGTCGTACGGCGCGGGACGGTCAGCGAGGCCTTGGCGCGGTCCTGGGGCGCGCCCAAGCTCGCCGGCGCCAAGATGTCGATCCTCGAACCCGACTCGGGCAAGCAGGTGTATCTGCGCGTCGTCGAGAATCCCCACCCGGAGGGGTTCCGGCCACTGACGACGTACGGTTGGGCGTCCTCCGAACTCGTCGTCCAGAACGTGGATGCGCTCCAGGAGCGCATGAAGAAGTCGCCGTTCAAGATCATCGGTCCGGCCAACGATCTCGAAATGCTCAAGGACATTCGGGCGATGCAGGTCGTCGGGCACGCGGGCGAGGTGTTCTATCTGACGATGTTCAAGAAGAACATCGAAGGCTACGACCTGCCGACGGCACACTCGTTCATCGACCGCATGTTCATCGCGGTACTGGCGACGGACAGGCCGGAGCGGGTGCAGTCCTGGTACAAGCAGCATTTCGGCATCGCGGTCGGCGATCTGGCCGACATCAAGCTGACGCTGCTCGACGATGCGTTTGGCGTCCCGCCGCGTTCGGGCGACTATCGTTTGACGGTTGTACCGTTCCGAGGTCGGAGCCTGATCGAGGTCGACGGGTATCCGCGCGAGGCCCGTCCCCGGGCCCGGGTCGACGGCGTTCTGCCGCCGGGCAACGCGCTCATGTCGGTCCTGGTCGACAGCCTCGATGGTCTCAAGCTCAAATACTTCCGCGAGCCCACGTTGTTTGCGGAGGCGCCGTACCACGGCCGGCGGGCGGCGACCGTCCTCGGGGCCATGGGGGAGTTGCTGGAACTCGTGGAACGTGAGGCGGCCTAATCACGAGGAAGGCGAGAAATGCCTTCAGACGGCCCTGTTGACGAGACCGCGAGGCACCGGTAAACGGCTTGCTTTCTTGGTGAATTTCCCGTGGCGGTTGGTAAGATACGGGCCGTTATGGGGGATGCCCGGCCGCAAGAGCCGGCATCGCAGGGAGGGTGCGGTTGGGTTGGGGTCGTCTGAAAACGAGCGATCGAAACCCGTGTGTGGTCGGCGTTGATCCGACGCAATCGGGACTGCCTTATTACATCATCGAGGGAGCAACGACGTGACCGACATTGCGAAGGACGCGAAAGTCGCTGTGCCTGCGGGCGCCGCGGGCTCGGAGCGGCAGGTCGAGACCATTCCGGTCTTCCGTCGAACGATGGATCAGGTGAAGAACCGCGTTATCGAACTGCTGTGTCTGCTGTTTTTCGTCAGCACGCTGTTGTTCTTCCTGCTTCGTCTGACGGGTGACCCGGCGGCGGTGCTGGCGGGCGAAACCGGTGACCAGGAACAATTGGCGTTGATCCGGCGGCAGTACGGCCTGGATCAGCCGCTCTGGTACCAATACTTCGTGTTCCTTTTCAAGGCTATCCAATTCGACTTCGGCAATTCACTGGCCAACGCGCAAAGCGCGATCGGTCTCGTGTTCGAGCGGTTGCCGACCAGCTTCACTTTGGTCGGCATTGCGTTCACCGCGAACCTCCTCATCTCGATCCCGGCGGGAGCCTGGCTCGGCAGCCGTCCCGACCGCACCGGGCGCAAGCTCGCGGCGACCGCGGTGTTCGTGATGCAAGGCATCCCGGGCTACATCGTCGGCCTGCTGCTCATTCAGGTCTTTGCCGTCGAATTGCGCTGGCTGCCCTCGATCGGCAATCAGGGGCCGCTGAGTTGGATCATGCCGGCAACGACCGTGGCATCGTTCCAGGCGCCACACGTGCTGCGCGTCATCTCGGCCAACGTCGCCGAGGCGATGCGCGAGGACTACATCCGCACGGCGCGCGCCAATGGCGCCTCGTTCAGCGTGCTCCTGTGGCGCCATGCGCTCAAGAACGCGATGCTCGGCGCCACGGCGTTGATCGGCGCCCAGGTGTCGTTCCTGCTCGGCGGCTCGATCATCACGGAAGTGATCTTCGCCTGGCCGGGCCTCGGACGTTTGATGGTGACCTCGGTGCAGACGCTGGACTTCCCGGTCGTCCAGGCCGCGGTCTTCGTCATCGCGATCTTCGTCTACACGGCGATCATGCTCACCGACGTCGTGTTCATCATGATTGATCCACGCCTACGGAGGCAGAGGGCATGAGCACGACAGTTACGACACCGGCGGCCAAGCCGCCGGCCCTGGGACTGAGACTTCCGAAGAAGCTGGCCACCGGCTCCACCCAACTCGACATCGGCATTGTCCTGCTGACCTTGGTCGTGCTGGCGCTGGTCATGCAAGAGTTGTTCGTCACCTCGGCGATGCTCGACGGCAATTTGTCGAAACGACTGAGATGGTCGGGCGACGGCGTCGGCATCCTCGGGACCGACCAGCTCGGGCGCGACCTGTTCTACCGCGTGCTGGCGGGTTTCCCGTGGTCGCTCGGCATCTCGGGCGTCGCCGTCGTCATGGTGGCCACCATCGGAACCTTCGTCGGTCTGATCGGTGCCTGGTACACCGGCTGGGTGCGGACGGTCGTGTTGCTCGGCGTCTCCGCCATCATCGCGATGCCGTTCCTGGTGCTGGCGCTGGTGGTGATCGCCCTGATCGGCCGCGGTTTCTGGCCGCTGTCGCTCACCATGGGCGGCATCGCCTGGCCGGCGATCTCGCGCGTCATCTACGCCGAGTCCCGCGGGCTGTTGACGCGCGAATACGTGTTGGCCGCCCGGCTGTTCGGCGTCTCGCAGTGGTCGATCCTGTTCGGGCACGTGCTCCCGGGCCTGCGGCCGACGATCCTGGTGATGGCCGCGTTCTACTTCGCGACGCTGCTGATCATCGAGAGCGCGTTGTCGTTCCTCGGCCTCGGCGCGCCGCTCAACGCGCCGTCGTGGGGCAACATGCTGTCCGACAGTCGGCAGTATCTCGTGAATGCGCCGTGGATGATGTTCGTGCCGGCCGGCGCGATCTGCGCCTCGGTGATCGGACTCAACCTTGTTGGTGACGGAGTGGCCGAGCTGTCGCGTCGGCGCGCCCGGGCGGTGGAAGTATGACGGCCATTCAGGAAGCGGCGGCGACCGGACGCTCAGTCGCCACCGCGGACACGATCCTCGCCGTCAAGGACGTGGTCGTCGAGTTCCCACGTCCGCGCCAGAACGTCGGGTTCCGTGCCGTCAACGGCGTGACCTTCAACCTCAATCGTGGCGAGACGTTGGGGCTGGTGGGCGAGTCGGGCTCGGGCAAGAGCATGACGGCACTCAGCCTGCTCGGCATCGTGCCGGCCCCCGGCAAGATCGTCGAAGGCTCGATCAGCCTGCGTGGGCGGCGCATCGACAATCTCGGCCTCAAGGAGATGCGCACGATCCGGGGCAAGGACATCGGCATGGTCTTCCAGGACCCGATGACCGGCCTCAATCCGGTGCGCAGCGTCGGTGCGCAGCTCACGGAATCGGTGATGCGTCACCAGAACGTGACACGGGCCGAAGCCGAAGAGATCGCCTTCAGGGCGCTCGATCAGGTGTCGATCCCGTCGCCGCGCGACCGCCTCAAGGCGTTCCCGCACGAGTTGTCGGGCGGCTTGCGTCAGCGCGTGATGATCTCCTTGGCCCTGATCAACCATCCGGAAGTGATCATCGCCGACGAGGCGACGACGGCACTCGATGCCACCATTCAGGCGCAGATCCTCGATCTGTTCCGCCTGCGTCTGACCAAGGCGACGATGATCATCATCACCCACGACATGGGCGTCGCGGCCGAGATTTGCGACCGCATCGCCGTCATGTACGCGGGCCGCATCGTCGAGACCGGAACGATCGCCGAGGTTTTGAGCAATCCGCGACATCCATACACGGTCGGGTTGCTCGCCGCGGTGCCGCGGTTCGACATCCGGCGGCCGAAACTGGTGCCGATCCCGGGTGTGCCGCCTACGGCCGAGGACATCATCCGCGGCTGTGCTTTCAAATCGCGTTGCAAGTTCGCCCAGGCGAAGTGCGACGAACGCCCGCCGCTCACCCATCTCGGCGGCCGGCTGGCGTCCTGTTGGTTCCCGCGCGGAGCATAATCCCATGACCATGCAGCCTTCGTCCCCGCGCGTCGGGAATCCCGAGTTCCTGCTCGAAGCCAAGGATCTCAAGGTCACGTTCCGGGCCCCGGGCGGCAAGAAGCTTCACGCCGTCGACACGATCACGCTGGGTGTTCGCCCGCGCGAGACCGTCGGTCTCGTGGGCGAGTCCGGGTCGGGCAAATCGACCGTGGCGCTGACGCTGATGCGGGCCCACGAACCCGAGGGCGGCCAGATCATCTTCGACGGCCAGGACGTCACGCATCTCACCTACAAGGAACTGATGCCGGTTCGCCGTCGCCTGCAGATGGTGTTCCAGGACCCGTACTCGAGCCTCGACCCCCGGTGGTCGATCCGCAGGGTCATCGGCGAGCCCCTGCGGGCGCACAAGTACGGCAGTCGCGCCAAGATCAACGAGCGCGTCGCCCAGTTGCTGCAGCAGGTCGGCCTGCCGCCGGATGCCGCCGACCGTGTGCCTTCGCAGTTCTCGGGCGGCCAGCGTCAGCGCATCGCCGTGGCGCGCGCCCTCGCGCTCGAGCCCAAGGCGCTGATCGCCGACGAACCGGTGTCCTCGCTCGACGTGTCGATTCAGGCCCAGATCATCAACCTGCTGCGCGATCTGCAGGAGCGCCTCGGCATCGCGCTCCTCGTGATTGCGCACGACCTGGCGCTCGTGCACCAGATCTCCGACCGCATCATCGTCATGTACCTGGGCGAACCGGTCGAAGAGGGGCCGGCCGACGAGGTCGTCGGCAAGCCGCAGCACCCGTACACGGTGGCGCTCCTATCGGCGACGCCGGTGCCCGAGCCGGGCGGTGGCAGCAAGCGTATCGTGCTCACCGGCGAACCGCCGTCGCCGATCTATCGGCCGACCGGTTGTCGCTTCCATCCGCGCTGCCCGATCGCGCGCGACCGGTGCAAGACCGAAAAGCCGCCGCTCAAGGAGATCGGGCCGAACCGCCGGGTGTCCTGTTTCTACGCCGGCGAAATGCCGCCGCCGCGCGATCTGTGGGCGCTCGAGAACGTGCCCCTGCCACCGGGCGTCGAGCGCGCCCCGCGGCCGTTCGCGGTCGGCAGCAGCAGAGCCAACTGAGCGCACCTGTGCGCTGCCGAAACGGCCGCCCTAACGGGCGGCCGTTTTGTTTTCGGCGCATGGCGGCCTTCGGCTATCCTCGATCGCGACCCGCATAATCGACGGAGGCCGCGATGGGACGCCCGCACACCGAGTTCATCGCCGCGCAGCGGCTGCCCTGGGAGAAGGTCCCGGGCGACGCGCGCGCCGATTGCCAAGCCAAGATCCTCAGCATCGACCCCGAGCGGGGCGACTGCTCGCTGCTCGTCCGCTACCCGGCCGGTTGGCGGCGTGGCGCCGAGGTGTTGGGGTGCGATGAAGAGCTCTTCGTCCTCGACGGGGACCTGACGATCGACGGGCACCCCTATCGCGAACACGGCTATGCGTTCCTTCCGGCCGGCCATGGGCGCCGCGACGCGGCGAGCCGCCACGGCGCCGTCGTGCTCACCTTTTTCAGCGCCTGGCCCCGTCTCGCCTCGACCGCGATCAAGTCGAACGCGCCGGCGATCCAGGGCCTCGATTCGATCGCCATGGACTGGGACACCAAGGATATCGATCCGGGCCTGGCGTTCATGGGCATCCGGCGCAAGACGCTGCGCGTCAACCCCGAGTTCAACCAGCGCAGCACATTCCTGATCGCGACGGCGCCGCACAACCATCCCAAGGGTTGGAAGTGCCCGACGCTCACGCACCCCTGCGTCGAAGAATGCTTCATGCTGGGCGGCGACCTCACCGGACCGCAGGGCGTGCTGCACACCGGCACCTATTTCTGGCGACCGCCCGACGTGCCGCATGGGCCGTTCGGATCGCTCAACGGCAGCCTGTCGCTGATCCGCTTCGTCTACGGCCGGCACATCAACGTTTGGGGCAAGGAGGACGTGCCCTACACGTTCACGCCGGAACACCGGCCAGTGCTGCCGGCGCATCTCGCAGCGCTCGGCCGCGAGCCCTATCGCGGCACCATGCCCTACTGATGGCGCGATCCCACGTCGAGTTCATCCAGGCCCAGGTGCTGCCCTGGCAACGCGGTGTGCCCGGCACCGCGGCGCGGGACGATGTCGAGGCCAAGGTGCTGAGCCGGGATTCGGAATCCGGCGCCTGCTCCTTGCTCGTGCGTTATCCCGCGGGCTGGGTGAGGGCAACGCCGGAACGTCTGGCGGCGGACGAGGAGTTCCTCGTACTCGAGGGCCAGCTCGCGATCAACGGTCGCAGCTATCGCCCCTACGGCTATCTCCCGGCGGGCTACGAGCGAAGGGTGGCGGCCGCCCCGGGCGGGGCGGTGATCCTCACGTTCTTCGAGGGGGCGCCACACGCGCGGGCCACGGGGGCGTGCGATACGCGAAAGCTGATCGAGCACCTCGACACCGACGCCATGCCGTGGACGCCGGTGATCGGTATTCCCAACATGCGATCGGGCATCGCGACGCGCGTGCTGCGCGTCGATCCCGACAACCGCGAGCGCACCTGGTTTCTCATGGCGCCGCCCGGCGGACGGACCGAGGGCGCGGTGAGTCCGATGGAGATTCACCCGGTCGTCGAGGAGATGTTCGTCCTGTCGGGCGTGCTCGTGACCGAGCGTGGCGCCATGCAGCCGGGCGCCTATTTCTGGCGCCCGCCCGGCGAACCGCACGGGCCGGGCGGGTCGCGCACCGGCAATCTGCTGTTCTTTCGCTGCAAGGGCGGCCCGCTCGACGTGTTGTGGTCCGAGAAGACCGTCGCCTATTCGTTCGAGGCGGGGCACAACCCGATCCTGCCGCCCGAACTCGCGGCCTTGGGCGCACGTCCTTATCGCGGCGCACTCCTCTACTGACCATGGCCCGTCCGCACATCGAATTCATCCAGGTCCAGGCGTTGCCATGGCAGCGCGGGCTCTACGGCGGCGCGCGGCCCGACGTGGACGTCAAGATGCTGAGCCTCGATTCGGACACCGGCGCTTCGACGGCGATCGTACGCTATCCCGCGGGCTGGGAGCGTCGCACCGCTGAAACCTTGGGGGCCGATGAGGAATTCTTCGTGCTTGCCGGCGAACTCGCGATCAATGGCCGGCGCTACGGCGGCATGCACTATGGCTACCTGCCGGCCGGGCACGAGCGCCGGCACGCGGTCTCTTCGAAGGGCGCCGTGCTGCTCACGTTCTTCGAGGGCGAGCCCAAGCGGGCCCAGGGCAGCGAACGTTTTCGTCGTGACGGCGGCCTGGTCGAGCACCTCGATACCAACACCCAAGTCTGGAAGCCGGTGAGCCACGATCCCAAGGTTCCGACCGGTCTTCAGACCAAGACCCAACGGATCGATCCCGATACCCGCGAGCGCACGTGGCTCAACTGCCGCCATCCGGGCCTCAACGAGCCGGGCATGATGGGCAGCAAGGAGGCCCATCCCGTCGTCGAGGAAATTTTCCTGCTCTCGGGCGACCTCAACCTCAATTGGGGGACGATGCGGCTCGGCGCCTACCTCTGGCGTCCACCCGGCGTTTGGCACGGCCCGCCCGGCGGCACGCGCTTTGGCTACCTGTTCGTGGCGCGCTCCAAGGGCGGGCCGCTGGTCAATCACTGGACCGAGGAGAAGTTTCCGGTCGTGCTCGATCCGCCCTATGCCCCGGTGCTGCCGGCCGAACTCGCGCCCTACGGCCGCACGCCCTACACCGGCCTCGAACCGTTCTAGTTCCCCTCACCCTCGCGCCGCCCTCACCCGGCGCTTCGCGCACCCTCACCCGCTCGCTACGCTCGCGACCTCTCCCGCCCCGCGGGAGAGGTCGAACGGGCGGAGCAGAGCGACGACTGTTCGGGTGAGGGCTAGGCTAGGCGCGAATCAGGCCGGTGAGCGCCGGGGCCGAGCGACTTCCGGGGAACACCTGATCTTCGAGCGCGGCCTCGCGCACGCCGACGTGATCGCGTAACACGCCCTTGACCACCGCGCGCAAGTCGGTGGCGACGGCCAAATCCCGGCCCTCGTAGAGCGCGCGTTCGGTCAGTCCGGGCCATGATCCGATGGCCCGCCCGCCGGCCACCCGGCCGCCCATCACCAGACTGACCGAAGCGGTCCCGTGATCGGTGCCGGCGCTACCGTTGGCGGCCGCGGTGCGGCCGAACTCGGTGGCCGTGATCACCACGGTGTTGGCCCACGCCGCGCCCAGTCCGGATTTGAGTTCGGCCAGCGCCTCGCCCAGTGCTCCCAGCATGTTGCCGAGCAGCAGCTTCTGGTTGGCGTGGGTGTCCCAGCCGTCGGTATCGATCACGGCGAGACGCGGACCGGCGGCGTCGGCCAGCAGTTTTCCCGCCGCGCCGAACAGTTCGCGCATCCCGGCCCGTTGCTGCGCGCGGCGCCGCGGAGCCACCATGCCGCGCGGCGTTTCCTCACCGAGCACGTCGTCGGTCATGGCCTGGGATTGCACCGCCTGCTCGAGCGCAGCGTGCAGCAGCCGATCGCCGCCGTACATGCCGCGCACCCGCGCAATGAAACTGCCGTCGACTTCTGGCAGCACGCGCGGGGCATAGGTGGCGACCGGAACCGGCCCGCGGATCATGATCGGCACACTCGGGCCCACGGCGAGGCCGAGCCGTCGGTCGGACATGCCGATCGCTCCGAGCGTGCGGTTGAGCCAGCCGTCGGGGGTGGAGTAGGCCGTGTCGGTGCCGTTCTCGAGGACGTTCTGGCCGTCGAAATGCGAACGCTGCCGGTAGGACGTGCCGACGGCGTGGATCACTGTCAGTTCCTTGGTCGCGTACAGGCCGTGGATCGGCCTCAGCGCGGGGTGAAGGCCGAAGAACCCGTCCAACGGCAGGAGCCCGTCGGCGGAGCCCGGAGCGGCCACTGCGAGATCGCCGCGCAGGCGTCGGTAGTCCGGATCGCCGTGTGGCGCGACGGCGCTCAGGCCATCCATGCCGCCACGCAACAGTACGACGACGAAGCGGGCCTCGGTCGGTCCGGCGGCCAGCACCACGCGTGGCGCCATAGCAAGCGCGGCACCGGCGATCGAGGACGCCATCAGTTGGCGGCGCGAGATCATGGTCATTTCCTCTGAAACTCTGGACTCGCGAACAGGAGCGCCAGACCTTCGGCCGGACTCTGCGCTTGCGCGATGGTCTCGCGGGTCTCGCGTCCGAGCATCGGCCCCAGCAGGTCCTCGGCCAAGGCACGCGGGTTGTTGACAGGGATGCGTTGCGCCACCGCCTGACCCCACTCGATGCGGCGCATCAGGGCTTCCGGCGACAGCCAGTCGCCGGCCTGGTCGGACCAGCCGGCGGGCGAAGGGGCGCTGAACGGGAACTGATCGAAGATGGCCAGCGCGCCGATCAGCGCGTCATCGCCCGGATCGATGCCGCCCAAGGCCCGGAAGGTCGAGATCACCAGGTCGTTGGGCGTCTTGAATTTGGACAGCGGCTCGTCCCACAGCTCGGGCGTCGCGATCAGCGCCAGCGCCATCTGGCGCAGGTCGCCTTCGGTGTCGCGGAACGTCCGCGCGAGCTTGGCGATGGTCGCGTCGTCCGGTTGGTCGGCGATGAAGTGGCGCGCCATCTTGCGTGCGACGAACACCGCGGTCGCCGGGTGCCGCGCGAGATCGCGCAGTGCCGCCTCACCCTGGGCGACGCCGGCCGCCGCGTAGGTCTTGCCCAGCATGGCGTGCGCCCCGGGTTCGTGGCCCTGCGGACGAAACACGAAGCCGCCCGGGCTCCCCTCGGCCGGCTGGGCTATGCCCCAACCGGTGATCATCTTGGCAAGCCCGATGACGTCCTGCTGGTCGTAGCCGCCGCCGACCCCCAGGGTGTGCAGCTCGAGAATCTCGCGTGCCAGATTCTCGTTCAGGCCGACACCGCGTCGTTGCCCGGCCATGCTGTTCGGGCCAAACGACTGCTGGTTGTCGAGGTAGGCGAGCATGACCGGGTGCTTGGTCGAGCCCAGCAGCAGATCGGTGAACGAACCGGTAACGCGCGGCCGGATCACCTCGCGCTCGAAGGCGCCCGCCGCGGCGATGATCTGGAAGCGCTTGCTCGACACCGTGAAATGGTTGCTCCAGAAGTGCACCAGGCGTTCGCGAAACGGCACCGGGCTCAGGATTGCGGCCGCGGTGCGCCGGGCCGCGTCGCGGCGCAACATTTGGGCCGCTTCTTGTCGCAGGAAGTTCATGTAGCGCTCGGCGCCCTCGGCCAGTCGGCGCAGCGTCGTGGTCATGCTGGCTTGGGCCGTTGGCAGGTCGGCGAGCGGCTTGGGCAAGGACGAATCGTCTAGCTGCGCGGAGAGCCAGCCCCGCGGGTCGCGGGCGATGCGCGCCATTTCTCCGGGCTTGGCGCCGTAGCCCAGGCGATTGGCGGCGATGAAAGCGTGGTCGAGCGACAGAGAATGCTCCTGGCGAAAATCGTCTCAGTCTAACACGGTTGGATTGGGTGGTTTCCGTCGCCTGATTCTAGAGGTCCTTGAGAATCTCGCGGCGTTTCTGCTCGGCCTCCTGTTCGGTGACGAGGCCACGCTCGCGGAGGCGCTTCAGTTCATCGAGACGCCGCTCGACATCGGCCGAACGCGCGCCCGACGTTGTCGCCGATGTAGTCGCGGCCGGTGGCGCGGTGGGCGCAGGTGTCGTCGTGGTCGGGGCCGACGGAGCAACAGGCGTCGGCGTCGACAGCGCCGCGATCGGTGGCGGCGCGTACTTGTTCTTCACCCCGACGCCCAGGACGATGGTTTTCATTTCCTCCAGCGTGGGCTTGTCGCGCTGGCACAGGTACACGTTCAGCGCATTGCTATAGAGGAGGTCCAGCCGGTCGAACATCGTATGCAAGACAACGCACTCCTGCAGACCGGGTTCGCTGAAATAGTGGTAGGTATAATTGCCGAGCCCGCCAGGAATTCGTCCAGTGTCCCCCGAGACGAGCGTTCGGCCCTGTTTGGCCTGGGCGGCGATGATGTTCCTGACGGTGCTGGACGCGCTGTTGGTGTCGAGGTAGCCAACGCTGCCACTACCGAAACCAAGCACAATATCCAGCCGCTTGCCCTGGTTCGCGTAGACGGCGGACTGCGTAATGCTTCGCCCATGGGGACTGTCATTGATGATTTCGCGGACCGGCGGGGTCTGCGGCTTGAACTCGGCGAGCTCGACCAGCAATCGCGACTCGGCAAACGGAATTTCCTTGGTCTGGGCCAAGGCAACGCCGCTTCCCGCAACGACGGTCACGATTAATCCAACGACTGGAGAACCGACCGCACGCCCATGGTCACCTCCCACGCTTGGTGCGGGCATCATCGCACGCGATGTGCACGCGGCGAAGCGGTCCGGCCCATGTTCACTCGAACTTGAGCCAGGGAAGGTGCGTCCCCGCGCGAGCACGCTAAGCCGCGGTTTTCCGTGCCGCCTGGATCGCCTGCCACACCCGCTGCGGGGTCGCGGGCATCTCGATGTGGGTGACGCCGACCGGGGCCAGGGCATCGAGCACGGCGTTGATCACCGCGCCGGTCGCCCCCGTTGTCCCCGACTCGCCCGCCCCCTTGATGCCGAGCGGGTTGGTCTTGCACGGCACGACGTTGGTCTCGATGGTGATCGAGGGCAGGTGATCGGCCCGCGGCATGGTGTAGTCCATGAACGAGCCGGTCAGGAGCTGTCCGCTCTCCGCGTCGTAGATCGTGTCCTCGTAGAGCGCCTGCCCCACACCCTGGGCGATGCCGCCATGCACCTGGCCATGCACGATCATCGGGTTGATCACGTGCCCGAAATCGTCGACCACGGTGTAGCGATCGAGCTTGATGACCCCGGTGTCCGGATCGATCTCGACCTCGACCACGTGGCAGCCGTTGGGGAACGTCGCGGGCGGCGTGAAACTCGCGTCCTCGGTCAATCCGGGGGTTGTACCTGGCGGCAGCTTGTTCGGGTCCTGCGCCGCCTTGGCGACCTCGGCCAATGTCACCGAGCGGTCGGTGCCGGCGATCGTAAACCGGCCCGCGCGATACTCGATATCCGCATCGGCCGCCTCCAGCAGATGCGCGGCGATCGCCGTCCCCTTCTTGACGATTTTCTGGACGCCTTCGTGCACGGCGCCGCCCGCGGAGTACCCGGATTTGGATCCGCCGGTGCCGCCACCGGTGGGGAGCTTGTCGGAGTCGCCCTGAAGGATCGTGATGCGATCGTAGGCCACCCCGAGCTTCTCGGCCGCCACCTGGGCAAAGGTCGTCTCATGACCTTGGCCCTGCGCGAGCGCGCCGACCATCACGTCGATCGCGCCGTCGGGGCGCACCTCGATGCGGCTTGACTCGGCGCCGCCGCCCGCGGTCTGCTCGACATAGACCGAGAGCCCGATGCCGCGCAGCTTGCCGCGTGCCTTGGCCGCCCACCGCCGCGCCGAAAAGCCGTTCCAATCGGCGAGGCGGAGGGCGTCCTCGAGATTCTTCGGAAAGTCGCCCGAATCGAACACGAGGCCGGTGGCGCCGGTGAACGGCATTTGCGCCGGTTGAATCAGGTTGCGGCGGCGAATCTCAGCCGGATCGATCGCGAGTTTGCGGGCCGCGAGATCGACCAGGCGCTCGATGACGTAGGACGCCTCCGGCCGTCCGGCGCCACGATAGGCATCGGTGAACACCTTGTTGGTGATGACGATGTCGGCTTCGGCGAAGACCGAAGGCACCGTGTAGCAGCCGGGCAGCAGACGGGTCGAGCCTGCGGCCAGGATCATCGGTCCGAAGTTGGACGCGTAGGCGCCGATCGAACCCACCGAGTAGACGCGAACGCCCAGGAACCGCCCGTCCCGATCGACTGCCAGCTTGGCCGAGGTCACGAGATCGCGCCCCTGGGTGTCCGAGAGAAACGCCTCGCTGCGATCCGAGTACCACTTGACGGGCCGGCCAAGCCGCTTGGCCGCCACGAGCACGAGGGCCTGCTCCGGGTAGGGCATGCCCTTCATGCCGAACGAGCCACCGATGTCGGGCGCGATGACGTGAATTTGGCTCTCGGGCACGCCCAGCATGCCGGCACACACCGCGCGATTGCGGTACACGCTCTGGGTGTTGGTGGTCAGCGTGTAGCGGCCGCTCGCGGCGTCGTATTCGCCGATCGAACCGCGCGGCTCCATCGAGGCGCAGATCAGGCGCTGGTTGACGTGCTTGAACTCGACGACGTGGGCGGCCTTGGCAAAGACCTCGTCCGACTTTGCCTTGTCCCCCATCGTGAAGAAAAAGGCGAAGTTGTCGCTCGCGCCCTGATCGCCATAGATCACGTGGGCGCCGGGCTTGGCCGCCGACTCGGTGTCGGTGATCGTGGGCAGGACCTCGTAGTCGACGACGATCGCTTCCGCGGCATCGCGCGCCTGATTGCGCGTCACGGCGACGACGAAGGCGACCGGATCGCCGACGTGGCGCGCATGGCTGCGCGCGATCACATGGTGCGGCGGGAAGAACCGGGGACTGCCGTCGCGGCGCACCAATTTCACCATGTTGTCGACCATGCAAGGCAGCGGCTTCACCTCGGCCACGTCGTTGCCGAGATAGATCGCGTGGACGCCCGGCATCGCCTTGGCCGCCGCCGAGTCGATCGACGCGATGCGCGCGTTGGCGTGCGGCGAGCGCAACACATAGCCATGGAGCTGGTTCGGCCGGTTGATGTCGTCCATGTAGCGACCACGGCCGACGATCAGGCGATCGTCCTCGCGTCGCCGCACCGACTGGCCCATCCCTTGGCCCACTCCGGAACCACTCATCGCTCTCTCCCAAAATGGCGACAGCCGCGCTGAGGCGCGGCCGTGCCGTTGAACTTCGTCCGACTACGCGGCGCGGGCGCCGTGGATCGTCCGCCAGATGCGCTCGGGCGTCGCGGGCATCTCCACGTGTTTGACTCCGTAGCCCTTCAGGGCATCGACGATCGCGTTCATCACCGCGCCCAACGCGCCCACCGTGCCGGCCTCGCCCGCTCCCTTGATGCCGAGCGGGTTGGTCTTGCACAGCACCTCGTTGAAGCCGAGCCTGAACGACGGCACGTTGTCGGCCCGCGGCATGGCGTAGTCCATGAACGAGCCGGTCAGAAGCTGTGCGCTTTCCGGGTCGTAGATGCAGTGTTCCAGGAGGGCCTGGCCGACGCCTTGAACGATGCCGCCGTGGACCTGGCCGGCGATCAGGACCGGGTTGACGACCTTACCGAAGTCGTCGACCACCGTGTAGCCGACGATCTTGACGACGCCGGTGTCCTTGTCGATCTCGACCTCGCACACGTGGCAGCCGTTGGGATAGGTGCCCGCGGCGACGTCCGACTTGGCCTTGGTATCGAGGCTAGGCTCCATGCCCTTGGGTACGTTGGCTGAATTGCGCGCCGCCGCCGCGACCTCGCCGATGGACATGCGCCGGTCGGTGCCGACGATGCGGAAGACGCCGTCCGCGAATTCGATATCGCTTTCGGCCGCTTCCAGCATGTGGGCGGCGATCTTGCGACCCTTTTCGATGACCTTGTCGGCGGCGACCTTGATCGCCGAGGCGCCGATCATCATCGAACGCGAGCCACCCGTGCCGCCGCCGGTCTTGACCACATCGGTGTCACCCTGCACGACCTTGATGCGGTCGAACGGCAACCCGAGCATCTCTTCGAGCACCTGCGAGTAGGACGTGGCGTGCCCCTGGCCGTTGGTCAGGGTCCCGATCAGAAGCGTGATCGAGCCGTCTTGTTCGAAGATCAACTCGACGTCTTCGTTGGGGGAGCCGATCGCCGCTTCGACGTAGCAACTCATGCCGATGCCGCGCAGTTTGCCGTGCTTCTCGGCCTCGGCCTTGCGCTTGGCGAAGCCGACCCAGTCGGACGCCTTGATCGCATCGTCCATGTTCTTGACGAAGTGGCCCGAATCATAGTTGGGCCCGAGTGGCGCCTTGTAGGGCAACTGGTCGGGTTTGATGAAATTGCGCCGGCGCAGTTCGGCCGGGTCCATCTTCAGTTCGGCGGCGGCCGTGTCGACCAGACGTTCGATGACATGCGAGGCCTCCGGTCGGCCGGCGCCGCGGTAGGCATCGATCGGCACGGTGTTGGTGAACACGCCCAGCACATTCACATAGGCGACCTTGATGTCGTAGAGGCCCGTGAGCAGCTGCGTCCCGGCCATGGTCGCGATCATCGGGGCAAAATTCGAGAGATAGGCACCCATGTTCGACTGCGACTGGACGCGGATCGCCAGGATCTTGCCGTCTTTGTCGAGGGCGAGTTCCGCACGGGTGACGTGATCGCGGCCCTGGGTGTCGCTGATGAAGGCTTCGGTGCGCTCGCTGGTCCACTTGACCGGGCGGCCGACCTTCTTGGCCGCCCACGGCATCAGGCCCTGTTCGACGTAGCTGAACACCTTCATGCCGAAACCGCCGCCGACGTCGGGCGAAACGACCCGGAGTTTGCCTTTTTCGACACCGAGGATGCCGGCGATGATGCCCTGCAACATGTGGACGTTCTGGCAGGGCGAATAGAGCGTGTAGCGTCCGTTCTTGGCGTCGTAAACACCGAGAGCCCCGCGCGGCTCCATCGAGTTGACGACGACGCGGTTGTTCGTGAGGTCGACGCGGGTGACATGGTGCGCCTTGGCGAAGGCGGCATCGACCGCTTTCTTGTCGCCGTTCTCCCAGTCGAACACCCGGTTGTCGGCCTGATCCCATACCGAGGGTGCGCCCTTCTTGACGGCGCTCGCGATATCGCCCACCGCGGGGAGCACGTCGTAATCCACGGCGATCAGTTCGGCTGCGTCCTTGGCCTGCTTGATCGTCTCGGCGATGACCAGCGCCACTTGGTCGCCGACCATGCGCACGCGGTCCTTCTTGAGGAGCGGGTAGGGCGGCTGGGCCATCGGCTTGCCGTCACGGGACGGCAACGGCGCCAGGCAAGGGATGCCACCGATCTTGTCCGTCTCCAGGTCCGCGGCGGTCAGCACCGCGAGCACGCCGGGTGCCTTGCGCGCGGCGGTGGTGTCGAGCGAGGTGATTTTCGCGTGGGCGTGGGGCGAACGCAGGATGTAGGCGTAGGCCTGGTTGGGCACCGACATGTCGTCGAGGTAACGGCCGCCGCCCGTCAACAGTCGTTGATCTTCCTTGCGGCGAACGGCCTGACCGACACCGAACTGACCCATGGTCGCTTCCTCCCTTGCGGCCGGCTGCGCCCCCGCGATCCGGCCTGTTCGTCCCAGCGGTACAATAGGCAAAAGCGCTGCGCCGACCAACCTCTTTAGACCGCGAACGGTCGCAAGAAATCCTTGTCCGACAGCGGGTTAATCGCCAGGCGCGGGGGCCTGGCCCGGTCGTTCCCGGACGAGGCGGAAAAAGAATGCCCCGAGGCTCATGACCGTCGTCACGCGCACGAAATGCATGATCGTGATGAAGGCCGTGTCGGCGCCGAGCGCCAGCGCGATCAGGCTCATTTCCGCGAGGCCGCCCGGCGCGATCGACAGGAACACCGAGTAGGGCGCGATGTCGGTGAAGCGGGCGGCGATGGTCGCGACCACGACGGCGAGGGCGATCGTCGCGAGCGCGACCAGCGTGGCGCGGAGGATGATGCGAACCATCACGTCGAGCGCCAGGCGCTGGACGAAACGGCAGCCGACCCCGGTGCCGATCACGCACAGCGCGGCCGCGACGATGGGGGAGGGCACCTTGGCGGTCGTCCAGCCGAGCGAGTGCACGACAGCCGACAGCATCATCGGTCCGATCAGGGCGTAGGCGGGCATTTTCAGACGCTTGCCGACAACATGGCCGACGAGGCCGCACGTGAGCAGGATCGCCGCATCGATGGCGGAGAGTTCGGTGATTGCCCCGGTGGGGTGCGCGGTCGGGACGTTCAACCCTTCGATGTAGCGGAAGTAGAACGGGATCAGTATGACCACGAGGACGATGCGGACGCCGTGGTTGAGCGGCACGATCCGCGGATCGGCCCCCATCGCTTCGCCGACCATGGTCATCTCCGATAGTCCGCCCGGCGTCGAGGAGAAATAGGCGGTCTTGGGGTCGAGCTTGCCGAAGCGACGGTGCAACTGATAGCCGAGAGCCGTGCACAACACGGCGTAGGTCACGAGCACGACGATCATGCCGCCGAAAGTCGCCAGTTGATCGATCAGCGCCGGCGAGAAGGCGCTGCCCAGCAGGACGCCGATGACCGAAGCACACACGGTCCGGAGCGTGTTGGGCAGAACGACGTTTGCCCCCGCCATCGCGGCGATCGTCACCGCGATCATCGAGCCCAGCATCCAGGCCAACGGCAGGGACAAGAGCTGGAACACGGCCCCGCCCGCGACGCCGATGGCAATAGCCAACGCGACGCGGCGGCGATTGTCGGCGGTGATTCCGAGGAAAGACCGCATCGGATCTATGGCGCCGCCACGCGACCGAACCGGAGCGCCGTCTGGCCGACGCGGATGCGGGGCGACGGCATGATCAGGACGGCGTCGTCGTGGGGCGTGGTGATCGCGCGCTCGCCGTCCCAGGCGACGACTGTGCCGGCATGCTCGATGACCTCGAGCCCGCGGTAGTCGCGCGCGAAGCGAAACGCCGGGCTCTGGACCGAGACGAGTCCGGTTACCGTGATCACGGTGGCGGGCGGCGCTTCGGGAATCGTCGGCCGGTCGGCCAAGCGCAGCAGGCCGAAGGTGTCGAGGAACCGGTAGCTCACCTCGATGGCCACCGTCACGCTGGTGGGATCCTGGTGCTGGCCACATTCGACCAGGACCGCCGATCGCGAATCGCCATCCCTGGCGAAGGCGCCGTAATCGCGCATTCGCGCCCCTTCGGGGTGTCCCGCATCGCGGATGATGTGGCTGGGCCACCCGAGGCGGCGGCACAGCGCAAGGCCTTTGTCGGCGAGGCCAGCGAGCGCGAGCGGCGGGCTCGGGGTCTGCATCGAATGCAGGTCGAGCAGGTGGTCGGTGTCGTCGATCAGTGGCCGGATCACCCGCGCCCGTTCGAGTTCGTGCGAGGTCCTGGGGCCATCGAGGACGGGGCCGGTCCACAACCGGTTGAAGTCTTCATCGATATATCGTCGCGAGCCGCTGCCATCGCTGGCGCGGGTCTGGGCGGCGGCGACGTTGGCGAACCCGAGGGTCAGGGTGCCGCGGGCCGGCCGCACGCCACGTTCGAACAGGTGGTGCAGGGCAAGCGCGCCGCACCATTCGTTACCATGGGTGAGGGCGAGGATCGTGACTCGCGGGCCGGGTCGGTCGCTATCGAAGCGGTGGAAATAGGGAACACCGGTGTTCCCGGCGGCATACCGCGCGAGATCGACCGGCAGGACGAGATCGGGCGCCGTCACGCTCCCTCACCCTACCCTCTCCCCGCCGGGCGGGGAGAGGGCGGCGAGCGAAGCGAGCGGGTGAGGGGCCTGATCGTGTACCGTCGCGGGCGGCTCACGGGATGAACTGCTCGTTGAGGATGCGATCCTCGAGGTTGTGTTCGGGGTCGAACAGCATGCGGAGCCGACGGCTGCGGTCTTCGCGCACTTCGACCCAGGCGACGTCGCGAATTTCGGTATGGTCGGCGACGGCGCTGACCGGGCGCTTGTCGAGTTCGAGAATCTCGAAGCGCACGACGGCGCGCTGCGGCAGGAGGGCACCGCGCCAGCGCCGGGGCCGAAAGGCGCTGATCGGGGTGAGCGCGAGGACGCCGGCACCCAGGGGCAGGATCGGACCATGCGCCGAGAGGTTGTAGGCGGTCGAACCGGCCGGAGTCGCGAGCAGGACGCCGTCGCACACCAGTTCGGGGATGCGCACGACCCCGTCCACGGAGATCTTTATCTTGGCCGCTTGCCGGGTCTGGCGCAGCAGCGACACCTCGTTGACCGCCAGCGCCCGGCGACGCCGGCTGCGACTCATCGCTTCCATGGTCAACGGATGCAGCGTCACCTCTTCAGCCTGGCTCAGGCGCTCGTGCAACCGGTCCTCGTCGAAGTCGTTCATCAGGAAGCCGACGGTGCCCTGGTTCATGCCGAAGATCGGGGCGCCCATGCCCATGTAGCGGTGCAGGGCGCTCAACATGAAGCCGTCGCCGCCGAGCGCGACGATCACGTCGGCCTTGCCGACATCGACCGCGCGATAGCGCCGCTTGAGGCGCGCCACGGCCTTGCGCGCGTCCTTGGTGGCGCTGGCGACGAACGCCAACTTGAGATGTCGCATGGAGGTCCTTGGGGGCTGCCCCGGATGCCGCTGGGCAGAGCGGTAGCGCGCCTGGGGGGCGGGGTCAACCGCCCGTGACGCTCATGTGGCGGGGCACGGCCGGGCCCTTGTGGCGCCGGTCGATGATGAAGTCATGGCCCTTGGGCTTGCGCGAAATGGCCTCGTCGATCGCCGCCGCTAGCGCGCGGTCATCGGTCGGGTGCTGGCGCAGCGGCGTGCGCAGGTCGGCATCGTCGTTCTGGCCCAGGCACATGTACAACGTCCCGGTGCAGGTGAGCCGCACGCGGTTGCAGGATTCGCAGAAATTGTGCGTCAGCGGCGTGATGAACCCGAGCCGGCCGCCGGTCTCGCCGACGCGGACGTAGCGCGCCGGACCGCCGGTGCGGTCCGGAATGTCGGTCAGCGTCCAGCGTTTCTCGAGATCGGCGCGCACCAGCGACAACGGCAGGTAGTCCTTGGTGCGGTCGCCGTCGATGTCGCCCATCGGCATGGTCTCGATCATCGTCATGTCGAAACCCTGTTCGCCGCACCACGTGATGAGCTGATCGAACTCGTCGTCGTTGATGCGGTTGAGGGCGACCGTGTTGATCTTGATCTTGAGGCCGGCGTCCTTCGCCGCGCGGATGCCGCGCAGCACGGGGTCGAGGCCACCCCAGCGCGTGATGCGCTTGAACTTCTCGGGATCGAGCGAGTCCACCGAAACGTTGATCCGGCGCATGCCGGCATCGAACAGGGCCTCGGCGTAGCGTTCGAGCTGGCTACCGTTGGTCGTGATCGTCATCTCGTCGAGCGCGCCGCTCTTGACGTGGCGGCCCAGGCTGCGAACGAGCGAGATCACGTCGCGCCGCACCAGAGGTTCGCCGCCGGTTAGCCGCAGCTTGCGCACGCCCTTGTGGACGAACGCCGTACACAACCGGTCGAGTTCTTCTAGCGACAGAACCTCCACCTTGGGCAGGAACGTCATATGCTCGGACATGCAGTAGATGCAGCGGAAGTCACAACGGTCGGTGACCGATACCCGCAGGTAGGTGATACTTCGGCCGAAAGGATCGATCATCGCGCTGGCAGGGTTGGTGGTCCGGGCGTTATGTTCGGTGGAATATAACCGAGATGCCAAGGGAAATCGTCCGTAAGGGTCGTGGGGTTAATGGCCAGGGCGGGGGGCGCCGCCCGGCTCGGTCGCGGCGCGCGCCCGAATTTCTCGTGGCGCCCAAGCCCGAGGATCCGCAACTCACCCGCCAGCTCGACGGTAGCAACGAGTACGGCGAGCGCGTCGCCGTGCGGGTGCCGGTCGAATGCCCGCTTACGGTGTTCCTCAATGGCCGCGAGATCGTGACGATGATGACCATCGGCGATCATCCCGACTGGCTGGCGGTCGGCTACCTGCTCAATCAGAACATGCTGCGGCCCGACGATCAGATTGCGGCCATCGACCATGACGACGTAATCGACACGATCGTCGTGCGAACCAAGCGTCGCACCGACTACGAAGCCAAGCTGCGCAAGAAGACCCTGACCTCGGGATGCGCCCAGGGCACCGCCTTCGGTGACGTGATGGAGAACTTCGAGCGCTCCCGCCTGCCCGAGAACGCCGTGCTCAAGACCTCCTGGCTCTATGCGCTGCTCAGGAAGATCAACTCACGGCCGAGTCTCTATCTGTCGGCCGGCGCCATCCACGGCTGCGTGTTGTGCCAGGGCGATCGTCCGCTGCTCTATCTCGAGGACGTCGGGCGCCACAACGCCGTCGATAAGATTTGCGGCTACATGCACCTGCATCAGGTCCCGGGGGGCGACAAGGTCTTCTACACCACAGGCCGCCTCACATCCGAAATGGTGATCAAGTGCGCGAGCATGGGCATTCCGATCCTGGTCTCGCGCTCCGGGTTCACCTCGTGGGGGGTGGAACTGGCGCGCGCCGTCGGGCTTACGCTGTTGGGTCGCGCCCGCGGCCATCGCTTCCTCGTGCTGTCGGGCGTCGAGCGCGTGGTCTACGACGCCGACCCGCGTCATACGCCGAAGGAGGCGGAGGGCCGCCAGCGGCAGGCTGCGGGAGAAGACTGACATGGCCGCGATCATCATCGGCGTCATTCTTGCCGGGGGCTTGGCGCGTCGGATGGGCGGCGGCGACAAGGCGCTCAAGGTTCTGGCGGGCCGAACGTTGCTCGACCATGCGATCCAAAGGGCGCGGCCGCAGGTGAAGCGACTCGTCCTCAATGCCAACGGCGATCCGGGGCGCTTTGCTTCGGCGGGTCTGCCCGTCATCGCCGATTCGCTACCCGGATTTCTCGGACCCCTGGCCGGCATCCTGGCCGCCCTTGAATGGGCGCTAGCGAATGTTCCCGAGAGCGACACGGTCGCCTCGTTTGCGACCGACGCCCCGTTCTTTCCCGCCGATCTCGTCGAACGCCTGGACGAAGCCCGTAGGCGGGCGGGGGTGCCGCTCGCGGCGGCCCGCTCGGGCGGCCAGGCGCATCCGGTCTTCGGATTGTGGCCGGTCACCCTGGCGCCGACCCTAGCGTCGGCGCTCGATGCGGGCGAACGCAAGATCGACCGCTTCACCGCGCGCCACGGCATCGCCTACGCCGACTATCCCGCGAAACCCCACGATCCGTTCTTCAACATCAACACGCCCGACGATTTCGCGACGGCCGCGGCCCAATGGCGCGTGGCGTCATGACGGCCGAGGGGCCGCAGGTTCGGATTCTCTTGGGCGCGGTCACCGCGCTCGGTCCGGGCAAGGCGACGCTGATCGAGGCGATCGCCACCACCGGATCGATCTCGGCGGCGGGGCGCCAGCTCGGCATGTCCTATCGTCGGGCGTGGACGCTGGTCGATGCCATGAACCGGAGTTTCCGTCGGCCCCTGGTCGTCGCAGCGACGGGCGGGCGGCGCGGTGGTGGTGCCAAGGTCACGCCGATGGGGGAGCGCGTGCTCCTGCTTTATCGCCGCATGGAAACGAACGCCGCCGCCAGCATCGCCAAGGATCTCAAGACGCTGAAGTGCTATCTGCGTTCTTAGCCAACCGGGCACGGTCCCGTGTCTCTCGTCGCGCGCCGTGGCGGAACGGCTGAGCGCGCCGCAACGTCTCGCCGGCCACCATCAGGTGGAAGGGTTCGACTGCGGCGAATTGGCGCTCAATAACTGGCTCCGACACCGTGCCCGCCAGAAACACGTATGACCCTGCTCATTATGCTGCCGGATATGCAGGCAGCCGCGTGCAGTGATCGACGTTGTTGCTGGCGAACCCGGTGCGCACGAGTTTCTGGAACAGGTAGGCTTCTTCGTTCGATCCCTTGGCCGATCCGAAGCCGGCGAGGGCGCGTCCACCCCTGGTGTCCCGCACGTTCTTGAGTCCCTGCGCCGCCCGATCGAGGGCGTCCTCCCACGTCGCCTCACGAAAGTGCGTCCACGGATTGGCGG
>VGES01000042.1 GCA_016869765.1 Alphaproteobacteria bacterium
GCGCCGTGGCCCTCACGAATCGCCAGGTTGACCCACAGCATCGCCATCGGTTCGAGGAAGCGCGATGCCGTCAGGTCGCCCGCGTCCGCCGCGGCGAAGCCCAAATCGGCGACGAGGGTCATCACGGTCGTTTTG
This sequence comes from Alphaproteobacteria bacterium, assembly GCA_016869765.1. Classification (GTDB taxonomy): domain Bacteria; phylum Pseudomonadota; class Alphaproteobacteria; order SHVP01; family SHVP01; genus SHVP01. The sequence continues at coordinate 136 of VGES01000042.1, forward strand.
TTTGACCCGTCGGCGCCGGCCACGAACATCGCGGGCTTGCCCTCCGCATAGGCCGGATCCGCCATGGTGTAGAAGCTGCAGCAGTTGAACGCCTTGTAGACATTGGCGCCTGTCGCCCACGCCGCCACCTGTTCAGCGCCCGACGTGGTGTGGCCGAGCAACAGGTGAGGGGTCGTGGGCTTGTTCGGGTTGGTGCAATCGATGACGATCTTCCCCGTGAGGTCCCCGGCGCCCCTGATGGCGTTCTCGGTTTCGGCCCACGGCGTGGCGAGTACGACGATCTCGGCGGTGCGTGCCGCCTCGGCGACCGAGGTCGCGCGCGCTTCGCCCAACGTGGTCGCGACCACCGCCTTCACTTTGTCGGCGGACGGGTTACGTACGCCATAGGTCACCTGGTGGCCCTGGGCGCCGAACCGCCGGCCCAACGCGCCGCCCACCATGCCGGATCCGAACACTGCGATGCGCATCCTGTTGTCCTTTCCCTGCTCAGTAGAATCCACTGGCCGGAACATCGATGATGCGTCCGACCTTGGCGAGTGCGGCCAATACCTGCGGGTGACGGCGCAGCGCGTTCCAGCCCGCCTCGACCGCCTTTGCGGCCGGTCCTTGAGCGGGGCGACGCGCGGTGTAGCGCTGCAGACGGAGGATCATCGAATCGACGTGTTGCGGATTGGTGAGCATGGTGGCGACGATCCGGGCGGCGTCCTCGGCGCGGCCAACGAGGAACAGGGCCTCGATCGTCGCATTCGGATCGTCGTCGATATTCTTTTCCAATTGCGCGAGGACGCGGCTCACGTCGGCGGTACGGCCCGCTCCCCAATGGGCGGCAAACGCGGCGCTGTCTGCTTGCATGTTGCCGAACGCCGATGCGCCGACGCGCTTGGCACGCTGGGCAAGGTCGATCGCCTCCTGATATTTACCGGCGTCTTCGGCCAGGAATGCGGCGCCATTGATGATGATGTTGACGACGGTTGGGTCTTGGTCCCCCAGGCGTTCGATGCCGCGACGGTAAGCCCCTTCGGCTAGCGCAAAATCGCCCTTGAACTTCGCCGAGCGCGCGATCTCATCGCGAATCCAGACCTCGTAGGCCTTGCGGTCCGTGAATCGTGCCAAGTCGGAGGCGAGAGTGCGCTCGCCGAGGGCGATCGCGTCGTCGCTGCGGCCGACGCGTCGTAGGGCTTCCATCTGCGCCACGACCTTCTGAAGCTTGTTGGGGTCGGCGACGGTGTCACGTTCGGCGTCGCCCAAATCGCGCGCCAGCATTGCCGGGATATCGGTGGCGGCGAGGAAACCCGGGTCGTTCCACACGCGCTCGAACCCACGGTCGGCGCGCGTCAGGTTCGCTGCATAAAGGTTGTCGACCTTGCGCACGAGACCGACCGCGATGGCCGGCAGGCCGAGGGCGGCGTTGCTCCTGGCGCGCGCGAGTTCGATCGGCTTTGCGTCCGGATTCGCCTGAGCATAACGCTGCAGCAGGGTGTCGGCCTCGCGCCAGCGCCCGTTCATTTGGTCATGGCGGGCGAGGGTCACCACATTGAACATGATGCTGCTCGCGTCGTCGCCAGCGCGATCGAGAAAAGGGCCAACATTCTTGCGTGCTTCATCGTAACGGCCGAGTTTGAGGCCGATCTGAACGAGCTTCTGAAAGGAGAAGGAATCGACAGGCCAGTATTCGGCGCACGCGCGAAAGTCGTCATAGGCTTTGGCGTCGTCCTCGGCACGCTCGTAGGCGAGGCCACGATTGCAATGGGCCTTGCCGAGATTTTCCCCGGTCAGCTCCCCCGATCGGATGACGCGCGTGAACAACCCGATCGCGGCGTCGTAGCGTTTCTCGTCGAGGGCCTTGCGGCCGGCATTGAAGTCCGCGAGCGCGTCGGCCGAAGCCGTCAGTGGCATCGCGGTGAACAGACCAAGCACCAGAACCGTGACAACGACGGGGACGGCTTTCATCGGTGGCTCCTGAAGACGATGGCGAAGTCTACTCTCTCCAACGGGCCGCCAGGCACCTTGTTGCGACCGCGTCCGCGAACTACCGTCGCCGCACACAGGAGGAATTCATGGAAAAAATCGCCGTTGTCGGCGCCGGGATGGTCGGGCGCGCCTGGGCCATCGTTTTCGCGCGCGCGGGCCGTTCGGTCTCGCTCTACGACAACAACCCGCGCGCCCTCGAGGATGCACTCATGAAGATTGCGCTCGGCGTTCAGGACCTGAAGGCCGAAGGGTTGATTGCCGAAGAACCGATGGCCGTGATCGACCGGGTGGAGGCGAGCACGAGCCTCAAGGGGGTGCTCGCCGATGCCGCCTACGTCCAGGAGAACACGCCCGAGAACCTCGAAACCAAACGTGCGGTGTTTGCCGAACTCGACCGCCTCACGCCGTCCGAGGCGCCGATCGGTTCCTCGACCTCCGGCATTCGCGCATCCCAGTTCAGCGATGGCCTGCCCGGACGTCACCGCTGCCTGGTTGCCCATCCGGTGAACCCGCCATCCGTCGTGCCGCTCGTCGAACTGGCGCCGGCGCCGTGGACAGCAACGGCCGTGGTCGAGCGGACGCGGGCGCTGATGGTCGCGGTCGGGCAGGAGCCGATCACGGTGCGCAAAGAGATCGACGGCTTCATTTTGAATCGGCTGCAGGGCGCTCTGCTCAACGAGGCCCTGCGGCTGGTGGCCGATGGCTACGTCTCGACCGAGGATCTCGACAAGACGGTGAAGCATGGCCTCGGCCTGCGCTGGAGTTTCATGGGGCCGATGGAGACCATCGACCTCAACGCCCCGGGCGGCGTTCCCGACTATTCAGGACGCTATGGTCCGATTTACTACCAGGTGGGTCGGGACTTCGTGCCGCGCCCGTGGAACGAAACGCTGTTCGGCCAGGCGGCGCGCGATCGCCGGGCGACGCTGCCGATGGAGCAGCATGCGGCGCGCCAGGCTTGGCGCGATCGGCGCCTCATGGCGCTGGCCCGCCACAAGAAGGAGATGGATGAGAAAGTTGGCAAGTAACGGCTACTGGCACGATAGATTCCTCTGGCAAGTCTGGTCATATTGGCATATGATCGCGTCGTGCCAAAAATGAAGGCATATGCCAAAATCGGTTCGCACGGGCGTCTGGTCATTCCGGCTGAGCTTCGAGCGGCCGTCGGCCTGAAAGAGGGCGATCAGGTGCTGATCGAAATACGGGACGGCGACCTCCGGATTCGCAACTACGAAAGAACCGTCCGCTGGGTTCAGGAGACCGTCGCCAAGTACGTGCCCCGCGACGTCAGCCTCGTGGACGAATTGATTGCCGAGCGTCGCGAAGAGGCCAAGCGCGAAGACGGTGAGTAGCGTCGTCCTCGATACATCGGCGCTCCTCGCGTTGGTTCACGGCGAATCCGGCGCGGAGCGTGTGCAGAGCGTCTGCCGCGGTGCTTCGATTTCGACCGTGAACCTCGCTGAGGCCCTCGCCAAAATGCAGGGTCGGGGCATCGACCGCCGGCTTGCCGTCGAGTTGCTCGATGCGCTCGAAATGACGGTCTGCGATTTCGATCGGGATCAGGCGATCAGCGCCGCGTCTTTCAGAAATGCGACGAAGGCAAAAGGGCTGTCGCTCGGTGACCGCTGCTGCCTGGCCCTCGCCCTCAGCAGGCGTTTACCTGCACTGACTGCCGACCGGACGTGGAGGCATGTCGAGGTCGGAGTCGAGATCGAACTCATTCGATAGGGCGCGGGTGTTGGTCACGTACCGAGTGGTCGGCCGCCGTCGACGGGGATGACGGCGCCGGTCGTGTCCGGGAGCATCACAGCCGCGAGCACGGTCGCGCCCACGTCCTCGGGCGTCGCTAGGCGTTTGAGCGGCGTCGCCTCGATCTGACGCTGGCGCACGGCCGGATCCCAGCCGCGCGTGAATTCGGTATCGACCAGACCCGGTGCGACGGCGAGGACGCGGATCGACGGCGCCAAGGCACGGGCGAGCGACATCGTCATCGTTTCGAGCGCGGCCTTGGAGGCGCAATAGGCGACGTTCGATCCATAGGCGACCTTGGCGGCGACCGAGGAGATGTTCACGATGGCCCCGCCGCCCGAGTCGTCGATCAGGCGCCGGAAGGCGCGGATCGTCGCGAAGGCGCCACGCACGTTGGTTGCCATGATGCGATCGAACGTGGCGTCATCGAGGCCGTCGAGATCGCCGTGCGGCACGACCTTGGACGTGCCCGCGTTGTTGACGAGCACGTCGAGCCGTCCTTCGATCGCGCGGACGCCCTCGGCGATCGTGGCGAGCGCGCCCGAATCGGTGACCGAGGCCTGAACGACGCGATGACCGGGGCCGGGGAGCGTGATGCGAACCGCCTCGGCGGCGGCCGCGCTATCGCGATGGACGAGCACGATTCGCGCGCCCGCCTCGGCGAGGGCGCGGGCCGTCGCCGCGCCGATGCCCCGGCTCGCGCCCGTGACCAGGGCCACCTTTCCCTCGAGCATCGCCACGACTCAGCGCGTACGCAGCACGGTGAGGTGATCGGTTCCGGACTCGGGCAACCACACCTCTCCGGGCCGACCGAGCATCTGGCGCACGTTGGCCGAGCGCCGTGCGTTGGGGAAACTCGCGAACGTTTCGGCCCTCGGGTCGAAACGCACCATGGCGTTGGCGTCCCATTCGGACAGCCACACCATGTCGTCTGGATCGACATAGACGGCGTAGGTACGCGGCGACTGGCCCGGGAGTTTCCAGAAACGCCAAGTCTGGGCCTTGGTGTCGTAGACCGAGACTTGACCGGAGTTCCACTCGCTCACCCAGACGCGGCTCTGGGAATCCGACCACACTCGCCGCGCTCCTTGATTGCGCGTCGGTGGTTCGACGATCGTCGTCGCCCCCGTCACGACGTCGATCCGCGCGATGTGCGAGCCGGCGAGCGAGGCGTAGAACACCTGGCCGTCCGGTGTGGTGGCGATCCCGTAGGGGCCGCGGCCGCGCTCGGACTTCCACACCTTGACGTCGCCCGACTTGGGATCGGTCTTGCCGTAGTAGCCGGACTGGCCGGTGAACCACAGGACGCCGTTGGCGTCGAACGTGGCCGTGTTGAGATTGGCGTAGTCGCTGATCGGCAAGGGAAAGCGCCGGACCTCGAACGTGCTCGGATCGACGCGGACGATGGCGTTGAGCCCGCTGTCGGTGATCCACGGGGCTTCGTCGGGCCCGATGATGACACCGTGGGGCGAGGAGCCCTGGCCCAGCGAAATCTGTTTGACGTCCCTGGTGCGCGGGTCGAAGCGTCCGAGGGCGCCCTGGCGCTGAGCCGTGTACCACACGATGCCGTCGCGCCCCACGGCCACGTCGTGTGGCGCCGCGCCCGACGGCAGCGCAAAACTTTCACTGCGAACCTGGGCGTTCACCGGTCCCGTCGCGAGAACCGCGAGCAAGGTCAGCACAAGCACACGAAGGGCCATGACCGATCTCCCGTTGCCAGCGAAGGCGTCGATCCTAGGCCGCAGGACCGCGCGCGGGTAGCAAAACTGCGTGTTCAGGAGACGACGCGCAACGGTGCCCGCCGGATCATGAACAGGGCGGGAATCATCGCAGCGACGGACACGATCGCGATGAGCAGGAAACCCTCGCGATAGCTCATGATGTTGGCCTGAATGTCGATCATGTTGGTCAGGAACCCGATGGCGTTCGGCTGGATGAGCGACTCAGGTGTGCCCAATTGACGGAACAGCAGTTGCAGTTGCCGCAGCGCCTCGAGTGTGGCCGAGTTGGCGCCGCTCTGGGTGGCGCTGTACTGCACGTCGTAGAACGCATGGTTGGCGATCAACGCGGTGGCCAGGATGTTGACACCGAACGCACCGCCCAGTTGTCGGGCGAAGTTGATGATGCCCGAGCCTTGAGCGATTTCCTCCGGTGGTAGGGCGCGCAACGAGCCGGTCCCGAGAGCGGGAAAGATGAACGCGAATCCCATGCGCCCCAGGATCGTCCACAACACCAACGTCCAGAAGCTCGTACCTGTGTCGATCTTGACAAGGAGAAACGACGACACGGCCAGGCAGAGTAGGCCGATGAGAATCGGATACTGCGGTCGGACCCGATCGCTCAGCCACCCCGACAAGGGGAACAGGACGCCGATGATGAGGCCGCCGGGCAGCATCAGGAGGCCTGACAGAGTCGCGTTGTAGCCCTGCACGGTCTGCACGAACAACGGGACGAGATAGGTGGTGGCAAACAACGACGCGCCGATCACGAACGACACGGCGGCCGCGGCCGTGAACGCCGGATGGCGAAACACCCGCAGGTTGACCAGGGGCTCGCGCACCAGCAGTTGCCAGATCAGGAAGGCGAGGAACGCGCCGCCACCAACCGAGAAGTCGACCAATACGCCATCGTCGGCCCATCCGTGACGTTGACCGTCGGTGAGCGCGATCAACAGGAAGGCGACGGCGATCGTGAGCAGGATCGCGCCCAACCAATCGAAGCGCCGAACGTGGCCGGGAATACGACTGGGGATGAACGCGATCGCCGCGAGCACACCGGCGAAATCGAATGGGGTTCCCATGAAAAACACGAAACGCCAACCCATCTCGTCCATCAGAACGCCTGCGAGCGCGGGCCCGAGGGACGGCGCCAGGATGGTGCCGATGCCGAACAGGCCCATGGCGCTACCGCGCTGGTGCGGCGGGAACACCTGGAAGACGACAAGCATCGACAAGGGCTGGATGACCCCAGAGGCCGCGCCTTGCAGCACCCGGCCGAGGATCAAAAGGTCGATGTTGGGGGCCAGCCCACCCAGGAACGAACCCACTTCGAATACGATCATCGCGCCAACGAACGTGGCGCGAAACCCGAAGCGATCGACGAGCCAGGCAGCGAGGAGCATGGCGATGGTGGTGGCCGCGAGGAAGCCGGTCGATAACCACTGCGCCTGGTCGTGCCCAAGCCCGAAGGCGCCCATGATCTCCGGGATCGCCACGTTGATCGTGGTCGAGGCCAGGACCTGGGCGAACGTACACATGATCGCCGTGCCGACGATGAACCAACGATAGTGCCTGCCGTGCTGGGTCGCGGCCGCAGCGGCAAAGTCCTCGTGGTCAGCCGTCGACGTCAACGACAACCTCGACCATCATGCCGGGCCGAAGTTTCCCGTCGCGCTGGGCCACCGCGATCTTCACCGGCAGACGCTGTGTCACCTTGGTGAAGTTGCCGCTCGGGTTTGGGTTGGGTAGGAGCGCGAACTGGCTGGTCGCCGCGTGGCCGACCCGGGCGATCGTGCCCTCGAAAATTTCGCCAGGATAGGCATCGATCGTCACCTTGACCCTGCGGCCCACCTTGAGGTGTCGGATCTCGGTCTCCTTGACGTTGGCATCCACCCAGACTTCGTTCGGCGAATGCACGAGCAGCAGGCGCTGGCCGGCGGTGACGAACTCGCCCGGCTTCACGAACACCCCATCGACCACGCCCTCGATCGGGCTCTTGATGCGATGGTCCTCGATTTCGACGCGCTGGCGGTTGATCTGAACGCGCAGTTCCTCTTCGCGCTGGCTGAGGGCCTCGGCCTGGTGACGCAAGACGACGAGTTGCCGGCGGTCGGCCTCGGCTTGGAGCAACGTCGCCGCGGCGACGTCGATCTCCGCGCGTCCGCGCTCGTGCGCTTGGCGGGCGCGCTCGAAGGCGGCGCGATCGGCATCGACCCGCTGTTGAGCCACGATGCGATTGCCGAGCAGGGCTTCGGTGCGCTCCAGCGCAGAGCGGGCGAGCGTGAGATCGCTCGCCAACCCGGCCAACGTCGCTTCGGCAGCGGCCTTGCGCGAACGCGCCGCGGCGGCGGCGCTGGCCGTTTGGCGGTCGGCAAGATCGGCCTGCGCCGCGAGCTTGTCGCGTTCGGCCGCGATGCTCTTGAGTTGCGCATCGAGTTCGGCCAGCCGGAACTCGGCCTGTTGCACGTCGATCGCGGCGAGCACCTGGCCCGAGGTCACCATCTCTCCGGAACTCACCATCATCTCGGCGACGCGGCCGGGCACCCGCGAGCTGATGGCGATCAGATCAGCGGCGATGCGGGCGTCGTTGATATAGACGTGCGTAAAGCGGTCGTGCATCCAGGAGCCGAGGCCGACGGCTCCGAGGACCGCGACGATCGCCACAACGCCGTAACGCACATGGCGCCCCGAAACCCGGCGCCGCGGCGCCGCACTCGGAATCACATCGACCAGGGGGTCGAATCCGCGCTCCGCCCGCGCGCCCGCGCCGCCTTCGTTCAGGCGTGGCGTGGGACGGGGCGCTGTGGCCATCGGCGAAGCGGGCTACTCGGCGGCCCGTTTCGGGCCGTAGCGTCGCACGCGCAGGTCGGCCTGCGCCTGGTGACCGGAGAAGTTCTCGATCGCGCACAGGCGCGAGCAGTAGTCGCCGATGAGGGCGCTCGCCGCTTCGGTGCAGCGCTGATAGGTCACGGTCTTGATGAACTTCCCGACCCACAGTCCTCCGGTGTAGCGCGCCGCCCGACGGGTCGGCAGCGTGTGGTTCGTGCCGATCACCTTGTCGCCGTAGGCGACGTTGGTCTCGCGTCCGAGGAACAACGAACCGTAGTTGCGCATGTTGGCGAGGTAGTAGTCGGTATTGCGCGTCAGGATCTGCACGTGTTCGGAGGCGATCTCGTCGGCGACCTTGAGCGCCTCTTCGTGGCTGTCGACGACGATGATGCGGCCGTAATCGCGCCAAGCGACGCCAGCGACGTCGGCCGTGGGCAGGGTCTTCAGTTGCCGTTCGATCTCCCCCGGGACGGCGCCTGCCAGGCTCTTCGACAGGCTGATAAGAACGGCGGGGGAGGTCGGGCCGTGCTCGGCCTGGCCCAGAAGGTCGGTCGCGCACATCTCAGGATCGGCCGAGTCGTCGGCGATCAGCAAGGTTTCGGTCGGGCCGGCCAAGAGGTCGATGCCGACCCGTCCGAACAACTGGCGCTTGGCCTCGGCAACGTAGGCGTTGCCGGGTCCGACCAGCATGTCGACGGGTGCGATCGACTTGGTGCCGAGCGCCATCGCGGCCACGGCCTGGACGCCGCCCAGGATGTTGATCTCATCGGCCCCGGCCAGGTGCATGGCGGCGACCGTGGCGGCCGGGACTTCGCCGTTGATCGGCGGCGTGCAGGCGACGACCCGGCGCACGCCGGCGACCTTGGCCGTGAGCACGCTCATGTGGGCCGAAGCCACCATCGGGTAGCGGCCACCGGGCACATAACAACCGACCGAGTCGACCGGCAGGTTGCGGTGGCCGAGCACGACGCCGGGAACGGTCTCGACCTCGACGTCCTTCATCGAGGCGCGCTGAACCTCGGCGAAGCGGCGGATCTGCGCTTGTGCGAAACGAATGTCTTCGATGGTGCGCTTGGGCACGCTGGCCACGGTCTTTTCGATCTCGGCCGGGCTCAACCGGAACGCCGACGGCGACCAACGATCGAACTTTGCCGACAATTCGCGCACCGCTTCGTCGCCACGCGTCTTGATGTCGGTGAGGATGCTCTCGACGGTGCGACGCACCTTGTCATCGGCCGCCTCGCGCTCGGCCTCCGGCTTGCCGGTCTTCAACTCACGAATCATGAAATGTACCCCTTGTTCGGCGCGGCGGCACCCGAACCGCTAATCTCTACCACGGCGTCGACGGTGAAAAAATCTGCACGCGGCAACGTGATGCAAGATCAGCTGGCCTCGGGCCACCTGACCTGCGTCGAGCGAATACCTGGATCAGAAATTCTGCTGCTGACGCTTCAGCACGATTTGCGACAGCGTGACCGCGATCACCAGGCCGCCGCCGTAGAACAGGTCCTGGATGAAGGAGGGCAGCCCGACAAGCGACAGGCCGTTGACTCCCGTCGCCAGGAAATAGAGCCCGATCAACGTTCCCCAGGGGTTGAACCGGCCGGGGTAGATGCAGGTGGCGCCGAGGAAGGCGCCGGCGAAGGCCGGAAGGACGAACGCACGGGCGTTGATCGGCTCGGCGGATCCGGTCATGCCGACGTACATCACCCCGGCGAGGGCCGCGATCATCGAACAGGCGATGAGTGAGCCGGCGCGCACGCGATCGACCCGGATACCGGCGAGGCGCGCCACCTCGCGACCTCGTCCGACGAACAGCAACCGGCGCCCGGGTGCGGTGTATTCGAGGAAGTACCAGAGCGCGAACGCGACGATCACGGTGTACCAGACGTTGTTGGGCACCTTGAGGAAGACGCGCTCATACATCGCAGCGGCGAGGTCGAAGGAGACGTTCGAGATCGTGTTGCTCTTGGAGAACCAGATGACGACGCCGTTGATGAGGGTGCCGACCCCAAGGGTCACGATCAGCGAATGAATCCGGAAATAGACGATGAAAAACGCGTTGACCGCACCGACCAGCGCACCAGCCGCCAACGCGGCCAGGATCGCGAGGCCCACGGGCCACCCCTGCCAGACGTTGAGAGCGGCGACCATCATGGCCGACAACACCATGACCGAGGCGATCGAAAGGTCGAAGTCGCCGGAGGTCAGCGGCAGGATCAGGCCGAGCGACATCACCACGATCGCCGCTGTGCTGAACCAGACGTTGGTGTGATTGCTCCAGGTGAAAAACGCCGGACTGGCGAGGGCGAATGCCAACAGCAGGAGCGCGTAAGCGATGAAGATCGAGAAGCGTTGCAGCAGGGTCTTCCAATTGGCCGCCCAATACGCCTCCGTCCAGAAACGCGGTCCCTGAGCGCTCCGCACCGACGGCGGCAGGCTGATCGCGCGCATGCCGCGTGGCGCGCCACCGATGATGGGCGACGAACCCGTCGTGCCGCGCTCCTGAAGCACGGTCAGGATCAAGGCAGCAACCAGGAGAATGACGGCGATGACGATGACGATCATGGCGGGCTACCCGGGTTGGCCGCATCACCCCTGCAGTGTCGCGCTGGCGTAACACTGCTCGGTGATTCGGTCTTTGGTCACGTTGTTGCCGGTGAGTTCGCTGACGACCCGACCGCGCGCGAAGACGAGAACGCGGTCACAGATCGCGGCGAGTTGTTCGTGGTCGGAGCTGGCGCAGATGACGGCCAGTCCCTGGTCAGCCGCAGCGCGCACGGCTTTGAACACGGCCTGGCGAGCGCCGACGTCGACACCCTGCGTCGGTTCGTCGAGCAACAGGAGGTCGGGATTCGATTGCATCCATTTGGCGAGCAGCACCTTCTGCTGGTTGCCGCCGGAGAGCGAATCGAGGTTGAGATCGGGCCGGTTGGGCCTGACCTCGTAGGCCTGTCCGAGGGCGGCCGCGCCCGCTCGCATGCCCCGGCGCTCGAGGCCCAAGCCGCGACGGAACCAGTCGAGCACCGGCAGCGTGACGTTGTCCTCGATCGGCAAAGTGCCGACGCCGCTCGCCCCCTGCCGGTCGCCCGGTAGCAGGGCGATGCCGAGTTGCACGGCCCAATACGGGTTCATCGCCGGCAACGACAGCAACAGGCCGTTGAGAGCGAGCGTCCCGCCGCTCGCCGGTCGCGCGCCGAACATGAGATAGGGGACATGCTCGTAGCCCGAGCCGATCAGGCCCGTGAGGCCGACCACTTCCCCGCGATGAACCACGAGATCGAGGTTGGCGATCGGGCCACCGGTCAAACCGGCGACGTGCGCCGTGACTTCGGAGGCCGAGCGGTCCACCCGTTCGGTTGTGAACAAGTCGATGCGCCGGCCGATGATTTTTTCGATGAAGTCGTTGCGTTCGGCTCCCTTCGTGCCGATGACGCCGGCCACCTTGCCGTCACGCAGCACCGTGGCGCGATCGGTGATCTCCATGACCTCGTCGACATCGTGGGAGACGAAGACGACGCTGGCGCCGTGGCTCACGATATCGCGAATGAGTTCGAACAGTCGCTCGACGCCTTCCCGCGGCAGGAACGGCGTCGGCTCGTCGAGGATGAGAATTCCGGGCGTGCCGTGTTCGGCCGCGCCTGCGCGAATCTCCTCGAAGGCGCGGACGATGGCGAGCAGGGCCTGTTGCACCTGGGGAAGTGCCCCGACGATCGCGTCCGGGTCGAAATCGAGTCGGAAACGGGCGAACGTCTCCAGCGCCCGCTCGGCCTCGGCGCGCCAGTCGATGTACCAACGCGCCTTGGTTGCGAGGGCGCCGGCGATCAGGTTCTCGAGCACCGTGAGCGAGGGCACCAGACCCAGGTTCTGGTGCACGAACCCGAGGCCATACTTCAGGTATTCGCCCGGGACCAACGGCAGCGGAATACGGCGACCGTAGATTTCGAGTTCGCCGTTGTCCGGGTCGTGGTAGCCGGCGAGGACCTTGATCAGGGTCGACTTGCCCGACCCGTTCTGGCCGAGGAGGCCATGAACCTCGCCGCGATCGACGTGAAACTCCACGTCGTCGAGCGCCTTGGCGCCGCCGAAGGACTTGGAGAGGTGACGGAAAACAAGAGCGGGGACATCCGCTTTGGATGTCCCCGTCTTTGTCTCCGTCGCGACGTTGGACGGAACCACTACCCTACGCTCGGCAGGTGGTTAGTTGAGCTGCCACAGCCGGCGGAACGCGGGAATGTGGGCATCGCCATAGCCCTTGTTGTACTCGGCCGGTACGCCAGCGTTACGAATGTTCGTCTCGTCGAACAGGTAAAGCGGCGTGTTGATCACTTCCGAGCGCTGGACGTTGCACAGGAGTCGCATGTTGTAGTCGACGCCTGCGAGACCGACCCAACCCAGGCTTTCGCCGACATTGGCGATCTTGATGCCGCGGTTGTCCAACTCGGTCCGCTGCAGATCGAGCATGTTGGCCGAGCCGTTGTAGGACACGAACTTCACCTGCCCTGTCTTGCCCATGACGCGGACCGGCTGCACGCCGAACTGCAGCATATTGTCGTAGATCGGCATGAACATGTTGACGCCGGCATCCGCCTGCATCGCCGCTTGCAGCTCCGAGGCGATCTTGGTGCCCCATTCGGCGACCGGCACGTTCCTGTAGATGTGCTTGCAGCCCGGGCAGTTGGCGTTGAGGTAGTCTTGGATCGACTTGACGAAGGGTGCGGTCGGAACGATTTCGTCCGAACCCATGATCACGGCGTTGACCTTGCCGCCGGTCTCGTTGATCGCCCAAGCCGCCATGATCTGGCCGGCGCGGGTATAGTCGGTCTTGATCGAGCCGTCGACGTCGTCGGCCTTCTGGGTGACGTCATACAGGTGCGTCGTCGTCACCTTGATGCCCTTGGCGCGCGCTTCGCGGATCTGCGCCGGCAACGCCGCCGGCGGGATGCCGCCCTGCAGGTCGATCACGTTGTAGTTCTGGGCGATCGCCTGCTGCATGCCCTGCACCCACTGCGGCAGTTGCATCTGGTTTTCCCAGATCGCGAGGTCGAAGCCGACCAGCTTGGCCGCATCCTTCATCGCGTTCGCGACTTGGACGTTGAACGGGTTCTGGCTGGCGAGCGGGATGACGAACATCTTCTTGCCCGTCATGCACTGCTTGGCGTTGAACGCCGGACCAGGGTCCTTGAACGCCGGGATCGTCTTGGACTCGGCCAAGAGTTTCTTTGCGTTCTCGAGGCCGGCCTGGGCCTGGGCCTGCGTGGTCACGACGATCGCGGCCAGCGCCGCGGCCGAGACGGCCATCAGGGTCTTGATCAATCTATTGGACATGTTTTCTTCGTCCTCCTTCGAAGTCGATGTTGCAATCGCGCGTAGTGAAAGGAGCGGCAAAGCGGCCACCGTCGAGTTACGCCTGTGCGTCCGGATGTCGGTGCAACTCCCCCCCGCATCATACAAATTCTGCTCCAACTTGCGAGTCGACGCGGCGCAAAATTTGTCGTGTTCGCCGTGCGATGCCCGGGCGTGTGGTCGCCCCTTCGTCGCCGCCCACGACGCCTCGCCGCAACCGGAAAAAAGCCTCAAGAATCTAAGGCTTCGTTGTGCGTTTCGGTTGACAGAAGGGGGCCGAGGAATCGATAGTTCGCCCTAATCAAGAAACGCGTCTGCATGTGCGCGGTCCAAGGATTCCACGGACCGTGGCGCGGGTAGCCGGACCACAATCCAGTAAGAGGGAGAGGACATCCAAATGCCATATCGCCTAGGGGTCGACGTTGGGGGCACCTTCACCGACCTGCTTTTGATCGACGAAAAGACCGGTCAAACGAGCATGGCCAAAGTGCCGTCGACGCCGGCCGACCAATCAAAGGGCGTGCTCATCGGCATCGAAAGAGTTTGTGCCGCGGCGGGGATCGACGCCAACGAGATCACCCACGTCATGCACGGCACCACGGTCGCGACAAACGCCATCCTCGTGTTGGGCGGCGCCAAGGTCGGCCTCGTGACCTCCAAGGGCTACGGGCAGGTGCTGCAGATCGCGCGCTCGTTCGTGCCCGGCGGTCTCGGTGGCTGGATCATCTACAACAAGTCGATCCCGCTCGCGCCGCTCGAACTCACGATCGAGGCCGATGAGCGCATGAGCGCAAAGGGCGAGGTGGTCCGCCGCCTCGATGAGGGCGACTTGGTTCGCAAACTCGAGAAGCTGAAGAAAAAGGGCATCGAGTCGCTCACGATTTCGTTGGTCAACGCCTACGTCAACGGCGAGAACGAGCGCAAGGTTCGCGACGTCGCCCGCCGTGTGTTGCCCGACATTCCGATCTCGATCTCTTCAGAAGTCATCCCGGAGATGCAGGAGTACGAGCGGACGATCACGACGGTGGCGAATTCCTACGTCGCGCCGGTCGTGCGTCGCTACGTGCGCAACCTGCACGGCGAGCTGAGCCGCAAGGCCAAGAACGTGCAGCTGCACATCCTGCGCTCGGACGGTGGTCTCGCCTCGGTCGATGCCTCGGCCAACTATCCGGTCAACCTGCTGATGAGCGGTCCCGCGGGCGGCGTCGCCGGCGCGATCTGGATCGCGAAACAGTCGGGCTTCAAGAACCTGCTTACCTTCGACATGGGTGGCACGTCGACGGACGTCTGCCTCGTGCAGAAGGGCGTTGCCCAGCTCCGTCGTGAAACGACGGTGGGCGACGTAACGGTTCGCGCCTCCTCGGTCGACGTGCGGTCGGTGGGCGCCGGTGGTGGTTCGATCGCCCACGTGCCCGAGTTGACGAAGGCTCTTCGTGTCGGTCCGCAGAGCGCCGGCGCCGATCCGGGGCCGGCGGCCTACGGCAAGGGCGGCGAGCAGCCGACGGTGACCGATGCCAACATGGTCATCGGCGTCATTCCGGACGTTCAGCGGCTCGGCGGTGAGATGCCGCTCGACCGCAAAAAGTCGGAAGTCGCGGTGCAGAAGATCGCCGATGCGTTGGGTCTGCCGCTCATGAAAGCGGCCCAGGGCATCATCGACATCGTCAACGAGAACATGTTCGGCGCCTTGCGGCTCGTCTCGGTGCAGCAGGGGTTCGACCCACGCGACTTCGCGTTGGTCGCCTTCGGCGGCGCTGGTCCGATGCACGCCAACGCGCTCGGCAAGTTGATCAACTCCTGGCCGGTGATCGTGCCGCCGTCGCCCGGCGTGCTCTGCGCCTATGGCGATGCGACGACGCGCCTGCGTGACGAGGCGTCGCAGACCTTCATCCGCAAGTTCCCGGACACGACCAACGGCGAAGTCCAGAAGATCCTGGAGCGCCTGCAGGAACGTGCGGCCAAGGCCCTCGATGCCGAGAACGTGCCACGCAAGGACCAGAGCTCGAGCTACCAGATCGACATCCGCTACTCGGGGCAGGGACTGGTGCTCACGATCGACATCGCCGACCTCAAAGACTTCAAGAAGAACGGTTTGGAGACGATTGCGAAGAAGTTCGATGCGATCCATACCCAGATGTTCACCTTCGCTCTGACCCTGCCGCACGAGTTGGTCAACCTGCGCGCGGTGGTTCAGGGTAAGGCGGCTTCGGTCAAGGCGATCACGGTCGGCAAGGGGTCGAAGGATCCCAAGGCGGCCAAGATCGGCAGCCAAAAGCTGTACGCCGACGGCAAGATCGTCAACGCCACCGTCTACGATCGCAAGAGACTCAAGGCCGGCAACCGGGTCGTCGGACCGGCCATCGTTCTCGAGATGGACTCGACGACCCTCATCCTGCCCAAGCATTACGGCGAAGTGGATCGCGTGGGCAGCATCCTGATCCGGCCGCTTAACTAGTCGCGGGGAGAGCACACATGCCAGTTACGATCGTTCAAAAGAACAAGAAGGCCTTCAAGAAGACGAAGGTCGACCCGATCACGCTCGACGTGATCGAAAGCGCGCTGCGTTCGGCTCGCTTCGAGATGGACGCGGTGCTGTTCCGCACCGCGATGTCGCCGGGTATTCGTGAGCAGCACGACGAATTCCCGATGATCGCCAACCGCGAAGGCAAGATGGTGGTGGGCCAGTTCGGCTCCTTCATCTATGGCTTCAAGGAGGCCTATCACGGGACGATCGAGGAGGGCGATCTCTTCCTCACCAACGACCCGTACTCCTGCGGTGGCGCGATCAGCCACTTGCCGGATTGGCTTTGCCTGCTGCCGGTTTACCGCAATCACCGCCTCGTGGCCTACGCGGCGATGTTCGGCCACATGACCGACATCGGTGGCAAGGTGCCGGGCAGCCTGCCGACCGACGCCCACCAGATCTACGAAGAAGGGATCATGATCCCGCCGACGAAGATCTATAAGGGCGGTAAGCTGCAGAGCGACATCCTCGAGCTGATCCTGCACAACTGCCGTCTGCCGCACTGGAATCGCGCCGACTTCAACGCGATCATCGCGGCACTGCGCACGGCGGAAAAGCGCATCCTCGAAATCTGCGACCGGTTCGGGGACGACACGTTCGACTCGGCCCTGGCGATGATGCTCGATCGCAATCGCCGCGCGATGAAGCACCTCATCACGACCAACATCCCGGAAGGGAAGAAGTCGTACTTCGAGGACTACATCTGTGACGACGGCGTCGGCATGGGTCCCTACAAGATCGCTGCCACGATGTGGCGTGAAGGCGAGAAGCAGATTTGGGACTTCACTGGGACCGATCCGCAGTCGATCTCGTCGGTGAACTTCTACTTGAACGAAGAGATGTTCAAGATGTTCGTCGGCGTGTTCATGATCATGGTCTTCGATCCGCAGATCCTGTTCAACGACGGGTTCTACGATCTGCTCGAAGTCCGCATCCCGGCTGGATGTTTGCTCAAGCCGATGAAACCCGCGGCGTTGTCCTGCCGCACCCACGCCTTGGGCCGCATCTTCGACATCATGGGCGGCTTGCTCGGCCAGGGGGCACCGGACTTCCTCAACGCGGCCGGCTTCTCGGACAGCCCGCACTTCATGTATTCGGGCTACGACAAGAACGGCGAGTGGTATCAGCTCTACCAGATCGGGTTCGGCGGCATTCCGGGCCGTCCGTTCGGCGACGGGCCGGACGGGCACTCGTTGTGGCCGGCGTTCACCAACGTGCCGAACGAGTTCCTCGAGGCCTACTTCCCGCTGCGCATCGACGTCTACGAGTCGATCACCGACACGGGCGGACCGGGCCTGCACCGCGGCGGCAATGGCGTCTCGATCGGCTATCGCTTCCTCGAGCCGGGCGAGATTTCGGTTCACGACGACCGCTGGCTCACCTATCCGTGGGGCGTCAACGGCGGCTTGCCGGGCGGTCGCTCGACCAAGAAGTTGGTGCGGCGCAACGGCACGGAAGAGTTGCTGCCGTCCAAGTGCGACCACATCAAGGTTGACGAAGGGGACATCCTCTACTTCAACACCTGGGGTGGCGGCGGCTGGGGCGATCCGTTCAAGCGCGATGCCAAGCTGGTGGCGGCCGACGTCGAACGTGGGCTGGTGTCCCGCGAGGGCGCCCGCCGTTACGGCGTGGTGTTGACCGCCGATGGTGCGGCCGATCAACGGGCCACGGAGGAGCTGCGCGCGCGGCTCACCAAGGAACGCGGCGACATCAAGCTGTTCAACTTCGGTGGCACCATCGATGAGCTCAAGGCCCGCTGCAAGGCCGAGACCTCCTTCGAACCGCCGAAGGCCCCGGTGTTCCAGAAGTGGCACCAGGTCGCGGCGCGGCGCTTGCGCGCTGCCGAATAACGCCGCGGCGTCGCTTCGGCGACGCTACGGTGCGACGATACGATGTGGCGCCACGGTCTCCGTGGCGCCACAGTCGTTTGGGGAGGGACCATGACTCAGAAAGAACGAAACCGTCGTCTGGCCGAACGCGTTCGACGGCGAGACTTCTTCGTGGCGCCCGGGGTCTATGACATGTTCTCGGCGCGGCTCGCCGATCGCATGGGCTTCGAGGCGATCTACATGACGGGCTATGGCACGGTGGCGGCGCACCTCGGCTTGCCCGATGCCGGGCTCGCGAGCTACCGCGACATGGTCGAACGCGTCGCGGTCACCGCGGGTGGCACGATGACGCCGCTGATCGCCGATGCCGACACCGGCTATGGCGGCTTGCTGAACGTGCGTCAGACCGTGCGGGGTTACGAGCGCGCCGGCGCTTCGGCGCTCCACATGGAAGATCAGATCGAGCCCAAGCGCTGCGGGCATTCGCCGGGGACGCGGGTGATCCCGATCGAGGACATGGTGACCCGCCTCAAGGTGGCGCTCGACGCCCGCCAAGACGACAACTTCCTGATCATTGCGCGGACCGACGCACGGGCCTCGCTCGGTTTCGACGAGGCCTGCCGCCGCGGCGAAGCCTACGCCAAGGCCGGGGCCGATGCCGTGTTCCTGGACGCGCTGCGCAGCGAAGACGAACTGGCCGCGTTGCCCAAGCGCGTCGATGCCCCGATCCTCGCCAACATGGGCGGCTTGACGCCGATCCAATCGGCCGAACGCATGCGCACCCTCGGCTACGCGTTGGCGATCTACCCCGGTGCGGCGCAGTCCGCGGCCGTTCACGCGATCCAACGGGTCTACGACGGACTGAAGCGCGACGGTTCGACGCTGAACATCGACGTGCCGCGGCTCGGGCTCCAGGAGATGCACGCCCTGGTCGGCTTTCCCGAGGTTTGGGCCTTCGAAGAGAAATGGTACGGTCCGGCCGACGCCACCAAGGCGCGGCGGGCCGGCGTAGGGGAGTGACGTTCATGGCACAGCAGGACCTCAACAAGGACTATGCCGGCGCCGGCTACAACCTGCGCCTCGGCTTCGGCGAGCGGCCGGCGGTCATTCTCATCGATTTCGTCGAGGCCTATTTCGACAAGACCTCGCCGCTCTACGCCGGTGTCGACGCGGCGCTCGCCTCGGCGATGCGCGTCCGCGACGCCGCACGCCGCGCCGGCGTTCCCGTCATCTACACCAACGTCGTCTACAGCCAGGGCGGCTACAACGGCGGCATGTTCATCAAGAAGGTGCCGACGCTCCACATCATGGAGAAGGGCCGGCCCATGGGCGCATGGCCCAAGGGCCTGACGCCGAACGACGACGAACTCGTCATCTCCAAGCAGTATCCGAGCGCGTTTTTCGGCACGAGTCTGTCTTCGACGCTGACGGCCCACGGCATCGACACGCTGATCCTCACCGGGCTCACCACATCGGGATGCGTTCGGGCGACGTGCATCGACACGGTGTCCTACGGGTTCCGGCCCATGGTCGTGCGCGAAGCCTGTGGCGATCGCGATGCGCGACCGCACGAGGCCAACCTGTTCGACATGAACGCCAAGTATGCCGACGTCGTGGGCGAGCAGGAGACGATTGCCTACCTCGCCCGGTTCGACAACCGCCGTCCGGCCAAGAACTAGATCCCGCGTCCTGACCCGTTCCCGGCGCGGGCCGTCCCGTGCCGACTGGAGAAACCATGTCCGACTACACCAAGCCCAAGAACCAGATCGTCCTGCCGCAGGGCGACGTCAAGACCCAGGCGACCCAGGCCGTCGATGTCATCGCCAAGGGCGGGGTCGCGATCATTCCGCTCGATGTCGCTTACGGCATCGTGTCGAACGCGCGCGAAGGCATTGCGCGGATCTTCTCTGCCAAGCAGCGGTCGTACGCCAAACCTTCGGGCATGTTCTCGAACTACGACCTGCTCAAGGAGATCCAGATCATCGAGCCCGAGAAGCACGCGATCATCAAGGCGGTCATCCACGATCACAACCTGCCGTTCTCGACCGTGGCGCCGTTCCGCGCCGATCATCCGATCTTCAAGAACCTCGATCCGTGGGTGCTCCAGACCTCGAGCAAGGTGGGAACCCTCGACATGCTGCTCAACGCCGGCGCCTTCCACAACGCGATGACCAAACTCGGCATGGCGCGCGGCCTGCCGATCTTCGGCTCCTCGGCCAACACCTCGTTGTCGGGCAGCAAGTACACGCTCGATTCGATCGAGAAGCCGGTGCGCGACGCGGCCGACATCCTGGTCGACGGCGGGTTGTGCAAGTACCACAACCCCGAGGGCCGCTCCTCGACCATCATCGACTTCCGCACCTTCAAGACGGTGCGGGTCGGCGTGGTCTACGACAAGCTCTGTGAGATTTTCCTCAAGTTCAAGATCGACCTGAAGGCAATCGGGATGGCGGCGTAGCCCTCACCCGCTCTCGCCCTCACCCGCTCGCTGCGCTCGCGCCCTCTCCCGCTTGCCCCTCACCCGCTCGCCCTCACCCGCTCGCTACGCTCGCGACCTCTCCCCGTTGGGGAGAGGTCGAACGGGCGGAGCAGAGCGACGACCGTTCGGGTGAGGGGAGTCTATGCCTCTTGCGCCACGACGAGCGCAGCCATGATGTGCGGCGCATCCTCGCCCACGAGCGGCATGGTCTCGTTGTCGCCGTCTTCGACCCCGCGCAGCGTGAACGCCCCATCCTCCGAATAGAGCCAGATTTCGCCCTCGTGCGCCTGGCCCTGGCCGAACTGCCAGCCCGCGCTGCCCTCGCGCGGGAAATAGCCCGAGGGATCGAACAGGACGATGGTGTGCTCCGCGGGTTCGCCGACGATCAGCAGCACTTGGCGCTGGGAGGCGCGGGACAGCTCGAGGCAGCGGAAGATGTCGATCTTGGCGAGCGGCCCGGGCACCGTCTCGATCCAGCAGTTCCAGTCGCGGACCAGGAAGTGCGGTCGGTACGAGG
This sequence comes from Alphaproteobacteria bacterium, assembly GCA_016869765.1. Taxonomy (GTDB): domain Bacteria; phylum Pseudomonadota; class Alphaproteobacteria; order SHVP01; family SHVP01; genus SHVP01. Next base: position 21,098 of record VGES01000042.1, read on the forward strand.
CACCACGGAACTCGTGGCTTTCGCCTTCGTAATCGAAGGCCGCTTCGAGAGCGTTGAGGAACGCCGCCCACTTGGCCTGGAGCGGGGACTTGTATGTCCGTCCGCCCCTCACCCGAACGGTCGTCGCTTCGCTCCGCCCCTTCGACCTCTCCCCGCTGGGGAGAGGTCGCGAGCGCAGCGAGCGGGTGAGGGGGCTGGACGCTTTCTTCTTGGTCACGGACGCTCCTTGCCGAAGGGGGCCTGCGCGCACGTGGTCGGCAGGGGCGACCGGAGAACTATTCGGCGGCCTGCGCGGCTTTGGCCGCTGCCTTGCGTTCTTGCGACAGCCACCAGGCGGTGATCCGTCCGCCCAGGCGCTGGCCGGTCAACCGCTCGGCGACGCCGACGGCGCGGCGCAGTTTGGCGACGTCGACGCCGGTGTCGAAGCCCGAGTCGTTCAGCATGAACACGAGGTCCTCCGTCGCCAGGTTGCCCGACGCCCCGGGGGCGAAGGGACAGCCTCCGAGCCCGCCGATCGAGGAATCGAACTCCCGCACGCCTTCCTGTAGCGCGACCCAGGCAAGCGTCAGACCCATCGCGCGCGTGTCGTGGAAATGCGCCGCGATCCTGGCCGCGCCCCACTCTTTGACGACGGCGCGAAACACCTCTTCGCACTGCGCCGGCGAGGAGGCGCCGATGGTATCGGCGATCGCCAGCTTGTCGGCGCCGGCCTTCACCATCTTGTCGGCCAGGTCCATCACCACTTTGACCGGAACCTTGCCCTCATAAGGGCAAGCCATGGCGGTCGAGATATAGGCACGGGCCTCGATGCCCTCGCGCTTGGCGCGCGTCATGAGGCCGGCGAACGTCGTCGTTGCCTGGTCGAGCGACATGCGGATGTTCTTCTGGTTCATGGTCTCGGTCGAAGCGAGGGCGATCGCGACCGATTTGACGCCGGCGGCCATGGCGCGTTCATAACCCTTGTCGTTGAGTACCAGCGCCGAATAGGCGACGCCGCCGGTCTTGGGCAGCCTGGGGAACAGCGCGTCGGCATCGGCCATCTGCGGCACCGCCTTGGGGTGCACGAACGACGTCGCCTCGAAGGACCTGACGCCAGAATCGATCAGCGCCTGGCACAGCTCGAGCTTGCCTTCGGTCGTCACGAGCTTGGGCTGAATCTGCAACCCGTCGCGCAAGCCGACTTCGTTGATGACGACTTTTTCGGCCATGGCGTTCCTCCTTCGCTTCGGCCCCACCCGGGACGGGAGGGGCTGGGGGCTTCGCCCCCGCTGCTCGCTGCGCTCGCGGCTTCTCCTCGCGGCGTGGAAGCCGGGCAGGGTCTAGCCCACCGCGTTGGCGGCGCGCAGTTTCCTGACCTCGTCCTCACTCATCCCGAGCATACCACGCAACACCTCGTCGGTGTGCTGGCCCACGGTCGGGGGCGCGGTGAAGCTGTCCTCGTGGTGCGAAAGCTTCATCGGATTGCCCGGCATCTTGACCGTGCCGCCGCGGCCGTCGGGAACGTCGACCACCATGTGACGCGCCAGCACCTGGCGATCCCACAGCGCATGCTTGAAGTCGTTGACCGGGGCGCACGGAATGCGCGCGCCACGCAGTTTTTCGAGCCAGGCTTCGGTGGTGTCCTTGGCCATGTGCTCGCGCACGCGCTTGTAGATGAAGTCGCGATCCTTCCAGCGACCGGGCTGGGTCGCGTATTCCGGCTTCTGCAGGTCCTTGTCGCCCAGCAACTGGGCCAGGGCTTCCCAGAAGTTGTCGGTGATGATCGCGATGATGATCGGCAGCGTCTTGGTCTTGAAACTGTCGTACACGACGTGCACGAAGTGGGAGTTGCCGATGCCGTAGGGCACGTCGTCCGACAGGAAGTACATCGTCGCCATGTAGTTGAGCATCGAGATCTGGGCGTCCAGCATCGAAATATCGACGTGCTGGCCGCGCCCCGTGCGCTCGCGCTGATGCAGGGCGGCGAGAATCCCGATGCAGCCCATGATGCCGCCGCCGAGGTCGCCGATCGGAATGCCCGAACGGTACGGGCCATCGTCCGGCGTGCCTGTGATCGACATGCCGCCGCCCATCGCCTGGGCCACCATGTCGAAGGCCGGGCGATCCTTGTCCGGCCCGGTTTCGCCGAAGCCCGTCACGGTGCAGGTGATGATGCGCGGGTTGATCTTGGACAGCGTGGCGTGGTCGATCTTGAGGCGAGTCGTCACGCCGGCCGAGAAGTTGTCCATCACGATGTCGGCCTTCTTCGCGAGATCGTAGAACACCTTGAGTCCTTCGGCGGACTTCAAGTCGATCCCGACGCTCTTTTTGCTGCGGTTGAGCGTCAGGAAGTACGAACCCATGCCGTGACGCGAGTTCTTCGGGTCCTTCGCCTGCAGCGCGCGCGTGCCTTCGCCCTTGCCGGGGGGCTCGACCTTGATGGTCTGAACGCCCAGGTCGGTCAGCATCATGGCGCCGTAGGGGCCCGACAGCATGTGGGTCAGGTCGAGCATCACGACATCGGAAAGGGCTTTCATCGGCAGAAACTCCGGTGCAGCACGGGGAAAAAGCAGCGTGGGAAGAGTCTCGTCAATCTAGTGCGTCGTTTCCCCCATTGCAACGCGCGGGAAAATCGAAAAGTCCAGACATTTCAATGCCTAAGGTGCCGTTGCGAGGCGCGGGCAAAGTGCCTAGGTTGCGCTCCGGCGAGGTTCCATTCCGAGGGGAGAACGACCATGGCGGATTCCTATCGCAAGGCGGGGTATGAGGCGCGCAAGATCGGTTTCGGTCGCCGGCCGGCCGTGGTCATCGTCGACTTCCAGAAGGCGTTCACCGACCCGCAGTACCCGCTCGGCGGCTTCAAGCACATCCACGACGCCGTGGACGAAACCGCGAAGCTCTTGCAGGTGGCGCGTCGCTGCAACATCCCGGTCGCCAGTTGCTACACCGGCTACAAGACCGTGGCCGACATGCCGTACTGGAAGATCGATGCGATTTACGAGCACTTCTATCTCGATCATCCCTCGATGGAGCTCGACGAACGCATCCACGACAAGACCTACGACTACGTCTTCGCCAAGACGGCCCCATCGATCTTCTTCAAGACGCCGCTCACCACGTTCTTGACCAAGGCCGGCGTCGACACGGTGGTCGTCACCGGCTGCACGACGTCGGGCTGCGTGCGGGCGAGCGTGATCGATTCGTTCTCGAACGGCTATCGCACGATGATCGCCGAATCGTGCTCGGGCGATGCCGAGGAGGGTCCGCACCGCGACAATTTGCGCGACTGCGGCCGGCGCTACGCCGACATCGTGAGCCGCGGCGACGTCGAGGGCTACTTCGAGGACGTCCGGCGCAGGAACGCGTAGAAATTTGCCCCTCACCCTGACCCTCTCTCCGAAGGGGAGAGGGTCAGGGTGAGGGGAGACCACGGTCAAGCCTGAGCGCGCTCGCGCGCTAGTCCGCCAGGCTCCACTTCTCGTAGATCATCGTACGGTGCCAGTTGGTGAAGTCCTTCACCCGCTTGCTCGTCGCGAAGATGTCGATGCCGTTGAACAGGTACATCGCCAGCGCATCCTCGTTGGCCGCCTTCATCAGATCTTTGACGATCCGCTCACGCTTGCTCGGGTCCATCTCGACGTTGGCCTGTTGCAGCAGCGGCATGTGCTTGTCGACGCACACGAACTGGGCGGCATAGCCGCACGAGTACCAGGCGAACGGCCGTGTCGCGTCCATGAATGGGTCGACCGATGACGAGAACCCGGTCCCCACGCCCTCCCAGTTGCCGTTGCGCAACTTGGCGACCCAGTCGGCGAACGGCACGATGCGCATGTCCATCTTGACGCCAACGCGGGCGAGGGAATCCGCAATGTAGGTGTAGAACTCGCGATCGCGCGGGATGACGCCCGTCATCACCTCAGCCACCATCGAGAACCCGTTGGGATAGCCAGCCTCGGCGAGCAGCTTCTTGGCGCGGTCCGGGTCGTAGGGGTATGGCTTGACGTCGGCGTTGTAGCCGAACGTGGACGGCGTTGCAGGTTGGCCGGCGGGCTCGGTCAATCCGTTCATGAGCCCTTCCGTCAGGGCCTTTCGGTCGATGGCGTAGTTCACCGCCTGGCGCACGCGCACGTCCTGGAACGGCGAGCCCTTGGCGCCGAAGGCCCCTTTTGCATCCTTGGTGAACAGAGCGAACGTGACGACGTTTGGCGCCCGTCCGGTGATCACCTGATGTCCGGCCGCGCGAATCTGGTGAACGTCGTCCGGCGTCATCGCCATCACGAAGTCGACCTGATCGGAGAGCAGCGCCTGGAGGCGGGAGACCGACTCCGGCAACTCGACGTACTTGAGCGTCTTGATCTTCCCGGGTCGCCAGCTTTTGTCGAACGCGACGAACTCGGCGTCGTTGTCGGTCCAACTGACCACCTGCCAGGAACCACTCGTCACCGGTTTGGCGGTATAGCCTTCGAGACTGTCACGCCAGGCCTTGGGCTCGACGAAATAGATACCGGAGACCCGGCGGACGAGCAGCGGGTCCGGGACCTTGGTCTTGATTTCGAGCGTCCGCGAGTCGATCGCTCGGACCGTATCGAAGCCTGCGGCGTCGCGAGCGCCAACCGTCGTCGCCTTGCCGTCGGTCATCAGGTAGTTGAACGTCGCGGCTGCGGCATTCGCGTCCAGGGGTGCGCCGTTGCTGAACACGACGTTGGGGCGAAGGGAGAACCGCCACGTCAAGGGATCGACGATCTCCCAACGTTCGGCCAGCCAGGGAACGGCCTTACCCTGGCGGTCGGTGCGCGTCAGGGAATCGTAGAGCGCATCCCAGTAGTAACTCGACGGAACAGTTGCGGCCATGAATGGGTTGCCCCGGCTCGGCGCCTTGGAATAGACGCCGACGCGCAGAGTGTCCTTCGGGCCGGCCGCGAAACTGGGCGAAGCAAGAAGTGCGATAGCGACCGTTGCCGCCGCCAGGCGGATTGTGCTGGTCATGGTCTCTCCTTCACCAACCCCTATCGGACTATCAGGGAGGGGTCTGAGGTTCTTCGTCAACACAAGAAAATCTCTGGCGTGAACGAAGTTTGTCCATGGACCGCCGGTGCGCATGCGAGCTGCGCACCGGCGTGTGACGGTGGTCACGTTCTCCCCCTCGACAGCGCCGCCATGGCACCCCACATCTGGAAAACCTTCCCGGCTGAGGAGGCGATGCCATGTCCGGAGACGATCTCTTTCGCCTGGCCGACGGGTTCGGACCGGCCCGGATCGTTCATCTGCATGACCACGCGGCGGGCCTGAAGGCGCTCCTGGTGATCGACAACGTCGCGGCCGGCCCCGCCATCGGCGGTATCCGGCTGGCGCGCGACGGAACGATCGAAGAGTGTTTTCGGCTCGCCCGCGCCATGACCCTCAAAGGCGCCGCCGCCGGCCTGCCGCACGGTGGGGCCAAGGCGATCATCCTCGCCGACGCCCGCGCCCCGGTGGATGTTCGGGAGCCGTTGTTGCGTGCCTTCGCCCGCGCCATCGCCCGCTATCCGGAATACATTCCCGGGCCCGACATGGGCACCGATGAAACCGCCATGGCCTGGGTCAAGGACGAAATCGGACGAGCGATCGGTCTCCCGGCTGAGCGCGGCGGCATCCCCTTGGATCGCATCGGCGCCACGGGTCTCGGAGTCAGCGTCGCGACCGAGATCGCGGCCCAGCACTACGGCCTGCCGCTCGCCGGCGCGCGGGTCGCCGTTCAGGGATTTGGTGCGGTCGGTCGACACGCGGCGCGGTTCCTGGTCGAGAAAGGGGCGCGCGTCGTCGCCGTCGCCGATGCCTCGGGCTTCCTCTACGACCCGGTGGGGATCGACGTACCGAGCCTGTTCCGGCAGGCCGAGGCGGGGAAACTGCTGACGGATGTGTTCGGGGTCGAGGTGGTGCGCCCGCGCGACGATATCGTCGCGGTGCCATGCGACATTTTCGTGCCCGCGGCCCGTCCCGACGTCATCGACGAGGGCAACGTCGCCGCGCTCACCGCCCGCCTCGTCGTGCAGGGCGCCAATATCCCGATCACGGCATCTGCAGAACAGGCGCTGCACGCCCGGGGCGTATTGTCGGTCCCCGATTTCATCGCCAATGCGGGCGGGCTGATTTGCGGTGCGGTCGAATATCGCGGCGGCACGGCCGAGGAGGCGTTGGCCCTGGTGCGGATCAAGGTGGCGGAGAACACCGCCCTCACGTTGCACGAGGCCGCGATGCGCGCGGTGACGCCGCGCGAAGCGGCGGTGGCCATGGCCGAACAACGCCTGCGCGAGGTGACGGCACGGCGCCGGCTGAGCGTTGCCCACGCGGCATGAGTGCCGTTGCGGCGCCGGCGCCGGCGTGGCATAGCTGGCGCCGTTCCGGGGCGATTCGAGCCGGACGCCAACCCGTCGGTCGCTACATCCTCAGGTCGCCATGAAGATTCGTTCCGCCGTCCTGCATCAGATGGGACTGCCGCGGCCTTACGCCACCAGCCGTCCGCTCAAGATCGAGCAACTCGACCTCGAGGGGCCGGGCGAGGGGGAGATCCTGGTCAAGATCGGGGCGGCCGGGCTGTGCCATTCGGACCTCTCGGTGATCGACGGCAGCCGCCCCCGACCGGTGCCGATGGCCTTGGGCCACGAGGCGGCCGGCGAGGTGGTCGAACTCGGCAGCGGCGTCGGGGACCTGGCCGCGGGCGATCACGTCGTCTTCGTGTTCGTGCCCTCCTGCGGGCGCTGTCCGAAATGCGCCTCGGGTCGCCCGGCGCTCTGCGAGCCGGCGGCCAAAGCCAACGGCGCCGGCACGCTCGTCTCGGGTGCGCGGCGGTTGTCGCTCCACGGCAAGCCGATCAACCATCACCTGGGCGTTTCGGCCTTCGCCGACTACGCCGTCGTGTCGCGAAATTCGGCGATCAAGATCGCGGCCGACCTGCCCTTCGAGATCGCCGCGCTGTTCGGCTGCGCGGTCATTACGGGGGTGGGCGCGGTCGTGAACACCTCGCGCGTGCCCATCGGCTCGACGGTGGCCGTGATCGGCTTGGGCGGCGTCGGCCTCAACGCGCTTCTCGGCGCGCGGTTGGCCGGGGCCCGCCAGATCGTCGCCATCGACCTGCGCGACGACAAACTGAGGCTGGCGAAGACGCTGGGCGCCACCCACACCTTCAACGCCAGCGCGCCCGATTGCGCGCAGCAGGTCCGGGAGGCGACCGGCGGGGGCGTCGACTACGCCTTCGAGATGGCGGGCTCGATCCCGGCCCTCGATCTGGCCTGGGCGATCACCGGGCGCGGCGGCGAAACGGTTACGGCCGGCCTGCCGCATCCCGACAAGCGCATGAGCATTCCGCCGGTGGCCCTGGTCGCCGAGGAGCGGTCGTTGCGCGGCAGTTATTTGGGGAGCTGCGTGCCGGTGCGCGACGTGCCCAACTTCGTGCAGCTCTATCGCTCCGGCCAGTTGCCGGTCGACCGGCTGATGACGGCGACGGTCAAACTCGACGACATCAACGCCGCCTTCGATCGCCTGGCCGACGGCGAAACCGTCCGCACCGTCATGCGGCCGTAAGGCCCTCACTCGCTCGCTGCGCTCGCGACCTCTCCCGCTTGCGGGAGAGGTCGAACGGGCGGAGCGAAGCGACGACCGTTCGGGTGAGGGGAGAGCGACCCTAAGCCCCCCGCCGCCCACGATAGGGCTTGATCAGTGAGAGGCGCCAAGAAGTAGCCTCTCCCGCTTGCGGGAGAGGTCGCGAGCGCAGCGAGCGGGTGAGGGTGGAGCGGCTACCGCCCCATTCCCAGCGCCTTCTGGAGCGCGTCGAACGCCAGCAACACGCAGGTGTGCCGGCTCTTGTAGTCGGCGACGGGGGAGAACGCGGCGTAGGCCGTCCACGGCGCGCCTGGCGCCGGCGCCTTTTCCTTGAGCATGGCGCTCACCGCCTGACGGGCGGCGGCGAGTTCTTGCGCGTCGCGGCCGATCGCTGCGGCGCTCATCGCCACGGCGGAGGCCTTGCACAGCACACAGCCGCGCACGTGGTGGCGAATGTCGGTGATGCGCCCCTCTGCGACCGTGAGATCGATCTTCACGCGATCGCCGCACAGCGCGTTGTCGACCGTGGCGCTCGCGCTCGGCGCAGGCAGCGAACCGGCGTGGCTCTCGTCCTTGGACAGCGCCATCACCTGCGCCTGGTAGACATCCGTGCTCATAGGAGTCTCCCTAACGCCTGATCGAGCCCGCGCAGGAACGCATCGACATCGCCCGCATCGTTGTAGAGCGCGAGGCTCGCCCGCGTCGTACCGGCGAGGCCCCAATGCTCCATCAGCGGCTGGGCGCAATGATGGCCACCACGAAGCGCCACGCCCGATTGATCGAGCAACGTGCAGATGTCGTGCGGGTGGGCGCCCGCGACATCGAACGACACGACCGGGTAGCGCCCTTGCAGACCCGAAGGCCCCATGACGCGAATACGCTTGCGGCCG